>DDTJ01000088.1 GCA_002344525.1 Akkermansiaceae bacterium UBA2367
GTCATGGGTCACGAGTCATGGGTCACGAGTTCCCATGATCGCCGATGGTGCGAATATAGGCGTTGAGGCGTTTTCGCAGGGTGGTGAGATCGTGGATGAGATGCGTTGCGGAATCGGAAGGGATGAGATTTCGATTTCGGGCTTTTGTCAGGAAGGTGATGGATTCCTGAAGGGAGCCTCGGGCATAGCGGCAGAAGTTCTTGTTCTCGGCGAAATGGTAGCGCCCGTAGCCTTCGGCGATGTTGGCGGCAATGGAGTCGGCGCAACGGACAAGCTGCTTTCCAACCGTGTCGCGGGCGAAGTAGTCCCACCGCACGACTTCCTCCCAAATGGCATCACCAATCCTCATCGACTCTTGGTAGATCTTGAGATCATCGATGTCCATTCGCGGCTTCTTCCTCGTGACTCATGACCCGTGACCCATGACTTCCCTCAAACGTCCAGATTCCGCACATTCAGCGCATGATCCTCGATATACTGCCGCCGCGGCTCCACCGCGTCGCCCATGAGGATGGTGAACATCTTGTCGGCTTCCACCGCATTGTCCTCGTCCATCTTCACGCGCAGGAGCTTGCGGGTGGCGGGGTCCATCGTGGTGTTGAAAAGCTCCTTGGCGTTCATTTCGCCGAGGCCCTTGAATCGTTGGATCTCCATGCCGCGACGGCCGATCTCCATGATCTTGGAAAGGATCTCGGGCACGCTGAAGACGGGGTGCACCCTTGCGTGCTCTCCGTCGCCCTCGACGATCTGGAAAAGCGGCTCGTCCTGCGAGGCGAAATGCCGCACGTCGAGACCCAGCTCGCCGAGGCGGTTGATGAGCTTGGCGATGGAGTTGGCCTCGTGGATCTCGACGAGGCGGGCGCGGCGGGTCGGGCCGTCGGATTTCGCGGCGGGGCCGCCGTTCTCGCCGTCGAGGAGGACGGGGCGGCGACCGAAGAGGTGCAGGTCGGGATTCTCCGCGGCGAAGTCGCGCAGCTCGGACTCGCCGAGGAAGTAGAAGACGCTGATCTCGTTGCCCTCGCGGACCTGCACGAGATACTCGGGCAGCTTGCCGTCGCGTCCGGCGGAGAGGTAGGCCTCGAAGTCGCCGGAGTTCCTTGCGATGACGTCGCTGTATCGGTTCAGCTTGGAGAGCATCTCGAGGACCTCCTTGAGCTGGTCGTTGGCGAAGGTCTCGCCGGAGCCGTCGACCCCCGCCTTCAGCTTCACGTCGTCCGCGCCGAGTTCGATGAGGATGCGGTTGAGCTGCGTGTCGTCCTGCACGTATTGCTCCTTCCGCTTCCGCGTGATCTTGTAGAGGGGCGGCTGGGCGATGTAGACGTAGCCCGCCTTCACCAGCGCGGGCATCTGGCGGCAGAAGAAGGTCAGCAGCAGGGTGCGGATGTGGGCGCCGTCGATGTCCGCATCGGTCATGATGACGACCTTGTGGTAGCGGGCCTTCTCCAGATTGAACGTGCCCTCTCCCTCGCCGTCGCCGATGCCCGCGCCGATGGCGGTGATCATGGTCTGGATCTCCTTGTTCTGGAGCACCTTGTCGAGGCGGGCCTTCTCCACGTTGATGAGCTTGCCGCGGATCGGCAGGATGGCCTGGGTGCGGCGGTCGCGGCCCTGCTTGGCGGAGCCGCCGGCGGAGTCGCCCTCGACGATGTAGATCTCGCTCTCGGCGGGGTCGCGCGAGGAGCAGTCGGCCAGCTTGCCGGGCAGGCCGCCGCCGGTCATGGCCGACTTGCGCACGGTCTCGCGGGCCTTGCGCGCGGCCTCGCGAGCGCGGGCGGCGTTGACGACTTTATCGACGATGCGCTTGGCGAGCTGGGGGTTCTCGTCGAAGTAGGCGCTGAGCCCGTCATAGACGATGGAGGAGACGACTCCCTCGACCTCGTTGTTGACGAGCTTCTCCTTGGTCTGCGAGCTGAAGCGCGGGTTTGGGTGCTTCACGGAGAGCACGGCGACGAGGCCCTCGCGGCAGTCCTCGCCGGAGAGCGCGGGATCCTTGTCCTTGAGCAGCTTGTTGTTCTTCGCGTAGGTGTTGACGGCGCGGGTCAGGGCGGCGCGCAGGCCGCTGAGGTGGGTGCCGCCGTCGCCGTTGGGGATGGAGTTGGCGAAGCAGAGGATGTTCTCGTGGTAGTCGCCGGTGTATTGCAGCACGACGTCGGCGTAGCACTCGTCCTCGACCGTCTTGCCGTTGTCGTCGATGGGGACCATGCGGCGGCCCTTGAGGACGATGGGGTTCGCGTGGATGAGGTCCTTGTTCTCGCCGAGCTGGCGGACGAACTCGACGATGCCCTCCTCGTAGTAGAAGACCGACTTGCGCTCCGAGTCGCCGCGCTCGTCGATGAGCTCGATGGTGATGCCGGGGTTGAGGAAGGCGAGCTCGCGGAGGCGGGCGGTGAGGTAGTCGAAGTTGAAATCGATCCCGGCGGTGAAAATCGTCGCGTCGGGCATGAAGCTGATCTTCGTGCCGGTGCGCGTCGGGTCGTCGAGCGTGCCGACGACCTCCAGCGGGCGGGTCGTCTTGCCGCGCTCGAAGGCGATGTGGTGGATCTTGCCGTCGCGGTAGACCTCGGCCTTGAACCAGTCGGAGAGGGCGTTGACGCACTTCGCCCCGACCCCGTGGAGGCCGCCGGAGAACTTGTAGGCGCCCTGCCCGAACTTGCCGCCGGCGTGGAGGTTGGTCAGGACCAGCTCGACGGCGGGCATCTTGAACTTCGGGTGCATGTCCACCGGGATGCCGCGGCCGTCGTCCTCGACGGAGAGGGAGCCGTCGGCGTGGATGGCGATGACGACGCGCTGACAGTGGCCGGCGAGGTGCTCGTCGATGGAGTTGTCCAGCACCTCGAAGACGGTGTGGTGGAGGCCGCGCTCGGTGGCGGGGTCGCCGATGTACATGCCGGGGCGCTTGCGGACGGCTTCGAGGCCTTCGAGCTTGTCGATCTGACCGGCGCCGTATTCGCCGGTCGGTTGCGGAGGCTGGAGGTCTTCGGCGGAGTCGGACATGGGCAAATCGGGGATGGGTTTGGCAGGGTTTCCGGGAGGCGGATCGCCGGTCGGAAGACGGATCGGAAAGGGCCATCCGGGGCAGCCCGGAAGAGGCGGTTTCGCGAAAGGCCAAAGATAGCCGAAAACCGCGAAAGATCAAGGGTTTGAGGCCCGATTTGGCGGGGAAAAACGGGGTGGTGGGAGGGGGAGGAAGTTTGAGGTTTAAGGTTTCAAGTTGAGGGGCTGAGGAGCGGGGACGATGGCGGGTCGGAAGCCGATGAAATCGATGCTCTGGATGTCTGGCTTGCCCGCAATGCGGACTGCGGATCGGCACTCCTGCGCGATGGCGCGCCACGAGCCGCCTCGGAACACTCGGTGGGAACCCGAAGCAATACCTACGGGATCCGTGATGGAATCCGTCGAATATTCCCAATACCAGTCCCGGCACCATTCCCACACGTTCCCGTGCATATCGTGAAGCCCCCAGTCGTTCGCCTGCTTCATGGCGACTGGCTTCGTTTTTCCTCCGCTGTTGCCGTCATACCAGCCCATCGCGTCCAGCTTCCCGCTCCCGGCATACGGCCCCCTCGTTCCCGCCCGGCAGGCGTATTCCCACTGCCCCTCCGTCGGAAGATCCCACACCCAGCCCTCGGGCAGGGGATGCCTTCGGTTCATCTCCGCCAGCCATTTCTGAACGTCGTCCCAGCTCACGGTCTCTACCGGCAGGTCCGGGCCTTTGAATTCACTCGGGTTGCCTCCCATCACGCTCTCCCACTGCTGCTGCGTCGTCTCCGTTTTCGCCAGCCAGAAGCCCTGTGTCAGAGTCACTCGATGCCGAGTCTCAAGGTGGATTCGTCCCTCCTCGCCGCCCCACTCCATCTTCCAATCCAGCACCTCGAACTTCCTCGGGGCCGGGCTGCCCATCGCGAAGCTCCCCGGAGGGCACCAGACCATCTCAATGCCACCGAAGACGCGCGTCTCGCCCGCTTTTCCGCCTTCCATCGCGCTCTTGGGCGGCGACGGTGCCTTGCCGCATCCGCAGAGCAAAAGCGCCGTTATCGCGAAAAGGGCTGGATGGAGAAATGGCGCTTTCATGCCGACGACGCATCGTAGCAGAGAGATGGCAGACCGTAAACGGCGGACGGTCGGGAGATCAAGGAGCGTTGGATGTTGCCGCGTTCTCCTTTCAGAGCTAGCTTCCCAAGAAATGAGCACTTCCGTCGATCAGCCGATCCCGAAGGATCTTCGCACCCAAATGCTCAAACGCCTCGAATCCATGCCGGACGAGGACGTGACCGAGCTTTATGAGCTGACCCTGCTCCAGGAGAAGCTTCGCCTCCGTCGCGAAATCTCCGCCGATGCGGAACGCGAGCAGGCGGCGGGCCTTTGGTCGGACCTCCCCGAGTTCATCCGGGCCTATCGCGCTAGGAAGCGGTCCGCATGACCGTCTGCCTCGACACCAATGTGCTGGTGCAGGCGCGGGCCAGCTCCCATCCCTACGGCGTGCTGCTCGACGGCTTCGTCTTCGGCTTGATGGATCTGGCGGTGTCGAACCGCATCCTCACGGAATACGAGGAGATCCTCCGAGCCAAGGCGGGCGAAGTAGCTTGGCGGAAGCTGGCACGGTTCCTCGACTTGATCGAGATGTCTGGCAACCTGAAGCGGGTCAGCCCGCACTACCATTTCCATGTGATCGTCGACGATCCCGAGGACAACGCCTTCACCGATTGCGCGATCGCCATCGGTGCCGACTTCGTCATCACGGAGGACCGGCATTTCGCACCTCTGGCAAATGCGGGCTACAAACCGCAACCGATCCATCCGGGCGAATTCATCGAGCGGTTTCGCGGAGCCTTCTGCTGAGATCGGATTCGGCAACCCCGCAGACGACCCGCTCCCGAGCCTCCCATTTGATTTTCCCCCCGCCCTGCGCTATCGGGCGGTAGCCGGTTCCCGGCCCACCCTCCCAAGACCATGTCCCAGCTCCCCACGATCCATTACACGAAGACCGACGAAGCCCCGGCGCTCGCCACCCACTCCCTGCTGCCCATCGTCCGGGCCTTCACGAAATCGTCGGGCATCGCGGTGGAGGCTCCCGACATCTCGCTGGCGGGCCGCATCCTCGCGGTGTTCCCCGAATTCCTCCGCGAGGACCAGCGCGTCCCCGACGCCCTCGCCGAACTCGGTCGGCTCGCCACCACGCCCGAGGCGAACATCGTCAAGTTGCCGAACATCAGCGCCTCGGTCCCGCAGATCAAAGCGGCCATCGAGGAGTTGCGCGCGCACGGCTACGACCTCCCCGACTATCCCGAGGACCCCGCCGACGAGAAGGGGAAGGACATCAAGGCCCGCTACGACCGGGTCAAGGGCAGCGCGGTGAACCCGGTCCTGCGCGAGGGCAACTCCGACCGCCGCGCCCCCAAGGCGGTGAAGGACTATGCCAAGGCCAACCCGCATTCCATGGGCAAATGGTCGCCCGATTCGAAGACCCGCGTCGCCCACATGATGGCGGACGACTTCTTCTCGAACGAGAAATCCGTCACGGTCGAGGAGGCCACCGACGTGAAGATCGAGTTCGTCGCCGCCGACGGCGGCACGACGGTCCTGAAAGCCTCGACCCCGCTGAAGGCCGGGGAGATTTTCGACGCCACCGTGATGCGCAAGAAAGCCCTCGTCGCCTTCCTTGGGGAGCAGGTCGCCGCCGCCAAGGCCGAGGGCGTCCTGTTCTCCCTCCACCTCAAGGCCACGATGATGAAGGTCTCCGACCCCATCCTCTTCGGCCACGCCGTCGAGGTCTACTTCCGGCCCCTCGTCGAGAAGCACCGCGCCACCCTCGACCGCCTCGGCGTCGATTTCCGCAACGGCTTCGGCGATCTCGTCGCGAAAATCGAATCCCTGCCCGCCGACGAGAAGGCGGTGATCGAGGCGGACATCGCGGCCTGCTACGAGGCCGGACCCGACCTCGCCATGGTCAACTCCGACCTCGGCATCACGAACCTGCACGTCCCCAGCGACGTCATCGTCGACGCCTCCATGCCCGCGATGATCCGCAGTTCGGGCCACATGTGGAACAAGGAAGGCAAGGAACAGGACACCCTCGCCGTCATCCCCGACGCCAGCTACGCCGGGGTCTACGTCGCCGTGATCGAGGACTGCAAGCGGCACGGAGCCTTCGACCCGGCGACCATGGGCTCGGTGCCGAACGTCGGGCTGATGGCGCAGAAGGCCGAGGAATACGGTTCGCACGACAAGACCTTCGAGATTCCCGGCGAGGGCAAGGTCCGCGTCGTCGATGCCGCCGGCAACGTCCTCATCGAGCACGAGGTCTCCGCCGGCGACGTCTGGCGCGCCTGCCAGACCAAGGACGCGCCCGTCCGCGACTGGGTGAAGCTCGCCGTGACCCGCGCCCGCGCCACCGGGGCCCCCGCCGTCTTCTGGCTCGACGAGAACCGCGCCCACGACGCGGAGTTGATCAAGAAGGTCGGCGAGTACCTCGGCGAACACGACACCGACGGGCTCGACCTCAAGATCCTCCCGCCCGTGGAGGCGACGCAGTTCAGCCTCGAACGCATCCGCCGCGGCGAGGACACCATCTCCGTCACCGGCAACGTGCTGCGCGACTACCTCACCGACCTCTTCCCCATCCTCGAACTGGGGACCAGCGCGAAGATGCTCTCCGTCGTCCCGCTGATGGACGGGGGCGGCCTCTTCGAGACGGGAGCGGGCGGCTCCGCGCCGAAGCATGTGCAGCAGTTCCTCGCGGAAAACTACCTGCGCTGGGACTCCCTCGGCGAATTCCTCGCCCTCGCCGTCTCCCTCGAACACCTCGGCGAGACCTTCGGCAACGCGCGGGCCAAGCTGCTCGCGAAGACCCTCGACGCGGCCACCGGAGAATTCCTCGCAAAGGACCGCTCCCCCGGTCGCAAGCTCGGCACCATCGACAACCGGGGCAGCCACTTCTACCTCGCGCTCTATTGGGCGCAGGCTCTCGCCGCGCAGAACGAGGACGCGGGCCTGAAAGCCGAGTTCGCCCCGGTCGCCGAGGCTCTCGCGAAGAACGAGGAGGCCATCGTCGCCGAATTGATCGCAGTGCAGGGGCAACCCGTGGACATCGGCGGCTACTACCAGCCCGACGACAAGCTGGCCTCGGCCGCGATGCGACCGAGCGCGACCTTGAACGGGATTCTGGGGTGAGACTTTGGTCCGCGCACTCCAAATTTTTCGACGTTTGCGAGGTTGCGCGAACTGGCCGTTAGTGCTTGGGGTGTCGCGGTTCGATTCCTGCTTACCCTTCCTGTTCTTACTCTTACTCATGCTCATCCTCATACCTCCTACTCGGGAGCGGGCACAGGGTGCGAGCTGAGTAGGAGATATGAGGATGAGCATGAGTAAGAGATTCCCCCCTTTTCCCGATGCACGATCTCACCCTCATCTCCACCATCGCAGCCGGGTTCACGGCGGCTTGGCTCCTTGGCTTGCTCACGCAGTGGATGCGGCTTTCGCCCATCGTCGGCTACCTCCTCGCCGGGGTCCTCATCGGACCCTACACGCCGGGTTTCGTGGGGGATATCGGCATCGCGACGCAGTTGGCCGAGGTCGGGGTGATCCTCCTCATGTTCGGGGTGGGGCTGCACTTCCACCTCAAGGATCTCGTCGCGGTGAGGAAGGTGGCCGTCCCCGGCGCGATCGTGCAAAGCGCCTTCGCGACGCTCGCGGCGATGGTCCTTTTCCACTTCTTCGGCATGCCACTCTCGACGGGGGCGGTCATCGGCATGGCCATGGCCGTGGCCAGCACCGTGGTCCTGATGCGGGTCCTCATGGACGCGAACGTGATGAACGCCCCCGAGGGCCACGTCGCGGTGGGCTGGCTCATCGTCGAGGACATCTTCACCGTCGTCCTCCTCGTCCTCATCCCCGTCCTCGGGAGCGGCGCCGTGCCCCACGGGGCCGAGGCGGCGCAGGTGGTGGCGGACGCGGCGCAGGCCGCCGGACAAGCGGCGGAAGCGGCCTCGGACGCGGCGCATGCGGGAGGCCACCACGGAGGCGGCGCGAGCGGCCCGCTCTGGTGGACGCTCGGCGTCGCCCTCGTGAAGCTCGTCATCCTCGTCCTCGTGGTCCTCTGGGCCGGCTCGCGCATCATCCCCCGCCTCCTCGTGCAGGTGGCGAGGCTGCGGTCGAGGGAGCTGTTCACCCTCACCGTCCTCGTCTTTTCAGTCGCCGTGGCGGCGGCGGCCTACTTCTTCTTCGGGGCCTCGATGGCCCTCGGCGCCTTCCTCGCCGGCATGGTCGTGGCCCAGTCCCCGGTCAGCAACCAGGCGGCGGCCGACGCCCTGCCCATGCGCGACGCCTTCGCCGTGATCTTCTTCGTCTCGGTCGGGATGCTCTTTGATCCGAAATTCCTCATCGAGGAGCCTCTCATGGTCCTCGGCGGCCTCGGGGTGATCCTGCTGGTGAAACCCTTCGCGGCGCTCCTCATCGTCGCCTTGCTGGGCTACTCGGCGCGGACCGCCCTCACCGTGGCCCTCGGTCTTGCGCAGATCGGGGAGTTCTCCTTCATCCTCTCGGATCTGGCCCGGGTGAACGGCCTGATGCCCGACTCGGGGCACAACGTCCTCGTCGCCTCGGCTATCATCTCCATCACCCTGAACCCGCTCCTCTTCCGGAACCTCCCGAGAATCGAATCGTGGCTGCGGGGACGCCCCCGGCTCTGGAAGCTGCTCAACGCCCGCGCGGAGCGCCGCGCCGCCGCGAACGTCCCCGAAATGGGCGGCGGCGGACACGGCCACGGTGTCCCCGTGGAGAAAGGCCCCTACGCCATCGTCGTCGGATACGGCCCGGTCGGGCGGACGGTCCAACGCGTCCTCGAAGAAGCCGGAATCGGCTCCGTGATCATCGACATGAACATGGACACCGTCGCCGCCTTGAGGGCCAAGGGGAAGAACGCGATCTTCGGCGACGCCTCGAACGAGCGCATCTTGGAGGAGGCGGGAGTGCAGAGCGCCTCGCACCTCGTTGTGACCCTGCCCGACGCCTCCCATCGCGCCGCGATCATCACCGCCGGGAAGACCCTGAACGAGGGCATCCGCATCGTCGTGCGCGCCCGCTACCTGCGCGAGCGCGAGGAGCTGGAGCGGAACGGTGTGACCGCCGCCGTCTTTGAGGAGGTCGAGGCCGCCGTGGCCCTCGCCCGCCTCGTCCTCGCCGGCACCGGCGTCCACCGCGACGCCGCGCGGGTGAAGCTGGAGGAAATCCGCTTCCAGCTTGCCGTCGAGACCTTCCCCGACCTGCGAGGTTTGAAAGTCGGCACCGTCATGGTGCCTTGGTCGCAGGCCTCCACCCTGCCCGCCGACCTCGACCGCGCCGCGGCAGTGGCGCGGGTCGCGGAGGAGACCTTCCGCCTTTGGATCGTGGTCTCCCCCGACGAAGGCCGCCCCGTCGGCTACCTCGTCACGGAGGAGCTCTCCGCCGACCCCGGCGAGGGCGACTGGTCAGACCTGATCCACCCGATCCGCTCCGCCCAGTCCGGCGAGACTGTCGGCGAAGTCTTCGCCCGGATGTGCGAGCGGGACGAACCCATCTACTTCATCGAGGAGGGGAAGGTCGTGCTCGGCATGGTCACCCGCGGCCATCTCCTCGACCGGGTCGAGGGCGACTTGGCGAAAGGGAAGGCGACGGCCAAGCCCTCGGTCGTCCGGCTTGAGGACGCCGTGGTCCGGGGTGGGATCATCGCCTCCCTCGCCGCGACAACCCGCGAGGAGGCGATCCTCGAACTCGCCTCCGCCGTCCCTCCGAGCTGCCTGCCCAAGGGGCTCGACGCCGAGGACCTCGCCGAACTCGTCTTCGCTCGCGAGATGGAGATCCCGACCGACCTCGGCAACGGCATCGCCCTGCCCCACGCGCGTTGCGAAGGGCTCGACGAACCCGTCGCGGTGATCGGGCATTCGCACGAAGGTATCTCCTACTCCGACGGCGGCCAGAGTGCGGTGCGGCTCTTCTTCCTGCTCGTGACCCCGGAGAATCGGCCCGATACGCATCTCGCGCTGCTCAGCCAAGTCGCCCGCCTCGTCAGCGACGTGCCGAAACGCGAAGCCCTCCTCGCCGCCGCGACTCCGGTGGAGTTTTTGGAGATTCTCGGGTCGTAGTCACGTCATGGGTCACGGGTCACGGGGCTTCTGTGGCGCTTGGCCTGTGACCCATTCCAAGGCTGAGCGGAGTGGAGTGGGTGCGGCTTTTCACGGCGAAGGGCGCGGAGGAAGGTGTTCACGTCCCTCCAGATGCCGCGATAGAACTCCGCATCCGAGCCGCCCAACGAGCGCACGGCTCCCCGATGGTTGATCCACAAGACGGTTCCCGCAGCGAGAGTGCGGAGGCGGAACAGGGTGACGCGAAGGGGGCCGCAGCGACTGTATCCGGCGGCGAGGCGGGCACGGTGGAAGGCGATGTGCCCGGTTTCGTCGCGGATGATGAGATGGCAAACGCCGCGCAGGACCGGGTCGTCGCCGTGCTTGCGGAGCAGTTGGTAATACACGTTGCTGACGAGCTCGGTGCTGAGCAGGGCCTGAAGCTCGAAGTTCACGCCGAACCATTTCCGGACGCCGCAGAACAGTTCGAAGCTCCAGTGGGTGGCGATGGGCTCTCCGCCGAGCCGCCGGAGCAGGTCGCCCAGCAGCCGCGAATGCTCCTTCTCCTCCTTGAACCACAAGTCGACGAGACGGCGCGTCGCCTCGTCGGACAGGTATCGGTCGCGGTTCCACGCGATGAGCTGGGCGGGGCCTCCGCCATCGCCGAGCTGGAATTGCTGGATGGATCTGCGCAGTCTGGAAAGGGCGCGACCTTGTATTCCGAGAGGTGCTTGCCAATCCGGCTCGGGGCGGTTTTTGGTGTTTTCTTCGAAGTGGCGGATCCAATGGTCGTGGTTCATGACGGACGATGGTCGGGGATGGATGATGGGGCGACAGACGCGATGTCCACCCTCCCGATTCCAAGCGGAAGCCGACAGGGAAGTGGCGTCCCGGCCGAGGTTACGCCGGACGACGACGACGACTTTCAGGAAACTTTCGCGCGCGAGGGCGCATGTGCCCTCGCGCGATCTTCCACCCCCGGAACTNNGGGCCGATGAATCTCAAATCCAGACCGTAGAGGCCACCCGCCGCTTCAAGCTTGCTGCGTGATCCCCTCGACTTTCGACTGCTCGGTGTCGAGCACTTGGCGGCGCAGGCTCGTGCCGGAGCGCTTCGCCCACCAGAGCACGATGGGGGAGGCGATGAAGAGCGTGGAGTAGACCCCGGCGACCATCCCGATGGTGAGGGTGAGGGCGAAGCTGCGCAGCGACGGCCCCCCGAAGAGCAGCAGCACCACCACGGTGAACAGCGAGGTGGCGCTGGTGAGGATGGTGCGGGCGAGGGTCTCGTTGAGGGCGAGGTTCATGATGTCCTTCACATCCCCGCGCTTCGTTTGCAGGGCTTCGCGGACGCGGTCGAAGATGACGATGGTGTCGTTGATGGAGTAGCCCGCGATGGTGAGCAGGGCGCCGACGGTGATGAGGGAGAGCTCCTGCCCGAGGAGGGTGGCGACGCCGAGGGCGACGACGACATCGTGGACGAGGGCGACGATGGCCCCGAAGGCGAAGGCGAACTCGTAGCGGAAAGTGACGTAGAGAAGGATCGCGCCCATGCCGAGGGCGAGGGCGAGGGCCGATTCCCACATCATCGTCTTGCCGACGGCGGACCCGACCGAGCTGACGGTGGTGTCGTCGAGCGTCACTCCGAGATCCTGCTCGATCTGCGCCTTCACCTTGGCGGCGGTGTCCTGGGGCGTGCGCACGAGGAAGAACTCGCCCTCCTCGCCGACGGGCCTCTGCTCCTGCACGATGGGCTCGGCGCCGAGGTTCATCTTCGTGACCGATTCCAAGATGCGGTCGCGGGTGATGCTGGTGTCCTCCGTCCGAATGGTGAGGGAGTCGCCGCCCTTGAGTTCGACTCCGCGCGGGTCGATGAAATAGACGGCGATCAGGGAGACGGCCATGAGGGAGAACGAACCGATGAGCCAGGGTTTGGCCTGGCCGAGGAAGTCGATCTTCTTCTTCGGAATGAAGTTCAGGAAGGTCAGCTTGGTGAAGAACTTCGCGTCCATGACCCACCAGAAGCAGACCCGCGACACCACGAGCGCACCGAAGAGGGTGCCGAAGATGCCGATGACGAGCGTGATGGCGAAGCCCTTCACAGTGCCGTCGGCCACGATGTAGAGGACGATGGCGGTGAAGAGGGTGGTGAGGTTCGAGTCCATGATCGCCGAGAAGGCGCGCTCGTAGGCCGTCTCGATGGCCGTGCGCAGCGACTTGCCTGCGGCCATCTCCTCGCGGAGGCGCTCGTAGATGAGCACGTTCGCGTCGATGGCCATGCCGATGGTGAGGATGATCCCCGCGATCCCCGGCAGGGTCAGGGTGAACTGGAAGAGGGCCATGGTCCCGAAGAGGACAGCGATGAGCGTGGCGAGGCCCAGCATCGCGACGATCCCCGCGAAGCGGTAGTAGACCATCATGAAGAGGAGCACGATGCCCAGACCCCAGACGCCGGCAAGGATGCCCTGCTTGACCGAGGCCTCGCCCATGGTCGGGGAGATGTAGTTCGAGAACTCGATCTCGATGGGGTTCTCCAGCGGGTTCTCCAGCGCCGAGGCGAGGGCGAGGGCCTCGGCCTGGGTGAAGCGCCCGGTGATGGAGCAGCCGTCGGAGAAGGGCTGCTGGATCACAGGGGAGGAGAGGATGACGTCGTCGAGGATGATGGCGAGGGGCTGGTGCAGGTTCTCCTGGGTGAGCGGCCCCATGATCCGCGCGCCCTCGGAGGTGAAGGAGACGCTGATGGAGTCGCCCTTGTCCCCGTAGAAGTAGCCGGCGCGGGAGACGTGCTTGCCCTCCATGTCGCGCTTGATCTTAACGAGTCCGAAGCGGGGCGGGAAGGGGTTGCCGTCCTTGTCCTTCTCCTTGGCGTAGGGCAGGGCCTCGTAGCCGGGGACGACCTGCGCCCCGTTCGCGACCTGCGCGGCGAGGAAGTCGCTCTGCGGGTGGAGGATGGAGAAGGAGAGATGGGCGACTTTTTCGAGCGCCTCCTGGGTTTTCGCCAACTCGGCCGGCTCGATCCCCGGCATCTGGAGGAAGATGCCGTCCTTCCCCGAGGGGGCGATGACGACGTCGGCGGTGCCGAGGTCGTTGAGGCGGTCGTTGAGGACTTTGATCGCCTGCTCCTGGGTGTTGGAGTTTACCTCCCGGCCTTGGGCGGGCTGGATCTTGATCTCCATGGAGACGCCGCCACGGAGCTCGATCCCCTTGACCATGCCGAGTCCTTCGTAGAGCCAGACGCTGAGGGCGGCGACGGCGACGGCGAGGAGGGTGCCGACGAGGCGCTTGCGGCGCACCGACTCGGCGGCGAAATAGACGACGAAGAGGGAGAGGAGGCCGAGGCCCATGAGGAAGACCCAGCTCGAGGGGATGCCGGTTTTCCCCGCCGCTTCGGCGGGGGCGCTGTCGGCGGGCGTAGCGGGCTTCAGGGTTTCGACGGCGGTGTCCACGGCGTTCTCCACGTCAGCAGGGACGGGAACGGAGACGGGCGTCTCGATGGACGGCGCGGTCGGGGTTTCGTTCGCGGTGGGCGCGGGGGCGGGAGTCTCGGCGGGGGCCGGAGCCGGGGCATCCTGGGCCGGGTCGGTGGGCGCTTGCATGGGAGGGGCGGGCGCGGAGCGCCCGGTGAAAGGTGAAAAGTAAAAGGTAAAAGGTCTCGGATCGAGGGAGGGACTCACTCCTCCGCGCTACCCTTGCTCTCGGTCACGGTGGCGACGGCGCTGCGGTCGAACTTGATGCTGAGCCCCTCGGCGACCTTGACCGAGACGGTCTTGTCGGTCATGCCCGAGACGATGCCGTGGACACCGCCGATGGTCACGATCTTGTCGCCGACGCGGATGTTTTTCCGCAGCTCCTCCTGCGCCTTCTGGGCTTTTCGCTGGGGACGGATAAGGACGAAATAGAAGATCGCGAAGATGAGGATCATCGCGGGCAGCATCCCGAATCCACCTCCGGGGACGGGGGCGGCGGCGTCTTGGGCGAGCAGGGGGAGGAAAGGCGTCATTGGGTTTTTCGAAATGGGAACAAAAAGCGTTTGTCGATCAAGCGTCGGGCTTCCCCGCGCGGTAGCGGCGGACGAAAGCCTCCCGGAAATCGGCAAACGAGCCGTCTTCAATAGCACGCCGGGCCTGCTTCATCAAGTCCAGATAGAAGGCGAGGTTGTGGAGGGTCAGCAGCCGCAGCCCGAGGATCTCGTCGCTTTTCACGAGATGGCGGAGGTAGCCGAGGGAAAAGCCCTCGCAGAGGGGGTGGGTCGCGCCGGGCGGGGCGAGGGGTTCGCGGCATTTCTCCCACTGCGCGTTTTTCAGATGGATGGGGCCGTCGGGGGTGTAGGCGGTGCCGTTCCGGGCGACGCGGGTGGGGAGGACGCAGTCGAACATGTCGAGACCGCGGGCGATCAAATCGAGGAGCTGGTCGGGCTGGCCGAGGCCCATGGCGTAGCGGGGCTTGTCGACGGGCAGCATCGGGGCGGCGACCTCCACGGCCTTGAGCATTTCGGGCACAGGCTCGCCGACCGAGAGTCCCCCGATAGCGTAGCCGTCGAAGTCGAGGGCGACGAGGTCGCGGGCGGCCTTCTCCCGCAGATCCGGGTAGCAGGCCCCCTGCACGATGCCGAAATAGCGCTGCCCCGGCGGTCGGTTCGCCGCGATCCAGTCGCGCGAGCGTTCCGCCCAGCGCTGCGTGAGGGCGAGGGATTTTTCGGCGTAGCCGCGCTCGCAGGGATGGGGCGGGCATTCGTCGAGGATCATGCAGATATCGCTGCCGATGGAGCGCTGGATATCGAGGACCGACTCGGGCGTGAGGAAGACGGGGCTGCCGTCGAGGTGGCTCTGGAATCGGACGCCCTCGTCGGTGAGCTTCCGCAGTTTCGACAGCGAAAAGACCTGGTAGCCGCCCGAGTCGGTGAGGATGGGTCGGTCCCAGCGCATGAACCCGTGCAGCCCGCCGAAGGCGTCGAGGACCTCCGTGCCGGGGCGGAGATGGAGGTGGTAGGTGTTGCCGAGGAGGATGCGGCAGTCGAGCGCGGGGTCGGTCAGCTCCGCAGGGTGGACCGACTTCACCGTGCCCCGCGTGCCCACGGGCATGAAGCAGGGCGTCTCCACCTCCCCATGGGCGAGCGACATCCTGCCGCGTCGGGCGTCGGTGCGGGCGTCGGTCTGGAGGAGGGTGAACATGGCGGGCCGGAGAGATAACCCGGATTTCCGGGCTTTCCAGCGTGGGTTTGGAGGACACGGAAGGGCAAAGGGCGGAGGCCCTGACGACCGCCCTGCGTCCCGCGCCATTCACGCTGCCTCACCCCGCCGCCTTTTTCGGCTCGCGGAAGAAGATCAGGAAGACCACCAGCACGGCGAGCGCGCCCCATGCCGGGGTCTGCCAGATCGCGGCCCAGTCGTGGGCGATACTGCCCACGGGCGTTTCGAGCTTGTGCTGCGCCATCACTTTCCCGGCGAGGAAGGTGCCGACGAAGGCACCGACACCCCAGAGGATGAAGGCGATGAAGCCCTGCGCCGCGCCGCGGGTGCGCTCGCCCGCCTCGTCGTCGACGTAGAGCTGGCCGGCGATGAAGAGGAAGTCGTAGCAGGCCCCATGGAGGAGGATCGCGGTGAAGATCAGGGCGGTCGCGATCGCCCCCGCCTCGACGCTGCTCGAAAGGCAGAAATAGCGGACCACCCAGCAGGCGATGCCGACGAAGATCGTCTTCTTGTATCCGAAACGCTTCAAAAAGAGCGGCAGCAGCAGGAAGAAGACTACGTCCGAGACCTGCGCGAACGAAGTCTTCACCAGCATGTTCGTCCACCCCAACTCCGTGAGGTAGGACCCGAGATTCACGAAATAGAAATAGAGCGGGATGCAGATGAGGAACATGCAGAGGATGAAGATGGCGAAAGAGGGCTTCTTCATCAGGGCGAGCGCATCGAGGCCGAGGATCTCGCCGATTTTCACGTTCGCCCCGGTCTTGGTCGGCGGCGTGTGGGGAAGGGCGAGGGAGAAGAGGCCGAACACGATGGAGGCCCCACCGGCGAGGTAGAACTGGATCGGGGATTCGGCCCCGTTGACGGCGTTCAGCGCGACGAGCCCTGCGATCCAGCCGACCGCCGAGAGCATCTTCACGCGGGGGAAGTCGGCCTTGGGGTTCGCGAGGTGGGTCAGGGAGAGCGAGTTGCCGAGGGCGAGGGTGGGCACGTAGAGGGCGCAGTAGAGGATCAGCATCGGATAGAATGTCCCGAAGTCCTTGAACTGCGGCAGGGCGAGGAGGACGCCGCCCCCGGCGATCCCGAGGACCGCGAGGAGCTTCTCCGAGGGGAAATAGCGGTCTGCGATGAGGCCGACGAGGAAGGGCGAGATCATCGCCCCGATCGCGAAGGCCCCGTAGGCGAGGCCGATCTGCGCTCCGTCGAAGCCCAGCGTCTTGCCGAGATAAGGACTCAAGCTCACATACCACGATCCCCAGATGAAATACTGGAGGAACATGAAGGCCGAGAGCTTGATCTTGAGTTGGGTCTGCATGGGACGAAGGCGGGGATGGATTCGTGGATTGGACGGGCAATAGCGGCGGAAGTCAAGGATTTCGGGGCGGAGGCGCGATGCCGTCCTCCTTTTTTCCCTCCGTCGGCGGTTCCGGCGGCAGCCCGGTGGCGAAGACGGCGGTGAGCCGGGCGTGCCGGCCGAGGGGACCGGGGAGGTGCATGCCGCCGACGAGGATGTCGGGGAGCCCGTCGTGGTTCAGGTCGCCGACGTCCATCGTCGCGAGGTTGGTCGGCCCGTAGAGGATGGTGTGGGGGGTGAACTTGGCGGTGCCGTCGTTCTCCAGCCAGACCAGGCTGGGGAAGTCCTCCTCGGGCCAGTCGAAGTAGAGGCCGGAGACGACGATGTCGAGGTGGCCGTCCCCGTTTACATCGTGGGCCACGGCCCGGTAGCAGCCCGGCATGCGGAAGAGCTCGTGCGGCACCAGCTCGCCGTCCCGGTTCTCCAACCAGCGGACGCCGTGGTAGGGCTTCGCGAGGGAGACTTCGTCCATCATGTCCCCGTTGGTGTAGAGGATGTCGAGGTCGCCGTCCCCGTCGAGATCGACGAGCTGGAAGCCCGAGGAGCCGAAGGCGGGGTTGTCCGCCCTCGCGAGGAGGCGACGCTCGAAGCGCCGGTCGCCGTGGTTGCGGAACCACTCGATGCTCTCGTGCTGCTGGGAGAAAAGGACGAGGAAGTCGAGGTGGCCATCGTCGTCGAAGTCGGCCACCTCCACCTGCATGGCGCCGTTCTGCTTCAGCACGGTATGATGGACGAAGAGCGTCGGGGTGACCTGCTCCAGCAGGATCACCTCGCCCGACTCCCGCCAGCCGAAGGCCGTGACGATGAAGTCGGTCTTGCCGTCGCCGTTGAAATCGCCCGGCTTCACGTCCGTGACCCGCGCGACGTCGCCGACGAGGCGGAGGGGCTCGAAGGTGAGATCGCCGCGGTTTACGAGGAGCCAGACCGAGCCGATGAGATCGTCCGTCGGGCTGATGAAGCCCAGCGAGGCGACGACGATGTCGAGATGGCCGTCGCCGTTGTAGTCCAGCACCGTCGTCTTCACTGGGGTGACGATGTCGGCGATGAAAACCTCCTCCCACGCCCCGTTCTCGGTCTTCAGCCAAGTGACGCGCCCAGTGACGTCGTCGCAGACGAGCGCGTCGCCCTTCCCGTCCTGGTCGAGGTCGGTCACGTTGACGTGGGTGATCTTGGGGCGCTCCTCGGCGCATTCGTGGCCGACCTCGCCCCGGACGAAACCGAGCGGCCCCATCCCGGGGGCGGCGGGCAAGGGGGGGAATTTCTCCGGGCTCGCCGCTTCGTAGAGGGCGAGCAGCTCGGCGTATTCCGCCTCGTCGAAGGGCAGGCGACGTTCGCGAATCCAGCCGCTCATCAGTTCGAAGAGCTGGGGCCAGTGCTGGCGGGTCACGGCGTCCACGGGCGGCGAGGAGTGGCAGGCAGCGCAATACTTGGCGCTCAGCAGGGCGAAGCGCTCCGCCGGGGGAAGGGTGGAGTCGCCATGGGCCGCAGGGAGGAGGAGCGTTCCGAGGGCCAGGATCAGGGGAAGGCTTCGGGCCATCGTCCGGGAGTGGATTCGGGTCGGAGGATCGACGATGCGCCAGGGGGAAGGCGGAGACAAGCGGCATTTCGTCAAGCGGTCTGGCCCGGAAAAGCGCCAGCTCCCGTGATTCATATCAATGGTTCAATGACGGCAGCCCCACTGCCTTCATCCTCGCAATATAGGCGTGCATCAGGGCCGGGGAACCGCCTCCCTCGCGCGACCAATCGCTGTCCATCGCGCTCTTGAACAGGATTTGCGTCATGCCGCGGTTGGCGGTCGCCCAAGAGATCCAGTTGTAATAATCCCCCTCTCAATCGGCGAGGGAGAACCGGGATTCGGCGATGGGGTAAACAGCCTTGCTGCCGTCCAGCTTCAGCGCCCAGATCATGTTGCGCAGGGGAAAACGGTTGTAGGCGGCGTTGTTCGTCGGGGTGGGGTAGTCGCTGACGACCACCCAGCCTCCGGGAGCGAAATTCGCCGGTGTCAGGTATTCGAAACAGCAGAACAGGCCGGGTTCGCATTCATCGCGACCGGGAAAGGGTTCCGTGCCGTCCAGCCGGATGGATTTGATCCAGCGGCGGGCGAGCATGGGTTCGTCCTGATAGACATAGATCCAGCGGTCCTCGTCATCGCTGCCCTTGGCGACATGATAGTGCCCCAGGATGTTCACCCCGCCGCTCCGGTAGTTGAAAGTGCGCTCCCACTTTCCGTCGCGGGTGTAGACGGACAGGCCCGGCTCACGCTCGATGCCGCCTTCGCGCCACGGCTGGCTGTTGGCTCCGATCACCAGCCATTTTCCCGAATAGCTCATCGAGACATAGCCGATCTCTCCGGTGCCGGGCTGCATGGGCACGGGGATTTCGCAGAGAATGGCATCCGACTGCCGGTCCCAGCAGCACACATACCATTGCCCGCCGGGTTTTCTCAGGAAAAGCGCGAAATAGCGACCGTCGGCGCTGGCATCGCCTACGCCTCCGCTCCAATCGTGGCTGATCCGGTCGTAGGCCGGAGCAAAGTCCTTCACCACGGAGAAGGTTTTCGTGGAGGGCTGCCATTTGGAAATCGCGACAGTATCCTGATCGATGAAGAGCAACTCGTCCGGGTCGCTGTTGGACCAGCGGAAATGCGAGGGCACTCCTCTGCCCCCACCCAGGCATGGTCCGAGGTAGGCATGAGTCCGTCCGTCGAGCAGATGCAGCGTGGTGCGCATCCAAGTGGGCTGGTGCTTCCCGGCTTGGTCGATGGGCTCGGTGCGGAGGATCATCAGGGAATCGTCGCAATTCCAATGTTGCACGGTCGCGTAGAGAGGGCCGTGGTTGCTCCAGCGCGGAGCCATGTTCGGTGTCCCGCCATCGTCGGGTTGTTCAAAAGCCGCCTGATCGCTGATGCGTCGCAATTCGGTGCCCGGCCAGCGGGCGTCGTCGGTCCATTCCAGATATCCCGGTTCAGGCATGGGCACGGAATGGATCGGCGCGTTCGGTGCGACAGATTGCGCCCGCCACAGGACAGGGGCCAGTTCAGCGCGGACTGTGATCGGAAGAGCCAGCAGCCCCGGCGCGGCCATCCATGGCATGAGCCGCGTCATGATGGTATTTGTCATCGGTGAACCACTTCGCTTTTCCGTCCCATTGTCAACGTCCCGGTGGGAGGGTCAGCCGGGAGGGTCAGGGAAGGCAACCCATTTCAAAATTCACCCCTCCAAATTCGGCCCGAGGTTTCGGGTGAGAAAAAGCGACAGGCGCACGGCTCAGGAATCTCAAGCCTCGTACAAGACCGGATTGAGCGGGGAGTCGATGACCTCTCCGGCCTTCGCGCCCGGACACCAGCGGTCCCGGTCATTGCGATGCGCCTGGGTGCGGGGTTCGATCAGGCGCATCTCCGAGTCCATGTAGATGACGGTCATGACCTCGCGCGGATACGACAGCTTGTTGGGGCCGGCACGGTGGAAGGTGAAGCCGTAGTGGAAGCTGACCTCGCCGAGGTCAAAGGGCGATTCGTCGATCGGGAAGTCGGAGAGCTTGAGGCGCTCGTCCATCCTCCTCTCGCTCTCGTCGCTGATCTCCATGTCGCGCCCGAACTTCAAGGACTGGCTGCCCACCGCGAAGGACAAGGGGCCGTTTTTCAGCGGCACCGCGTGCAGCGGCACCCAGGCGGTCACGGTGCTCTCGTTGGAAAGCGGCCAGTAGACCTGGTCCACGTGCCAAGGAGTGTAGCCGCCGCCCGCTTCCTTGTAGAGGGCTTGGTCGTGGTAGAGGCGGACTCCCCTGGTGCCGAGCAACTGCGTGGCGATCTGGGCCAGGCGTTTCCCGGAAACGAATTCCTTCGGCAGTCCTCCATGTTCCCACAGGTTCATGATCTGGAGGAAGGCCTTGCCGTAGGTGCTCCGCTGTTCGAGAGGGAGGCTGTCCTGGTTCAACTCCTTGACCTTGCGGGTGATTTCATGCCGATAGCGCTCCAGCTCGTCCCGGTTGAAGACATCCTTCAACTTGATGTATCCGTCCCGCCGGAATTGCTGGATCTGCTCTTCATTCAAAGAGTAGGGGGTATCGATATCAACGACAGAGGGTTCGCTTGTGTCCATGGGGCAGATTATGGCACCGACGCCGTTTCCTCTACCTGCCGCTTGACCTATATTGATACTTTTTTGACCATATGAATTAGATTTCCCCTGAATCTACGTCATATTCGAGCCAATGAAGGCCATTCTGGAACAAATCGTCTCTCCCGACAACGCCTCCTTCGTCTTCTTCGACTCCTCCTCCCCCCGCTTCCGATGCCCCTACCACTACCATCCAGAGCTGGAGCTCACGCTGATCCGCTCCGGTCGCGGTCATCGGCTGGTGGGCGACCATCTCGCGGCGTTCGAGCCGGGAGACCTCGTCCTGCTGGGAGCCAGCCTGCCCCACACCTACTTCCACTCCCCGGATTTCGACGAAGGTCCAGAGGGCGCCCGTTCGCTGGTGCTCCAATTCCTTCCCGATCTGGGCGGAGGCTTGTTTTCCAGCGCCCCCGAATGCGCGGGCATCCTGCGCCTCCTCCAACGCTGCGCGCGCGGACTGGTCCCCGGCAAAACCGCCAAAGCCAAGGTCCTCCCCCGTCTTCTGGAACTCGAGGAAGCCTCTCCGCTCCGGCGCATGACCCTGCTGCTGGAAGTTCTGGACCTGCTCGCCCGCGACCGCCAAGCCAAGCGGCTGGCCAGCGCGGGATTCCGCCCCGAGTTCAACCGCCACCAAGCCAGACGGCTGGAACGCGTCTGCGAATGGATCACCTGCCATTTCCGCGAGCCGGTCACGCTCGCGCAGGCGGCTCGCCAAGCCCACCTGACGCCCAGCGCCTTCAGCCGTTTTTTCCGCCGCGCGACCAACCGCACCTTTGTCCACTTCCTCAACGAACTCCGCGTGGGCCACGCCTGCCGCCTTCTCCTGGACACGGACCAGACCATCGCCACCATCGCCTACGAATCCGGCTTTGAAAACCTCTCGAACTTCAACCGCCGCTTCCGCGAACTGAAGCATCTGACGCCCCGCGAGTTCCGCGCCCAAGCCCGCAAGGAAGGCGGAAGCGAACACTCCGGGGGCAGGTGACCGTTCTCGAGAGGAGAGGGGAGAGATACTTCTCTGCGTCTGATTTCGGAATTTGGGGGAGTCTCATCCTCTGCGAGTATTTGCGGCCATCTGCGTCAAAAGAAACGGAGAACGCAGATTTCCACGGATGAAACGCGGATGTTCGCAGATGGAGGAATATTCGCGGAGCCCTTCACCATGCCTGCCGCGAGATCTCTGAGGAATCCGCTTGATCGAGTGCCATTCCTCCTGATGCCCCAAACCCCCGCGCCGGACGCCTTGGCCGAATCGCCACAAAGATTGGCGCAAGTTCTCAAGGCGGAATCCGGACCGGGCGCGATCTTTCGCCACGCTTGGAACATCTCCCGTTTCATGAAGAATTTCCTCCTCACGCTCGCCATCGTCTCCGCTTTCGCGGGCCTTTCGTCCGCCGCCGACCGCGTTGGCCCCATCCGCGTCTTGTTCCTCGGGCACGAATCGGAACACCATCCTTCCGGCCTCTACGCGCCCATGCTGATGCAGGCGCTGGGGCGCGAGACGATCTGGTTCGACTACGTCACCACCCCCGAGGCCGCCTTCGCCGACGCGGAATATCTGGACCGCTTCGACGCGGTGCTGCTCTACGCGAACCACGAGAAGATCGCCCCGGCGCACTGGGCGAACCTGAAAGCCTTCATCGAGGGTGGACGCGGCTTCGTGCCGGTGCATTGCGCGAGCTGGTGCTTCCAGAACATCCCCGAGTTCGACCAAGTCGTGGGCGGGCGCTTCGCGCATCATAAGACCGCCATCTTCCGTCCGAAGACGATCACGCCCGATCACGAGGCGGTCCGCGACCTGCCGGGTTTCGAGGCTTGGGACGAGACTTACGTCCACAAAAACCACAATCCGCAGGACCGCACCGTCCTCCAAGTCCGCGAGGTCGCGCCCGACGACAACATCTCCGAGCCGGAGCCTTGGACTTGGGTGAGGACGCAGGGGAAAGGCCGCGTCTTCTACACCGCTTCGGGCCACGACGAGCGCGTCTGGAGCCTGCCCGAGTTCCACGAACTGCTGAAACGCGGCATCCTCTGGAGCGTCGGCGAGGAGCGACGGGCGGGCTACGAGTCCTTCCTGACCCGACGGGAAAAAGAGGAACGCGTGAAGGACGGCAACGTCGCCAACTACGAGAAACGGCCCGAACCCCTCACCTTCCAGAAGCCCTTTTCGGTGAAAGGTTCGCTGGAGCGCACCCAAGTACCCGCCGACCTGCGGCTCGAAGTGTTCGCGAGCGATCCCGACATCGGCAAACCCATCGCGATGGCCTGGGACGAGCGGGGGCGCTGCTGGCTTGCCGAGACCTCCGACTACCCGCACGAGGTCGCGCCCGACGGCTTCGGCGGCGACCGCATCCGCATCCTCGAAGACACGGACGGCGATGGCAAGGCGGACAAATTCACCGTCTTCGCCGAGGGGCTGAACATCCCCACCGGGCTCGTCTTCGCCAACGGGGGCCTCATCGTCTCGCAGCCGCCGCGCTTTCTTTTCCTCAAGGACACCGACGGCGACGATGTCGCGGACCTGCGCGAGGAGATCCTGACCGGCTGGGGCATCGGCGACACCCACGCGCAGGCGAACAACCTCCACTACAGCTACGACAACTGGATCCACGGCGCGGTCGGCTACTCCGGTTTCGCGGGCGAGGTCGGCGGGCGGCGGCACGAGTTCCGCATGGGCACCTACCGTTTCCGGCCCGACGGCTCGGTGATCGAGTTCCTCCACCAGTTCACCAACAACACCTGGGCGCATAGCCAAAACGCGGCGGGGGACGACTTCGGCGGCACCGCGAACGGCGCGCCCCTGTTCTTCGGCGGCATCCCGCAGACCATCGTGCCCGAGGGCCTGCGCGTGCAGACGGCGAAGAAGATCAACCTCGTCGATGCGGCCCATCCCATCACCCCGAAGGTGCGTCAGGTCGATGTCATCGGCGGCTACACCGCGGCGGCGGGTTCGGCTTTCATCGACTCCGACAAGCTGCCCGAGCGCCTCCAGGGCATGGCCATGGTCTGCGAACCGACGATGAAGCTCGTCGCCCTGATGGACGTTCGGCCCGAAGGCGCGGGCTACGTCGCGCACGACGCGATGAACTTGCTCGCCAGCACCGACGAATGGGTCTCGCCCGTCTATGCCGAGGTGGGTCCTGATGGCGCGATCTGGATCGCGGACTGGCAGAATTTCATCATCCAGCACAATCCCGCGCCCACCCTCGAACGCGGCGGCTACGACGCGAAGACCGGCGTCGGCGGTGCCCACGAGAATCCCTTGCGCGACCACCACCGCGGTCGCATCTACCGACTCGTTTGGGACAAGGCGGTTGGGCCGGGACCGAAGTCCCTCGCCGGGGCCGACACCGCCGAGTTGGTGGCTGCACTGGGGGCTGGCACGCAGCATTGGCGGCTCACCGCGCAACGGCTCCTCGTCGAGGGCGGGAAAACCGACACCGTCCCCGCCTTGGTCGAACTCATCGCCGCGAACGACGGCAAGATCGCCGCGATCCACGCCTTTTGGACTTTGCACGGCCTCGGGCGGCTCGACCCCGCGACCCACCAAGCCGCCCTGCTTGCGAAGGACGCGCGGCTGCGGCGCAACGCGATCCGTGCCCTCGGCTCGGATGAAGCCGCCGCAACGCTGTTCTTCAGCTCGGGCGTCGTCACCGACCCGGACCTGAACACCCGCCTCGCCGCCTTCGTGAAGCTGGCGGAGTTTTCCACCACCCCGGAGATCCAGACCCTCGTGAAACGCCTCGCCCTCGATCCCGCCACGCAGGAGGACGAATGGCTCGCCGAAGCGGTCAAGGTGCTGTCGAAGGTGCATGACGCCGCGCTCTACACCGAGGGGCCGAATCTGCTCCCGAATCCCGGCATGGAGGAGATCGGTCCCGACGGGCTTCCCATCGGATGGAAGCGTCGCGACTACGGCGGCGAAGCGAAGAAGCCGGGCAACGAAGGTGCCGAGTGGTCCATCGTCAGCGGCCAGGGCCAAACGAGGAGCGGGAAGAACGCCCTCCGTTGCATCACCCGTGCTCCCGCCGACACGAGCTTTTATGCCGATGTTCCGCTGAAGCCGGATACGAACTACAAACTGGGCGGCTGGGTGAAAGCCCACGCCTTCAAGCATCCCAGCAAGGTCAGCCTGAACGACCACATCGGCCGCGCCGAGACGGAGAAAGTGACGCGCAACTCCGATTGGGTGAAGGTGGAGACGGTCTTCAACAGCAAGGACCGCCCCGTGGCCAGCATCAACCTGCTCCACGTCGCGTGGGGCGACTCCACCTTCGACGATGTCAGCCTTTGCGAATTGATCCCGGTCGAGGAAGGCGGGGCGCTCCTCACCGGCGACCCGAAGCGCGGCGAGGAGATTTTCTGGAAGCATCCCGTGGCCGGATGCGCGAACTGCCACCTGCTCGGCGGCAAAGGCAGCCCCGTCGGCCCCGCCCTCGACGGCATCGCCGGACGGAAGGACGCGGCCTACCTCGAACAGAGCCTCCTCGAACCGAACGCGGTGCTGGCGGAGGGCTACACGGCGACCCCGGTTTCGCCGATGCCGCCGATGGGCCTGATCCTGAAGCCGCAGGAGATCGAGGACATCAAGGCATTTTTGGGAACGTTGAAGTGAGGGGCGATAAGCGCCGACGCCTTCGGAAACCCCAAGGGAGGGCCGAAGCCAGGAATCGCGCCTCCAGCCCCTGCCGCACAAGCTCAATAGACCCGCTCCGCCAACAAGTCCGAGGCGACGAAGACAGGGGCGAGGAAGTCGTTGAAATCGTCGAAGCGGGTCATCGTCCCGAGCGGTTCGCCAAGGGGATGTTCGGAGAGCGGACAAAGGGACATAGCGCAAGTTTCGCCGATCTCGCGCGAGGCGACCCGGGTGGCGCGCGGGCCGGAGCCGTCGTTGTGGACCGCCCAATGCAGCACCTGGATGACGGGATCACCGCCGTCGTCGGGGAGGACGCCGAATTTGGCGAGACGGGGTTGGAGTTCGGCGGTGTTTTTCACGCGGTAGCGGAAGACGGAGAAGGCGTCGGTGTAGGGCAGGGTGGCGATGTCGCCGGGATCGGACTTGGCGACGAGTTCAAGCTCGGCGGAAAAGGCGGGGATGGCGGCGGCGGGCCGATCCTCGAGACGTTGGGTGAACAGTCGGACCGTCGTGCCTTCGGACGAGGTGGCGGTGGGACGCAGGCTGCCCTCCTTCCGCCAGTGGGCGATGGTTGCGACCGCCCAAGCCCCGGCCGCCGTGCCCCAAGCGGTTCCGGTGGCGTTGCTCGGGTGCTCGCCGTCGCCGGGGGCGTCGTTGGGGATGGGGCAAAGGGGACGGCTGTCGAGGAAACAGTCGCCCCCTTGGGCCTCGGAGACGGAGTCGAGGGCGGTGCGCAGGGTGGCGACGGCGCGGTCCTGGAATTCGGCGCTCCTCACGTCGTCCCGCGCGTCGGGGGGGCCGATCCAGAGGACGCGGGCACCGTGGGCGGTCGCTTGGCGCAGGCCCTCCCCGATGTGGCCGACGATGCCGGCGGTGTAGTCCCCGGCGAGATCCTCCTCGAAATTGGTACCAGCCTGGAAGATGAACACGTCGGGATCGTATCCCGCGACGTAGTCGGCGATGGAGCGGGGTCGCATCGAGACCTCCTTCCAGCGGTCGCATTGCTCCGGCGTGGCGGCGGTCTCGTAGACGCGGGTGAGCACGGGCGAGGGCCAGCGCCCCTGCCAGAAGTAGGGCGTCCCGTTTTTCACCGCGTGGAAAAGGACTTCGCAATCCGCCTCGACGAGGGCTCGCTGCAAGGCGGGTCCAAAGGGCAGGAGCCCCTGGGAGTCGCCGAGCACGAACACGCGGGTCTGGCCGGGGCGGCGTCCCGCCGTCGCGCCGGGCAGGGAGGGGGTGTCGGGCCGGTAGTTCGCCGGAGACACCCAAGCTTCGGTGCGGGAGCCCGGCGTCACGGGTTCAGCGCGGACCGGCTCTTGGCGCTTCGGCGCGAAGATGGCTTGCATGGGCTTCTTCTTCGGTTTCGGCGGGGGCTTTTCGACGGATTCCTTGCGGGGCTTGTCCTTGTTCTTCTTCGAGAACCATCCGGCGTCGGCCCCGGCTGGGAGGGTGAAGGAAAGGAGCGAGGCGATGGCGAATACGGGGAGCGCCGCGATGGAGAATCGCGTTCGCAAGACGTTGCCAATGGTCGTTCGCATGATGTCGGAGGCCCTCTCCTCCAGACGACCGGACAATGACGGTGAATCGGATTTTTTCGCAAGGGGATCCTGACAGCACGCCGCCTCCTGCCACTCCCGGGCCGGGATCACTTCAGGGTGTGGCCCTTCGTCTCCGGCGCGAACCAGATCACGAGGATGCCGACGAGGTAGATGCAGGAGAGCACGGAGAAGGCGTTCGCCTCCACCTGCAACTGCGAGAGACGCCTCGCCTCCCCTTCCAGCGCCTCGATCTTGTCCGACCCGAAGTGCCTCATCAGGTTCGCAAGCTGGAGGGAACCGATCGCCGCGATGATGCGCCCGAAATTGAAGCAGAAGCCCTGCCCCGTAGCCCGCACGCTGGTGGGGAAAAGCTCCGGGAAATAGAGCGGGAAGAAGCCGTAGAAGGACGCGGTGAGTCCGCCGAGGAGGAAGGCGGTCAGGAGCAGGGAGTGGGGGATGCCCCCGCCCGTATAGGAACCGTTCGTCTTGAAGAAGAGAAGGGCCGAGCCGAGGGCGAAGAGGCAGAGGAGGACGTAGGTGACCCGCCGCCCGAGCAGGTCGGCCACGAGCGGGGTGAGCAGGGCGATGAGGATGGCGCCGAGCGCGGTGAAGATGACGACGTACTCGATCACGTTCGATTGCGCTCCCTCGGGGGAGAGGAAGGAGGCCCATTTCGCGGCCTGCTGCACCGAACCCCAGGTGCCCATCAAGGCGACAGCGGCGAGGCCGGCCCCCACGAGGAGATTGCGCATCACCATGGAGCGCGCCTGCGAATCGACCTGCCCGCTGGCGAAGGAGCGACCGAGGTAGCGGCGCACCGGGAGGAGGTAGCCCCACAGGACGATAGCGAGACCGAGGACGGTCGCAGGGATGGCGACGGCGTTGCCGACCTTGGCGAAGACGGTGGGCGACCAGAGGGCGATGACCCCGAGGGCGGCGAGGGCGGCGGCGAGGACGCCGAGGAGGTCCTTCGTGGCCCAGTGCGAGGTCGCGCCGGAACGCTTCTCCTCCTCCCACTTGTGCGATTCCGGGACGAAAAGGCGGATGAAGAAGATGATGGCCGCCGGGAAGGCCCCGCTGATCGCGAGGAAGCGCCAGCCGCGGTTGTGGAGGAGGTATTCGGAGGCCCCCTCGCTGACGCCGAGGGACTGCATCCAGCCCGCCACCGTGTCGAGACTGGCGTTGAGGTAGAGGCTGAGGAGTCCGGTGAGGAGGAAGCCCACGTTCGCCGCTGCCCCGATCATGCCGGCGACCCAGGCGCGGTTCTTCGATCCCCAGATCTCGTTGACGAGGGCCACGCCGAGCGCCCATTCGCCGCCCATGCCGAGCGAGGCGACGAAGCGCAGCGCCGCGAAGTGCCACGCCTCGGTGACAAAGCCGCAGAGGCCAGTGAAGAGGGCGAAGGTGAGGATGGCGAGGGTCATCGCCTTGACCCGCCCGAGCTTGTCCCCGAGCCAGCCGAAGAGGACGCCGCCCGTGGCCGCGCCGACGAGGAAGACGGCGATGATGATGGTGAACCACTGGCCCCTCGCGGCGTCGGTGGCGTCGGGGAGGAGGTCCTGCAAGGCGGGGCGCCCGATCAGGGGGAAAAGCCCCATTTCGAAGCCGTCGAACATCCATCCGAGGAAGGCGGCGATCAGGGCGGAGATGGCACCGCGTTGGGGAGTGTGGGCGGGGGTGGTCATGCGTTCGTCGGGCTTGTCGAAAAAGGGGCGGAGGGCTTCAGCGCGGGTTATTTGAGCGCATCTTCACGCCCCTGGCGACTGAAAAGACCGCACAATCGCGGGATGCGAGGGCCGGCATCGCCCTCCCTGCGTGTCGCTTTCCCCGCTTGCAATCCGGGAAAACGGGCGCTCATTCCCCCTCCCCATGTCGGACCCATCCTCCAGCTCCCCGATCCCGCCCTCGCGCATCCGCAACATCGCCATCATCGCCCACGTCGATCATGGCAAGACCACGCTCGTGGACCAGATGCTGAAACACGCCGGTTCCTTCCGCGAGAACCAGGTCGTGGAGGAGCGCGCGATGGATTCGATGGACCAGGAGCGCGAGCGCGGCATCACCATCAAGGCGAAGAACACCTCGGTGAAGTGGGGCGACAACATCATCAACATCGTCGACACCCCCGGNNGGCCACGCCGACTTCGGCGGCGAGGTGGAGCGGGTCATGAAGATGGTCGACGGCGTCCTCCTCGTCGTCGACGCTTACGAGGGACCGCAGGCGCAGACGCGCTTCGTGCTGAAGAAGGCCCTCGCCCACGGGCTGACGCCCATCGTCTTCGTGAACAAGATCGACCGGCCCAACGCCGAGCCGCTCCTGATGCACGACAAGGTGCTGGAGCTTTTCCTCGACCTCGACGCGAACGAGGAGCAGTTCGGCGCGCCCTTCCTCTACGGCAGCGCGAAGAACGGCTACGCCGGGATCAAGCCCGACGCCGAGATGAAGGACATGGGTCCGCTCTTCGACGCGATCATGGAGCACATCCCCGCGCCTGACGCCGATCCGGCGGGCGAGTTCAAGATGCTCGTCTCGAACATCGACTGGTCCGACTACGTGGGCCGCATCGCCATCGGCAAAATTCTCTCCGGTACCGTCGAGGTCGGCCAGACCGTCTGGCGTCTCATTCCCGGCGACAAGCCGCAACGCGCCAAGATCAGCAAGGTCTTCGAATACACGGCCCTCGCCACGAGCGAGGCGATGTCAGGCGGAGCCGGGCACATCGTCGGCCTCTCCGGCTTCGAGGATGTCGATATCGGCGAGACCATCGCCGCGACCGCCGAGTCCGAGCCAATCCCCTTCGTCGAGATCGATCCGCCGACGGTGATGATGTCCTTCGCGGTGAACGACGGACCCTACGCCGGCACCGAGGGCAGCCGCGTCACCTCGCGCGAGATCCGCGACCGCATCTTCCGCGAGGCCCGCACGAACGTCTCCATCAAGGTCGAGGACACCGACAGCGCAGGCGAGTTCAAGGTCAGCGCCCGCGGCGCGATGCAGGTCGCCGTCGTCGTCGAGGAGATGCGCCGCGAGGGCTTCGAGGTTCTCGTCTCGCGCCCCACTGTGATCAAGCGCGAGATCAACGGGCGCCTTCACGAGCCCTTCGAGACACTCTATCTGGAGGCCCCCGAGGATTCCATCGGCGGCTGCATCCAGTCCCTCGCCAACCGCAAGGGCGTCATGGAGTCCATGAGCACGCGCAACGGTCGCACCACCATCGAGGCGACCATTCCGACGCGCGGCCTCATCGGCTTCGAGTTCGAGCTGCTCAACCTCACCAGCGGCGAGGGCATCATGTCGCACCTCTTCAAGGAATACCGTCCCGACTCCGGCGACATCCGCACGCGCGGCACCGGCACCCTCGTCTCGATGGAGAAGGGCGAAGCCATGACCTACGCCCTCGGCAACATCGAGACGCGCGGCAAGCTCTTCGTTGGACCCGGCGACGTCGTCTACGAAGGCATGATCGTCGGGGAGAACCCCCGCGCCGACGACCTTCCCGTGAATCCGACGAAAGCGAAACACGTCACCAACCACCGCGCCGCCGGCAGCGACAAGACGACCGCCCTGACTCCTCCGCTCCGGTTCTCCCTCGAGCGTGCCATCGAATACATCGAACCCGACGAGCTCGTCGAGGCGACGCCGAAGAACATCCGCCTCCGCAAGCGCATCCTCGACAGCAACGAGCGGAAGCGGCTGACGAAGAAGGGGTGACGCGGGGAGGCGTCTGGACGACGCCCCTCAATGCCCGCTCCGCATTTTTTCCGCGGTGCGGAGGGTGAGCCGGTCGATCCAAGCGAGGGCGATGGCGGACGCGACAAAGGTGAGGTGGATGACGACCTGCCACAGCATCGCCGTCTCGGAGGGACCGGCGGTGTTGGAGACGCCCGCGTTGATGAAGGTCTTGAGCAAGTGGATGGAGGAGATGCCGATGAGGGCGGTGGCCAGCTTCACCTTGAGAATCCCGGCGTTCACATGGGAGAGCCACTCGGGCTGGTCGGGGTGGTCGCGCAGGTTCAGGCGGGATACGAAGGTCTCGTAGCCACCGACGATGACCATGATGAGGAGGTTCGCGATCATGACCACGTCGATGAGGCCCAGCACGGTGAGCATCACGATGGTCTCGGGATCGACGACCTCTTTCGGTATGGAATCCGAGGCTTTGCCTCCGAAAATGGCGAAGTCGATGAGGTGCCAGAGCTCGACGAAGAAGCGGAAAACATAGATTCCTTGGGCCACGATGAGGCCAAGGTAGAGCGGAGCCTGCAGCCAGCGGCTGAAGAAGATGAAATTGGCGAGGGTCGAGGTAGTCCGGGGGATCATTTCAAAACGTGCCGACCCTTCGCGCCAAGTGGCACGCTTCGCAAGCGATCAGAGCCCCTCCCTCCTCTTCAACCGCAGCCGGTGCATGGTTCTCCCCTCGGCGAGCCATTGCTCCTCGAAATCGGTTTTCGCGTAGAAGAAATCGCCCTCCTTCCAAGGAAGCCGCTCGAAGAGGGGGCAGCCTTCTTGCGCGGCGGCGGCCTCCTCGTGGTAGGCCTCCGCATCGGTCATGAAGAGCAGTTCGCCGCCCTCGGCGAGGAGGCCGTGGAGGGCCGCGAGGAAAGCGGGCTGGCACATCTGGCGGCGGCCCGCGTGCTTCTTCTTCGGCCAAGGGTCGGGACAGAGGAAGTGGATGCGGCTGGCGAAACCGCGCGGCAGGAGCCACTCCACCGCGTAGTTTGAATCGGCGCGCAGCACCCTGACATTCGTCAAACCGGCGGCGGCGGACTTGCGGCTGACCTTGCGGACGCGGCCGAGGAGGCGCTCGACCCCGAGGAAATTCCGGTCGCGATGGTGCTCCGCCATGCGCACGAGGAAGGAGCCGTCCCCGCAGCCGAGGTCGAGCTCGACGGGCGCGTCGCCGGGGAAGAGATCCTCCGGCCGGAGACGGGCGAACCACTCGGCTGGATGGAGTTCGTTCGGCAGGGGAAAGGGTTCCGTTTTGGGCATGGCGGTCTTTTTCGGCCTCGTTTCGTTCGGGAATGGGGACGGCTCACAGATTCTCCGGAAAAAGATGCAGGTTCGCGACCTTGCGGAGCTTCCCCATCAGCAACTTCACCGTCTCCTCGGTGCGCACCGTCTCCAGATGGGCGACGATCTCCCCGCGAATCTCCTCGTAGGCGAGGGGGCGCTCCGCCTCCATCTCCAGCACCTCGACGAGATGCCAGCCGAGGTGGGTGCGGAAAGGTTCGAGGAGACCGGGAAGGACGTCCACGTCGGAAAGGGGCCCTGCGAATTCCTCCGGCAGACCCTCGCTCGCGATCCAGCCGAGATCGGTGAAATCGTCCGCTGGCCCCACCCCGCCCGCATGGCGCTCCCGTGCCGCTGCCTCGTCGCCGGAGGCGAAGACGATCTGGCGGACGTGGACTTTGGTCGGCTCGAAGAAGCCCGGGCGGAGCGCTCCGTCCTCCCCCGCCCGGTTCGCCTCAAACCACCCTTTCGCCTCCTCCTCGGTCACGACCACGCCCGGTGCGACGCGTCGCTCCAGCCAGCGCTTCCGCGACCAGATGCGGGCGAGTTCGGCGTCGAGGACGGCGGGGTCGAGACCCTGCGCCGCAGCCCGCTCCGCCAGATCCCCGGACGAGGCGAAACCCGACTTCCACGCCTCGACGAAGGCCGCGGTCTCCTCCGGCGGCGCGGCGAACTTCTCCCCGTCGGCGTGCTGGCGCACGAGGGTGTCGTCGATCAGCGCCTGCAGGACGGCGCGGCGGATCATCGCGAGGTTTTTTTCGGGGATCTCCCCCACCTTCTTTCCGCGCTGGAAGAGATGCCGCTCCACCGCGAGATCGACCTGCTCGGAGGTCAGGGGCTCCTGGTTGACGAGGGCGACCCAACCTCGCGCCCGCGCCTCGGCCACCGCCGCGTCGCGCCGGCTCCGCATCGCCTCGCGCAGGGGGCCGTGGCAGACCTTCAGATCGAGCACGAGCCAGCCGAGGACGGCGAGGTAGATGACGGTGCGCCAAGGGAGCTTCTTCATCGCGGCGGTTAGATCAGGCGACCGCCGGACGCGCCGCCCGGAAGCCGAGGTTCGCGTAGATCTCGCGGGTCGCGTGGGATTTGTTCAGCGTGTAGAAATGGATCCCTGCGACCTCGTTTTCGAGGAGGTCGGCGCATTGCTCCGTCGCGTAGTGGATGCCCACCCTCTCGACCGAGGCGGGGTCGTCCCCGGCGCGGCGCAGGGCGCGGACGAGCTTCGCGGGGAAGCGCGCCCCAGCGGCGAGGTCGGCCATGCGCTCCATGCCCTTCGTCGAGGTCACCGGCATGATCCCCGCGAGGATGGGTACGCGGATTCCGGCCAGCTCGCAGCGGTCGCGGAAGTCGTGGAAGTCGTCGTTGTGGAAGAAGAGCTGCGTCACGATGTAGTCGGCCCCTTCGTCCACCTTGGCCTTGAGGTAGTCCATCTCCTTGAGCCGGTTCGGCGTGGCCGGGTGGCCCTCAGGGAAACCGGCCACGCCGATGCCGAAGCCGCGGCGGTCGGGATGGCCTCCGCCTTCGGAAAAGCGGCGGATGTAGCGCACGAGGTCGGCGGCGTGCTGGAAGGCGTCGTCCGCCTTCACGTAGCCCTTCAAATCGCGCGGCGGATCGCCGCCAAGGGCGAGGATGTTGCCGACCCCCTCCTCGGCGTAGCGTTCGAGGATGGAGCAGATGTCCTCCTCCCGATGGCAGACGCAGGTGAGGTGCGGGATGGGGTCGAGCGAAGTCGTGCCCTTGATCCGTAAGACGAGGTCGCGGGTCAGCTCGCGCGTCGATCCGCCCGCCCCGTAGGTGACGCTGACGAAGGAGGGCTCGCAGGCCTCCAGCTCGCTGATGGTCCCGTAGAGCGATTCCGCCGCCTCGGCCGTCTTCGGCGGGAAGAACTCGAAGGAGAAGGTCGGCCCTCCCTTCGCGAAAATGTCCTGGATGTGCATGGACCGCTACTGTGGCACGTTTCGAGCGGAGGGGGCAACGGGATTTGCGGCCCGGCTCCCGCCAAGGCTCCTTCCGAGGACTTTTCGCTGGCGTTTTTTCCCGATTTCGCGAGGATGGGGCCACCATGCACTTGGACCTGCGCATCTTCAGCGGAACCGCCCACCCCGAACTCGCCGACGAGATCGCGGCCCATCTCGGCGTGCGCCGATCCGACGCCACGGTGAAGCACTTCCCCGACGGCGAGACCTTCGTGAAGATCAACGAGAACATCCGCAAGCGCGACATCTTCATCGTCCAGCCCACCTGCCCGCCGACGAACCAGAACCTGATGGAGCTGCTCATTATGGTCGACGCCGCGAAGCGGGCCAGCGCCGAGAGCATCACCGCCGTGATCCCCTTCTTCGGCTACGCCCGGCAGGACCGCAAGGACCAGCCCCGCGTCCCCATCACCGCGAAGCTCGTCGCCAACCTCCTCACCGCCGCTGGGGTCACCCGCGTCCTCACCATCGACCTCCACGCCGGGCAGATCCAGGGCTTCTTCGACATCCCTGTGGACCATCTCTACGCCATGCCCGTGCTCGTCAAATACCTGCGCGAGAAGGGCGTCTGCGAGAACCTCGTCGTCGTCTCCCCCGACGTCGGCGGCATGAAAATGGCCCACGCCTACTCCAAGGCCCTCGGCACCTCCCTCGCCATTGTCGCGAAAAACCGCGTCAGCGCCACCGAGGTCGAGGCCATCAGCCTGATCGGCGAGGTCGCGGGGAAGAACGTCCTCCTCGTGGACGACCTCTCCGAAACGGCCGGCACCCTCACCTCCGCCGCCCGCCTCCTGCGCCAGCACGGAGCGCAACGCATCTTCGCGGGCGTCTCCCACGCCGTCCTCAACGACCAAGGCCGCCAGCGCATCGCCGAGTCGGAGATCGATGAGCTGATCTCGACCAACAGCACCCCCTACGCCGTCGGGGAGAAGGTCAAGAACGTGAGCGTCGCCGAGATCCTCGGCGAAGCGATCCGCCGCATCCACTTCGGGGAGTCGGTCACATCTCTTTTTGACATCTCCTGAGGTCTCGCCTAGATTCCCCGCCCTCCAGCCCCCCGGAGCCTCCGGCGTGGCAGGGCGATTCCCAATCACAGACACACACCGCAACGATGGCCAAACAAGAAACGATCAAAGCCGAGAAGCGCGAAGCCACCGGCACCACCGCCGCGAAGCGCCTGCGCCGCACCGGCGTCGTGCCCGCCGTGGTCTACGGCGGCAAGCAGCGGGAATATCCCATCCAACTCGACGCGAAGTCCTTCCTCGACGTGGTTCGCCACCAGTCCAGCCACAACTTCCTCGTGAACCTCGAAATCGAGGGCGCCAACGAGAAGTCCAAGCTCGCCATCGTGCAGGACATCCAGCGCAATCCCCTCAACGGCTCCCTCATCCACGTCGATTTCCGCGCCATCAGCGAGGACGACACCATCCACGCCGTCGTCCCCATCGAGTTCCACGGCGAACCGGCGGGCGTCAAGGCCGGCGGCCTGCTTGAGCAGCTCGTCCACGAGATCGAAGTCCATTGCCGCCCCGCCGACCTGCCCGAGCGCATCGTCAACGACGTCGATTCCCTCGGCCTCGGCGAAGCCCTCAAAGTGGCCAACCTGAACCTCCCCAAAGGCGTCAGCGTGAAGCTGGACGGCGAAGTCCTCGTCGCCATCGTCAACCAGACCCGCGCCTCCATTTCCCAAGGCGCGGGCGCGGCCTGACCCTCTTGTCTGCTTGAGGCAACCCTCTTGAAAGAGCCCCGGCGCGAGCCGGGGCTTTTTTTCGTTTGGATCGATCCGTTCCGGCGGATGGAATCGGGAACGTCGGCGGCACCGACTAGGTCGTGCGTGGCGCGAGGAGCGACTTCACACGACCGACCTCCGCCGCGCCCCTTGATTCACGCTCCGCCCGCATCTATCTTGCACCCATGTCAGCAGCAGAAAAATGGCATTTGGTCACGGTCGAGGACTACCTCGCCGGGGAGGAGATTTCCCAAGTGAAGCACGAATATCGCGACGGGGTGGTCTATGCGATGGCCGGAGCGCGGAACGTCCACAACGACATCGCGGGGAATGCCTTCGCGTCGCTGCACACCCAACTCCGAGGCCGCCCCTGCAAACCCTGCAACAGCGACACCAAGGTCCGCATCCGTTTTTTCCACGGCATCCGTTTCTACTATCCCGACGCCTTCGTCGTCTGCCATCCGAATCCCCCGGACGACACCTTCCAAGACGCCCCGGTCGTCATCCTCGAAGTGACCTCCCCCTCCACCCGCCGGACCGATCTCGGGGAGAAGAAAGACGCCTACCTCGCCATCCCCACGCTCGCCGCCTATCTCGTCGCCGAATCGAATGAGGTGGCGGTGCAGGTATTCCGCCGCACCTCTAACGGCGACTTCCGCCGCGAAGTCGCCCTCGGCCCCGAAGCCGTGATCGACCTGCCCGAGATCGGCGCGACCCTCGCCCTCGCCGATCTCTACGAAGGCGTCTCCTTCGAGGACGAGCCGGATGGCCTCCACACTGCCGAGGACGAAGAGGATCGGGAATAAGACCCGCGCCTCCGCAGCGGAAGCCATCGCCGAAGGGCGTCCCCCGAAAGGGATCGGCAGGAAAATTCTTCTTTCTCGAAATTTTCCTGCCGGTAATCTTCCTGCCTTCCTCCTTGATCACCATGCCCCGCCGCGCCCAGTTCCGCCCCTGCATCGACCTTCACGAAGGCCGCGTGAAACAGATCGTCGGCGGCACCCTCGACTCGGCCACCGAGGAACTGAAGACGAATTTCGTCAGCGACCGTCCCGCCACTTGGTTCGCCGCCCGCTACGCTGCCGACGGCTTGCGCGGAGGCCACGTCATCCAGCTCGGGCCGGGCAACGAGACCGCCGCCCGCGAGGCCCTCGCCGCCTACCCCGGCGGACTCCAGATCGGCGGGGGGATCACGACGGAGAACGCCGCCGCTTGGCTGGAGGCGGGAGCCTCCCACGTCATTGCGACCTCCTTCCTCTTCGACCGCGAGGGCCGCTTCCAGCCGGATCGCCTTGAGAGACTCGCCGCCGAGACCGGGCGCGAGCGCCTCGTCATCGACCTGAGCTGCCGCCGCCGAGGCGACGCCTGGGTCGTGGCGATGAACCGCTGGCAGACCCTGACCGACCTCGCCGTGGACGCCGCGACCCTCGACGCCCTCGCCTCGTCCTGCGACGAGTTCCTCATCCACGCCGCCGATGTCGAGGGGCAATGCCGCGGCATCGACGGCGAACTCGTCACCCTCCTCGGGGCTTGGGGGGAGCGCCCCCTCACCTACGCCGGAGGGGCTTCCACCCTCACCGATCTCGAACTCGTCGACCGCCTCGGCCAAGGCCGCGTCGACCTCACCATCGGCAGCGCCCTCGACCTGTTCGGCGGGACCGGGGTGCGCTACGAGGATTGCGTGGCGTGGAACCGGGGAGGGTGAGACGGATCAATCCCGTGTCGGCTCCAAGTCGGAAAGCAGCTCGCCAAGATCGGGGCCGTCGCGGTCGGGCCGGAAGCGGGCGGCTTCGCGCGCCGGTCCGAGAATTTCCGATTCCAAATCGACCCGGCGCCCGTAGATCGAAGCGAAGAGATCGAGCACATTGAGCCGGAAGGCGTTCACGGAACCGTCGTCGGGGACGCGGAGCCACGGCTCGCAAAGGCGCAAGTCCTCGATCATTTCCTCATCCGCCGGATGCCCCCCGCTCAACTCGCGGACCCGTTGGAAGGCCCTCCGGTCTTTCGCGGCGATTCCAGTTTGGCCTTCGATCCGGTAGCGATGCAATTTCGCGACGAGAATGTCGCGGACATGGGGGACCACCACTGGCACGCCGTGGCGCTCCTCGACATGGGCTCGCTGGAGATAGTGCGGCGTGGGGCGAAACAACTGCGGAGGACAGATCTGCAATCCGTATGCCGTCCTTACCGTCCCGGAGCGGCCCAGCCCCAAGCGTCCGGCCAATTCGCGAAGGCTGCCCCCTTCGGAAAGCACCATCAGATCCACGTCGGCGCTGGCGAAATGCTCGTCGTAGCAGAGCTGGATCGCCGCCGATCCGAAAACCGTCACCGGAGCCGCGTAACCGGGCATCTCGTTCCGGATCCCGGCGCACAATCCGTCGAGGACCCGTCCAGCGAGCGTGTTCCATTTCGGCGGTGGCGTCACCCAAGTCATCGCTTCACGCCCCCCAACCAGTCGATCGCCTGCCGGACGAGGCGCTCCTCCACCTCGGGACGGGCAGCGAGACCGCGTGCCAGATCGCACCATTTGCGCCGCTCGCGAAGGCGTTTGCTCACGAGCACCCTCGCCACGATGCGGGCGAGGCGGTAGTGGGAATCTGGAGACAACTCCTCCGCCCGGCGCAGGAGCTGCGCCGCCAACGGAGCTTCGGCCATCGTCCGGTCGCGGGTCATTCCCTTCCAAACTACGGCCTGCCGCCCGAAGCCGCAAGACCGGAGGAATGGCCGCGCCCCGTTCCCACCCCGTCCCGCCCCGCAACTCCGCGCTTGCCGGATGACCCCGCAGCACGGATCGTTTCCGCCTTCCCCCTCTCCCCGAAGACCTGCCCATGACCCCGCGCCATCTGCCCGCCCTCCTTCTCGCCTTCGCCACCCTCGCCCGCGCCGCCGACCCCATCCCGCTGCCGCAGGAGAACAGCGACATTCCCGCCGATCCGGCGGTGACTTGGGGCCTCCTCGAAAACGGGCTGCGCTACGCCATCCTCCCGAACGCCGAGCCGCCCGACCGCGTCAGCATGCGCCTCTTCGTCGACGCCGGCTCCCTGATGGAGGAGGACGACCAGCAGGGGCTCGCCCACTTCCTCGAACACATGGCCTTCAACGGCACGCGGAACTTCCCCGCCGGCGAGATGGTCGAATACTTCCAGCGCCTCGGAATGGGCTTCGGCAACCACACCAACGCCCACACCTCCTTCCGCGAGACCGTCTACAAGCTCGAATTGCCCAAATCCGACGCCGCCATGCTCGACGAGGGCCTGAAGCTCTTCCGCGACTACGCCGACGGCATGCTCCTCGACGCCAAGGAGATCGACGACGAGCGCGGCATCATCCTCAGCGAGAAGCGCAACCGCGATTCGGTCGAATGGCGGACCTTCGTCGAGCAGATCGCCTTCGCCCTGCCCGACCAGCGCCTTTCGAAACGCATGCCCATCGGTACCGAGGAGGTCATCAAGGGTGCGCCGCGCGAGCGCTTCGTCGAGTTCTACGAGCGCTGGTACACACCCAACCGCATGGTCGTGGTCGTGGTTGGCGACGTGGAGACGGGCGAAGTGGAGGGTCTTGTGAAAAAACACTTCGCCGACCTGCCCGCCCGCGAGAAGCGGCCCGAGCCGCCCATGGGCGACATCGCGAAGCGCGGCTTCGCGGCCCACTACCGCCACGAGGCCGAGGCCGGCGAGACCTCCGTCTCCATCGAGACGCTGAAACCCCGTGTCGATCCGCCCGACAACAGCGAGCGCCGCCTCCACGACCTGCAACTCACCCTCGCGGGCCGCATGGTCAACCGCCGTCTCGAACGCCTCGTGAAGGCGGCCGACTCCCCGGTCCGTTCGGCGAAGATGAGCACGGGCGACTTCTACGACCTCGGCTTCGCCCTCTACGCCTCGATCGAGGCCGACTGCAAGCCGGAGAACTGGAAGGCCGCCCTCGCCCTGATCGAGCAGGAGCAGCGCCGCGCCCTCGAACACGGCTTCGCCGGGGCCGAACTGGACGAGGCCAAGGCGAACCTGCTCCGCCTCTACGAGGACGCGGCGAAACAGGCGGCGACACGGAAGTCGCGCGACCTCGCCGAACAGATCGCCAGCCGCCTTGGCTCGCGCCGCATTTTCACCAACCCCGCCGACGACCTCCCCCGCGTCGCCGCCGCCCTCGACAAGATCACCGTCGAGAGCTGCCTCGACCACCTCCGCGGTCTCTGGGAATCGGCCAACGAAACCCTCGTCTTCGTCTCGGGCAACGCCGTCGTCGAGGACGCCGACGCTGCCATCGCCGCCACCTATGAGGAAAGCCGCCAAGTCGCGTTGGCCGCGCCGGAGGAGACGTCCGTCGCCGAATTCGCCTACGCGCATCTCCCCGAGCCGGGCGAAGTGGCCGAGCGCACGGAGATCGAGGATCTCGGCGTGACCCAGCTCCGCTTCGCCAACGAGGTCTGCGTCAACCTGAAGCCCACCGACTTCGAGGACGGGGTGGTCTATGTGCGGACTCGCATCGGCTCCGGCCTCCTCACCGAACCGGCTCCGGGGCTTTCCCTGCTGCTCGGTGGCATTTTCATCAAAGGCGGACTCGAAGCCCACAGCGACGACGATCTCCAGGCTCTCTTCGCGGGCAAGTCGGTCAGGACGGGTTTTTCGGTGAACGACGACGCCTTCGTCCTCTCGGGCCAGACCACGCCCGAGGCCCTCGCCGACCAGCTCGCCCTGATGCGGGCCTACGTCGCGCACCCCGGCTTCCGCAAAGAAGCCGAGACCGCCTTCAAGCGGGCCCTCGACCATCTCTACCAGCAGTTGGAGCGCACCCCCGGCGGCGTCGCCGAGGACAAAGTGGCCCTTTTCCTCCACGGCGGCGATCCGCGCTTCGGCTACCCGTCGCGAGCCGAGGCCGAGGCCCTGACCAGTGCCCAGGCGCGGGAGTGGCTCCTGCCCGAGTTGGAGAAGGGCTACTGCGAGATCACCCTCGTCGGCGACTTCGACCGGGAGGAGGCCGTCGCCCTGCTCGCGAAAACCTTCGGCAGCCTGCCCGAACGCGCCGCGAAAAAACCGCCCTACGAAAAGGAGCGGACCGTGGCTTTTCCCGCCGGGGGGGAGGAGACCTTCCTCTTCGAATCCGAGATCCCGAAAGCCATGGCCGTGGTCCACTGGCCCACCACCGACATCTTCGAGATCGAGAAGACGCGCCGCCTCGGGATGCTCTCGTCCATCCTCGACGACCGGCTCCGTGTGAAGATCCGCGAGGAGCTCGGCGACGCCTACAGCCCCTTCGCCCACAACCTGCCGAGCGACACTTGGAAGGGCTACGGCTACCTCTTCGCCTCGGTCACCGTCGATCCCGCGCAGGCGGAGAAGGTCAACGGCGTGATCGCCGAAATCGCCGACGACCTCGCCACCGGGGCGAGCATCGACGAGGACGAGCTGGAGCGGGCGAAGAAGCCGCAAGTCGTCTCCATCGAGGAGATGCGCCGCACGAACCGCTATTGGATGGGCAGCGTGCTCGAATCCTCGCAGGAATACCCCCAGCGCCTCGACTGGTCGCGCAGCTTCGTCGACGACTACAAGAACATCACTGTCGAGGAGATCAACGCGCTGGCGAAGGAATACCTGCGCGCCGACACCCGTGTCTCGGTGGTGGTCAAGCCGAAGCCGGCGCCGTGAGTTCCGGGCGGTTTCCTCAAGGGAACCTCAATACGCCTCCGTCCCGCCCCCGTCGATCAGCAGGTTCTGCCCGGTGACGTATCCGTTCGCCCCGGAACCGAGCCAGACCACGGCGCGGGCGAAGTCGGCGGGGGTGCCGTAGCGGCCGAGGGGGATGGCGGCCTCGGATTTGGCGCGTTGCTCCTCGCGGGTGAGGCCAGCCTTCTCCGCCCAGATCGTGTCGAGGGCGGCGATGCGGTCGGTGTCGATGCGACCGGCCCCGACGGTGTTGACGAGGACGCCGTCGCGCCCGAGCTCGCGGGCGAGGCTTTTCCCCAAGCCCACGAGGCCGCTGCGGAAGACGTTCGAGAGGAGGAGTCCGTCGATGGCCTGCTTCGTCGAGACAGAGGCGTTGTTGACGATGCGTCCGCCGCCTCCGGCACGGAGATGCGGCAGGGCGGCACGGATGGCCCGCACGTAGCCGAGCACGGTCAACTCGAAAGCCGATTGCCAAGCCGCGTCGTCGAAGGAGTCGAAACCGCCCGCAGGCGGTCCTCCGGTGTTGTTGAAGAGCGCCCAGAGCCCGCCGAACTCGCGGGCGGTGCGCTCGACCGCTTCCGCCACGCTCGCGGGATCGGTGAGGTCGCCGACGGTGTAAAGCGGGCGGTTTCCTGTTTCAGCGGCGATGGCTTCGGCGGCGGCGGCGAGCTTGTCTTCGGAGCGGGCGAAGAGCATGACCTTCGCGCCTTCGCGGGCGAATTCGGTGGCGACGCCAAGGCCGATGCCGCCGCTGGAGGCGAGGACGAGGACGGGTTTGTTTTGGAGGTGGAGGTTCATGACAGCAACTCTTACTCTATACTCCTTATTCTTACCTCTTACTCCAGCGAACGTGAAGGGACATTCGATCTTGAGTAAGAGTAAGAGTAAGGAGGTAAGAGTAACGAGTAAGAGAGGAAAACACCTCAACTCCCCAAATTCCCGATCATCTTCTCGAACTCGCCGACACGGGCCTGCCAATGCTTCCGGCGCTCCTTCATCTCGCCGATGACTTCCTCCGGCGCGCGGGTGACGAAGTTCTCGTTGGCGAGCTTGGCGTTGACCTTCTTCAACTCGTCGTTGGCCTTGGCCAGCTCCTTGCCGAGGCGTTCGCGCTCGGCGGCGACATCGACGAGACCTTCGAGGGGCAAGTAGATCTTGCCAATCCCGGTGAGGGCCGCAGGCACGCCTTTGGCGGCTTCGTATCCGGGCGTCACGACGACTTCCCCGGCTCCGGCGAGGCGGGCGAAGACGGTCGCCTCGGGGAAGGAACCCTCTTCGGGATCGACGATGAACTTCACGCCCTTGTTCGCCCCCAGCCCGTACTCGGCCTTGAGGTTGCGGGCGCGGCCCACGGCTTCGTAGACGGCGGCGACGCGGTCGCGGGCCTCGAGCACGGCGGCGAGGTCGGCTCCGGCGAGGACGGACTCGGACGGGAGCGGCGTCTGCATGAGGAAGGCCGGGCCATGTTCCCCGCGATAGCCGATCTTCTCCCAAAGCTCCTCGGTGAGGTGTGGCATGAAGGGATGCAGCAGCAGCAGGAAGCGCTTCAGGACGAGGTCCATGGTCGCGAGGGTGGAGGCCCGCGCGGCGGGGTCGGCGTCGGCGGCGAAATCGCCCTTGGTCGATTCGAGATACCAGTCGCAGTAGTGGCTCCACCAGAACTCGTAGAGGAGTTGGGCGATCTCGTTGAAACGGTAGTCCTCGTAGGCGAGGCGCAGGTCGTTCTCCAGTTGGTCGAGCCGCGCGAGGATGTCGAGGGAGTAGATCGAGAGCGAGCCGAAATCGAGCGGTCCGATCGCGACGGGCGCGTCCTGCATCTGGCGGTAGCGGGCCGCGTTCCAGAGCTTGTTGGCGAAATTGCGGCCCTCGACGATCTGGTCCTCGTCGAACTTCACGTCCGTGCCAGTCGGGGCGATGCGCATCAGGCCGAAGCGCAGGGCGTCGGCCCCGTATTCGGCCATCAGGTCGAGAGGGTCGGGCGAGTTGCCGAGCTGCTTCGACATCTTGCGGCCTTTCTTGTCGCGGATGATGCTGGTGAAGAAGACGTTCTGGAAAGGCAGGCAACCCCGCCAGCGGTAGCCGGCCATGATCATGCGGGCGACCCAGAAGAAGATGATGTCGGGCCCGGTGACGAGGTCGGCGGTGGGGTAGAATTTTTTCAGCGTCTCCGAGGACTCGGCGTCGCTGTCGCTCATGGTCGCGAAGGGCCAGAGCCAGCTTGAGAACCAGGTGTCGAGCACGTCCTCGTCGCGCGTCCAGTTCTCCTCGTCCGCAGGGGGATCGATCCCGACGCGCAGGTCGGCCCCGGCGCTGGTGGCGTCGAGGCTTTCGCGCTCGCGCAGTTCGCCGGCCTTCTCCTTGCGATACCAGACGGGGATCTGGTGGCCCCACCAGAGCTGGCGGCTGATGCACCAGTCCTGGATGCCCTCCATCCAATGGGCGAAGGTCTTTTTCCAGCGCTCGGGACGGAAGTGGATCGCGTTGCTTGCGACGGCAGCCGCAGCCTCCTCCACGCAGGGGTATTTGAGGAACCACTGCATCGAGATACGCGGCTCGACGGGCACGTCGGCGCGCTCGCTGTAGCCGACGTTGTTCTCGTAGTCCTCGACCTTCACGAGCTGGCCCATCGCTTCGAGCTTCTCCGCCGCCTTGACGCGGGCCTCGAAGCGGTCCATGCCCTCGAACTCGGGTCCGGCGAGGGCGTTGAGGGTGCCGTCGGGGTTGAGCACGTCGAGGATGGGCAGGTCGTGCTTCAGCCCGATCTCGAAGTCGGCCTTGTCGTGGGCGGGCGTGACCTTCAGCACGCCGGTGCCGAACTCCATGTCGATGTGCTCCGAGGCGACCACGGGGATCTCGGCCTCGGGGAAGGGGCGGATCACCGATTTCCCGATGAGGTCGGCGTAGCGCGGGTCCTTCGGATGGACCGCGACGGCGGTGTCGCCCATCAGGGTCTCGGGCCGCGTCGTCGCGATCTCGACCCAGCGGTTTTTCTCGCCCGCGACGCGGTAGCGCATCGTGTAGAGCTTCGACTTCTGCGCCTTCATGATGACCTCCTCGTCGCTCAGGGCGGTGAGGGATTTCGGACACCAGTTCACCATGCGCTTGCCTCGGTAGATGAGGCCGTCGTTGAAGAGATCGACGAAGACCTTCGCGACCCAGCGGCTGTAGGCCGGGTCCATCGTGAAGCGCTCGCGCGTCCAGTCGCAGGAGCAGCCGAGGCGCTTCAGTTGCGAGATGATGATGCCGCCGTGCTCCTCCTTCCACTCCCAGACTTTTTCGAGGAAGACCTCGCGCCCGAGGTCGCGGCGGGTCTTGCCCTCCTCCTTGCGCAGCTTCTGCTCGACCTTCGACTGCGTCGCGATGCCGGCGTGGTCGGTGCCGGGAAGCCAGAGCACGTCCTTGCCCTCCATGCGGGCGCGGCGGGCGAGGATGTCCTGGATCGTGTTGTTGAGGACGTGGCCGAGGTGGAGGATGCCGGTGACGTTCGGCGGGGGGATGACGATGGAGTAGGCGGGCTTCGCGCCCGTCTCGTCGCCGCGAAAACAGCCCGAGTCGAGCCAGCGGGCATACCACTGGGTCTCGACCTCGCCGGGCTGGTAGGCTTTGGGAATCTCTTCCGACATGATGGGGGCCTCCGTTTGGTCGGAGGGGCGGACACGATGGGTCGGCCCCGCCCTTTTGTAAAACGGAATCCCTGTTTCCCGATTGCGTTCGATTAGGGAGTGTTTAATATTCCATCTTCCTCCACCGAGAGCAGCCCAGGCATGCCGACCCCCATGACGCGACCCCACGCGAGACTCGACGCCGCCTTCCGGACGCTGGCGGCTTGCTGCCTTCTCGCGACGGCCCTCGCCCCTGTCTGCCTCGCCGCGAAGGACTGGGACATCCACACCCTCGGCGGACGCGAATACGTCTCGGACGAGAACGTGGCGAAGTTCTACGGCTTCGAGCGCTTCGCGAAGCAGGGCCAGGACCGCATCTTCCATGCGCCGAAGAAGCTGATCATGACTTGGAAGATCGGCTCGGAGTCGATCTACATGAACAACATCAAGTTCAACCTCAGCTTCCCCGTGGTCGAGAACGGCGGCATGGCCATGCTCTCGACCGTCGATCTGGCGAAGCTCGTCGACCCGGTGGTGCGGCCGAGCTACATCCGCAAGCCCATCGAGTTCGACACCGTCGTCATCGACGCAGGGCACGGGGCGCACGACACCGGGGCGAAAGGCCCCTTCGGACGGGAGAAGGACTACACCCTCGACACCTCCCTGCGCCTCGCCAAAGCCCTCCAAGCCCGCGGCTTCAAGACGGTCATGACGCGCAGCGAGGACATCTTCCTGACCCTCGGCCAGCGCGTCGAGATCGCGAACCGCCACAAGAACGCGATCTTCATCAGCATCCACTACAACTCCTCCGGCGCCGCCGCCTCGAACGGCATCGAGACCTACGCCCTTGCCCCGCAGGGGACGCGCTCGACCAACGGGGGCAACCCTTGGAGCTCCCCCCTCACCGGCAACGTGCGGGACGCGGAGAACATCGCCCTCGCCACCGCCGTCCACGCCCAAGTCATTTCCGACATCAAGGCCGTGGATCGCGGCATCAAGCGCGCCCGCTTCAACGTGCTGCGCGGAGTCAACAAGCCCGGCATCCTTTTCGAGGGCGGCTTCGTGACGAATCCGGGCGAAGCGAAGCTGATCAACGACCCCGCCCACCGCGAGCGCCTCGCCGAGTCGATCGCAGAAGCCGTGGTGCGTTTCAAGGCCGCCGTGGGCAAGCGCTGAGGGCGGTCGCGGGTCCGGCGACGCCCCTTCCCGCTCCCGAATCCCGTTTGCAAGCCCCGTCGAGGGCCGTAGAGTTGCCGCCCCGCCCTGCCGGGCACCCCTCCCTTTCCTTTCCATGAGCGAAAACGTCCAGAAAATCCTCGTCGCCTACTCCGGCGGTCTCGACACCTCCGTCCTCCTGACTTGGCTCCGCGACACCTACCAAGCCGAAGTCATCGCCTACTGCGCCGACGTCGGCCAGCAGGAGGAGCTCGACGGCTTGGAGGAGAAAGCCCTCAAGACCGGGGCGTCGAAGTGCATCATCGGCGACCTCCGGGAGGCCTTCGCCCGCGACTTCATCTACCCGATGATCCAAGCCGGGGCCATCTACGAGGGGCAGTACCTCCTCGGCACCTCCATCGCCCGCCCCTGCATTTCCCAAGGCATGGTCCAGGCCGCCCTCGAAAACGGAGCCGACGCCATCGCCCACGGGGCCACCGGAAAGGGCAACGACCAAGTCCGCTTCGAGCTTTCCGCCGCCTCCCTCGCCCCCGGCATCCAGATCATCGCCCCTTGGCGGCAGCGGCGCTTCCGCGAGCAGTTCCCCGGGCGCTCCGAGATGATCGCCTACGCCGCCGAGCACAACATCCCGGTGCAAGCCACGGCCAAGAAATCCTACTCGATGGACCGCAACCTCCTCCACATCAGCTTCGAGAGCGGCGTGCTGGAGGACCCTTGGTACGACCCCTCCGGCGAGGACGACCGCGGCATGTACGTCCTCAGCGTCTCCCCCGAGGAGGCCCCCGACCGCCCCGAGTTCGTCCAGCTCCTCTTTGAAAAGGGCAACTGCGTCGGTCTCCAGCACGAGGCTCTCGACGAACTCCTCGCCGCCCTCGGCGACGTGACCGCACAGGGTCGGTCCGGCGACTACACCCTCTTCACCCCCTACGGCGTCATGCGCGTGCTCAACCTCCTCGGCGGGCGCAACGGCATCGGGCGCGTCGACATGGTCGAGAACCGCTTCGTCGGCATGAAGAGCCGCGGGGTCTACGAGACGCCCGGCGGCAGCATCCTGCTCTTCGGCCACCGCCAGCTTGAGAGCCTCACGATGGACCGCGAGGTCATGCTGCTTCGCGATTCGCTCATCCCCAAATACGCCCAGCTCGTCTACAACGGCTTCTGGTTCGCGCCCGAGCGCGAGGCCCTCCAGGCCCTCGTCACCGAGTCGCAGCAATCCGTCAGCGGCGAGGTGCGTCTGAAGCTCTACAAAGGCAACGTCATCGCCGCGGGCCGCCGCTCGCCCCTCAGCCTCTACAGCGAAGCCGTCGCCACGATGGAAGGCGGCGAGCATGCCTACAACCAGGACGACGCCACCGGTTTCATCCGCCTCAACGCCCTTCGTCTGAAAACCCAAGCGGCCCGGAACAAGGCTGAACACTGAACACTGAGCACTTCATGCAATTCGAAAACGTCACCGCCATCGCCAAAGCCAACGTCTATTTCGACGGGAAGGTCGTGAGCCATTCCATCCTCTTCGGAGATGGCAGCAAGAAGACCCTCGGGCTCATCTATCCCGGCGAGTATCATTTCGGTACCGACGCCGCCGAGGAAATGGCCATCGTCGACGGGGCTTGCGAAGTCGTCCTCGACGGCCAAGAGGAAATGGTCGGCTACGCCGCCGACACCGCCTTCCAAGTGCCCGCGAAATCCGGCTTCACGATCCGCGTGCAGGAAGGGGTTTGCCAGTACGTGTGCTCGTTCTTGGGGTGATCGGAGAGGGGCTTTTCAAGTCCCTTCCGTCACCCGGCCTACGGCACCCGGAAATAGATCTTCTCGCCCGGACGATCCGGGTCCGGGATCTGGACTTGGGTGCCCTGCGCCAAAGGTTCCCCTGTGGGATTTCCGTCCTTGTCGTAGCGCTCGATCGAAATCTGCCCAAATTCGGGATGGGAGGCAAGCGTCACATGCAGATCGTTTTCGAAAACAGGGATCGCATACTCCATGTCCTCGACCGCAGGGGCGGGTTTCGATGGCGGGGGCAGTTCTTCCGGCGGGTCGGGAGCCAAAACGGGTTCGCGAGTCTCGACCGTTTGCGTTCGGGAAGGATCGACCGCCGAAGGGGGTTCTGGCGCGGTATCCGGCGACGCCACCGCAACCTTGGCCCCGTCGGAAATCCACAGGGCGGCGAGAACCGCCACGGCGGCGAGGCTAAGCAAGGCGACACCCCAGATCCAAGTCCGGATTCCCAGCAAGCGACGATCTTCCATTGCGTTGCGGGCAGCCCGCCAGAGGCAAACGGTATTCTATGGGACTCGCATCGTCCAATCGAAAAGCCTCTCTCGCGGACCCATCAAGGAACCATGGATCGGCACTTGCAGTTGTATTTGATGGACGAAAGCATTCAAATACGGCGACTTGTCCCCAAGAGGCCCGCCTCATCGTGAGAAGGGGGCCTTTTCATAGGCGATTGACGCAATCTAGCAGGAAAAGGGAATCCGGCGGCAATCTTTGCCGAGGCTTGGGGAGGCCGAAGAAAAAACCGGGAACCTCGGCTGGACCTTAACTGGATGGCCTCAGGACGATGCCTTTCCGCACGAAGGCGGGCTGGCAACGTTCCGCTATGGAACAAAACTAGTCCGGCTCGAGGACCCGGCAGGGACATTCTCGCCCCGTTCGGTCCGTTCCGCCACTTTTCTTTCGACCGATGTCGAGGGGATCGCTCGGCGTGTCCGTGCAGACGATGACGGATCGGCCAGAAGGGGGAGCCGCAGGCCTGCTCCTTTGATCTCCTCGGTCGGAGCCTTGTTGCTGAGGTGGCCGCCCCCCTTCGACCCCGGCCTGCGGCGGGAAAGGAGCGGAGGGCTGAAAAGGAATTCGCACAGTCAGTTCAATACCCAAGACCAAACCCGATATGGAGGGTGCCGTCGGGCTCGCCGGGGCGTTGGTCGGGATTGAGTCCGTATTCGACGCGGATCGGGCCGATGGGGGTGTCGTAGCGCAATCCGAGGCCGATGGCGTAGCGGAGATCGTCGAGACTGACGTGGGAGCCGCCGTGGATCAGGTTCCCCGCGTCGGCGAAGGTCACGAGGCTGAGTCCATCGGCCATGGCGAGGGGGACCTCGTATTCGACGCTGAAGACGGAGTAGAAATTCCCCCCGACAGCGTGGCCGCTCGCGGGATCGCGCAGACCGAGGGAACGCTCCTGGAAGCTTCGCACGCTGAAGGGGCCGCCGTTGAAATAGCGCAGATCGATGGGGATCTGCCCGGTGCCGCCCATCGGCGAGATGAGACCCGCGCGGGCGCCGAAGCGCAGGGTGTTGGCCCCCACCGGGAGGTAGTAGCCGAGCCGTCCCGTGGTTTTCAAGTATTCCACCTCGCTGCCAAGCACGGACGAGGCCGCCGCGATCGAGACCTGAGCGAGGTGGCCTTTGCGCGGACGCCTCGGGTTGTCGCGTCGGTCGCGGGTGAAGGAGAAACCGAGCTGATGCGAGAAGTATTCGCGGTCCCCGAGGTAGAGCGGGGCGATGGAGGCCTTGTGGACGTCGGTGAAGGCGGCCTCGCCGAAAAGGGCGAGCGTGTCCTGTTTCCGCGAACCGAAGCGTCGGCTCAGCTCGTAGCGGCCTCCGGTCTTGAATTTCTCGTAGCCCTCCTCGGACCGGTTCAGGGCGAACAAGACACCGCTGAATTGATAGGGGCTGTCGAGGAACCAAGGATCGGTATAGACCGCCTCGCCGCGAGCGCCGCGCTGCGAGAACTCGATCGCCGCATCGACCTTGCGCACCGTGCCGAAGAGGTTGAGGTTCCGGAACTCGAAGCCCGCGATGGGACCCTCGTAATTGGTGAAGCCTCCGTAAACGCCGAGGGTGCGCGAGTGGCCCTCCTCGACCTCGATGTCGAGCAGGTAGGTGCCGTCCGGCTGGGCCGCCACATCCGTTCGCACCGTCTCGAAGGCCCCCGACTGGAGGAGTTCGTTGACAGCCTCGTTCGCCTCCGACGGGGAATAGGGGCGGTTCACGATCCCGGCGAAGTGCCGGTCGAAAAAGCTCGTCTTCACTTTCTCGTTGCCTTTCACCCGCAGTCCCGAGACCGCGACGGGGCCTCCCCAGTCCGCCTGCACCGTCAGATCGACCCGGCCGGTTCCATCGACGGTGCCGCCCTCGCGCTCCTCCGTGGTGACCTTGGCGTGGAAATAGCCGGCGGCGACGGCGGCGAAGCGCACCCGCGAGGCGAGCTTGCCGGGGACCGTGCCGGAGAACACCTTGCCGCCGAACTCCTCGCGGAGCTTCTCGAACTCGGCGGCCAGCGCGGGCGACGGGGCCGGGGGGAAGTCGATGCGGCCCACGCGGCTCTCGCTCCCTTCGACCACCTTCACCAAGAGGTTCGCCCTCGTTCCCTCGACGCGGGTTTTCAAATCCACCTTCGCGTCGCGGTATCCCATCAATTGGTAAAAGGCGGCGACTTGGGCGCTGCCCTGCCGGATGTCCTCCTTCACGTAGGGCAGGCTTTGGCCCTCCTTGGTGCGCAGCCGCTTCCGCGTCGCGGAGGTGAGCAGCTCCACCACGGCCGCATCCTCCAGCGCGACGTTGCCCTCCACGAAGATGTCCCCGACGACGATGGAATTTCCCTCCGACGCGAGCAGCACGATGCGGGCCGACTCGCCCGAACCCTCGATCTTCCAATCGACCGCCGCCCCGCTGTAGCCCTGCTGGCGCATCGAGGTTTCGAGGAAAAAGGCGAGGTCGTCGGCGCGCGCGCGGCTGACCCCGGCGGACTCGACGAACTCCAGTTGCGAACCGATCCACTGGCGTGCCTGGGACTCCGGCACCGTCCGCAGCCCCTCGATCCGCACCTTCCCGCCGGGCGCAGCCGTCCCGGTCGCGAGGATCGCGAAGAGCAGCAGGAAGAGATGGAGGGAAGTTTTCAGTGTTTCAGTCGGGAGGCTGGCAATTCGGATTTCGGGCTTCGGATTTATTTAAAGCGAAAGACGTATTTCAACAGCGCCCGGTAGTCGCTCTGCTGGTCCACGTCGCCGACGAAAAAGAGCTGTTTCCAGAGGCGGATGTTGCCTCCGAAAGTCTGCTCGCCAGTTTCCGGGTTGACCCGCCCCAATTCAAGCTCGGTTCGTTCCTCTAGCAAGTCGAGAAGCGTCGGATCGGCATCCGCCTCGTTGCTCTTTTTCCTGAGGTTTTTCAGCAGCAGACCGGCCGCCTTGCCCGCCGCGACGGATTCGGCATCGGCTCCGACCAGTTCGTCGCGGGTCGTCCCCGTGGCGATCAAGGTCATGATGTCCTCGCTGGGCAGGGGCGGGATGCTCGTCAGCACGTATTGCGGGGAGAGGACGCGGTCGTAGAGGTAGATCGCGATCCGGTAGCGGTCCGCCTTGGCCCGGGCCTTGAACTCGATCGCCCCGTTGAAGCCCGTGGCCGCGTCGAATTCGATCCGCCCTGTCTCGACATCCACCTTGCTGAAGGGCAGGCTCATCTCGCCCTTCTCGATCTCGACCCGGCCGACCGGGGCGGGGACCCCGAGGGTGCCGCCGAGACGCAGGTCGGCGGTGATGGACGAGGCCACGAGATTGCTGCGGATGAGGAAGGGCTCCTTCGTGAACACCCGGATCGCCACGGGCCAGTCTTGGAACGGGGCCGCCTTCACCCCCAGATCGAGATCCTGATAGGCCGCCCCGCCGCCGCGCGGGCCGCGCTCGACCGTGGGCAGGACGGACTGGCTCCTCCTCATCGGCAGACCGAGGGGGAGCAAGTCGAAGTTCTTGAAAAAGCGGCTGTTCACGATGCCCAGCTCGCCCGAGAGAGCGGCCCGCGACCAAGGGCCGTCGAGGGTGAGATCGAGGTCGGTGCGCACGTTCACCTCGGGCGTGCGCACCACGAGGACTTCGCTGCCCTTCAGCGAGAGGCGGATGCGCGGCTCCTCGCCCGAGGGGAACAGGACCTCGCCGCCCCCCTCCACCGACCCGCCCGCGACGACGGCGGCGAGCCGCTCCAGCACGACGCGGTTCTCGGCGAAATTCGCGCGGAGTTCGACCTCTTGGATCGAGGGCGCGTTGCGGTTCTCCAGCCGCAACCTCGGCACCGCGACGTGCCCGTGCCCGCGGATACGCGGACTCGCCACCGTGCCCGACACCTCGGCGTCGAGGGAGACCTCGCCGGAGATGGACTCGATCCCCGGCACCTGCCCGGCGAGGAAGGCGAGCGAACTGCGCTCCATCCGCGCCGTCGCCGCGAGCGTCTCGTCCCCGATCTTGCGCCCGCCCATGGCCCACGCCCCCGGATGGAACGGCAGCGAGGCCGAGAGGGAGAGCGGCTGCACGTCGGGGTGGCGGTATTCGCCCGAGAGCGAGAGCTTCGACTCCTTCGCCCCGGCCTTCAGCGCGAGCCGTCCGGCGGGCAGCGATTCGCCCTCGCGCGGCACCGCGATCCCGTCGAGGCCGAGGTCCAGATCGAGGGTCGGGGCCGCGGGCGTGCCAGAGACCGCGAGATCGAGGGAGAGATCGCCCAGCAGCGGCGGCTTCGCGACGAACAGCCGCGAGATCGTGCCGACGGCGAGGGACTTCGCCGAGAGTGCGACGGAGAGCGGGGCATCCTGACCAAACCACAATTCCGGCTTTAGCTTCTCCGGGTCCAGCGGCAGCGTCGCGTCGAGGGAAAACGGCTTTTTCCCTCCGCTCGCGCCCTTGCCCGCGAGGGTCAGCTCCTTCCCCGTCCAGCGAAGCGAAGCATCGAAATCGAGGGGCGCGCTCGTGAGTTTCAAGGTCGGGAAATCCGCCGAATCCGCCGAGTAGCGGCCCGCGATCTCCGCGTCGAGCGGTTCCGCCCCGGCGGCGAGACGCAGCGAGGCCGCCTTCAGCGAAAGCTCGCCCTCATGCCCGCCTTCGCGGAGGCCGCCTTCGCCCTTCCATTCCAGCGCCGTCTTTCCGGGCAGCAGGGCGGCGAGGGGACGGTCCCCGAGGAGGGCGCGGAGACGGCTCCCTTTCGCGACCAGATCGGCGTCGAGGGAGGCCTCGCCGGAGTAGCGGCCTTCCTTGAGATGATGGGAGCCGCGCCCGGCGAAACGGTTCCGCCCGTCGAGAGTGATGGCCGCGACCGCCTCGATCCGGTCCGGGGCGGGGACGGTCGCGTCGAGTTGGATCGCGTCGAAGGTCTTGCCCTCCACCGCGAAGCTCTCCGAGCGCAACTCCACCACGCCCGCCGTGAGCGAGCCTCGTTCGAGCTTGACCCCGGCGACCTTCGCGGAGAGCGCTCCGGCGAGCGGCAGGCCCTTCCATTTCGGCGGAGCGAAATCGCTCAGCAAAGTCTCCACGCTCCCAATGTCGAGCGTGGCATCGGCCAGCACCGGAACCCCGGCGAGATCGGACAGGGACGCCGCGCCGCCGAGATTAAGACGGGCGTTCGCGTCGAGCACCGTCCCGGACTGGTCGAAACGCAGCACCGCGACGAGGGGGCGCTCCGGCCGGCTCGTGTCCGTGGCCGCGTCCAGCGCGATGTTTTCCAGCGCCATGCCCTGCCAGCGCAGGCCGGAGAGCAAGGCGTCGAGCGTCGTCTCCCAACTGGCCGGGCGGCTCGCCTCGCCGCGCAGGGAGAGGTCGAGCTTCGCCATCGCGGGAGATTCGCCGGGATCGCCCGCCGTCTCCGCGCGGAACTCGATCCCCCCTTGCAGATCGAGATCGGCGAAGCTCCCTGTCGCCTTCACGCCGCCATCGAGCGAACCCGCGAGAGGAGGCGCGGCGGCGAAGAATCGCGTGATTTCGTCGAGGGCGAGGCCGTCGAGGACGAGATCGAGCGCCAGCGGTCCCTCCTGCGCCAGAAAACCGCCCTCGTGCCCCGTTGCCAGCGGCATCTCCAAGGCCAGCGTTAGGGGGACGCGGCCCTTGTGGGTCAATTTCCAATCGGGCAGCCGCAGCGTCGCGCCGTCCCAACCTCCCGATCCGGTCAGGGCGACGCCGTCCGAGGCCAAGGAAAGTTCCGACAAGGTGACGACCCGGTCGGAGTAGCTCGCGTCGAGCTTGCCGTCGATGGGTTGGCCCGACTGGATCGCGACCGATTTCAGCAAAAGCGCCGCCTCGCCCGAATGCCCCGAGGCGGAGAAGCCGCCGCCGCCCTTCCAATCGAGCGTCGCCACGCCGGAGAATCCCTCGTGCCCGAGATCGCGCAGCACCGTGCCGAGACGTCCCCGCGTGTCGAGGGCGACCACCGCCTCGCCCGCGTAGCGGCGCGTCGTGGCATCCACCGACGCGGCGAGATGGACGCGGTTGTCCTCGTCGAGCCCCAGATCGAGGGCGAGACGGATGAAGTTCTCCCGCTCCACCCGGGCCGAGAGCGTCGCGCCGGACAGGGCCACGCCATCCCACGCCAGCCCTTCGGTGACGAGTTCGAGATCGCCCGTACCCACCTTGTCCCCCGTCACCAGCAGATCCTGTGCCCGCAGCGTGGCCGATCCCGAGAGCGGCACCTCCACCCCGAAGTCCGCGAGCGTCTGCCCGAGATCGGGCACCTCCGCCGCGAGCTGGAGCAGCACCGGCCGCCGCGCGAACTCCTCGACCGTCTCCGATTGCGGGAACGGCAGGGTCGCGTCCGCCCGCAAGTTCGCGCGTCCGCGCATCGCCTCGAACTTGATCCGGTTCCCGCGAGCCAGCAGCATCAGCGAATCGACCGTCGCCTTGTCCCATCCCGTCCTCGAAGCGATGAGCTTGCCGTCGAGGCTCCAAGTCGCCGGACGGGCCGGGTCCCCGGCGAAACGCAGATCGAGATCGGTGACCGCGCCGCGCAGCTTCGAGTCCGGCAGCTTCACTTGGTCCAGAGACAGGCTCGATCCGCGGCGCAGGGCGAGGGACGCCTCCAGCGGCGCACGGGGCGGCGCGTGCAGCGAGAGATCGACTTTTCCACCGGCCACGCCGAATCCGGCGAGGAGGGAGTAATCCCCTGGCTCCGTCTCCGAGACCGCGAGCGATTCCAGATCGGCATAGCCGAGGAGCGGCAAGGGACCGAGGGAAAGCCCGTTCGCCTCCTTTCGCAGCGTCGCGTCGATCCCCTCGATGGACTCCTGCCCCGGCAGCGAAATCCGCGCGACCTTCAACGAGCCATCGCCTTCCCCCGGCAGCGCGAGCCGCAGCGACTCCACCGACCAGACCCTGTCACCCTGGTGAAGGAAGAGGGTCAAGTCGTCGATGGCGATGTCGGCGGCGAGGAGATTCCAAAGCGGGTTGAAAGCGGACGAGGGTTCGGAAGCCTTCGATGCGGCGGAAGACGAGGCTTCGATGGCTTTGTCAGGAGGCGTCTCCGCATCGGGCAGGATGAGATGGATCTCCGCCTTGCCGACGCGCAGGCCATCGAGCCAGTCGAGTCGCTTCGCCCCCCGGATCAAGGCGGAGGCGCGGTAGTCGAGTCGGATCTCGTCGAGCCGAATGAGGGTGCCGGGTTTCCCGCCGTCCGAGAGATCGATCCCTTGCAGGGAGAAGCCCGACCAGATCGATCCGGCAACGCGGAAATCGCCCGAGAGCCCTTGGGAGGAGGCCGCCTTCAATCCCGCGAAACGGGCCACGGCACGGAAGCCCGGCCCGTTCAGCAAGAGCAATCCGACCGGAACGAGGACGAGGAAAACGACGAGAAAGACCGCAAGACAGCCACGTCTTTTCCTTTGCGGAGAAGGGGGGGCAGCCGCAGGCGGTTGTGCCGGCGGGGCGTCTTCGAACTCTGGCATCGGGGGGAGGAGGGCACACAATGAACCTCACAATCGGGTGGATCGCAAGGAATGGCCCGTACGGCCCGCCTTGGAGGGGCGGTGCGCGATGCGTTTGTAGTGAACTTCGGTTAACCTAGTGGTTGACCAAGCGGAAGCGAGTTGGATATAAGAATCCGACACCCGTTCGAATTGATCGTGAAACGCCTCCTCCGCTTCTTCTTCTCGCTCGTTTGGCTGGTGAACGGTTTATGGGCAAAAGTGTTGGACGGCGTGCCGAGGCACCGGGAAATCGTCGCGAGGATTCTCGGGGAGGAGCATGCGCTCGTCCTCACCTGTTTGATCGGCGTTGGGGAAGTGCTCATGGCTGCGTGGATCCTTTCCGGCATTTGGCGGAAGGGAAGCGCGGCGGCGCAGATCGCGGCAGTGTTGACGATGAACGTGATCGAATTTCTCCTAGCCCGCGACCTGCTGTTGTTCGGCGGATGGAATTTTCTCGTGGCGCTCGCCTATGTGGGCCTTGTCGCACAAGTGGAATTCAAGCCCCCTCGCGGAGGCTGGGGGCACGGAGCTTCCCTTCCAATTGTCGCAAGGCGTAGACGAGGATGAAGCTGAGCTGCATCAGCAAATACCAAGCGGTAAACTTCGAGAGGTGGACGAGTTCCCAACCCGCTTTCTGGTGGGGATAGACCCAGGCGCGGGCGAAGGTGCCGAGGTTCTCGGCGATCCAGATGAAAAAAGCGACGAGGCAGAACCCGAGCAGGAGGGACATGCGGAAGGTGCGGTGCTTCGGAGTGAAATGGATGCGGGTCCGGGCGAAAGCGACGCAGCCGGCCGCGATGAGCGGCCAGCGGATGTCGACGAAATAGTGGTGGGTGAAAAAGTTGAGATAGGCGAGTACGGCGATGGTTCCGGCGAGCCAGAGCGACGGGAAGCGGGTAAACCGGAAGTCGAAACCGCGCCAAGCGCGGGCCATATAGCTGCCGACGGCGGAATACATGAAGCCGGCGAAGAGCGGAACATTGCCGATGCGGATGACCGAGTCTTCCGGATAGGACCAGGAGCCGATGCCTTCGGAAGTTTTGAAAAGCTCCATGGCGGTGGCCATGGCATGGAAAAGGAAAATGACGCAGAGCTCCCGCCAGCTTTCCAGCCTGAAGGCGACGAGGCCGATCTGGATAAGCACCGCGTAGAGGAAGAGGAAATCGTAGCGGGACATCCCGATGCCGGGGAACCGGAAGCTGGTGATCAGAATGCCCAAGAGCAACAAAGCCCCGAAGAGGCAGGCCCAAGCTTGTTTGAAAGTGAAATAGACGAACTCGTGCAAGCGCGGGTAGCGGTCGAGGAATCCGGGGAGGTGGGGGGAGAGATGGGGAATCATGGCGCGGTCGCGGTCCTGTCGCGTCTGGATACGGTCGCTTCGTCCGAAAACATTCGGGAAAAAGAGGCCGTCGACGCGGAGGGAGCGCCGGCATCCTGCCGACTGCGGATACCTGGGCTTCCACAAGGGTCTGGGTCGGAGAAGGGAACCCGTTTCCAATCCCCAATCCGAGCGCTTCCCTCCTCCCCCCTCCGCGCAAACGTTTTCCCTGCCAACCATGGGGAAGGGTGCATTTACTTCAACGCCTCCTCCTCTTCGGAGCCGGGCAGGGATTTCAGGGAGTCGAGGTAGGGCTGGCGTGGCCGCGGGCGCGGCGGACGGGCGGGGCTCTCCAGCATCGTCCTGACCCGTTCGGCGCTGTGGCGCGTCAGGTCTTCGATCAGCTCGGCCTCGGGCAGGTTCTTCCAGAACTTCTTCGGCATCTCCGACTGCATCGCTTTCAGCTTCACGCGGGCCGGGTTGAAGATGCTGGCGTAATACGTCTTCCAGAGCGGTTCCAGATCGTCCCCGGTGGCGAAGGGATCGCGGTCCACGCCCGGCGCGAGGTGCAGACGCTCCTCCACCCAATGCGCGCAGCCGCGCGGCGTGAGGATGGACCAGTCCATGTTGGCGAAGCGGTCGCGGAAGAACGGGGCGGCCCGCTCCACGATCCAGTGTTCCGGCTCGAACCACGCCACGAAGTGTTCCCGGCCCGCTTCGGTCTCCCCGGCTTTGCGGAAGCGCACGAAGGCGTGCATCTTGTGCTCCTCGCGGCGCACTGCCTTCTCCATACGGCGGGCGGTCAGGACGTCGGGATCGCTGGCGAGCTGCAACAGGTGGCGTTCGCCGCCGCACACCATGCGCCAGAGCATCCGATAGAGCAGAGCCCAGCGTCGTTCGTCCGCATGGCAGATCGCCGCCTGCGCCAGATCGACAAAGACCGCCGGAACTCGGAAGTCCCGCACGCCGAGGTCGGAGGCTTCGTCCTGCGCGACGGGCGGAGCCGGGGCGAGATCCAGCAGCGTCTCGCGTTCGTGGCTCCACAGCACTTCCTCCGGCGGCATGCCCACCACCAGCAACGCCCGGGCTGTCTGTCTCCAGGAAAGCCAGCCGGTGCCGGGGTTTGCGTGGTGCATGGTCAGAACAACTCAAGCTGCTGCGGTTTCGGCAAAAACCGCTCCACCCACCGCTCGCCATCCAGCAGGGACGACGGCGGACGATAGTCCTCGGTGATGACGAAGGGCCGCACCTTTTCCAGCGGGACTCTCAGGCGGGCGAGGTCGTCGAGCCGGAGGCGGTGGTGCCGGCGGATCGTCAGGAGGCGGTCCACCGTCCGCACGCCGAGGCCGGGGATTCGCAGCAGTTGCTCGCGCGGCGCGGTTTGCAGCGGCACGGGGAATTCATGGCGATGGCGCAGGGCCCAGCTCAGCTTGGGGTCCATCCGCAGGTCGAGGTCGGGCCGTGCGGCCTCGACGATCTCGTCCACCTGGAATCCGTAGTGGCGCAGCAGCCAGTCCGCCTGATAGAGCCGGTGCTCGCGCAGCAGGGGCGGGGCGCTGGGCGGCAGGACGGAGCTGGCATCGGGGATCGGGCTGAAGGCGGAGTAGTAAACGCGGCGGAGCCGGTAGCGGGTGTAGAGCTCGACGGAGCGCTGGAGAAAATCCGCGTCCGACGACGCATCGGCCCCCACGATCACCTGCGTGCTCTGGCCGGTGGCGTGGCGCAGTTTCCTGTCCCCGTCGCGGCGCTGTGCCTTGGCCTCGTCCACGAGGGTGCGGATGCGGCCCATCGCCTCGGTGGTGCGGTGCAGGTTCTTCTCGGGGGCGAGCCGGTCGAGGCTGCGCTGGCTGGGCAGTTCGAGGTTGAGGCTGATGCGGTCGGCGTATTTCGTCGCCAGCGCCGTCAAATCGGGCGAGGCCTCGGGGATGGTCTTCAGGTGCAGGTAGCCGCGGAAGTCGTGCTCCTCTCGCAGGGTGCGGGCGATCTCGACGATCTGGCCCATCGTGTGGTCGGCGCTCCGCACGATGCCCGAGCTCAGGAAGAGGCCCTCGATGTAGTTGCGCTTGTAGAAGTCCAGCGTCAGCCGCACGACCTCCTCCGGCGTGAAGCTCGCCCGCCGCACGTTGCTGGAGCGGCGGTTGATGCAGTAGTGGCAGTCGTAGAGGCAGCGGTTGGTGAGGAGGATCTTCAGCAGGGAGATGCAGCGTCCGTCCGGCGCGTAGCTGTGGCAGATGCCCTCGCCGCCCGCCGAGCCCACGCCCCGGCCACCGCGCGAATCCCGCCGCTGCGCCCCCGAGCTGGCGCACGAGGCGTCATATTTCGCGGCGTCCGCCAGAATGGCGAGCTTGTCCTGCAACTCCATGAGCGGGACGATACCACTGTTCTTTTGAGTTTATAGTCAAAATTGAGAGGCTGGAGATGGGGGAAGGGCTGGACAATCACGCGGAAGCCGTTTCGCCGCCGAGTCGATGCCATTGGTCGAGTTCAGCGGGATGAGGTTCACATGCGCGTCCATTCCGGTGAGCGAGGTGATCAGAAAAAGGCAGACGGCGAATTCAAGTCGGGAGGGCGAATCGCGGGGAGAGGGGAAAATCCAGGGATGGGCGGGGCCTCGTCATCGAGGGGCAGCAACGAATCTCGCGTCGGCGACAACAGCCTCGCGCATCGCATCTCGACGGCGGAAGCAGACGATGAAGACACCCGCGAGTGCGGTGCTCACAAGGATGGTGAAAGCGAGGACGTTCATGGCGACCTCGTTCAGGATAGCGGTTCCGATCTGCGCCATGCCGGGACCATGCCACGACTCAGCGGATTGTTACTATTTATTTGCGGATAATCTCAAAGTCACCCGTGTAGAGCAGGCTGGCCCCGTCGGCGAGGCGGATGACATGCAGCATGGCGGAGCCGAGAATATGCCCGGCCGGCAGCAAGCGCAGGACATGGCCGCCCTCCTGAAACGGCTCGTCCCACGCGGACGTCGCCACCGTGTCCGATGCCGCGCCGCCATAGCGGGCCTCGATGAGCGAGCGCGTCGCCGCGCTGCACAGTGTCCAGTCATGCCGGGCGAAGTGGTCGCTGTGCGCGTGCGAGACGAAGGCGCGGGCCCGGCTTTGCCGAGGGTCCAGCCACAGGTCCAGTTCGGGAAGGAAGATCCCCTGCCCGTGGCGCACTGCGATGGGAGCCTTCATCCACGCCAACCCTCCCTGAGCATGCCCCTCCCCGCAACTGCCATTGGCGCGACCCGTAACCGGAGCCACGATGGTGGGGCGGAATCCCTTTCCGCCTTCCGTTTGACCCGCCCCGCGCCGGGCCGTAGGTTCCTGCTTCCATGCTCCTCGTCATCGACAACTACGATTCCTTCACCTACAACCTCGTCCAGTATTTCGGCGAGTTGGGGGCGGAGATGGAGGTGCGCCGCAACGACCAAATCACCCTCGACGAAATCCGCGCGATGGCACCGGAGCGCATCTGCGTCTCGCCCGGCCCCTGCACGCCGAGGGAGGCGGGGATCAGTTGCGAGGTGATCCGCGCCTTCGGCGGCGAAATCCCGATCTTCGGCGTCTGCCTCGGCCACCAGTGCATGGGCGAGGTCTACGGCGGCGACGTGGTGCGGGCGGACCGGCTCATGCACGGGAAGACCTCGCCAATCCTCCACAATGGCGAGGATCTGTTCCAAGGGATCGAGTCGCCCTTCGAGGCGACGCGCTACCATTCCCTGATCGTGAAGCGCGAAACGCTGCCGGATTGCCTTGAGATCACGGCGGAGACGGCCGAGGGCGAGATCATGGGTTTGCGCCATCGCGAGCATCCGGTCCACGGTGTGCAGTTCCACCCCGAGTCGATCCTGACGACTTCGGGGAAGGCGATCCTGAGGAATTTCCTGAATCTGCGGCAGTGATCGCGGGAGTGGCACCCGCTCCGCCGGGAGTGGACCAAGCGGGGGAGTGGACCGGGCGGGTTCGTTTTTGTGCGCCATCCCCTGATCAAGCCATAGCCACGCGGCCCCGAGTTTGCTAAAACAGCGACAATCCGCGAAATCACGCGGCCATTTTCGTTGTTTGGTTCAGAGTTGGCGAAGGGACGGGGGGGCTGTTCTCCCCGTCCCTTCGTTTTTTGCGGAGGTGGCCGGGGCGGAAGGTGGAGATCACAGCAACTCGCCGGGAGTTTCCTTTTGCTCCTCGGGTTCCGCCGTCTTCTCCGGGGCCGTCTTCTCCGGGACGCTCGCGGGCGGGTTGGGCAGATGGATTTCGAGGTTGTCGAGCTTCATCGCGTCGAGCTGCCGACGGACCTCCTCGGGCAGTCCTCCGACGCCTTTCGCGGGATCGAAGACGCCGTCGTAGACGACCTTGCCAGCGGCGTCCTTGATGACGAGGCGGTAGTCGTCGCCTTTTCGGGTGAGGGTCAGTTCGCCCTGTTCGTTGTCGATTTTGAGAACGCCGTCGGCGCTGAAGAGGCGGAGGGGGAAGCCGGGGTTCACGCTGATCGAGGGAGGGCGTCCGCCGGGCTTGTCCGTCCGGTCCTGTTTCGGGCGGGGTTGCCCGCCTTCGTTTCTCTCATGCCACTTCCCGGCGGGGCGGTGGCGCTCCTGCCATTCCCGCTGCTGGCGGAGGATGTCGTCCTGACGCCGCCGCATCTGCTCCTGCCATTGTGGGTCGGGCCTGTAGCGGGGCGGCACGGGCGGATGATGCGGCGACCATCGGGGGGCGAACTGGTCCTCGGGCGCTTCGTCGAGGACGACTTCGACGAGCTCCTCGCGCCCTTTGCGGATGAGGATCAGGGGAACCCGGTCGCCTTTTCCCTTGCCGCGAACGAGGAGGGCGAGGTGCTCCGGCGAGATGAGTCGCTGGTCCTCGAAGCGCACGAGGACGTCATTCGACCGCAGACCGGCCTTGGCGGCGGGCGAGCCGGGGACGACCTCGGCGATTTGGATGGCGAAGCCCTCGGGAATCTCAAGATGCTCGCGGAGGGAGGGGGCGACTGGTTCGGTCGCCACCCCCAGCCAAGTGCGTTTCGAGGCGGAGCCGCGCTCGGGCGAGGGTCGGTCGGCGTCCCGCTTGGCTTCGGGCCGGGGTGCCGGTTTGGGCGGCTTCTCCTCGCGGGGGCGGGGTTTTTCCTTCTCCGGAGCGCCGTCCTCCTTGGGAGCGTCGTCTTTGGGAACGGCGATGCTGGGGGCGGGCGGTTTCGGAACGTCGGGTTTTTCATCCTCGGCCCGGAGGGACGGGAGGAGCAGGGCGGCGAGCGCGGCGGCGAATTGGGGCTTCATGGGTGGGGCTGGTTGGGGGAGGGCGGCTCCTTGGGACGGGAAATGGGGCAAAAGACGGACTCAATCGGTCGTGAGCGGCACGACGACCTCCTCGCTTCGCGGTTGGAAGAGGCGGATGTTGGTGCCGCTCTCGGGGTCGTGCCAGTGGAAGGCGTCGCTGTAGTCGATGCGGAGGCGCTGGCGCGGGCCGTCCTCGGTCTCGACGATGCCGCCGGAGGAAGTGTTGACGATGGCCCCGTGCGAGGAGACCGGGAGGAAGCGGGAGGCGACGGGAGCCTCGGAGGCGGGAGCGGTTTCCGTGGCGACAAGGGAGGAGGAGGCGGAATCCGGGGTGCGGAGCCGGTCCCCGTAGCGCAGGAGCGCGAAGCCGAAGCTCGCCACCACGCAGACGAGGGTGAGGGGGATGACGCGCCCCCACTGCATCGTCATGGGGCTGTGCTCGCGCTCGAGGCAGAATTGATCGCGGGCGCGATACAGCGACGCCCGATGCTCGACCTCCAGCGGGGTCGGCTCCAGCCGTCGCAAAAGGGCCTCAAGCTCCTCGTCGTCCTGCCTGTCGGGTTCTTCGCTCATCCGTCAACGGGTAGAGCGGAACAGGGTCGGGTTTCTGTCTAAAGAGGGTCGGGTCTTTCAAAACGCCGCCGTCCCGTGCAGCCGCTTCTGCCAACGCGCGATCTGGGCGCCGACGTTCGCGGGCGAGGGCGCGCCGATGCCCTTGCGGGCCTTGAGGGCGGTCTTGAGGTCGAGCACTTTGAACACGTCGGCCTCGAAGGCGGGGGAGAATTCGCGGTATTCCTCCAAGCTCATCTCGGGGAAGCCGCGCTGCTCCTGCAAGCTGTGCGCGGTGAGCTTGCCGATGACCTCGTGCGCCTCGCGGAAGGGCACGCCGCGCAGCACCAGATAATCGGCGAGGTCGGTGGCGAGGAGGAAGGGGTCGGACGCGGCCCGCAGGGTGCGGTCCTCGCGCACCTTCGCAGCGGCCATCATCTCGGCGAAGACTTCGAGGGCGAGCTTGATCTGGTCGATGGAGTCGAAGAGCGGCTCCTTGTCCTCCTGCAGGTCGCGGTTGTAGGTCATGGGCAGGCCCTTGATCGTGGTCAGCAGGGAGACGAGGTTGCCGACGAGCCGCCCCGTCTTGCCGCGTGTCAGCTCGGCGACGTCGGGGTTTTTCTTTTGCGGCATCAGGCTCGATCCGGTGGTGTGGGCGTCGCTCAGTTCGAGGAAGGCGAACTCGGCCGTGGCCCAGAGGATCACGTCCTCGCTGAGGCGCGAGAGATGCACCCCGGTCATCGCGATGTCGAAAAGCAGTTCGGCGACGAAATCGCGGTCGCTCACGGCGTCCATGCTGTTCTGCGTCACCGAGGGGAAGCCGAGTTTCTCCGCGATGAGCTTGCGGTTCAGCACGATGGTCGAGCCCGCCAGCGCGCCCGAACCGAGCGGCATCACGTTGAGGCGGCGATGGGCGTCGCGGAGGCGCTCCTTGTCGCGCTCCAGCATCTCCAGATAGGCGAGGAGGTGGTGGGCGAAGAGGACGGGCTGGCCGCGCTGGAGGTGGGTGTAGCCCGGCACCACGGCGGAGGGATGGTTCACCGCGAGGGTGAGGAGGGCATTCTGCAAGGTCGCGAGGCGCTGGTGGATCGCCTGGACCTCGCCGCGGCAGTAGAGGCGGATGTCGAGGGCGACTTGGTCGTTGCGGCTGCGGGCGGTGTGGAGCTTCGCCCCGGCGGGTCCGATCCTCTCGGTCAGGGTCCGCTCGATGTTCATGTGGATGTCCTCGAGGCTGGTCTTGAAACGGAACTCGCCCCGCTCGATCTCGCGTCGGATCTCCTGAAGCCCCTTCACGATGGCCCGCTCCTCCGTCTTCGTGAGGATGCCCGCGTCGAGTAGCGCGGCGGCGTGGGCGATGGAACCCTCGATGTCGCAAGCGTAGAGCCGCCAATCATAGGAGATGGACTCTCCATAGCGCTGCACAAGGTTCGAGGTCTCGGTCTGGAATCTGCCTTTCCACATGACTTTGGTTTGCCGGGCGGTTCACGCCCGCTTCTGCAGGCGCTGCTGGATGAGATTGTTGCAGACGCCGCTCTTGCGGAGCCGGTCGCAGCAGGCCTCGATGCGCATGGATTTCGACGAGGGGCGGAAGCCGAGGCGGCGAGTGATGCAGTCGATGAGCAGGGCGGCGTTGTCGTCCTCGAACTCGATCACCTTGCCGCAGTCGATGCAGATGAGGTGGTTGTGGTCGGGTGAATCGAGGAAGTTCGGGTCGTAGACGCGCTCGTCGCGACCGAGGTCGATCTCGCGCAGCAGCCCGCATTCCACGAGCAGGGCGATGGTGCGGTAGAGGGTCGCCCGCGAGGTCTTGGGATCGATCCGGCGGGCTTTCGCGAGCAGCTCCTCGGCGGTGAAGTGGTCGTCGTTCGCGAAGGCCGCCTCGACGATCACGTCGCGCTGCTCGGTGCGGCGCATCCCCTTTTGGCGGATGTAGGCGTCGAAGCGCTCTCTGACTTCCGGATTCATCGTTCGCTCGCTTGGGGGCTGGTGGAAAATGGGGGATTGGCGGGGGCGGCCGGTCGCGGTATCTTGCGGCTTGCGCCGCGTCTCCATGTCACCCCCATCCGATTCCTTTATTCGATTCGAGTCGATTTATCAAACCCGAGTTTGGGGCGGACGGCGGCTGGAGACCCGTTTCGGGCGGATTCTCCCCGATTCCAGGCTGCCCTACGGCGAATCGTGGGAGATCTCGGCGCGGGAGGAGGCCGACTGCCGGGTGCGGGGCGGATCGCTCGACGGGCGTCGCCTCAGCGAGCTCTGGGCCGATCCCTCGCTGCGCCGCACCATTTTCGGCGAGGACGCGCCCGAGGCGGAGCGCTTCCCCTTGCTTTGCAAGATCCTCGACGCGCGGGAGAAGCTCTCCATCCAGGTCCACCCGCCCGCCTCCGTCGCCGCCGCGCTCGGGGGCGAGCCGAAGACCGAGGTCTGGTACATCGCCGACGCCGATCCCGGCGCGACGCTCTACGTGGGAGTGCGCGAAGGCGTCGACGAGACCCGTTTCCGCGACGCGATCGCGACGGGCCGGGTGGAATCGTGCGTCCACGCCCTGCCCGTGGCGAAAGGGCAGCACCTTTTTCTCCCGAGCGGGCGGCTCCACGCCATCGGCGCGGGCCTGCTCATCTACGAGATCCAGCAGAGCTCTGACACGACCTACCGCGTCTACGACTGGGACCGCCCCGGCATCGACGGCCGGCCCCGCGCCCTCCATGTCGAGGAGTCGCTGAAGTGCATCGACTTCACCGACACCGCCCCGGCGATGGGCGAGGTGGACGGCGAATTGCTCGTCCATTGCGAACATTTCCGCCTCGAAAAGCATCGGCTTGCGGCTGGAGGATCGGTGAAGGAGGCGACGCGCGGGCGTTTCGCCATCGTCGCGGTGGTGGACGGCGCACTGGGCGGGAAAGGCGCGAGGCCGGGGGAAGGCGATTTCTTCCTCGTGCCAGCGGGAGGCGGGGAGGGATTGCGGGCGGAGGGGGAAGCCGAGGTGCTGGTGACGACTTGGGGGTGAACCGCTGGCGGGCCCTCCAAGTGCGCAACGGCAACGCTTGGACCACCCTGCGCCTTCTCTCCGCCGCGCAGGAGACGATCCAGCTCAACGGAGCGCCGGAGGCGGTCGCGATCCGGCATGTCGGGCGACCGGGATGCTCTCCGTGCCGACGGTGCTGGCGCGGCAGTGAAGCGACGGGATCGCCCGGCCGGTCTCGTGATACCGGGGGGATCCGCTGTTTCACACCCCGGCCCGGTAGCGCTCGATGGCATGCTGCCACCAAGGGGCCAGCTCGGCAAAGGGAGTCAGCCACACGCGCCGGTGCAGGTCCATGACGAGGTCGGGACAACCGGCGATTCGGCGCAGCGCCTCGAGATCGAGCGCGCCGGGGCCTTCCACGACGAGGCGCTCCCCGAGGAGGGCGGTGCCGTCGTCGCAGCCCGCCCCCTGCTTGCCGGATTTCCCCATCAGGGTGACGTGGACGGCGTTGACGTAGGGATCGACGATGACCCGGGTGATCCCTTCGAAAGCGGCACCCGGCTCGAAGCGCTCCGAAAGCACGGTCACGCCCCGGCCGATGCGTCCGTGGATCTCGCGCAGCTCGGCCGGCGGCTCGAGCTCCTCAGGCGTCGCGAGCAGATGCGCCTGGCGGAGCCGGGTCCCGGGGCCGGGACGGCTCGACCAGACCGACAGCGGGATCGCGAGCACGACAGGACCGAAGACGGGCAGCAGCCAGAATCCCAGCACAGGCTCGATGAGGAAGGCGGCGACGAGCCACAGCGCCCCCAGAGCCGTCTGGCCCCGGTGCGCGGCCCAAGCCTCCCGCCAAGTCGTACCCACAGCGCCGCGCTGCTGCGCGCCCCACTCCACCTTCCGGCCCATGAGAAGCCAGAAGAAGAACTTCGTGTGGAAGAGCATCACCACAGGCGCGACGAGGGCCGAATAGACCGTTTCGAGGACGAGTCCGCCGACGAGGGCCGGGATCCCCCCGAAACGGCGCGCCCGCCTCCAATCGAAGAGGCATTGCAGCAAGGCGAGGATCTTGGGCAGGAAGAGCAGCAGCAAGGTCGCCCCGAAGATCACCAGCCCCTGCTGGTTCGCCGAGAGGGTCAGCGGGAGGTAGCTGCCGAGCGCGCTTTCCGCCGGCACGAGGGTCAGCCCGGTAAAGACCTGGTTGAAGACGATGAGCGTGTTGATGAGCAGGAAGAGGAACCAGAGCGGCGAGGAAAGATAGCCGACGATGCCGAGGAAGAGATGGAGCCGGCTGACGGGATGAATCCCGCCCGCGAATAGCAGCCATGTGTGCTGGAGATTTCCCTGCAGCCAGCGCCGGTCACGCTTCGCGCTGTCGACGAGCGACTGCGGACCCTCCTCCCAGCTCCCCTCGAGGTCCCAGAGCAGCCAGATCTCCCACCCCGCCTTCCGCATCAGGGCGGCCTCAACGAAATCGTGGCTGAGGATCTTGCCTCCGAACGGTTCCTTTCCAGGCAGGTCGGGCAGCGCGCAGAACTCGGCGAAAGGAGCGAGCCGGATGATCGCGTTGTGCCCCCAGTAGTTGCCCGAGGGACCCTGCCAGAAATTCAGCCCGGCGGTGAACATGTCGCCGAGGAGCCGGAAAGCGAACTGCTGGACGCGCCCGTGGACGGAATCGGCATTGGCGAGCCGCGGCGCCGTCTGGAGCAGGCCGACGCGGGGATGCTTTTCCATCAGCGCCGTCATCCGCACGAGATCCTCCCCCGACATCACGCTGTCGGCGTCCATCACCACCATGTACTGGTAGCGGCCTCCCCAAGCTTCGAGGAACTCCGAGATGTTGCCCGCCTTCTTGTCGGTGTTCTCGAGGCGCCTCCGGTAGTGGATCCGGCCCGTCGCCTTCAGTTCGCGGCAGAGCTGGAGCCAGGCGAATTCCTCCTGGATCCAGTTTTCCGGGTCGGTGCTGTCGCTGAGGACGAAAAACTCGTAGTCGTCCCCCCTCCCGGTCCGCTCCAGCGATCGGTAGACCGAACGCAGCCGCTCGAAAATCTCCACCGGATTCTCGTTGAAGACCGGATACACGACCACCGTCGCTCCGAAGGGACGCTCGAGGTCGGCGGCCACGAGCCCCGTCGCGAGATTGATGCGAGGACCGCCCGCGCCTCCGATGAAAAACCCCGATACCGCCGTCATCACCCCGAAGGCGAGCAACCCGAAGAGGACCAGGAAAATCCCGAGGAGCACCACCGAAGCGCCGTTGAAGCTGCCGTAGAGTCGCCACAGGAGGTCCCCCATGAAGAGGCCGCCGGAGGCGGTGATCAGAACCGTCGCCCCGAAGACGAGGGCGCGGCGGAACCGCCAGCCCCCCGTCCGCACGGCGGGCGGAGGGAGGACCGGATGGGGGCCGGTCGGATGGGGAATCGCCTCGTTCATGGGGATGCGCGGCATTCTCAGCGCCAGAAAAAGAGCAGCAGCAAGGTCCCGAGCAGCCCGAGCGCCGAGAGGATGAGGAGCCGTTTGAAAATCGGCGTGCGATTGAGCCCCTCCCACCAAACCGTGGCCTGCCGCATGATGGGGTTGAGGGCGATGGGCCTTGGCGTCATGGCGCGCCGGTCGAGGACCGGGCTTTCGTTGAGATAGCTGCTGCGGAGGGCGTCGGCGACCTCGTCGGGCAGCGGGGGCCGGGACAGGAAGTAATTCTGGTAGCGGCCCGGCAGATCCGCGAGGAGCAGGGCGAGCCGCCCGCGCGCCGCGAGGCGGTTGTCGGGCAGATGGACCCCGGTGGAGACGGAAAACCACTCCGCCACCAGCCGGATGGTCTCCTCCATCGCCACCGTCGACGGCCTCAGCGCCGCCTCCCGCGCCACGCGCTCCTCGGCCCGGTCGAGGACTTGGTGGATGATGCGGCTGCGGAGGAGGCGATTCTTCATGCCCAAGGAGCACAAGTAGCCCTCGACGGTCACGAAAGCCTCGTTCCACTCCTCGATCGAAGCCGGGTCCCCCCCGAAGGAAGGCGGATTCACAGCGGCAGCCAACTGGTCCACGTTTCGGAAAGGTAGTCGTTCCCCAATTTGAGCGCGCATCGCACCTCGGCCCCGTCGACGGGGTTCGCGGAATCGTCCTGGCGGATCTCGAAAGCCACCCTCCAAGACCCGCCCTCCGGATACCTCTCGACCCGCGCATGACCGACGAGCCCGGCCCCGGGAGTGCCCACGGTGACGACCGCCTCCGGTTGCGCCTCGGGAGGCAGCGCTTGCAGGGCGGGACCGGCGAACTCGAGCACCACGACCCGCGTGCCCTCGGCCCACTCGTGGACCCCGCTACGGGTCGCGACGACGTGGCAGCCCGCCTTCGCCGGATTCGTCTCCAGCGTCCAAGTCTGCGTGTAGGCGAACTTCCACGGCTCCCCGACCGGCGGAGGCGTGGCGGGCTCCCACGCGAGGACGATGTTGTCGGAAAGCTCATGCGCGGTCGCCAGCTCGACGAGCCGCAGGCTGCCCGCCTCCCAGTCGCCCTTGGGTTCGATCCAGACGCCGGGCCGGTCCTGGTAGCGGGCCTCGAAGTCCTCGTAGCTGCGCGCGTCGCGGTCGCGCTGGAGCAGGCCGAAGCCCTTCACCCCACCGGCCTCGAACGAGTAGGTGCGGCTGCGCGCCGGATCGTTTCGCAGGGGGCGCCAGAGGCTCTCCCCTTGGGCGTTCAGGATCGCGAGGCCGTCCGAGTCGTGGACCTCGGGACGGTGGTCGTCGAAGGGCTTCGTCGTGTTTTCGCCGAACCAGAACATGCTCGTGAGCGGCGCGATGCCGATGTGTTCGACCTCTTTGCGAAAGAAAAGCGTCGCCTCGACAGCCGCGACGGTGTCCTTCCCGGGATTGATGACGAACTGGTAGGCGCCGGTCACGCTCGGACTCTCCAGCAGGGCGAAGAGCGTCACCGAGGCCGCCCCTGGCTGCGGTTTTCCCGCCCAAAAACGCGTGAAGACCGGGAACTCCTCCGGAGTCCCGTCGATCCCGGCGTTCAGCGCGAGCCCCCTCGCGGACAGACCGAACGCCTGGTTCTGCCCCAGCATGCGGAAGTAGCTCGCCCCTTGGAAGACGGCGACCTCGTCATAGACCTCGGGCTTGTGGAGGGGGTGGGAGAAGCGCAAGCCCGCGTAGCCGAGGTCGGCCGGCAGCGATCCCTCGATCCCGGCACCCTCGTAGTCGAAGAAATCGCGGGAAAACCGCACTGGCTGGGTGTAGTCCGCCGTGAACTCGTAGACCGAGACCGGCTGCTTGAAAAGGTAGCCGGGGTGGAACAAGGCCATGCCGAAGGGCAACCCGTCCGGCTTCCAGAACTCCTTCTCCGGACGGAAGCGGATACGGCGGTATCGGTCGTAGGAGAGCCCCCTCAGGTTCTCCGGCAAGGCGCTCTCGTCGGCGACCGGTTTGAATTCACCCTTCGCGGCCTTCGCCGCGAGCGCCTCGACGTGCGCGAGGTTGATCTGCTTCCGCTCGGCTTGGGCCAGGAGGCCTTCGGGAAAGAGGAAGAAGCCGAGAACGGCCAGGAAGAACCCGGGCGGAAACGTCGATCCGAAACCCGGGCGAACTTCGGAGACGATTTTTAGATACGCATTCACGCCATTCAACTTTCCGCAATCGTCCTTCCGCCCGAAAAACACGCAACTGAATTTTTCGGACGGCCGGGGGTGAAATGGGGTACTCGTTCGGGCGGCGAACAGCGGGAAGATCCGCCTAGCCCAGCCGCGCATCCTCGCATAGACCGTGTGCCTGTGGCCGAACTCTTTGGGCAGCCTCCCTCCACCACTTGGCTCCGTTCTCCGCAAGGTGGAGGATGGCGTTGAGCACCCGGAGGTGGCTGTAAGTCAGGCTGCCCCGGTGCTTGGGAAAGAAGTGCGCGTTGCGGGATTTTACATTCACACGCCTTGGCAATCACTCCACCCGGCTCGTGATTTCCCCGTCGGCGAGGCGGGTACGCAGGAGGTCGCCTTTCACAACCCGTCCCGCCGAGGTGACAGGCCGACCATCGGGGCCGATGGTGATCGAATAGCCGCGCCGCAGCACCGCTTCGGGGCTGAGGGACTCCATCAGGCCGCCGAGGGCGCGCAGCCGTCGGTCGAGGCCCTCGATCCGGCGCGAGGCGGCGCGGTCGAGGGACTCGGCGAGGAAGGCGGTCTCCTCCGCATGGCGGGCGAGGACCCGCTCCGGCTGGATCGCCGCGAGCGCCCGACCTGAGCTGTCGAACTGAGCCCGGCATCGTTGGAGCCGACCCGCGACGAGGTAGTCCATCCGTTCCTCGAGAAAATCGAGGGTCTGCGCCAAGGAGCGGAGCTTCCGCCCCGGTTCGTGCGCCTCGATCTCGCGACGGAGGGAGAGGGCGTGCCGGTGGAGCAGGGCGAGGGCGTGCTCGGTGCGGGCGTCGAGGGCGTCGCGGAGACGGTCGAGATGGCGACGCAGGGCGGTTCCGTCGGGCACGGCGTTCTCGGCGGCGGCGCTGGGGGTCGGTTCGCGGCGATCGGCGACGAAGTCGGCGATGGTGAAGTCGATCTCATGTCCCACGCCGGACATCACCGGGAGGGAGCAGGCGGCGATGGCGCGGGCGAGGACTTCCTCGTTGAAGGCCCACAGATCCTCGATGCTGCCGCCGCCGCGAGCGACGATGACGAGGTCGGGACGCAGCTCCCCGGACGCCTCGTCGAAGAAACGAACCCCGGCGGCGATCTCCTCGGCGGCTCCGTCGCCTTGGACCTTCGCGGGATGAACCATGACCCGCACCCAAGGGGCGCGGCGCGAGAGCACATGGATCATGTCCCGGATCGCCGCGCCTGTCGGCGAGGTCACGATGCCGATGCGGGCCGGAAAGGACGGGATCGGTTTCTTCCGTGCCGGGTCGAACAGCCCTTCGGCCTCCAGCTTGCGCTTCAGGGCCTCGAATTTCGCTTGGAGATCGCCGAAGCCCTTCGCCTGCACGACTTGGGCGACGAGCTGGTATTGCCCCCGCGCCTCGTAGACCGAGAGATTGCCGTAGACCTGCACCTGCAAGCCGTCGGCGAGACGCACCGGGCAGCGCGAGGCGGCCCCTTTGAAAAAGACGCAGGAGAGCTGGGCGAAGGGGTCCTTCAACGTGAAATAGTGGTGTCCCGAGCCGGGGAGGCGGTGGTTGCTGATCTCGCCTTCGACCCAGACGCCGGAGAAGCGACCTTCGATGCTGTCGCGGATCAAGGCGGTGAGACCCGCGACCGTGTGGACCTGCTCCGCCATGTCCGTCACCCCCGCATCGCCGCGACCGCCGCGGCCATGTCCGCCGCCCCGTAGAGCGAAGTCCCCGCGACCATCACATTCGCTCCATGCGCGGCGGCGATCCCGACGGTGCGCTGGTCGATGCCGCCATCCACCTCGATGTGGTAGGAAAGTCCGTGCTCCTCCCGGTAGTCCCGCGCCGCCGCCACCTTCGGCATGGTCTCGGCCTCCATGAAGGCCTGCCCGCCGAAACCCGGAACCACCGTCATCACGAGGAGCAGGTCGATCCGGTCGAGAAAGGGGACGACCGCCTCGAAGGGCGTCGCAGGATTCAAGGCCAGCCCGCAGCCGAGACCCGCCTCGCGGATACGCCCGAGCGTTTCCGCGACGTCATGATCCGCCTCGATGTGGACGGTGATCCGGTCCGAACCCGCTTTCACGAAACGATCCACATATTTGTCGGGGCGCGTCATCATCAGATGGGTGTCGAGCGGAAGACCGGTGTAGGGCCGCACCGCCGCGACGAACTGCGGGCCGAAGGAGACGTTTTCGACGAAATGGCCGTCCATCACGTCGAGGTGGAGCCAGTCCGCCCCGGCCCGTTCCGCCCGCGCCACCTCCTCCCCGACACGGGACCAGTCGGCCGCGAGGAGGGAGGGGGCGATGATTCGGGTGTTGCAGTCGCTCATGTCGGGGCCATTATCTCCATTCTTTCCGGCTTCCGCAACCGTGCGCGACCGGATTCCCTTCCATCATGGTCATCCCCCTCCCGGACGACGGAGCCGAGTCTCCGATCCAGCTCACGAGCGACACCTTCTTCATGGAGCAAGCCCTGCGCCAAGCGCGCCGGGCCTTCCAAGCGGGCGAGGTGCCGGTCGGTGCGGTCATCGCGCAGGGGGGCGAGATCGTCGCCCGCGCCCACAACCAGGTCGAGACCCTGCGCGACGCCACCGCCCACGCCGAGATGCTCGCCCTGAGCCAAGCGCAGGAGGCCCTCGGCGACTGGCGGCTCACCGACTGCGCCCTCTACGTGACCAAGGAGCCCTGCCCCATGTGCGCCGGGGCCATCGTCCACTGCCGCATCCGGCGCGTCGTCTTCGGCGTCGGCGATCCCAAAGGCGGGGCTGCCGGCGGACTCCTCAACCTCCTCCAGCAACCGACCCTGAACCACCGCAGCGAGATCACTCCCGGCGTGCTCGAGGGCGAGTCGCTCGCCTTGCTCCAATCCTTTTTCAAAGCCGCCCGCGAGGCGGCGAAATCCGAAGCCCGAAATCCGAAGTCCGAAGAGAACTGATCCCCCTTCCGGGAAGACCTTTTACCTTTTACTTTTCACTTTTTACCGCCCGAAGGGCGCCCCAACTTTTCACCTTTTACGGCGGCCGCAGGCCGCCCCCTACCATGCGTTTCGTCAATCTTGCCGCCCATCCCGACATCGGATCGAACTCCTATCTCCTCGAAGCCGGAGGCGTCCGCCTCGTCCTCGACGCGGGCACCCATCCGAAGCACACCGGGCGCGACACCCTGCCGCTCTACGACCGCCTCGCGCCGGACTCCATCGACGGCATCCTCGTGAGCCATCCCCACCTCGACCACATCGGGGCCTTGCCTGTGCTCATGCGCGAGCAGCGCCGCGCCGCCGTAGTCATGACCGACCTCACCCGCGAGCACGGCTCCGTCCTCCTCCACAACTCCGTCAACGTGATGAAGGCGCAGCGCGAGGAGTTGCAGGAGCCGCTCTACCCTCTCTACTCCCACGGCGAAGTGGATGCGGTGGCACGGCGCTGGATGGCGCGGGAGGCGGGCGAGCGATTCTCCCTCGGCGACCGCGAGCGCGTCTCCGTCGAATTCTTTCGCGCCGGACACGTCCTCGGGGCCGTCGGGATGCGCATCGAGGGCGGGGGGAAAAGCCTTTTCTACACCGGTGACGTCCATTTCGAGGACCAGACCCTGACGAGGGCCGCCGCCTTCCCCGCCGCGCCGATCGATACCCTCGTCATGGAGACCACCCGTGGCGACCACGTCCGCCCGCCCGGCTACACCCGCGAGGCGGAGAAGCGGCGCTTCGCCGAGGCCATCATCGCCACCCTCGCTCGCGGTGGCTCCGTCCTCGTCCCTGTCTTCGCTTTCGGCAAGACGCAGGAGCTCCTCCTGATGCTGAAAGAGCTGATCGACGAAGGCTTGCTGCCCTCCGTGCCCGTCCACATCGGCGGACTCAGCACGAAGATGACCGAGGTCACCGACGATTTCTGCGACCATCCCGACCGAAGGCATCGCGGCTACCGCCTCCTCGACGACTTCCCCGACCTGCGCCGCCTCGCCCGCGGGCGCAAGGAGCCGGACTACCATCCCGGCGCGATCTACGCCCTCTCCAGCGGGATGATGTCCGAGCACACCGTCTCGCACCGCTTCGCCCGCCGCATCCTGGCCTCGGAGCAGAACGCCATCCTCTTCGTGGGCTACGCCGATGCCGAAGCTCCCGGTGGGCGCATCCTCTCCGCCGGGCAGGGCGGACGCGTCGCCCTCTCCTCCGATTCGCCCCACGAGAGCGAGATCCGCTGCGCCGTGGAGCGTTTCGACTTCAGCGGCCACGCCACCCGCGAGCAGCTCACTGACCATGCCGTGGCTTGTTCGCCGAAGACCGTGATCCTCGTGCATGGGGACGAGGCGGCGAGGAGATGGTTCGCGGCGGAGCTGGGCCGGAGACTGCCGGGAACGCGGATCGTGATCCCCGCTCCGGGCGAGGCGGTGGAGCTGTGAGCGGATGCGTTGAAGCCTGTGCCCCCATGAGCGACATCGCCACCAGCGGCCACTACCACATCTCCCACAAATACGAGGCCGAGCTCGAACTGTTCGACACGGAGGTGAAGTCGATCCACGCCGTAGCAGTGGACGTTCCGCGAGCGGCACCGTTTCCTCCTAAGCATGGTAGTCACCGCCTCCACCTAGGAGTCGGGCTGTCGGGGGACGGCGGCGGGCTTTCATCGTAAGACCGGTTCGCCGAGGCCGGGCTTGGCTACAAGGGTGATCTCCGCCGCCGCATGGCGGCGCGTCAATGGGACGGGCAACCCCTTTCCCCTCTCGCGCGCTTCGCGCTGGAACTAGGACACAAAGCCCCCACTCACACCGTCTGCTGGACGAGCGCCTTCTCGGGCGCACGCTCCGTCTTTCGCCGCTTCATGAGCCGGTCGAAGAACAGATACACCACGGGCGTGGTGAACAGCGTCAGCGCTTGGCTCAGGACCAAGCCGCCGACGATGGCGTAGCCGAGGGGCTGGCGCAGTTCGGAGCCGTCGCCGTGCCCGAGGGCGAGGGGGATGCCGCCGATCATGGCCGCGAGGGTGGTCATGGTGATGGGGCGGAAGCGCTTGAGGCAGGCCTCGAAGATGGCTTCGTGGGCCGCGATGCCCCGGTCCCGCTCCGCCTCGATGGCGAAGTCGATCATCATGATGGCGTTCTTCTTCACGATGCCGATGAGGAGCAGGATGCCGATGATGGCGATGACCCCGACATCGTAGCCGAAGGCCCACAGGGTGAGCAAGGCCCCGAGCCCGGCCGAGGGCAAGGTGGAGAGGATCGTCAGGGGATGGATGAAGCTTTCGTAGAGCATCCCGAGGATGAGGTAGATGGCGACGATGGCGGCGAGGATGAGATAGGGCTGGGATTTCAGCGAGGACTGGAAGGCCTGGGCGCTGCCTTGGAAGCTGCCGCTGAGCCCGGGCGGGATCTGCATTTCGCCGACGGCTCCCTCGATGGCGGTGACGGCGTCCCCGAGGGCGACGTCGGGGGAGAGGTTGAAGGAGATGGTGACCGCCGGGTATTGCCCGAGGTGGTTCACCGAGAGGGACTTGGTGCTGGCCGTGTCGAAGGTGATGAGCGAGGACAGCGGCACTTGGCCTCCGGTGATCGGCGATTTCAGGAAGAGCTTGTCGAAGGTGGAGGGATCGCTCTGGAGTTCGGGCGGGACTTCGATGATCACCTTGTACTGGCTCACCTGGGTGTAGAACTGGGTGACCTGCCGCTCGCCGAAGGCGTTGTAGAGCAGGGCGTTGATGGCCTGCGTCTGGATGCCGAAGCGCGAGGCGGCCTGCCGGTCGATCTCGATGTTCAGGGCCGGGGCGGTGGACTCCTGGTCGGAGGTGACGTCGTGGAGTTGCGGCAGGGTGCGGAGGGTGTCGAGGATGCGGGGGGACCATTCGTTGAGCCGGTCCACATCGACGTCCCGGAGGGTGTACTGGTATTGGGTCTTGGAGGACAGCCCGCCGACGTTGAGATCCTGCTGGGCCTGGAAGAAGACGGTCACGCCAGGAATGTCGGCGGTCGCCTCCTTGAGCCGGGCGATGATGACGGAGGCGGGATCTCTCTCGGAGCGATCTTTCAGGGTCACCCAGTAGCGGCTGCTGTTGGACCCGCCCTGACTCCGGCCTCCGGTTCCGACGCGGTTGGTGAAGGCGGCGATGCCGGGATCGGCCATGAGGATGGCGCCAATGGTCTCCGCATGCTGGTACATGGCGGGAAAGGAGATGTCCGGCGAGGCCTCGGCGGTGACGCTGATCATGCCCGTGTCCTGGAGCGGGAAGAAGCCCTTGGGCATCCTGACAAAGACCCATCCGGTGAGGGCGACGGTGGCGACGAGGGAGAGGAGGGTGAGCGCCTGATGCCGCAGCACGACCCGCAGGCCCTTCTCGTAGATCCGCTCGACCCCGGCGAAGAAGCGTTCAAGACGATCGTCCAGCCAACCCGGCAGGGTGCGGCGGTCGGGGGCCTCGTGATGGCGCAGGAATTTCGCGCACATCATGGGGACGAAGGTCAGGGAGACGAATCCCGAGACGAGCACGGCGACGGTCACGGTGACGGCGAACTCGCGGAAGAGTCGCCCGACGATGCCCCCCATCAGCAGCACGGGGATGAAGACGGCGATCAGGGAGAAGGTGATCGAGAGGATGGTGAAGCCGATCTCGGCGGCTCCCTTGAGCGCGGCCTGCAGGGGTTTCATGCCCTCCTCGATGTGGCGGTAGATGTTTTCCAACATCACGATGGCGTCGTCGATGACGAAGCCCACGGAGATGGTGAGGGCCATGAGGGAGAGGTTGTTGAGGCTGAAGCCGAGCAGGTAGATGATCGCAAAGGTCGCGACGATGGAGATGGGGACGACGGCGCTGGCGATCAAGGTCGCCCGCACGTTGCGGAGAAAGAGGAAGACTACGAGGGTGACGAGGACCACGGTGAGGGCGAGGTGCAGCTCGACCTCCTCCACCGAGGATCGGATGGTGCGGCTGCGGTCGGTCTGGATCTCGATGCTCATGGCCGGGGGAATTGCGGCTTGCAACTCGGGAAGGAGGGCGCGGATGTGGTTGATCGTGTCGATGACGTTCGCGTCGGACTGCTTGCGGATCATGATCCCGATGCCGCGCTGGTTGCTCATGAGGGCGGCGCTGCGCGATTGCTCGGGTCCCTCGACGGCGCGGCCCACGTCCCGGATGCGGATCGGAGCGCCGTTGCGGTAGGCGAGGATGAGGTCGTTGTAGGGCCCCGCGTCGAGGAGCTGGTCGTTGGCATAGATGGAGAGGCTCTGGCGCGGCCCGTTGAGGCTGCCCTTGGGCGAGTTGACGGTCGAGGAGGCGATGACGCCGCGCACGTCGTCGAGACCGAGACCCAGCGCGGCGAGCTTCGCGGGATCGACCTGGACGCGGATCGCGGGCTTTCTCTCGCCCATGATGTCGACCTGGGCCACGCCGGGGAGCTGGGAAAGCTGCTGGGCGATGACGTTGTTGCCGTAGTCGCTGACCTCGGTCAGGGGGAGGACGTCGGAGACGAGGCTGAGGATGATGATGGGGGCGTCGGAGGGGTTCACCTTGCGGTAGCTGGGCGGACTCGGGAGATCGACGGGAAGCTGGCCCGCCGCCGCGTTGATCGCCGATTGCACATCCTGCGCCGCGCCGTCGATGCTCACGTCGAGGTCGAACTGGATCGTGATGGAGACGCTGCCCAGACGGCTGGAGGAGGTCATCTGGGTGATGCCGGGAATCCGCGAGAACTGGTTTTCCAGCGGCGTCGCCACGGTGGAGGACATCGTTTCCGGGCTTGCTCCGGGGAGGCTCGCCGAGACCTGGATGGTCGGAAACTCGACCTGCGGCAGGGGAGCCACGGGCAGTTGCGGAAAGGCGACGAGCCCGACGAGGAAGATCCCGATCGTCAGCAAGGCCGTGGCCACAGGACGGCGGATGAACGGATCGGAGAGGCTCATAGCGGGATTTCTCTTCGTTTGACGAGAGCACCGGGCTTCAGCTTGCCTTGTCCTTCCCGGACGACTTCGTCGCCTGCGTCCAAGCCCTTCTCGATGATCGTCCAGCCATCGAGGGTCGGGCCGGTGACGAGGTTGCGGGCCTCCACGGTGTTGTCCTCCTTGATGAGGTAGGCGAAGGGGCCGTCGAGCCCGGGCTGGACGGCCTCGGAGGGTACGGCCTTCGCATGCGCGCGGGTGTCCACGAGGACGCGGGCGGAGACGAACTGGCCGGGCCAGAGCGCCAGCGCTTCGTTCGCGAACCGCGCCTTGAGCCGGAGGGTGCCGGTGGACAGGTCGATCTGGTTGTCGACCAGCTCCAGCTCGCCAGCGTCGAGGACGCCGCCTCCGTCGCCCAGCGCCTCCACTTTCAGGGCCTCGGCCCCCGACCGCATATGGGTACGGAGGGCGGCGAAATGTTGTTGTGGCAGGGTGAACACGACCGTCACGGGCTGGAGCTGGGCGAGATGGACAATCCCCGCCGTCTGGTTCGCGGTGACGAGATTGCCCACATCCACCTGGCGGATCCCCGTGCGCCCGGAGATGGGCGCCCGCACCGTGGCGTATTCCAGATCGAGGCGGGCGCTCGAAATGGAGGCGGTGTCGGCCTTGATCGCCGCTTCGAGCTGCGCCACGAGGGCGGAGGCCTGTTCGAGAGCCTGCTGGCTGACCGACTGGCTTTTCACCAGCGCCTCCATGCGGGTCAGGTCCTGCTGCGCGCTGACGAGGAGCGCCTCGTTCTGCGCCTTGCGCGCGGTGGCGAGTGCGAGCGCCGCTTCGTAGGGTCGGGGATCGATGCGAGCGAGGACGTCCCCTTTCTCCACCATGCTGCCCTCGGTGAATTCGATCTGCTCAAGAATCCCACCGACCCGCGGGCGAACCACCACGGTGTTGTAGCCTTGCACCGTTCCGAGACCCGAGAGCCAGATCGGAACATCCCGGGTGACGACCTTCGTGGCGAGGACGGGAACTGCGGACGGCGGAGGCGGTGCGGCCGCAGGCTTGGTCTCCGTGGCTCTGCTTCGCCAAAACACCACCCCACCGGCGATCCCAAGGATCAGGGCCATGAAAATCCATCGTTTTCCTCTCATCGTCGTTCCAATTTCAGGCGAAGTACTGCCGAGCACAAGGTCCACACTTCCGTTCCTCTCTAAATGAATGACGAGGGGAGTCGCCTCTTTATCCATGCGAAATGGTCCGGGACTGCGATGATTTGCGTCTTCGCGGGGCAAAGGTAGGGCTGTTCGGCCAAACGGACGTTCGAGCGACGCTCACCGCTGACCGGGCCGGTCAGGGCTGCCTTGGAACCCCGAATCGGTGATGGCGAGGTAGGGCGAACCGTTCCGGTGAGCCGTTGCGGAGGAATGGCGCACAGCCCCACCTTCGTCGGATCGGACGGATTGGCTGCGAGGCCAAATCCGGTCCGGTATCCGTTCCGCAATCGTTCAGATCTTTTCGGGATTTCGAATTAGGCACCCAGATGTTTTTGATAAAACGGAATCAATTGCTCCAACGCCTTGCCGGTGGCCTCGGGCTGGTCGTATAGGTCGTAGTGGCTCGCACCCTGACGATCTGAAGGCTCTTCTGCTCGGAACGCGCCCGACGATAAAGCTCGAATCCATCACGGTAGGAACCGAATCCGCCCGGGATGCTCCCGATGACAATGTGCAAAGGCTGTATCAACAGGGTCTCGACGAAAGCGAAGGCATCCCAGTTCATGGCCGCACCGGTGCTGACGAAGCGCAGCTTGTTGGGGGAGCCCGGCTGCTGGCCGCGGGGCGTGGTGTAGTATTCCACGACTTCGACGATGTCGATGTCGTTGAGGCCCGCCTGCTCGCGCTCCGCTTCCGAGTTGGGAATGTAGCCCACGATCAGCGGCTCGGCACCGCGCGCTTCCGCCGTGCGCTGCTTGCCGATGGCCTCCAGCGTCTTGATGGCGGCATCGGGCGTCATGTCGCCCTCGCGCATCAGACGGCCATAGTTGGCGCCAACAATGGTGCTGACCGCCTTGAAACGGTGGTCCGTCGCCGCTGCGCTCACGGCGTAGCCGCCACCGCCGCACACGCCCAACACGCCGATTTTCCCTTTATCGACATAGGGCAGGGTGACCAAATAATCCACCGCGCAGCGGAAGTCCTCGACGCGAGTGGCGGGGTTTTCGAGGAAGCGCGGTTCGCCACCGCTGGCGCCTTGGGTGGAGGCGTCGAAGGCCAAGTTGATGAAACCGGCTCTGGCCAGCGCCTTGCCGTAGATGGCACCCGAGGTCTGCTCCTTGCAACTGCTGATGGGATGGGCACAGACGATGGCGGCGTATTTTCCGTCTTCGGAGAACCCTTCGGGAAAATGGAGGTTTGCCGCGATTTCGATGCCGTTGTTTTGGTAGCGGATGCTTTTCATCGATGGGATGTTGATGGTGTGGTTGTTCGGAGCTTGCTAATTCTGCTTCGTTGGATTTAAACCACTAATGAACCATCACTGGGGTGATTCGGGCGATCCGTCAACAGTGAACCCACAAACCAAAACCCCACCCCGGCCAGAGAGGGAGTCGGCCGGGATGGGGTTGGTCTCAGAGCTGTCCCTGTCCGCTCAGTGTGCGAGGTCGAAGCGGTCGAGGTTCATCACCTTGGTCCACGCGGCGACAAAGTCGTCGACGAACTTTTTCCCGGCGTCGGCGCTGCCGTAGACTTCGGCGATGGCGCGGAGTTGCGAGTTGGAACCGAAGACGAGATCGACGGAGGTGGCGGTCCATTTGACCTCGCCGGTCTTGTGGTCGCGGCCTTCGTAGAAGTGCTCGCAGACGGGAGACACCTTCCACTCGGTGCCCTGGTCGAGCAGGTTCACGAAGAAGTCGTTCGTGAGCTGCCCGCGCCGCGCGGTGAAGACGCCGAGGTCGGGATGGCCGACGTTGGTCTCCAGCACGCGCATGCCGCCGACGAGCACGGTCATCTCCGGCGCGGTGAGGTTCAGCAACTGGGCCCGGTCGACGAGGGTCTCCGGCGCGGGGCGGTCGAGCTCGTGGCCGAGGTAGTTGCGGAAGCCGTCCTGCTTCGGTTCGAGCACGGCGAAGGACTCCGCGTCGGTGAGTTCCTGCGTGGTGTCGGCGCGTCCGGGCAAGAAGGGGACCTTCACCTCGTGTCCGGCCCGTTTCGCAGCCTCCTCGATGGCGGTGCTGCCGCCGAGCACAACGAGGTCGGCGAGGGAGACCCGCTTGCCGCCGTCCTGCCCTTCGTTGAAGTCCGTCTGGATCTGTTCGAGGACGGCGAGGACCTTGGCGAGCTGCTCGGGCTGGTTGACTTCCCAATCCTTCTGCGGAGCGAGACGGATGCGGGCTCCGTTGGCTCCGCCGCGCAGGTCGGACCCGCGGAAGGTGGAGGCCGAGGCCCAAGCGGTGGAGACCAGTTGCGGGACGGTCAGCTCCGAGGCGAGGATTTGCTTCTTCAGCGAGGCGATGTCGGCGTCTCCGACCAACTCATGATCGACGGCGGGGATGGGATCCTGCCAGAGCAGCGTCTCCTTGGGCACCTCGGGGCCGAGGTAGCGGGAGACGGGTCCCATGTCGCGGTGGGTCAGCTTGTACCAAGCCTTGGCGAAGGCCTCCTCGAATTCCCTCGGGTTCTCGAAGAAGCGGCGCGAGATCTTTCCATAGACGGGGTCCAGCTTCAGCGCGAGGTCGGTGGTGAACATGATGGGCTGGTGGCCCTTGGTCGGATCGTGGGCGTCGGGCACGGTGCCTTGGCCCGCCCCGTCCTTGGGTACCCACTGATGGGCGCCGGCGGGGCTCTTGGTCAGCTCCCATTCGTAGGCGTAGAGGTTCGAGAGGAACATGTGGGACCACCGGCTCGGGGCGCTCGTCCAAGCACCTTCGAGACCGCTGGTGATGGTGTCTCCCGCGTTGCCCTTCCCGTGCTTGTTCTTCCAGCCGAGACCTTGCTCCTCGAGCGGCGCGCCCTCGGGATCGGGACCGACATTCTCCGCGCCGGCTGCGCCGTGGGCCTTGCCGAAGGTGTGCCCGCCGGCGATGAGGGCGACGGTCTCCTCGTCGTTCATGGCCATGCGGCCGAAGGTCTCCCGGATGTCCTTGGCCGCGGCGAGGGGATCGGGATTGCCGTTCGGTCCTTCCGGGTTCACGTAGATCAGGCCCATCTGCACGGCGGCGAGGGGATTCGCCAGCTTGCGGTCGCCGCTGTAGCGCTTGTCGCCGAGCCATTCGCTTTCGGGGCCCCAATAGACATCCTGCTGGGGTTCCCAGACGTCCTCGCGGCCGCCGGCGAAGCCGTAGGTCTGGAAGCCCATCGTTTCGAGGGCGACGTTGCCGGTCAGGACCATGAGGTCGGCCCAGGATATCTTCTGCCCGTATTTCTGCTTGATGGGCCAGAGGAGGCGGCGGGCCTTGTCGAGGTTGGCGTTGTCGGGCCAACTGTTGAGGGGCGCGAAGCGCTGGGTACCGTCGGAGGCTCCGCCGCGCCCGTCGGAGACGCGGTAGGTGCCAGCGCTGTGCCAAGCCATGCGGATGAAAAGCGGTCCGTAGTGGCCGTAGTCGGCCGGCCACCAGTCCTGCGAGCTGACCATCAACTCGGCGAGGTCCTTCTTCACGGCGGCGAGGTCGAGCGTCTTGAACTCCTCGGCGTAGTTGAAACGTTCGCCCACCGGATTGCTCTTGGCGGAGTTCTGGTGGAGGATCTGGAGGTTGAGCTGGTTCGGCCACCAGTCGCGGTTCGACATGGCACTGGCGACGGTGTGCCGGTTGGGGTCTGGTTGCCCGCCCATCACGGGGCATTTGGCGATATCACCCGCCGGTTCTTTGGCTTTGGATGGAGTCGGCGGGTCCTGGGCCGAGACTATCGCGAGGGGCGCGATGACCAAGGAGGCGAGGAAGGCGGTTGGGTTTCGTCTTTTCATGGGGATGCGAGGGTTGGGTTTTTGGATCGGATTCAAATCGAGCCGCCAATAAATAGCAGCGCACCGTCAATGCGGCCAATGCATTGATCGGGTTGTTGCGATGCGAGATTCGCATGGCATGGTCCTTCGATGAGAATCCATTTCGAGTTCCAGCAGTTGGAGCAATTCGTGGCCGTGGCGCGGGCGAAGAACTTCACGCGGGCGGCGGACGAGTTGAATCTCTCCCAATCCGCGCTGAGCCGCTCGATCCAGAAGCTGGAGGAGCAGCTCGGCCAGCCTCTCTTCGAGCGAAAGCCGCGCGAAGTCGTGCTCACCGATCTGGGGGAGCTCCTCCTGGAGCGTTCCAAGGAGATCCTGAAGCTCGTCGAGGACACCTTCTCCGCCTTGTCCGAGGCGAGCCTCCATGGCCGCATCCGTCTCGGGGCGATCCCCACGATCGCCCCCTACTTTCTCCCCGGCCTGTTGCGGAGCTTCGCCGAGCGGCACCCGGACGTCTCCATCGTGGTGCAGGAGGACACCACCGCCAACCTCGTCCAGCGGTGCAGCCACGGCGAGATCGACCTCGCCATCCTTGCCTTGCCGGTGATCGCCAAGCATCTCGAAACCGAGGCGCTCTTCGACGAGGAGCTGCTCCTCGTCGTTCCGGCCGGGCATCCTCTGGAGTCGTCCGACGAGATCACTCCCGGCACGGTCGAGGGATTCCCCTTCGTCATGCTGAACGAGGCGCACTGCCTGTCGGAGAACATCGCCTCCTACTGCCGTCGGCAATCCGTCCAGCCCGTCATCGTCGAACGCATCAGCCAACTGACCACGGTGCAGGAACTGGTCGCGCTCGGTCACGGAATCTCGATCGTTCCCGCCATGGCGCAGCGCCTCGACGGCAGCGACCGGCGGGTCTACCGCTCCTTCGGCGGCGACAGGCCGACCCGCACGGTGACGATGGTGTGGAACCCCTACCGCTACCAGAGCAAGTGGATCAAGGCGCTCCGGGAGCACCTCCGCCACCATTGCATGAACGGTGGAACGGGGCCGCTGATTGGCGCGGATTCACGCTGAGGTTCGTCAGGGGGTTGGATGGGTTTGACTCCAGTCCCCCCTCCGGTCCCGGCCTCCGGCGGGGAGGAGGCGGAGGGTTGAAAAGGAAGTTCCTAGCAGTAGTTGGACGATGCGCCGTGGTGAGCCTCTGCCGTGCAACCTCTTTTTGCCCTCCTCCACCACAACCCCAAACCGTTCCAGAAAGGAACCAACATCATGATAAAGAAATCCAAATCCAACGCGGCCGATGCCGCTCCCGAAGCCGGGGAATCTACCCCCACCTTGCGCGAGAACGCGGAGATCAACACCAAGATCGACGCCTACATTCGGGACAACCCGAAGTATTGGCAATACGTCCAGAACCTGCCGCGCGAGCGGTCGGAGCGGGCGATGGTCCTGACCAAAGTCCAGCAGCAGGAACGCCAGCAGAAGCTCGACCAAGGAGTCCTCCGCAAGATCGAGGGCGACCCCGAGTTGAAGCAGAGCTTGCAGGCACTCGTGAAAGACCTACCGGAAGACCAGCAGCAGAACGCCCTTGTGAAGATGGGGAGCAAAGTGCTGCGCGACATCGGCTTTTTCAAATCACGCACGCAGCAACAGGGCGGAGTGAAAGTCTGACTGCCTCACCGCATCAGGACTGCGGCCCCGTCCGCTCCCGGCACCGCAGACCTGATTTCCCACCACCCAATCACAACTCGCCACCGCCCGGAGAAACCCTCCGGGCGGTCGCGTTTTCAGAGAAGACGGTTGCTCTCAACTGATCCCGCAAATCAAAGGACAGCGATTTGAGACTCGGGGGAACGGAATTCCAGGCCCTTCGAAAAAGCAGGTTCGACGATTTATTCGGCGTAACCTATGCGGAGAAATCTCCAAGGAACTCTTTGCTGAACAATGTCCGCCAATCCCTCCACCACCCCCCGTCACTTTGCTCGCACCCGCTGGACTCTGGTGCTGCGGGCGAACGTGGAGTCGTCCGAGGGTAAGGCCGCTCTTAGCGAGCTGTGTGCAGCGTATTATCAACCGGTTTTTGTATTTTTGCGTCGCATGGGCTTTTCCGAAGATGTGGCGAGAGATCACGCACATACGTTTTTTGCGCATCTACTGGAGCGAGGCTTCCCCAATGTCAATCCCCAGCGCGGGCGATTTCGCAGCTACCTGCTCGGCGCGGTGAAATACTTCGTCGGCGATCTGAATGACCGTGCCCTCCGTGCCAAGCGCGGTGGCGATGCCGTGCATGAAACCATCGATTCCACCGATGATCATTCCGCAGTTCTTAATGTGAAAGCCCCTGCCGTCGCCACGATGCCGGAAATTTTTGATCGCGAGTGGGCCGTAGCCGTGATGAACCGCGCCTTGAGCACGCTGGCAGACGGACACGCAAAGGATCGCTTTGCAGCCCTTCGCCCTTGGCTCATGGGCGATGCGGTTGCCTCGCAGGCGGAGGCAGCACATGCGCTCAACATGTCAGAAGGCGCGTTCAAGGTTGCTGTGCATCGGTTGAGGAAGCAATTTCGCGAACTGCTGCGGAACGAAGTGGCGCAAACCCTGGACGACAACACGGACGTTGACGATGAACTGCGATACCTCTGCTCCGTGTTGGCTCGATGAGCGCGTAACCTTTATCGCAGGAACTCCAAGGAACAAGTATGACGCGATCACCATCCGCTCATTGCCCACAATGCGGCGCTGCCATTCCCGAGGCCTCCGAGCATGGGCTGTGCCCGCACTGCGTCTTTGCAAAGGCGATGCAGCCCACCGCCGATGACGGATGCACTTTGCCGACACCCCCCGAACTCGAGAAGATACGGCTGGCCTTCCCCCATCTGGAAGTCATCGGGCTCATCGGCAGTGGCGGCATGGGTTCCGTGTTCAAGGCGCGGCAATCTCAGCTCGACCGATTCGTGGCGCTGAAGATTCTGCCAAACGAACTGGCGGAGCAGCCGGGCTTTTCCGAGCGTTTCCAAAAGGAAGCCAAGGCGCTCGCCAAGCTGAACCATCCGCACATCGTCACGGTGCATGATTTCGGGCATGCGGGCGGATTCTACCATCTGCTGATGGAGTTCGTGGATGGAGTCAATCTTCGGCAGCTCCTGCAGGCGAAGAGGCTCACGCCGGAAGAGGCGCTGAGCATCGTGCCGCCGGTGTGCGATGCGCTGCAATGCGCGCACGACCACGGCATCGTGCATCGCGACATCAAGCCCGAGAACCTCCTCATCGACAGGGCGGGCACGGTGAAGATCGCCGACTTCGGCATTGCGAAGATGCTGAGGAGCGAATCCGACGACTCCGATGTGGCTGTGTCAGGCAGAGACGAGGGATCGGTTTCGCTTCCTCTCGGAACTCCCGACTACGCCGCTCCCGAGCAAGCGAGCGGCGCCGCCGACCACCGCGCCGACATCTACAGCCTCGGCGTCGTGCTTTACGAAATGCTCACAGGCGAGCGCCCTACCGACAAGATCGAAGCGCCTTCCAAACGCGTCCAGGTGGACATCCGCATCGATGAGATCGTGCTGCGGGCGCTGGAGAAGACGCCGGAACTGCGCTTTGCCACGGCGGCGGAGTTTCGCAGGACCGTCGAGGCGGCGACGATGCCCCTCACCAGCCACCCGAACAGCGTATGGCATCGGCCCAGGCCCCGTCGATGGGTCGGAGCGATGACGACGACCTTGGGAGCGATGCTGTTGCTGGCCTCCTCCCCCCTCAACGAGATGGTCGATGACTTCGGTCTGACGGAGAACGCCCGCAAACACCTCCGAATCCGCCGCGAAGCCACCCAAGCATGGACGGAAACCAAGGCCGCGGCGACAACGGCTGTCGTTCAACTTGAGGCCGCGAAGGAATCGCAGGATGCCGCCGGGATCGATCGCCTCGCCCGCGAGGCGAAGGCCTTGCACGACCAGGCCATGCGGGCCGAGTCCAAGATGAACCAGATGGCGGCGCTCAAGCAGGCCGACGAGAAAAGCCGCATCGCCCTCTTCTATTTCATCGCGGGCGCCCTCATCGTCGCCGGCCTCTTCGTTTGGTTTCGAAACGGCAGGCCACGAGGGCGAGATCCCGACTCGATGGATGAAGCACGAGTCCCGCCATCGCGACTCAGCCCGATCCAACTTTCGACCCTTCTTTTTCTCGGTGTGCTCGCATCCGCCTGGGCCGTGTTCATGATCCTGCGGATACGGTTCATGCCGGGACTCCTGGAATTGCTCATCGTCGGCGGGCTGTGCTACGCGCTGGCACGGTGGATCGTCCGGCGTCGGCAAGGACCGGATGCCTCGAAGATTCCTCCATCGGCAATCGCTTCGGGCGCGGGGCTCCCAAAAGCGGGAGTCGCCACCCTCGTCACGCCGACGGAGTTGGCCACGGCGCGCGGACAGTTTTTTTGCTACCGCACGCGAGGGACGCTCGTGCTCGACGAAGCGACCCTCACGCACTCCTGGGCCGGCGGGACCACCTCCATCCCGTTGTCCACCATCCGGGATCTGAGCATCGGACGCCTTCCTCGCTCCATGAACCCGGCGGGACTCCATGTGTTGAGCCTCATCTACGAGGATGCCGGGAGGTCGCGGCAGGTACTCGTCTCGCCGATACAGGGATCCTTCCGGCTTTCTGGCCAGGCGGTCTCGGATTGGTTCGCCGCGATTCGTTCGGCCGTCGTGGCCGCGACCGGAATCGCTCCGTCCATGACCCCGCCGGAGCAGCTCGGCATCCCGCGCGGATCGACGGCGCTCTTCATCCTTCTCTTCGCCCTGCCCGCCCTTCTCTTCGCCGGATTGATCGGTGGCGTCGTCGTCCAGAAAATCTGGAGAGCCACGACGGCCACGACCCAAGAGGACCGAAGGGATGCCGGTTTCCCCACCGGCGCCCACATTGGCCGCGAGGGCCATTCCGTCGTGGTGACGCACGACCAGGCGGGGACGGCGCTGCACCATGTCCTCTACCATGCCGGGAAAATCTCGACCGCTTCCTCCGGCTCGCAAAACCTCGTGACCCGGGCGTGGGTGGACGAGGGAGCGGTGACGCTGAAGAACGGCCGCACCTTCGGCTACCGTCGCGAGGCGCTCTATCCGGACGAACTGCACATCAACGGCACGCGCTACGACCTGCGCCAGGGCCGCGTGCTCGTGCTGCGGGACGACGGCACCGTCGAACAGTTTCGCCTTTTCCCCAAGCTCGATGCAGCCCGCGATCCAGCGGTGGTGTCACGCATGGTTCGCGGCGATGACGCCTACCCTGAGCAAGCGACAGCCGCCGAGGAAGAGGCCACACCATCCATAGCCGGGGCAGACCCGCCCGTGGTGAAAACTTACAACTTGGGCTTCGCCTTCGAGGGCGCTGGCGATACGGCGCGACTCCGCGATGACATACGCACGTTGATCGAGCAGTTCGTCCAAAAGATCGACAATGAGACCGGGCGCAGGCCGGACATTACTCTGCACGCCGAAACCCGCGTGCTCATCGTCAAAGCCCCGGCCGCGCAGCAGCAGATCATCGCGGAAATGATCGCAGCCATGAAGGAGAACGCCAAGGTTCCCGCCGGCAAAGACGACACCACTGTTCACACCTACTCGCTCGACTTTGCCGCCAATGGAGATGCGGCCACGCTCAAGTATGCCGATCTGCGCGATCTGCTGGAGCAAGCCAGGGAGTTGGGCGGGGAATCGGACATCTCCCTGCATGTGGGCGAGCACGCCCTCATCGTCAAAGCCCCTCCGGAGCAGCAGAGGCGCGTCGCCGAACTCGTCGAGGCCATGAGGAGAAAGGCGAGGCCCGATCCCGCGGCGAAGCGCAACCCCTGATGTTTCCGATCCAACCCAATATCCGTGCAATCCATGCCATGAAAACACGCGCTCCGCTCCTTCTGCCCATCTTGCTCGGCGCGCTGGGCCTTCTCCATGTCCAGGCCGATGAACCTCGGTTGCTCACCAAGTCAGAAGCAAGCACCAGGCAGATTGTTCGCATCTTCCCGATCAAAGCGATCCTCGGCTCCCTCCCGGAAGAAGGAGACAAGGCAGGCAAGGAAGCACGCAACGGACGATGGGACTCGCTGATGAGTTTGTTCGACACTGCGCTCATCATGGCGGGCTGTGAGGAACCCCGGCCCACTTTCGGTCTGCACGATCAAACCAACTGCCTGGCCGTCGGCGGCACGCCTGAACAAATAGAACGAATAGAACTCGTCTCCCAGGCCATCTCCGCCTGCCAGGAGAATGAGCAACCGCGCTCCCCGACCGTGATGCCTGTCATCGTCCATGACGACGAAGTCGCCAAGCAGACCGGACCGGAAGCATCGCCGCAAGTGCGTTCTTACGCGCTTGGCTTTTTCTCGCAGGGCTACAACGCAGACGAGGGGAGACGATTGCAAAGAGCCGCAGTGGATCTGATCACCCTGGCGCTGAAAGCCAACCACACGCCTGCGACTCACGAAGACAGCCTGTCCATTCATGGCGACACCAGTGTGCTCGTCGCCCGTGCCACGGATGCGCAGCACGCCCCCATCGCCGACAGCATCCGCGTTCTGAAGGAAAACACGCCTGGAAGGCCCGCCGCCGCTATGGCACCCACTCCAGACAAGTCCGTCGTTCGCATCTTCGCACTTGGCCGGATTTTCGGGGTCGCCGATTCAGGCAATGAGACCCACCAGAAGGAGCGCACCGCCAAAACGGAGGCATTGATCAGCCAGATTCGCACCAGCATGGCGATGGCCAGACTCGACGCGACCATGCCGGAACTCAGTTTCCACGGTTCCTCCAACAGCCTCATCGCCAAAGGCACGTCAGCGCAGATGGACCTCGTCAACCAGGCAATCACGTCCTGGCGGGAAAGCACGCCGGATTACCGCCCCATCCGCGGCCAGTGAGGCATGGTCATGCAAAATCAGTCGGCCAAACCAAATCCACATCCAAAGACATGAACATACAGATGAAAACGAACACGCTCGCCCTCCTCATTGTGCCCGGCACACTGACCTCGCTTCACGCCCAGAAATCCGCCCTTGCGGAGATTCCCGGACATCCAACCATCACTTATGATGAGAGCACTCCGGCGACACGGCAGGAGCAGCTCACAGACCCGGTAGTACGGGTCTACTCGCTTCGATTTGTCTCTGAAGGAGGCACCGCCGAGGAACGCGAAAAAGGCCAAGGTCATGTCCTCGACCTCATCATCCAGGCCCTCGACATGGCCGTGCCGGCGAAACACAAACCCGTATCGTCAGAAGCCGACAGCACCGTCGAAGATCACAAAAAGGCGAGCCTGGACAACGCGCCGTGGGTCGAGGGTCTCGCTCATCATTGGGACACGGGAGTTCTCATCGCCCAGGTCACGGAAGCGCAGCACGCCACCATTGCCGACATCGTCCGCGTTCTGAAGGAGGTCCAGCCTGACAGGCCGCCCGGCAAAGCGGAGGCAACCACTGAGCAGGTCGTCCGCATCCACGGGATCAAAGCGATCCTCGGTCCCAACCCACGGGAAGACGACGAGGCTGGCAAAAACATACGCGCCGCCCATTGGGATTCGCTGATGAGCTTGATCGACACCGCGCTTGTCATGGCTGGCTGCGAACAGCCTCGCCCGGCGCTCGGCCTGCACGATGAATCGAACTGCCTGGTCGTCGGCGGAACGGCTGAGCAGATCGACCTCATCTCCCATGCCATCTCCGCCTGCCATGAGAACGAGCGGCCGGGGTCCCCATCCGTGATGCCGGTTCGTGTTATCAGACAACAAACTTCATCGCCCCTCTTACCATGAAGATGGTTTTATTCTTTGCGATTTTTTTCGCCACACTGCCGCTCCACGCAGCCGAACCCCCAAACACATGGTTCACCTGCGATTTCGAGCAGCCTGATTGGCAGGCCCGCTGGAACATGGGCAATCCCAACCTACCGCGAAACCTCGCCATCGTGCCCCATCGCACCCACGGGCCGGTCAAACCGCATTATGGCCCCGACACACCGCCGCCGATGACAGGCGGGGGCAGAACTGACACAGGCAGCGCGCTCGCCATCACTCTCAAGCAAGGCACCCACTACGGCGCGGACTTCGGCTTCGATTTCGCCGCGCAGACCGGCGCGGAGCCGGAGGAGGCCGTCCTGTCCTACAAGCTGTGCTTCGCCCATGATTTCAACGCCGAAGCCGTGCAAGGCGGAAAGCTTCCCGGCTTCGGCGGTATCTACAGCAACGATGCCGGCGCGGCTGGAAAACGTGTCAACGGCAGCGACTCGTGGTCCGCCCGAGGCGCCTATTGGAAGCCGGATGCCAAGGGGGACATCCCCATCGGCTTCTACGTCTATCACGCCGGCATGAAGAGCGACTTCGGCGACACTTGGTATTTCTCGAAGGCGCTCGAACGCGGCAAGTGGCACGACATCCGCCTCTACATCAAACTCAACACGCCCGCCACCAAGCCCGGCGGCAAAGGTCGCGAAAACGGCATCCTGCGCGCCTGGTTAAATGGTCGCCAGGTCTTCGAGAAGCGCGACATCCGCTTCCGCGACGTGGACACGCTCAAGATTCGCAACGCCTGGTTCCACTTCTACCACGGCGGTGGCCAGCCAGCTTCCGCAGACTACCGCATGTGGATCGACGACGTGGTCATCTCGCCCGCGAACTGAATTTTGCCTCAAATCATCCGCCCACATGGACACATCTGCGAACCAGATCGAATGTGCCCTTCCCACCCTGCCGGCCCGCAATCTCGCACGCAGTGTCGCGTTCTATCCTGCGTCTACATTGCCAGTCGTTTTCTTAAGCTTACTCAAATCGACCAATACGACCACACAAATGAAAACAACCATGAACACGCTATTTGCAACCGCCGCCATCGCTCTTGTCGCTTCGGCTTCTCCCGAACTCGTTCTCGAGACGACCATCGCTGAGCATCATGCTCAGGGCGGCAAGGGCGTTCTGTCCGCGCCGCGCATCAAAATCGAGAGCGGCAAACAAGCACTCGTTCAGGTCGGAAAAGTCGAATGCGCCTTCACTCCCACTTTGAAAAACGACGGCACCGTAGATTTGCGCGCCGTCTTCACCGAACACAAAGCCGACAAACTCGCTGCGCCTTGTATCACGGCGAAGCTGGGTCAAGTTGTGGAAATCCAAATCGGTCAATACGCTTTCACGGTAAAGACAACTCTTGCCGAGTGACCGCAACATATCGGCATCTTGCATCTTCCTCACCACTATGAGCAACACCTCGCATCAGATCGAATGCACCATTCCCATTCTGCCCGTCCGTGATCTTTCACGCAGCATGGAGTTCTATGTCGAGACACTTGGATTCAAGATCGACTGGGGAGGCGAGGCAGGTTCCCACATCTGCTCCGTTTCGAGAGACGGGCACAGCATCATGCTTTGTCAGCGCGACACGATTGCCGAACCCGCGTGGGTGTGGATCGGATGCGAGGACGACACGCTTTTTTCGCTCTGGCAGTCGCACGGTGTCAAAGTCCGGCAAGAACCCAGGAACTGCCCGTGGGCCTACGAGATGAAGTTCGAAGACCTCGACGGAAACGTCCTCTGGCTGGGCACGGAGCCGCAGGGTGAAAGGACCTTCGAGAGTCGTTCCGCCTGATGCCCCGCGCCCCGGAAAAGGGCGGGGGCACCCGTCCCCGGTTGAAAGACCCGCAGAGTCGCCCACCCTCCTGCAAACCGTATTTCCGGCCCTCCTTTCGTAACTTTTCCCCTCCAAAACGTCATGGCCTTGTGACAGCATCGTTGCTGAACATGATCACCGAACCGAAACCCACCTTCCAAGCCGCACCCTTTCTCACCACACGGTGGACGCGGGTCTGTCTGGCGAAGGCGGATTCGGAGGATGGCCGTCTTGCGCTCGCGGACTTGTGCGGTGCGTATTACGAGCCTGTCGTCGCCTACCTGCGCAGTGTGCTGAGGGAGTCGGATGCGGCCCGGGACATGAGCCATGCGTTCTTTGCCGAGATGTTGGCGGGTGGCGCCATTCATACGGCGGACCCCGAGCGCGGGAGGTTTCGCTTCTACCTTCTCGGAGCGGTGAAGCATTTCGTGGCGCATCGGCGGGAGGCGGATCAACGGCTGCGGCGCGGAGGTGGTGTGCGGCCCCTGTCGCTGGACGCCGAATCCCCCGATTCTCCAGCGCTGAATGTAGCGGACGATGCCTGCCTTTCTCCAGAGGCCGCCTTTGACCGTCAATGGGCCGTCACCGTGCTCGCCCGCGCGCTGGGGGCGCTGCAGGCCGAATGCGAGGGGCAAGGCAAGTCGGCAGTGTTCGATCACCTGAGACCCTGGTTGCTCGGCGAGTCGGAATACGGCGATCAGGGCACCGTGGCGGAGGAGCTGGGCCTCAGTGCGGCGGCGATGAAAGTGACCGTGCATCGCATGCGACATCGTTTCCGCCAGTGTGTGAAGGAGGAGATTGCAGGGACTTTGAAGGATCCGGCTGCGGTCGAGGACGAGATGGGTTCCCTGCTCTCGGCTCTGGGCGGCAAAAAAAGTCTGTAACCCTTTTTCCGCCGCACGGCATGGTCAAGTATGGACCCCTCATCATCACCGGATTCCCAGTGCCCGCGCTGCGGCGAGCCGCTCCCCGCCGATGCGGTGGTCGGTCTCTGTCCGCGCTGCCTCATGATCGGCGCGATGCAGCCCACTCAGGCCGGAGATCCGGCCGCGGAGATACCGTCTCTGACACCGGCGGACCTCGCACCGCACTTTCCGCAGCTCGAAATCCTCGAATGCCTCGGGCGCGGCGGCATGGGCGTGGTCTACAAGGCCCGGCAGAAATCGCTCAACCGCCTTGTGGCCCTGAAGCTGCTCGCTCCGGAGCGTGCTGACGATCCCGCCTTCGCGGAACGTTTTGAAAAGGAAGCCAAAGCTCTCGCGGCACTCAGCCATCCGAACATCGTGACCATCCACGACTTCGGCCAGGCGGGCGGATTTTTCTATCTGCTCATGGAGTTCGTCGATGGCGTGAACCTGCGGCAGGCCATGGCGGCGGGCCATTTCACGCCGGAGCAGGCGCTCGCCATCGTGCCTCCCGTCTGCGAGGCGCTGCAATACGCTCACGAGCATGGCATCGTCCATCGCGACATCAAGCCGGAGAACCTGCTGCTGGACAAAGAAGGGCGTGTGAAGATCGCGGACTTCGGCATCGCGAAGATCCTCGGCGCGGAATCGTCGGGCGTCGGAATGTCGGAATCGCAGCCTGCGGGTACGCCGCAATACATGGCCCCGGAGCAGAAGGAGCATCGCGTCACCGATCATCGCGCGGACATCTACAGCCTCGGCGTGGTGCTTTACGAAATGCTGACCGGCGAGTTGCCGGCGGACACACTGCAAGCACCGTCGAAGCGGGTGCAGGTGGACGTGCGGATCGACGAGATCGTGCTGCGTGCGCTGGAGGCGAAGCCGGAGATGCGCTACCAGACCGCGATCGACTTTCGCACCGAGGTGGAGAAAGTGAAGAGCGCAAGCGATGTCGCGCAAACGGCTGCTCCCGCCTCCGTATCCGGGTTCCAGTTCAGGCTTGTCGAAGAACGCGAGGGCCGTCGCGTCATTGTCTGGCGTTGCGTGTTGGCCGCGGCCTTCGCCGTCTTTGCCATCGCTCTTATCGTGGGAGCCGCGTCGTCGCTGGTCACCAAGGGAGCGCCCCCCCTTTTGATCATCGTGGCCTTGGCCGGTATCGCCGCCCTCCTGACTCTGGCCCGTTCGGTGCGCATCAGCCTCAAGCCTGGCACGCCGCTTCATTCAGAACCCGACAACACCACTACCCAGCCGCGTTTTTCTCGCGCGGCCATCGGGGGTGCGTGTGTGGCAGCGATGGGGTTGCTCTCCTTATTGCTTTCGTTCTTTGTGGACAGAATCATCACCGGGGCGGCCATGGCCAATAGCGAGGGTTTGGCCGACAACACTGCCTCATCGGCGGCTTTTGCGCTCATTGGCGCGGCATTTCTGTATGGGTTTTTCGCGACGCTCCTCGGCTGGATCGCCGTATCGCAAATCCACCGTTCGCGGGGAAGAATCCACGGGCTATGGCTCGCAGTGTTCGATGGATTGTTGTTTCCGCTGATGGCCCTGAGCGCCGTCGTCGCGGTGGCCGGGGTTTCGACGACGAAGATGTTTGTCGATTTCTACGCGAATCCTTCGGTCGTCGGCGATCCTCACATTCATCCTCCGCTCGTGACGCGAATGGCGAACTGGCTGTCGTTGAACAATGAAGTCGCGGCTTTCGTCGGCGTAATCGCCGCCATCGTCGTGAATGCGCTCATCGTCCGTGCCGTGCTGCGCGTCGTGCGAAGGGAGGTTGCGTCATCGCCGCCGGAAAGCAGCGCGACGGGCAATGAAATCCAGGTTGCCTCGATCTCGATCATTTTGGCGTTGATCGCCGCGGCCCTGGGTGCGCTGGCCGCGATCCGCATCGCAGGCGCGTGGCCTGCGATGGCTCTCTCACTGCTGTTTGCCGGCATGGCTATCATCATGGCGCTGCCAGTGCGTCGATTGGGAGTGGGGAAATGCGCGCTGATCATCGCCGCTCTCGGCACGGTCATCTGGCCGCTCCTTGAAGTTGCTGTATCGCACTGGCGAGTACTTCCCGCCGCCTCTGCGCGGGCTTCATCATACGATACTCCCTCCTTCGCCGCCCAGGCGGACACATTGATTTCACGGCCCGAATCCACGCGCCAGCCGATGGCAGAGCCATACGGATTCCCGAACACGGGAGGCCTCGGGGACTTCCTCCCTTGGCCGATGGTGTTCGGCATCGTCCTCTTGGGCGGCATCGTTTCGCTTGTTGTGCTCAAGCGCAAAGGCGTTGCCGCCGACAGGATCGCACTGTGGGTGGTGGGCCTGATGGCCCTTCTCTTCTGCGTCACTGCCATTTTGTTGATGGGCTGGCGGGCATCCATGGAACGTCAGGAAAACAATGGATCGGAATTCACCACTTCCCGCGCAGTCGGCGCGGGGACCTTTGGCCCGGTGCGCGAACGGGTCGTCCACCACCCGGAAGACAGCTCGAACGACTATTGCCTCGATCTCGATTCCGGAAGTTTTGTCGAGGCGCCGAAAGATATTTTCAGCATGTTGGCGAGCCGCTTTGGCAAGGTCACCACTCTGGGGCGCCGTGATGAAACGATCAAGACTTGGATGATGGACTCCGGAGGCGATCTGGTGCTTGCCTTCACTTCCCCGGACGTCACTCTGTCCCTGTATGGCGGAGCCGTCGTTTTTCCCACGCTTGCATTCGAAGCGGCGGACGCCCGTGAAGTGGCGAGAATGGCGGACGATGCCCTGCAACAACGGAACGAGGACGGCAAGGCCATGCCGCCTCTGACGATGTTCCATCGCCATCCCCTGGACCTTGATGGCGCGTTTGTATTTCTCACCCACGTGGGCGGTATCGGTATTTTGCAAATCGTCAGTTCCACGGAGAATCCGCGTAGTGTAAAGATTCGCTACAAATTGCTGAATAGGGGAATCAGGGGAACTGCCGCCATCGAAACGGAAGTTGGCAGCTCTCCTAGCGCCGCGCCGAAGCCCCTGGCAGAGACGACGGACAGCGTTTACGTGAGAACCGGCCTGCCGGTCGTGGCGATGAAATGGCCCACCCCGCCGTCGTGGGGTGAAGCGAAGGACGGGTTGCAAGTTGGCATGCGTGTCAATGGCGATGCGCACATCGGCGGGGATGTGAAGGTGGAATTATGGGTATGCAACTCCAGCGCCCGGGACATCAGGTTTCGGCAATGCGGCAGGACCGACGTGGGCCTCCAGGTCGCGGCGAAGGACGGCAGCGGAAAAGAACACGAAGCGGAAATGGCGGGTTCCGAAGATATTCCTGTGTGGCAGCGCATCCAGCTCCCTCCGGGGCACCTCTTGAAAGTGAAGGAATTCGTCCTCCGATTCGACGTCGAGGCAAACACCACACCGCAAGCCCAGACGGCAGATTTCCATCTCCCTCCGGGCGACTACCAACTGAGCGCGCGATGGAGCGACTCACATCCACTGGTGGGGAACGAAGGAGCGCATGAAAGCGATTGGTCTGGCGAACTCGCGAGCGGCGAGGTGGATGTGACGCTCGCCGCCGGCACGGCGGGTCTGTTGGATTCGAATGACAACAAGATCAAGGTCAAATGAAGCAGCTCACCACCACTCGACTCCGGCTGGTGCCTTTGCGCGTGGAGCACGCCGAGGCGATGTTCCCGCTGCTCTCCGATCCGCGCATCGATGAGTTCATAGAGCACGAACCTCCGGTGTCGCTGGAGTGTCTCCAGGAACGCTATCGGCGGCTGGAAACACGGCACTCACCCGATGGCGCGGAGCAGTGGCTCAACTGGATCATCCAGCCACTCGAAGGCGGCGCGTGCATGGGCTTCATCCAGGCTACGAAGCACACGCCGGCTACGGCGGATTTCGCGTTCCTGCTGGGACCGGCCTACTGGGGGCGCGGCATCGCCCTCGAGGCTGCGGGCTCCGCTCTGCACACGCTCTTCACCGACTATGCGATCAGCTCCCTGTTCGCGATGGCAGACAAGCGGAACGTTCGATCCATCGCCCTGCTGATCAAGCTTGGCTTCCAGAAAGTCGAACACGCCGCCTATCCGCATGGTGCTGTTTTGCCATCCGACCACGTCTTCCAGCTCAACCGCTCCGCCTGAACGCCCCATGAATCCGCCGAAACACGCCATGGCACTGTTTTTCAACCTGTTGCTCGCCGTCGATTCAACCGCGTCCGCCGCCACCTCCGACCTGTGGGGAAAAGCCGGCGAACGTTGGACACCGTCCTCGCCGCTGCCGGATTTTTCATTTGCCGGTTACCGCATGGGAGCGGCCGAGCCTGTCGCCCCCTCGGAACGGGTCAGCGTGAAAGACTACGGGGCCACGGGCGACGGCACGACCGACGACACCGAGGCGATCCTCCAGGCCGTCGCGGCCGCGCCGGGAAAGACGGTCTTTTTTCCCGCAGGCCGGTATGTGGTCACGAAGTTCATTTCGATCACCGCATCCGGCACGGTCCTGCAGGGCGAAGGAAAAGATCTCACCACTTTGCTCATGCCCGTGCCGATGAACACGATCTTTCCACGTGTCTACAACAACCCGACCAGCAGCCTGGCGACCTCCCTGTATTCGTGGAGCGGCGGCATGGTCGCAATGACCGGTAGCGGCTATGTCGGCGAGATGCTCACCACCGTCACCACGGCGGCGAAACGAGGCGACACCGCCCTCAACGTGGCCGATGTCGGCGGGATCGAGGTGGGCGCGAGGGTCGTCCTCGAACTGACCGACACCGCCTCACAAACCCTGCTTTCTCATGTCTATCGCGACGATGCGGGCGACCTCTCGAAAATGAAGGAAACCTATTCGCTCCGGCAGGTGCTCACCGTGGTGAAGGTCGAGGGCAACACCCTCAGCGTGGATCGCCCCCTGCGCGCCGATGTGAACCCCGAGTGGACGCCCTTGCTCAAGCGCTACGCCCCCACCCTGGAAAATTGCGGCGTCGAGCATCTCACGATCGAGTTTCCAGCCACTGCCTATCGCGGACACTGGATGGAGGATGGCTTCAATCCCGTGGAGATCAAGGGCGCCGCCGATTGCTGGATCCGAAGCCTTCGCATCGTGAATCCCGACAGCGGACCCTTCGTCATCGATTCGGTGTTCTGCACCCTCGACGGCATCGAACTCGTCTCGAGCCGCCCGTCGGCCGTCGAAGACATCCAGGGCCATCACGGCATCTCCCTGATGGGAGTCGATTGCCTCTGCCGGAATTTTTCGATCAGGATGAAGTTCTTTCACGATCTCACCCTGTCCTATGGCAGCACGGGCAACGTCTTCAGGAATGGCACCGCCACGGACCTCGCCATCGACCACCATAGACGCGCGCCCTATGAGAATCTCTTCACCGAAATCGACGCCGGTCTCGGTACTCGGTTCTGGGACAGCGGAGGCGCCTCCGGACAGGGCAAACACACTGCCGCCGGCGCGGTCTTCTGGAACATCAATTCAAAAGAGGACATTGCCCTGCCTTCACCCGACTTTGCTCCGGATGGCGGACTCGTCCTTGTCGGAGTGAACATGCGCGTACGCAGGAACGAGGCGGGCAAACATCATGTCGAGAGCATCCGCCCCGGCAATCTGGAGCCAGCCAATCTCCATGGGGCCCAGTGCGCCAAACGCCTCGGCCCGCGCTCGCCGGTCCCGGGCGGCACCGACACCGCGCAAACCTGGACCAACACCGCCGGTCGCAGCATCGAGGCCCGCTTTGTGAGAGTCGAGGGAGGTAGCGTGATCCTTCAGATCGACGGCAAAATGGTTCCTGTTCCGCTCAAAACACTCTCACCCGCCAGCATCGAACAGGCACAGACTTTGGAAAAAGGGCGCACCGCCCCCTGAACCCCGATAGCCATGATCACGACATCCCGAATCCTGACCATCGCAGCCTTCGTTGCCGCCATCGTCATGGCAATGGCACTCCTTCGCCCGCCTGCCGATCGAACCCGGGAACAAGCAGTGGAACTGTCGGCAGTCCCGGAATCGGATCCCGTCCCGCGACATTACCGACCCGCCCGCGTATCTCAGGAGGCACGGCTTGATGTCGATGAGATCATCAGTCGGAACCGGGGACTTTCGAAAGGACAACTGAAACAGAGCGCGGAACTCAACGAGCTGATGAATCGTTTCATCGCCTTGATGAAAACGCCCGAAATGGCTGCAAAGGTCGCGGAGCGCATCGCGGCGCTTCCGCCCGGAAAGGGCACCGGGCACGGGATGATACGGATAGACTTCGACCTGCTCGACGATGCTAGGGGCAGAGCATGGCTCGAGGCCGCCGTTTCCGATGATGCTCGGCTCATGGAAGCATGGGTGCTCAACACCCTCGACGGTGCCATCTTCGAGTTCGCCTTCGATCCCGACATGGAAAGGACGAGCAACGGCGTAAGTCTTGAAACGATCAGCACTGAACCGCAGGATGTGCCCGAAGATGCGAGATAAGGTCGTCTTTCCAGCCGTCGAACTCCCTTCCTCCTCCAATTTCGAATCACCCTCACCCGAATCATGCGGACACCATCCTTTGACTGGCCAAGCGAGTTTCTGGTCGTCGTCGTCGCTCTCTTTGTCCTGGCCATGGCCGCTCCGTGGATTCCGATCGTCCGGCGCCTGCCACTCCCGCTTTTTCTTCCCGCCGCTTCCGCTACGGCCGTTTGGGTCGCGTATGAGTTCTACTTGCGCTCCGTCTCGCGCCCCGGAGACCCGCTCATTCGAGTCGATCTGTTTCTCCTCATTCCTCTCGCCGTCATCACATGGCTTACGGGATCCGTCGCGTTCGTCTTGCGCCGTCGAAAATAGATCCCATTTCGGTTCACAGCACATGGAAAGCACAACTATGAAACGCATCACTGCCGTGGTTCTCCTCATCTCTGCCGCCTCACCCCTCTGCTCCGGCGAAGTTCCTCCCGACATCGCGGATATGAAGGTCCAGGACTTGCGCGCCGAAGGCGATGAAAAGAAGCGCTATTTCGTCATCCACAAGCCGACACCGCCGCCCACTCAGGGATGGCGCACTCTGTTCGTGCTTCCTGGGGGCTCCGGCGATGCGCAGTTTCAACCCTTCGTCACGCGCATCGCGAAGAACGCGCTGCCCGACGGCTATCTCGTCGTGCAGCTCGTGGCTCCCGTCTGGACGACGCAGCAAGCCAAGGACATCGTCTGGCCCAACGACCGATCGGACGTGCCGGAGATGAAGTTCAGCACCACGGATTTCTTCTTGGCTGTGCGTGCCGAGGTGGAAAAGGCCCACAAGCTCGATTCCCGACACAGCTTCACGCTCACCTGGTCCTCCAGCGGCATGAGCGGCTACACGCTCTCCCTGCTGCCCAAGGCTGGCGTCACTGGAACTTTTGTCGCCATGTCCGTCTTCCATCCCGGTGCGCTGCCGCCGCTTGCCGCTGCGAAAGGACATCCCTACTTCCTCTACCATTCACCACAGGACTTCATCCCCATCGCTCAATCCGAGGCTGCCCGCGATATGTTGCAAAAGGCGGGGGCAACCGTGGAACTCCAAACCTACGAAGGCGGGCACGGCTGGCGCGGAAATGTCTTTGGAGACATCCGCCAAGGCATCGAATGGCTCGAAAGACAGCTGAACCCCTTCTGACCCCGGCCCGTGACTCCGAGCGGGCTGGAGGGCTGAAAAGGAAATTCCTATCAGTAATCCCTAGCAGTTTCCCCGCGTCGGGTGGACTTTTGCCCCATGCCGTCCCGCCCCGTCCTTCTTCTGCTCTCGAGCCTTCTCCTTTGCCCCGCCCTGCCGACGCTGGGGGCCGACCCGGCTTGGAAAAAGGCCGAGTTCACCGGCAAGCCGCTCGACGGGCTGCGCGTCGCCCTCGACATCGGACATTATCGTCTCAAGCCGGGGGCGATGAGCGCCCGCGGGGTGCCGGAGCTTTCCTTCAACCTCGCCACGGCGCGGGCCATCGCCCCGGTGCTGGAAAAGGCCGGGGCCAAGGTGATCCTCGTCAACGCGGACGGCACCGTGAGCTCGCTTGCGGAACGACCGGAGATCGCGGCGAAGGCGGGAGCGGACTGCTTCATCTCGATCCACCACGATTCGGTCAACGACAAGTATCTCCGCAAATGGACGCACGAGGGGGTGGAGCGTGACTATGCCGACAACTTCCGGGGCTATAGCGTCTTCGCCTCGGCGAAGAGCGCGAAGGCGGAGAAGAGCCGCGAACTCGCCCTGCGTGTCGGCGCGGCGCTCCATGGATCGGGCCTGCGCCCCACCCTGCACCACGCCGAGCCGATCCAAGGGGAGAACCGCCCCCTGCTCGACGAGAAGACGGGGGTTTACGAGTTCTCGGACCTCGTCGTGCTGAAATCGGCGACGATCCCCGCGATCCTGCTGGAATGCGGGGTCATCATCCACCGCGAGGAGGAGTTGCTGGCGCAGCGGCCGGACTACCAGGATCTGATCGCCCATGCTCTCGTAAAAACCCTCGCCGAAGTCTTCCCGGCGAAGGGGAAGGAGAAGAAGGGGTTGAAGAGCCTGTTCGGCGGGAAGAGGTAACTCCTCCTCACGCCGTCTTCCGCACCGGGAGCATGTAGCCCAGCAGCGCGCCGACACGCTCGCGCATGACGGTGCGGGGCACGATCATGTCGACGAGGCCGTGTTCGAGGAGGAACTCGGCGGTCTGGAAGCCGGGGGGCAGGTTCTGGTGGGTCGTCTCCTTGATGACGCGGGGCCCGGCGAAGCCGATCATGCAGTTCGGCTCGGCCATGATGACGTCGCCGAGGGTGGCGAAGCTCGCGGTGACGCCCCCGGTCGTCGGGTGGGTGAGGATGGCGAAGTAGGGCAGCCCGGCGGCGTGGTGGCGGGCAAGTGCCCCGCTCGTCTTGGCCATCTGCATGAGGCTGAGGATGCCCTCGTGCATGCGGGCGCCGCCGGAGGAGCAGACGATGATGGCGGCACGGCGCTCCTCGGTCGCGACCTCGATGGCGCGAGTGAGCTTCTCCCCGGCGGCGGAGCCCATGCTCGCGCCGAGGAAGCGGAAATCCATCACCCCGATGGTGACGGGATGGCCGAGGATGGAGCCACGCCCGGTGAGGACGGCGTCCTTCAGCCCGGTCTTCTTCTGGTAGAGCTTGACCTTGTCGGTGTAGCCTCTGAAGCCGAGGGCGTCGGTGGATTCCAAAGTGGGGTCCAGCTCCTCGAAGGAGTCGGCGTCGAGGAGCATGGCGACGCGCTCCTGCGAGGTGAGGGTGAAATGGTGGTCGCACTTGGTGCAGACGCGGTGGCGCTGCTTCAGCGTAATCTCGTCGATGATCGCGCCGCAAGAGGGGCACTTGTTCCACAGCCCTTCGGGCATGTCGGACTTCTTCTTGCCCAGCGATTTGATGGAGCGTTTTTTGAAAATGCCCATGCGATAGGAATGGGGAGGGTCGGTGTCTGTGTTTCCCGCGAACGGGCCTCGGAATGCTCAAGGATAGCGGTTCCGCCGGGGTTCACAACCGATTTTCCATCGCGCATGTCCTCACCCCCGCAGGACCGAGACGGCGGCGATCCGGTCGATGTCGAAGTGTTCGCGCAGGACGGCGGCGCATTCCGAGACGGTCGTGCCGGTGGTGATGACGTCGTCGACGAGGAGGATTCTGGCCCCGCCGGGCGGGGTTTCGGGGAGGCGGCGGGCGGGAGCGTAGGCTCCGGCGAGGTTGACGAGGCGCTCGCGCCGGTCGAGGCGGGCCTGCCGCACCGTCGCGCGGACGCGGCGGAGGAGGGGGCGCAGGCGCAGCTCGATCCCGGCGGGGGCGCGGCGGACAAGTTCGCGGGCGAGTTCGTGGCTTTGGTTGAAGCCCCGCTCGCGGCGGCGGCGGGGATGCAGGGGCACGGGCGCGACCCACCAGGGGCCGCCCTCGCGGAGGCGCTCATCGCGCCAGACCTCGTCGAGGAGAATGCCGAGGAGGCGGGCGAGGTGCCGTTCCTTCCCATATTTGAAACGGTGGATAAGGCCGCTGCCCGCCCCGGCCCCGCGCCAGGCGCTGACGGCGAAGTCGATGGCCAGTTCGCGGTCGCCGCAGTTGGCGCAGCGGAAGGCGAGGGAGGAGACCCCGTCGAAGCCTTGGCCGCACACGGTGCAGTAGAGTTCGCCGACGGGGACGAGGGTGGCCTCGCAGGGTTCGCAGAGGAAGGGTCGCTCCAGTTGGCGGGCGGCGTCGAGGGGCCGGTCGCAGGCGGCGCAGGCTGGCGGGTAGACCCAGCCGAGCAGGGCTTGGCGGACGCGGGCGAGGGAGGGGGTCATGGTTTTTCCGCCTTCTCCGAAAAGGGATCGCCGTATCGCTTCCGCAACCAGAGCCAGAGGACGAACCCGGTGAGGAGGACAACGAGGCAGGAGACCGCCCCGACCCGCAGGGTCTCGCCCAGCCAAGGCATCATCGCCCCCGGCTCGAAGGCCCGCGTGGCGAGGGGGCTGAGCGTCTTCACACCGAAGACCCAGCCCGCGTGCAGGCCGATCCCGAGCCAGAGCGAGCCCGTCTTCATCCTCGTGTAGCCGAGGACCAGCCCGATGGCGAAGAGCACGGCGAACTCGGCGAGGAGGAAGGAGGGGTTGGCGAACTGCGAGAAAAAGTGGGCGAAAATCTGGCCGACCATCCACAGGCCCGTCGTCGCCGTGACCGTCCCGGCCTCCAGACCGTGGGGCGGGTTGAAGAAATGGACCACGGCGAAGAAGGCGGCGAGGGCGAGGAAGAGGGCGCGGGGACGCAGCAGTTTCGCGGCGAGCGATTGCAGGGCGCCGCGGAAGACGAACTCCTCCAGCAAGGCGACGGCGAGACCGGTGCCGAGGGCGCCGAGGAGGATGCCAAGGAGAGGCTTGCCCGTGTCGTGGATCTCGTACCAGCCCCGCCCGACGTAGAACCCGCCCAGCAGCAGCAGCGTCCCCGCCGCGAGCGCGAACCCGGCGAGGAGGTGGCCCCACCACCATGGGTTCGGCGAAAGCTGGAACTGCCGCAGGAGTCGCTCCCCGCGCGTCCCCTCGCGAGGGGGCTGCGGCTTCCCCGCGTTGAGCCAGCGCAGGGTGGGCCAGAGCAGGATCGCGCCCGCGAGGAGGAGGGCGCGGTTGAAGTAGCGGGAGAATCCCGCCTTCGCCAAGGAGCGGTGCAGCTCGTGGAACCAGCCGCCCTCAAGCCAGCCCTCGGCCGCGACGTGCTTGCCGACGAAATGGAGCGGCGGGGCGAGGAGGGCGCCGAGGAGCATCGTCCCGAGGAGGAAGACGAGGAGCTTGAAAAGGCTGGACTGGAGGAAGGGACCGCGTTCCGGCATGGCTGCCGATACGACGAAACGGGGGCGCTGGCAAGGGCAGACGGCGCTGGCTTCCTCCCCGCCGTTCACCGTCCGCCGCCCAGGCGCATCGCCTCCGTCGCCCGGGTCGCGGTGAACACCGTCCCGACCTCGGCCCTCCTCCCGCCGCCGATGACGATCCAGCGATCCCCGACCTTGCAGGAGGCCATCCCGTGGCGGGGCCTCGGGAGGGGTTCGCCCGCCGACCATCTCCCCGTCGCTAGATCGAGGATGTCGTGCCGGCGGAAGGTCTCCTGCGTTTCGACATCCTCTCCGCCGACCACATGGATGCGGCCGCGATGGAGCACCGCCGTCGGCGCGGACCGGGCGAGGGGCAGCTCGGTGAAGACGCTCCACCGCCCCTTGCGGAAATCGTAGCGCCAGCAGGCGGCCTGGGCGCTGCGGTCTCTCCTCCCGCCGACGATGTAGAGGGAGGAGGCGTCCTGCAGCACCGTGATGTGGTCGCGCTGCTCCGGGATCGGGGCGATGCGGTCGGTGCGCCATTCCCCCGTGGCGATGCGGCAGGACCAGGTCTCGCGCAAGCCAAGCCCGCCGAAGAGGTGCAGCCAGCCGTCCCGCGCGATCATGAAATGCTTGTGGCGCGGGGCGGGCATGGGGCCGAGCTCCCGCCACTCGCCGGTGCGGGTGTCGTAGGCGTGGAGCGATGAGGAGAAGTGCTTCTGCCTCAGGTCGAGGAATCCTCCCGAGACATAGACGACCCCTTGCCAGGCGGCGACGCCGGAATGGTTCAATTTCGTCGGCAGGGGCGCGAGCCTCTCCCAGCGCCCGGTGCGGAGGTCGAGGGCCTCGAAGGCGCGCTTCGACCCGTCCAGCCCGATGCCGCCAACGCCGTAGACTTTCTCATCGACCACCGCACAGGCGATCTCGGACCTCGCCGTGGGCATACCGGGCAGCGTCTCCCAGCCCCGCGTTTTGGAAGGATGCCCCTCCCCCGCCGCGAAGACCGGGGCAAGGGCAAGCGCTGCCGCGAGGAAGGCTCGCGCCGCGACCGGGGTTCGATGGCTCAAGCGGACTTCCATCACGCCGCATTGTGGCCCGCGACAGGAAGGAGTCAGCATTGCGCGCCCGCGATGTTGGAGGTCGTCTGAGGCGGCAGGTCGCGGGTGTAGAGAGTCACCGACGCGCCCCTCGCCAGCAGGAGATGCGCCACGCTCAGGCCCATGACGCCGCCCCCGATGACGGCGCAGGCCTTCCCGGCCACCGCATCGGCGAGTCCGATGGTCAGATGCGAGGAGCCCCACGACAAGGTGAAGCCCCCGCCGCCATGGCCGTAGTTGTGGATCACCGTCTTTCCCTCCCATTGCTCCCGCTTCACCACGAAACCCGAGGGACGGAACGGACGCAGCCCAGTGACCACGCGGATCTGCCTCTCCGCGCCGACGCGGACTGCTGGCAAGTCCGCTCCCTCCAGCAAGGAAGGCGCGTCCGCCCGGTCGGCGGGCGACTGCCGGAAATCGCAGCCGGGCAAGGAGGCCAGCCCGAGGAGAGTCAGCGGCAGGGCATCTCGTCGTTTCATCGGCCAATGTCCGTCAGGGTTTTGGTCTTGGCATCTTCAAAGATTCCCCGCTCCCCGCAATGGCGTGAATGGACCTCCCTCCACCTTGAGGCAAGGTCTCCCAACAGGGTCCGGTCGCGCATTTGACCCTGTCCAGTCGCCTCCATGAAACCCCAGATCCTCGCTGCCGCCTTCGCCCTGCTCCTGCCTGCTGGACTGCGTGCTAACCCGATGCCGCCAGTCGAGAACACCGTCGATGTCTGCGTCTACACGGCCACACCCTCCGGCATCCTCACCGCCATCTCAGCGAAGAGAGAGGGCAAGACCGTCCTCATCGTCGAACCGGGACGCTGGGTCGGCGGCATGCTGGGAGCCGGGTTGAAACCTCTGGACGACTGCCCCAACATCAACGCCACTGGCGGGATGACCCGCGCCTTGATCGAAACGCTGGAGGACGGTGCCCAGCCGCTGAACGACAGAAACTACCGCTCCTACAATCCCGGTGACATCCGCAAGAAGTTCGAGCGGCTGATCCAGGAGCACGGCATCGCCGTCCACTACGACCACCGCATCGGAAAAACGGAAAAGGACGGCGCCTCCCTCGCCACCGCGTCCTTCGATTTCGCCCCCTTCGACGACACCGGATGCCCTCCCGCCAAGGCCACGCGCACCGACCAACTGCGGGTCAGCGCCAAGATTTTCATCGACGCCAGCTACGAAGGCGATCTGATGGCCGCCGCCGGAGTCTCCTACCGCACCGGCCGCGAGGCGCACGACGAATACGGCGAAGAAGTCGCCGGAGTGCAGCCGCCCCTGAGCCCTTACCCCATCGATCCCTTCGTCGTTCCCGGTGATCGCGACAGCGGCCTGCTGCCTATGGTGGAGCACAACCACGGCGAGCCCGGCGACGGCGACCACTACACCCAAGCCTACAACTACCGCTACTACACCACCAGCGATCCCGAGCACCGCGTCCCCTTCGGGATCGACGACGATTACGACCCCGCTCACTATGAACTGGTCGGCCGCTACATCGAGCACCTCACCGCCACCCACCGCGCCAATCCGGCGATGGTCCGCAAGCATCTCGTCGGCATCTTTCCCGGCTGGATGAACGCGGGCGAGTGGAACTACCAGCGGGAAACCCTCTTCTCCATGTCCCCGCTCGGCATCAGCCAACGCTATGCCGCCGGAGACCAAGCCGAAAAAGCTGCCGTCTGGAAGGAACACCAGCGCTACCTCCAGGGCCTGCACCGCTTCATGAGCACCGATGGGCGCGTCCCCGCCGACTACCGCGAGGAGGTCGCCGCCCTCGGACTGGACCGCCGCGCCCACCCCGACACGCAGGGATGGCCCCACCAGCTCTACATCCGCGTGGCCCGCCGCCTCAAGGCCGCCTACACCATCACCGCCCACGACGTCTACAACCGGACCCAGTCCAAAGATCCCGTGGCCCTCGCCCAATACGGCATCGACACCTACCCCTCGCGCCGCATCTGGTTGGAAAAGGACGGGCAGCCCCACGTCTCCATCGAGGGCAACATGTTCGTCGGCGGAGCCAAGGGTCCCACCAACGTCCCCTACCCTATCCCCTACGACGCCATCGTTCCCGTGGAGGAGGAGGCTACCAACCTCATCGTTCCGGTCTGCTTCTCCGCCACCCATCTCGGCTACGCCTCGGCGAGGATGGAGCCCGTTTTCATGATGTGCGGCGAATCCGCCGGCATCGCCGCCAGCCACGCCATCGACCAAGGAGCCAGCGTGCAGCGCATCGACCGGACCGTGTTCCAACAAGCGCTTCTGGCAGCCGGGCAGAAGCTCAGCTGGGACCCGGAACGGGACAAGGCGGAAGCCCCCGCATCGCGTCGAAACGAAGGTCGAAGCACCGGCGATCCGTTCAGCTTTTCCAGCCTTCGCGGCGCAGCCGACCGGGACGGAGACAAGCGGGTGTCGCAAAAGGAATGGGCCGACGGCAAGCCGGACTGGGCATGGGTTTTCCCCTTCATCGACCAGAACCGCGACGGCCAGATCGACGAAGCCGAATACGCCGCCTTTCAAAAGCACAAGGCCACTCACTCCGACTGGGTCGAGATCGCCCGCGCAGCCTTGGAGTGATTGCTGGAAATCCCTTTGTCCCTCCGCCCCCTCTCCGCCGGGGGTCGGGGAAAGACATGTTTCCAGAAGAGCCGGTTTTTCGCCCGCGCTCCCTTCAAATGTCCGCAGGGAACTCCGGGCAGATCGCCGAAGCATCCTGTTCGCCGGAGAGGTTGAAAAAGCGCATCTTCCCGTTCTTCCCGCAGAGCCAGACTTCGAGGGCCCCGGCTTCGAGGTAGAGATTTCGTTTCGCGATCATTTCACGCTCCGTGTTGTCCGGGGACAGCACCTCGACGCAGATCTCGGGCGCGATCTCGAAGGCGATCTGGCCGCGGACGCGCTCGAAGCGCTCCTCGGAATACCAGCCCACATCGGCGGCGCGGACCCCGTCGATGGTGGAGATGGGACATTCGGGCAAGGCGAGGCCTCCGAGACGGGAGAGCAACGCGACTTGGATTTTCATGGTCCGGTGGCTGTGTTCACCGGCGGCGGGTGGCATCATGATGACGTTTCCAAAGGCATTGCATTCCACCTTGCCGGGCAGGTCGACGAGGGCCGGATCGCGGACGATCTCAGCCCAGCGCCTCCGGTTGAAGGCGATCTGCTCGTCCCGGGACGGAAGTTCGATGAGCAGTTGCATAGGGGCAAGCGCGAAGCGTTCGTCGTGAAAGGTAGAAGGCGGAGGGGAAAAGGTCAAGGCATCCCCGTGGTTGCACAAGACACCGCAGCCCTGTCCCGCCGCCGATCTCCCCAGCCCTGCATCTTTCGCTTGCGACAGGGGATTTTGGGCAAATGCTTCCCCTTTGCCAATCGTTCACGGATCACGACTTCCGCCCCCCACGCGACTCCTCCCCATGCGATCCCTCCTCGCCGCCAGCCTGCTCCTCCCCATGCTCGCCGCCGCGGCCGAGACGGGCAAGGGAGCCAAGGCGAAAGGCAAGGCCGCCCCGCCGAGGCGGCCGAACATCCTCCTCGTCATGTCCGACGACCAAGGCTGGGGCGACGTGGGCTACAACGGGCATCCCCACCTCCAGACCCCGCATCTCGACGCCGCCGCCGCCTCGGGCCTGCGGCTCGACTGCTTCTACTCCGCCGCGCCCTCCTGCTCGCCAACGCGGGCGAGCGTCCTCACCGGGCGGCATCCGAACCGCATGGGCGTCTTCAGTTGGGGGCACGCCCTCCGCCCGCAGGAGACCACCCTCGCCGAGCTCCTGAAGGGCGCGGGCTACGCGACGGCGCATTTCGGAAAATGGCACCTCGGCCCGGTCCGGTCCGGCAGCCCGGTGAGCCCGGGGGCGAAGGGCTTCGACCACTGGGTCAGCGCCGAGAACTTCTTCGACCTCAACCCCAAATTGAGCGACGAGGGGAAGGAGACGAAATTCCACGGCGAAGGCAGCATGGTCGTCGCCGAGCTCGCCCTCGATTGGATCCGCCAGAATGCCTCGGGCGAGGCGCCGCTTTTCGCCGCAGTCTGGTTCGGCGCGCCCCATTTGCCACACATCGCCGCCCCCGAACTCTCCGCCCTCTATCAAGGACGCTCGAAGAGGGAGCGCGAATATTTCGGCGAGATCACCGGGCTCGACTGCGCCTTCGGACGCCTCCGCGACGGGCTCGCGGAGCTGGGCTTGCGCGACGACACCCTCGTCTGGTTCTGCAGCGACAACGGGGCCACCCCCGTCGGCGACACGGGCGACTCGCGCGGGGGCAAGCACCTGCTCTACGAGGGCGGGCTGCGCGTCCCTGCCTTCGTCGAATGGCCCGCCGGCATCCCCGCGGGCAAGTCCTCGCCAGTGCGCTGCGGCACGGTCGACATCCTGCCCACGGTGCTGGAGCTGGTCGGGGTGCCGGGCGCGCCCGGACGCGTCCTCGATGGCATCAGCCTCGCCCCCCTCTTTCGCGGGGAGATGGACCAGCGCCCCGCGCCGCTGGGGTTCTGGAACGCGGCGGTGCCGGGACATTTCACCAATCCCGCCGGCCTCATCGGCAAAGTAATCCCCGTCGACGAGAATTGGAGCGTGGCCAAGGTCGAGCGCGTCACCCGCCGCGTCGAGAAAACTCCCAAGCGGAGGATTCTCGGAAACGGCTACATCGGCCACTCCGCTTGGATCTCGGGCGACTGGAAGCTGCACCGCCTCTCCTTAGTCCCGGGAGAGGGCGCGCGCTGGTCGCTCTACAACCTCGCCACCGACCCGCGCGAGCGCCGCGACCTGTCGAAGGAGCATCCCGAAGTCCTCGCCGACCTCTCCGCCGAACTGGAGCAGTGGCTCGCCAGCGTCGTCGCGAGTTTGGAGGGGGCGGATTATTGAGCTTCGTTGGGAGCTCCCACCATCTCGACGCAGGCGAGATCCCCGGCAGCGTTGCGAACATAGACACGACCGTTGGCAAGGGTTGGCGCGGTCCAGCATTTGCCCTCGAGGATTCTCTGCCGATGGCGTGGTCGGTATCCGGCAGGGTCGGCTTCGAAGAGGATGAGGTCCCCTTGGTCGAAAACGACCACCGTATTCCCCGCCGCGACGAGGCCACCGCTGCCAAAGCCGGGTTCGCTCCAAACGATCCTCCCGGTGGAGGCGTCGAGGCACATCAGCTCGGTGGGGCGGTGCGTCGTTCCGTGGAGGGAGTAGACATGGCCGTCGACGAGGACGCCGGGGTTGAAATACCACTTCATATCCCTCTGCTCCCATACCTTCGCGGGTTCCCCTCCAGAACCGGGCTCGATCAGGACGGAGCCCGTCGACGAGGAGACGAGGATGCCTTTCCCGATCACGAGAGGATCGGCGGCGTTGACGTCGCGGCTCGACCGCCACGGCAGCTCCCACGCCGCTTCGCCCGTGGCGGCGTCGAAGGCGAGGAGGCCCTTCGCGGAGAGCAGGAGGCGATTCGCCCCCGGCCCGCCCGCCTCGTAGGGGACGACGGTGGCGTAGCCCGAGGTCTCTGTCGATGGCAGCCAGAGCGTCCTGCCAGTCTCCTTGTCGAGGGCGATGCCACCGCGTCCCACGTTGAGGAGGACGCGCTCGCCGTCGATGAAGGGCGAGGACGCGAAACTCCATTCGGGCAGGGCGACCCCGTGCTCGGCGACAAGGTCGCGGCTCCACACAACCCTGCCGTCGTGGAGGTCGAGGCGCAGGGCGTGGCCTTTCTTGCTGAGGACGTAGACCGATCCCTCGTGCGCCGTCGGCGTCGCGCCGGGGCCGCCCTCGTAGTAGAGCGGATCGAGGGCGCAGGGGAAGGAATGCCGCCAGAGCACCTCTCCGGTCTCCGCCGAGAGACACCAGACCGTGTCAGTCTCCGCACCTGACAGGGTCCGGTTGCCCGAGACGAGAACCCTCTCCCCGACGACGGAGACACCGCCGAAGCCGATGCCCACCTGCGCGGTCCAGCGGACGGGCAAGGCGGCGGGCAGCTCCGCCGGGATCGCTTCCGGCGAGAGGCCGTCGTGCTCCGGGCCGCGCCAGTTCGGCCAATCGGCGGCGGACGTCAGGAAGGGGAGGAGGAGCACGAGGGGAAGGCGAGTCATGGGCGGAGGAAATCTCGCCCCGTCCGCGAGGGCTTCAACGTGCCGCGTTCGCGTCCTCGGCCCGGATCATTTCCACTCCCAGCGGTCCTTTTCGAGCAGCTTCGCCCCGGCGCGCGGCTGTTCGGATCGCAGCCAAGCCTTCGCGGCTTCGTCGCCTTTCAAGTAGGCGTCCCAGAAACGGGTCGAGAGCAATTGGATCGCGGCATGGTGGTGCGGCTGGCGCTGCTCGTCGAAAAAGCCGGTGTCGGAGAAGGCGAAATGGCCGCCGCCTTCGAAGACGAGTTGGTATTTGTCCTCGGCGGGCAGGCTGGCGTAGGTTTCGAGGCGCGTTTCGGGCGTCTCGTCGGGCCGGATCGGGCTGCCGTCCTTGGTCCCGGTCATGCAGAGCACGGGCGCGGCGATGTGGCCGAAGGCCTCCGCCGAGGGGATCGTCCGCGAGGCCGAGGGGCTCATGAGAAAAAAGGCGTCAAGACGTGGGTCGGCGAAGCTGCGGTCGAGGCGGAAGCGCTGCCCCATCATCGCCTGGGTCGTGACCGCTCCGAAGCTGTGGCCACAGAGGCCGATGTGCTCAAGGTCGAGACAGCCCTTCAAGTCGTGGCCCTCGGCGGCGTTCCATTCCTCGAGGCGGTCGAGGACGAAAGGGATGTCGCCGACGCGGTCGGCGAAGGATTTCAGGCTCGCGGCGGCTTTCAGGGCGGCGAAGCGCCCCGCGCCCTCGGTCTCCTTCCAGACCGACTCGTCACTGCCGGGATGCTGCACGAAGACGGCGACGTAGCCTTTCGCCGCCCAGTGCTCGCCGAGATAGGGGCTGTTCTCGCGCGAACCGCCGAGACCATGGGAGAAGATCACGACAGGCTGCGGGTTCTTCCCAGGGCGCAGATAGACCTTCACCGGAACGGTTCGGCCACGCGTCGCATCGACGGGTTCGTAGCGGAGGGTCAAGGTGGGAGTGACCTCTTCGGCGAGGAGGAATCCACCGAGGCACACGAACGGGAGGAGGAAAGAAGCACGCATCACGGATCGTAGATCGATTTTAGCCCATATCGGTTACAGTGGGGCGGGTGAAATTCGAAATCCGAAGCCCGAAATCCGAACACAGAAAGTCCATGTCCCTCCCTCTCATCGCTGTGACCATGGGCGACCCCGCCGGGATCGGTCCCGAGGTCTGCCTGCAACTCCTCGCGAACCCGGAGGTGCGGGGCTTCGCCCTGCCCGTCGTCTTCGGCGACGCCGCCGTCCTCGCCCGCTGTGCCGAGGCGACCGGGCTCCCCGCGCCGGAGCGCATCCTGACCGAAACCCAATGGCCCGAAGCTCGGGCCTCCCTCGACACCCCCGCCGTGCTCGATCTGCCGGGGTTCGACGACACGAATTTCACGCCAGGGGTCGTCGGCGCGGAGACTGGCGCGGCGGCCTACCACTTCATCGAGGTCGGCATCGAGCACGCCCTCGCCGGATCGGTCGCCGCCGTGGCCACCGCCCCGATCCACAAGGAGGCGCTCCGCGCCGCCGGCATCCTCCATCCCGGCCACACCGAGATCTTCGCCGAGAAAACCGGGGCGGATCGTGCCTGCATGTTCCAATACAGCGACGAGGTGCGGGCCAGCTTCGTCACCGTGCATGTCGGCTACCACGAGGTGCCCGGCCTCCTCACGCGGGAGCGCATCCTCGACGTCATCGAACTCACCGCCGAAGCGATGCGGCGCATCCGCGGGACGGAGCCGAAGCTCGCCGTCCTCGGCCTCAACCCCCACGCGGGGGAGCACGGCCTCTTCGGCAATCTCGAGGAGGAGCGCATCATCCTCCCCGCGATCGAAGCCGCCCGCGCCGCCGGGTTCGATGTCGAGGGCCCCTTGCCGCCCGACACCGCCTTCCTCCCCGCGAAGCGGCACTCCACCGACGCCTTCATCTGCATGTATCACGACCAGGGCCACATCCCCTTGAAGGCCCTCGCCTTCGACACGGCGGTGAACACGACCCTCGGCCTTCCCATCATCCGCACCAGCGTCGACCACGGCACCGCCTGCGACATCGCCTGGCAAGGGAAGGCGAAAGGGAGCAGCCTCGTCGAGGCGGTGCGGCTCGCCGCGAAACTGGCGGCGGGGTGAGGGGGGATTGGCACCCCTCCGCATTGGGCATCTCGATCTGCCGCCCGCAGAATGAGGAGTGTGTCCAGCCGCCCTTTTTCGTGGGAAACTCACTCGTATCAATCGCTCTGGCCCCGCTCGACCGCTTCCCGGAAGACCGGCTCCAGCAGCGGCCTCAACTGCCGGGCTCCGGCAGGCGACAGGTGATCCCGGTCTACGTAGAGAGCTTCGCCGTCCTTCGCCATCAGGTAGACGCCCCTTTCGTCCGTGAACAGGGGCATGGGGTCCAGCAGGACCGCGCCAGTCCCATCGACCGCACGCTCCAGCAGCTTCGTAACCTTGACGCTCCTCTTGCGGTGCTCGTCGAGGGTCAGAGCCCAATCGTTGACGTCCACCCGCCTTCTTGAAGCTTGGATGACCATTAACGGAACATGAAAAGGTTGTTCGCCCACGTCTTGCATCACATAGACCTTGGCTCCCCGGCTTTCGAGGCGCGAGATGGTGGCCGGAAAATGCTCCAGAAACAGGCGGGCCGCTTGGTCCGGGGTCTTGGAATTTCGGGAACCGGCTTCGGTTAGCAAATGATAGGTCTTGGTCTGCTGCCCGTTCGGAGCGCCCTGAACATAGATAGGCCACCTGGCAATGCACAACACCGCGTCAAAGCGGGTGCTTTCCAGCAGGTCCAGCACGCGCCGTTCGTCTTCCCGACGCTCCGTCTCGTTTCGGGTCGATTTGCTTGGCCATGTGCCGATGATCGGGGGGGTGCCTTGAATCCATGCCACATAGACGGTGACGCCGAACTCCTTCCCCAAGTCGTCGAGCACGGGCATCACCGCCCCCGCGTGGCTGTCGCCCCACAGCAGCACCTTCGGCGCGTCGGGAGATCCCGCCCCAGCCAGCGGCGGGCCTCCGCGCTGCTCCCAATCAGCCAACGTATAGAACCCCCCGGACTCCCCTCCGAACCCCGT
>DDTJ01000031.1 GCA_002344525.1 Akkermansiaceae bacterium UBA2367
GCGGTATTTATGAGATGGCTTCTAACGAAGACATTCCAATATCTATCAATAATTGACATGGCTGTTGCGGATTCCAATTCACCTTTACCCACCCCTATTGCAAAATTAACAACAGCCCCCCAAATGCATTCAAAATCAGGACAGAGAGATTCCCTCATAAACGATGTTCGAGCACATTCCCATACGCCTCGGGCCCATAGTTCTCCACCGGGATCGCCAAATTGGCTAACAAGATCCTGTCTAATTGCCTGGACTCCAGGATCGCTATCTGGGTGATTGAAGTAATACACCAGATTGAATCTTCCGACAAGCTGAGCTGCACAATAATTTCTCGAATCTTCATCTGCGGCGACAAACTTCCCGAGATAATCGAGCTTATTTACTCCTCCATTGTCAGTATAGCCATACAGGTTAACTCCGCCCTCCTCCCCGATCGGATCCCTGTTCGGCCACCGCCCCAGCCAAGGCACGTAGTAGCGATAGCCGTAGTTGTAATACCCCGTCTCCACGTCGAGGAACTGCCCGTGGAAGCCGAAGCTCCACCCGAACTCGCTTCCGGCGCGGGGCGACCAGTCCGGCCCCATCACCTCCCGCCGTCCGAAGGCCGTCCAGCCGTAGCGCTCCACCACCCCGCCCTCCGCGTCCACCACCGCCACCGGGTCGAAGTAGTCCATCACGCAATAGAGGCGCTCGTCGAGCACACCTCCACCGGTAGCATCACGGTCCCGCAGGATCAACTCGTCGCGGTGACCTGACCTCGCCCCCCAGACATACTGGCACAGCACCTGCTCTGGGGCCTCGGAAAGCGACCGCTCCAACAGCTCCGCAGTCACAGGCTTGGCGGCGGACTTGGCCACGGGCCGCTCCCCGCCCGCCCGCATCGGCCAACTGCTCGGGTAGTGCCAACTGCTCGAATGGTGGCTGCTGGGGTAGTGCCAGCTCGATGAGTAGTTCCAGGACGAGGACCACCATCCGCACGCCCCCCAGGTCTGGCTGCCGGCGTGCCAGAAGTTCCCGTAGCCACCGTTCCAGAGCATCGCCCGCCACCCGCTGTCAAGCACGGCGTTGAACACCGCGATCTCGTCCACCAGGCCCATGTACGGCAGAGGCTCCGACAGCATCGCGGGCGCCATCAGCCAACTGCCCGGGGGGTAGGAGGAGGAGTGGTACCAGGAGGAATAATGGGAGGAGGACGGCGGCGGAGGGGGGTAGCCGATACGCACCTCCCCGCCCACGACTCGCGCCGCCTGGCCGGGCGAGAGGGGCTCGGTATCGGGCGCGCCCCCGTCCAGGCAGACCCCGATCTCCACCCCGGGCACGATCCAGAACAGGACGTGGCTCCAGGACGAGGAGGAAAGCGAGCTGGAGGCCGGGGACGCCTCCACCACCTTGTCCCAGCTCCCCCCTCCGGTGTTGGTGGCCACGCGCAGCACCACCTTGCCGGACGATTCAAGGCTCAACTCGCACTCCCCGACCTTGCTGAAGACCGTCCCGCCGGAGTAGGGGTTGAACCACAGCGAGACGGCCAGGGGCTTGCTGGTCCCGGGGTTGAAGACGGCGTGGTGCCCGCGCTCGAACCACTGGGAGGACCACGCCTGCCGAGACCCCTGGCAGATGCCGGAGTAGACGGCGGGGTTGCCCATGGCGGTGAAGGTGGAAGGGCTCATCGGACGGGGTTGGTTCGGCAAGTCAACCCTGTTGGATCGGTCTGGGGCATCTGGCTTGACAGGGACATGTGGATGGTCCAAGAAGTTGGTGACAGAGCTTTTCACGTCGCACATCTACCGGAGTCGTGCCGGAACCTCGGCCCAAGCCTTTTGCGCACATTGGCCGGGGGGAGGCGGTGAGCAGGGACAAGCAGTACGAGGTGGGCAAGTTGCTGGTGTGTTACATGGAGTAGGCGAGTTATCCTGCGGAAGAAGTAGGGCGAGGGGGAGTCGGGAGCCGGGCCGACAACAGGTGCAATGCGCCGGTCCGGAAGAAGGCTTCAAGTAGCCCGAAAAAGCGGGGGTTGTAGCCGAGAAGCGTGAAAAGAACCTTTTTTTGGAATAGCATGGCACGGGCCTGGCTATTGGTTGGCTTGTACGGGTTTTCANNCAATCCTTTAATGGAAATCCGAACTCCTAACTTCGGATTTCCATTCGCATCGCCCCGCGCCGTGGCGGATAGTGGCGGCGACCATGCCCCGCCCCCCCATCGTCAACCAGCCCGCCTCGATCAAGGTCGGGGACTTCTTCAAGCGCCACCACAAGAGCCTGTCGATGGAGCTGGCCGGCACCAACGCCGGTTTCAACCGCGAGATCCTCGAGCCGACCATCAACCGGCCCGGACTCGCCCTCTCGGGCTTCTACAAATACTTCGCCCTCCACCGCATCCAGGTGATCGGGCAGGCGGAGCGCTCCTACCTGCGCCATCTCAGCAAGGAAAACGCCGAGAAACGCTTCGCCGACCTCTGCCGCCACCGCATCCCCTGCATCGTGGTGAGCCGGGGGCAGAACCTCCCCGACTCGCTCCTGAAGATCGCGGCCGAGGCCGACGTCTCCGTCTTCCAGACCGAGATGGTGACGATGAACTACATCAACGCCGCGACGGTGCGGCTCGACTGGGAGTTCGCCCCGACGACTTCGCGGCACGGCTGCATGATCGACGTGATGGGCATCGGCATCCTCCTCCAAGGCGAAAGCGGCACGGGGAAAAGCGAGGCCGTGCTGGGGCTGCTGCGGCGCGGCTCCAGCCTCGTCGCCGACGACCTCGTCCGCCTTCGCAACCTCGAAAACCGCGAGTTGATCGCGACCTCGCCGGATCTGGGGCGCAGCTACATGGAGGTGCGCGGGCTAGGGATCATCAACGTATCGGCCCTCTTCGGCGTCGGCTCGCTGCGCACCGAGAAACGCCTCGACCTCGTCATCACCCTGAAGAAGGAGTCCGAGATGAACGAGATGGAGCGCGTCGGGGTGGAGGGGATGACGGTGGATATCCTCGGCCTGCCGGTACCGCACATCCAGCTCCCCGTCGCGCCCGGACGTGACATGGCCCAGCTCATCGAGGTGGCCGCCTTGGACCAAAAGCTGCGGGCGCTGGGGCACGACTCCGCCGTGGAATTCAACAAGAAACTCTTGAAAAGGATGCACGACGAACGTAAATCCCTGCTTTGACGACCCCCTCCCCTCCCGACCGCGAAATCGAAATGCCAGTGCGCGAACTCACCATCCCGAACCAAGACGGCCTGCACGCCAGGCCGGCCGCGAAGTTCGTGAAACTCGCCAGCCGCTTCGCCTGCGACATCTGGGTGGAGAAGGACGACGAGGAAATCAACGGAAAGAGCATCATGGGCCTGATGATGCTGGCGGCGGCGCAAGGCTCGGTCATCCGCGTCTCGGCGGAGGGCGATGACGCCGAACAGGCATTGGAAAAGCTCAGCGCCCTCGTCAACAGCGGTTTCGAGATCGAGGGATGAGGCCCCTCTCCGGAGCCAGCCACCGCGCCAGTTTCCGGCCAGGACGCATAATTTTTCCTTGGCTTGGCCCGTTTAGAGGAGGTCATTCCGCCGCATGATCCCGACCGCCCCCAAACCCGAAACCCGTCTGCACGGGATCGGTGTGTCCCCGGGCATCGCGGTCGGGCCCGCCGAACGCGTCGGCAGGGCGCTGGAGGAACCCGAGCGCCTCATCCTGGAACAGGACGAAGCCGAGGCCGAGCCCGCCCGGCTCGAAGCCGCCCTCGCGACCACGCGAGACCAGATCCTGGAGCTCCAGCGGGCGCTGGAGTCCGAGGAAGGCGAGACCACGATTTTCGACGCCCACCTCCTCATCCTCGAGGACTCGTCCATTCTCAACGAAGTCCTGCGCCTCGTCGAAACGCAGCGGAAATCGGTCGATTGGGCCTACTACACCGTCTCCAGACGCTACATCGAGTCCCTCCGCAAGATCGACGACCCCTACCTGCGGGAGCGCGCCGTGGACATCGAGGACGTGGCCAAGCGACTCCTCCGCAACCTGCGCCACGAGGGTCGGGAGGGGAGCGACGACGGGGTCCTGCGCCCGCAGCAGTCCGACACGAAGATCCTGCTCGCCCACGATCTCAGCCCCTCCGACACCGTGGGACTCGACCGCAGCCGCGTCCTCGGTTTCGCCACCGAACTGGGCAGTTCCACCTCGCACACGGCGATCATGGCCCGCTCGCTGAACATCCCGGCGGTGGTGGCCCTGCACGAACTGCCCGACGACTTCTCCGTCGGGGACATCGTGCTGATCGACGGATACCGCGGCCTCGTCATCTTCCATCCCTCGCCCGCCACCCTGGCGGAATACGAGACCCTGCGCGAGCGCGAGCGCAGCGTCCTCACCGACCTGGAGTCGCTGAGCGACGAGGAGACCCGCACCGCCGACGGCCGCAAGGTGATCCTCTCGGCCAACATCGAGTTCCTCGAAGAGCTGGAAGGGATCGTCTCCCGGGGGGCCGAGGGCGTGGGGCTCTACCGCACCGAGTTCCTCTACCTCGGCCGGGGCGAGCCGCGCGACGAGGCCGCCCAGTCCGAGAACTACCGCCGGGTGGCCGAGGCGACCCATCCGCACGGGGCCATCATCCGCACCCTCGACGTCGGTGGGGACAAACTCTGCCCCGAGCTCTACGAGGAGCCCGAGCCCAACCCCTTCCTCGGCTGGCGCGGCATCCGCCTCAGCCTCGACCGGGAGGAGGAGTTCCGTGTCCAGCTCCGCGCCATCCTGCGGGCCAGCGCCCACGGCAAAGTCCGCCTGATGTTCCCCTTCCTCTCCACCCTCGAGGAGTTGCGCGACGCGCGACGCCAGCTCGAACTCGCCAAGGAGGAGCTGCGCTCCGAGGGTGTCCCCTTCGACGAGAAGATCGAGGTCGGGGCGATGATCGAGATTCCCAGCGCGGTCCTCATCGCCGACCACCTCGCCCGCGAGGTCGATTTCTTCAGCATCGGGTCGAACGACCTCATCCAATACACCACCGCCGTCGATCGCATCAACGACCGCGTCGCCCACCTCTACCAGCCCACCCATCCCGCCGTGATCTCGATGATCCGCGAGACCGTCGAAGCGGCCCACCGCCACGGCATCTGGTGCGGCATCTGCGGGGAGGTCGCCAGCGACCTCGTCCTCGCCCCTGTCTGGATCGGGCTCGGTGTCGACGAACTTTCCGTCGGCGGTGCCCAATTGCTGCGGATGCGCCGGGCGATCTCCCGGCTGGACTCGGCCCCCTGCCGCGAGTTGACCGAGCGGCTCCGCGCCTGCGGCACCTCCGCCGAAGTCCACGGGCTCTGCCTCGACCTCGCCAGCCGGGCCTATCCCGAACTGCTCCTGTGATCCCCGCCGTTTGACGAAGCCCCGTTTTCCCCCAAAATAGGGAGCTTCCCCCTCCGCCATGCCGGTCCCGCCCCACCCAGCCACCCCAGCGCACCGTCCCCGCCCCGGACGGACGCGGCGGCGCGTCCCGGCCTTGGCCCTCGTCCTCGTGGCCCAATTCCTCCTCGCCGGCATCCTCCCCGCGCCGGACCTGAAACTGCCGACGCCCCCCTGGGGCCGCTTCAGCTTCAAGAAAGGCGGTACCGAGCTGGTCGAGACCGCCCAGGCCCCGGCCGGACCCGGCGGCATGTGCGTGCTGCCGTCGGGCGACTACGTGATCTCCTGCCATCCCTTCTTCCAGCCGCAATACCGGGTGATGAGGCTGGACCGCGGCGGCCAGTGGACCCCTTTCCCCAACGAGGCGATGAACACACCGGGGTCGGGCGACCCCAACCTCCTCGACTCCGTCATCGGGATCGCCTGCGACCCGCGCGGCATCGTCTGGATACTCGACAACGGGTGGCGCTCCGGCAGCGACTCCAAACTCATCGCCTGGGACACGAAGCGGAACGAGCACCACAAGACCCTCATCATCGGCAGCGGGGCCCTCGCGCCGAACTCCTTCCTGACCAACCTCGTGCTCGATCCGACGGGGCCCCACATCTACATCACCGACCCCTCCGACGGCATCACCTCCGCCCTCATCGTCGTGAATACCGAGACCGGACTCACCCGGCGGGTGCTCCAAGGCGACCGCTCCGTACAGAAGGATCCCGACCTCGACCTGATCGTCGGCGGCCAGGTCGTGACCGTGAGACGGCCGGACGGGGCCATCGCCACGCCCTCCTCCGGCGTCAGCCCCATCGCTATCGATCGCAAGGGCGAATGGCTCTACTACGGTCCGCGCAACGGCACTTCGCTCTACAAGATCAAGACCGAGCTCCTCGCCCGCAGCGACATCGCCCCCCACGTCCTCAGCACCCAAGTCGTCGGTGTCGCCCCGAAGCCCATCTGCGACAGCATGGTCATCGACGGCGCGGGGCGCATCTACTACGGCGACATCGGCAACGGCCTCATCGACTACGTCTCCCCGGACGACAACTACCTGAACCTGTTCCAATCCGTCACCGACGGGCGCATCACCTGGCCGGGCGGGCTGGTCATCGGTCCCGACGGCCAGCTCCATTTCTTTTGCAGCCAGCTCCACCGCACCCCTTTCTTCAACAGCGGCAAGGACGTCACCGCGCCGCCCTTCTCGATCTTCAAGACGCGCCTCGCCCCGGGCCGCTTCCGCCTCTGATGGCATCCGCCGGCATGGCCACGATCCTCGATACCCTCAAAAAGGGCGCCGAATACCTCCAGCGGCACGGGATCGACGAAGCCCGCCTGAACATGGAGCGGCTCCTCGGCCACGCCCTCAAGATCGACCGGATGCGGCTCTACCTCGACTTCGACCGCCCCCTCTCCGAGGCCGACCTCGCCACCTTGCGGGAGCTGACCGTCCGCCGGGGGAAGGGCGAGCCGCTCCAGCACCTCCTCGGCACGGTCGAGTTCTGTGACCTCGAATTCCTCGTCGACGCCCGCGCCCTCGTTCCCCGGCCGGAGACCGAGGAGCTGGCCTTCCTCCTCCGTTCGCACCCTTGGCCCGAGGGCGTCTCCCTCCTCGACCTCGGCTGCGGCTCCGGTGTGCTCGGCCTCTCCCTCGCCCATCATCTCGCGGATCGCGGCGCGAGCGTCGTCCTCGCCGACCTCTCGCCCGAGGCCCTCGCTCTCGCCCGTGAAAACGCCGCCCGCCTCCTCCCGCCCGACGCCCCCGTCCGTTTCGTCGAGAGCGACCTTTTTTCGCGGCTCGGGGAGGAGCGTTTCGACCTCATCGTCGCGAACCTGCCCTATCTCCCCGCCTCCGCCGAGACCGCCCTCAGCCGCGAAGTCCTCCGCGACCCCCCCCTCGCCCTCTACGGCGGCGAAAGCGGCACCGAACTGATGGAGCGCCTCCTCGCCGACGCCAGCGCCCACCTCCGCCCCGGCGGCCTCCTCGCCATGGAATTCGGCATCGACCAAGCCCCCGCCCTCCGCCACTGCGCCGAAGAGCAAGGCTTTCAAAACATCGAAATCCGGAAAGATCTCGACGGAATCGAGCGAATTCTTTTGGTTAGTTGATAGTCGGGAGTTGATAGTTGACCGCCGAAAACCCATCTTGCCACTCCCCCGTTCCCCATTCCCAGCCCCTACCCTCCCCCATGGAAAAATTCATCGTTCACGGCGGCAAGACCCTCTCGGGCAGCGTCAACATCAGCGGCTCGAAGAACGCCTCCCTGCCCATCCTCGCGGCCACCCTCCTCACCCGCGAGCAATGCGTCATCCGCCGCGTTCCCGACGTCTCCGACACCAACTACATGCTGCAAATCCTGCAAAACCTCGGGGCCGAGGTCGAGCGGGCCAGCGGCAACGTCGTGATCCGCTGCGAGAAGCTGCGCGGGCACGAGGCCCCCTACGACCTCGTGCGGAAGATGCGCGCCTCGGTCTGCGTGATGGGTCCCCTCCTCGCCCGGCACAACCGCGCCGACGTCTCCCTGCCGGGCGGTTGCGTCATCGGCGACCGCCCCATCGACCTGCACCTGCGCGGGCTCCAAGGGCTCGGGGCCGAGGCCCGAGTCGAGGGCGGGAACGTCCACCTCGAGGCCCGCTACGGCCTGAGCGGATCCGAGATCGACATGAGCGGCAAGCACGGCGCCACCGTCCTCGGCACCGACAACGTCATGATGGCCGCCGTCCTCGCGAAAGGCACCACCGTCATCACCGGAGCCGCTTGCGAGCCGGAGGTCGTCGATCTCGCGAACTTCCTCAACGCCATGGGCGCGAAGATCAGGGGGGCCGGCACCCCCCGCATCGAGATCGAGGGCGTCGCCGAACTCGGCGGCGTGGAGCACACCGTCATCCCCGACCGCATCGAGGCCGGGACCTTCCTCGTGGCCGGGGCGATCGCGGCGAAGGACCGCATCACCGTGAACCGCGTCGATCCCGAGCACCTCTCCGTCGTCACCGACGTGCTGCGCCGCTGCGGCTGCCCGATCGAGGCCAACGGCAGTTCCCTCACCGTGGGCCGGGCCGCCAAACCGGTCGGGGCGAACATCACCACCGAGCCTTATCCCGGCTTCCCCACCGACATGCAGGCGCAGATGTGCTCCCTCTTCGCCACCACTCCCGGCACCAGCGTGGTGCGCGACACCATCTTCCCCCAGCGCTTCATGCACGCCGCCGAGATGAAGCGCATGGGAGCCGACATCGAAGTCACCGACGGCACCGCCGTGATCCACGGCGTCGAGCGCCTCAGCGCCGCCCCCGTGATGGCCAGCGACCTGCGCGCCTCCGCCGCCCTCGTCCTGTCCGCCCTCGCCGCCAAGGGCAGCACGGAGATCTCCCGCGTCTACCACATCGACCGCGGCTACGAGCACATCGACGAGAAGCTGATCGGGCTGGGAGCGGAGATCGAGCGACTGCCTGCTTGAGCTTGCTTCCTCCTCCTGCTCGTCCTCATCCTCATACTCCTACTCAAGGCCGCCCTACCCCTGACTTTCGAGCAGGAGGATGAGCAGGAATCAGATACCTCCGGTAAAACCGGAGGTTTGGGGATTGGCGCCGCTAAAAGCGGCCTGTGATCTCGTTTCTCAAGCGACCACGGAAAATGCTTCCTCGCTCATTCCATCTGCCCACCACGCGCTCTTTCGGAGTCCGAAGGTAGCCCCGAGCGGCCCGCTCGGGGAACGAACGTCGCGGGGACGCCCGATTGGCCGAGCGGGCCGCTCGGCCCTACCCTTGCCTCACGACAAGTCCATCCTTCGCAGCTCCCTCCCCGACCACGGCAGACTGCCGGATAGGTCAAACCTTGATCGTCTCCCCGGCAAAGCCGGGGGCTTTCCCATTGGAGAGTAATACGGAACCAAAATTAGTTTTGAATAATTAACTTCTGGACGAAGCGTTTGCTTCAACGCTCAGCCAAGGCCTGCCGACCAGATCGAGAACGCGGCGGGAGTCCTCCCACCAACGGCGCAGGATGGGGTGCGGCGCCTCGCGCAACGCTTCGATGCTCGCGAAGACGCAGTTGCCCAACTCGTCCTTGACCAGATCCCAGAGCTGTTCGCAGGGATTGTGCTCCGGGCTGTAGGGCGGAAGGTCGACGATGCGCACATTGGACGGAAGCCGCCCATCCCCGTCCCGGAGATGGAAGCCCGCCTGGTCGCGCACGAGGATGTGGACGCAGCCGGGATCCTGCGAGGCAAGGTCCGAGAGGTAGTTCGCGTCGCAGTCCAGGTTGACCTGCCCCATATGGCAGAAGTGGGCCTCCCCCCCGGTCACCTCCAGCGAGCCATACAGATAGTCCCATTCGTATTTGCGCTGCGCGGCCACCACTGGGCGCCGCCCCCTCCTGCCCCAGACTTTGCGCAGGATGGTGTGCAGCCCGAGGCGGGCCTCGTCCATGACCCAGACCTTGGCACGGGTTCCCGGGGCAAGGTCCAGGTCCCGCAGCTTCCCGGCGAACTGGCCGGGGAAGGCATCGCTGGCCGCGTCATCCTTCCCGGAGTGGCTCGGGCGCGGCACCAGGAGCACTCCACCGAGCTTTTTTGCCCAGTACCAGATGCGGTTGTAGTGGAGGTCGAGGCCATGCTCCTCCTTGAGCCATCGCTGCGCCCCGGTCAGGGTGGTGAACTCGTTGGCTTCCAATCTGCGCTCGAACTCCGCGCTGACTTCCTCGGGGACGCCCTTGCGCCAGCCTTCGGGACGGCCGCCGCCGCCCTTCTCCCAGACAGCCTCGAGGCCTCCCTTCCTCACCGCGCGGACCAGGGTGAAGACCTGGGAGACGGAGACTCCGGCAAGGTCGGCGATCGCGGCGGAGGTGAGCTCGCCGCGGGCGGCGAGCTTGATGACCAGGAGCCGGTCCTTGCGCCATCCCGGCGGCTCCGCGCGGTGGAGTTCGTCGACGGTCTCCGCCACGTCGGGGCGGTCCAATTGGAGCGGTTTTCGAGCCATCCTCATGGATAGCACAAACAAAATTATACAAAAGTTATTTTTGTTCCGTATAAGAACTTATCCGTAAATAGTGATA
>DDTJ01000087.1 GCA_002344525.1 Akkermansiaceae bacterium UBA2367
CTCTTCAGAATCTCGCTCGCTCCGTCTCCTTCGGTCATAAACGTCATTGCGCATATGCTACGACGTTTATGATGCCATCCTCAAGAGGTGCTCGGCTTGACGCTTACCTCATATCGATAGGCAAGGTGGCGATGGATGCCGAGCCAACCAGTCCGTTGCTATCCGCCGAACCTCGTCACCGAATGCATGAATGGCAGCATCTCCGTAAAGGCCGGAATATCCAACGGTATCGGGGTTATCGTGGAGATCATCGTAACTCCAATATGCTCCAATCAAGTCGTGCATGCCATGTGAGTCGCCAACATAAACGCTGGAAGCGTGCTTTGAGACCTCTGGCCAATAAGCGTCCCTCATCATCCGGACTAACCCTTCCTCAGGTTCGCACTGGCCAGCAGCAATCTGTGAAGCGTGGTAATGCACCAATAACTCGACAGCCTGCGATCGGGATGGTAGAGACAGGCCAAGAGCAGTTGCCGCCATATCGAATTGCCCTTCTGCCTCCGCCCGAGTCGTGACGGGCTCCCATGCGAGATCATGTAGCTGAGGGTGGTCGTAGCCACACTCAATCAATCCAATCGCCAGTTTCTGAAGCTCCCCACCAGGGATGGTGGTCAGAACACGGCGTGCAAGCAAGATAGGAAGCAAATCAATATCAGGCACGACAAAGGGAGCTGGAATTAAGTGGAAGTCAAAGCGTGTCTGCGCAGAAGGCAATGCTTCGGGCAAAATAGCGAACAGGAAAGATGGCAATTGTGCATTCGACGTGATTGGGGGGAGTTCTCATATTTTTGGCCATCTTCTCCATCGAACCAATCAAAAATCAGGCGGGCTCCCCGTCGCGTTGCGGCCATGCGACGGGGGCGACGCGGCCGAGGAGGAAGGCGTAGAGCGCGGCGCCGAGCACGAGCATGGCGGCGGACAGGGTGAAGGCGAGGGCGAAGGATCCGGTCCGCTGCACGATGATGCCCGTGACGAGGGGCGAGACGACTCCGCCGAGGTTGCCGACGCAGTTCTGGATGCCGGTCCAGCGTCCCGCCGCCGGGACGCCCGCGAGGGTCTGGGTCACGGACCAGACGTTCGAGCTGTAGAATCCGAGGGCGGCGCAGGCGGCGGTGAGGAAGGCGACGCAGAGACGGGCGTCGCCCACCGACGCGGCCGGAACCATGAAGGCAGCGCAGAGGAGGAAGCCGACGATGAGAAAGGTCTTCCGCACCTTCGTCGGAGTTCCGCCCGCCCGGATCCAGCGGTCGGAGCACCAGCCACCCACGAGCGAGGTCGCGGCCATCGCCCAGAAGGGCAGGGAGCCGAAGACGGCCATGTCCTCCTTCGAGAAGCCGCGCTCCTCGACGAGGTAGGCGGGCAGCCACGAAACGAGGAAATACCACGCGTAGCCGAGGCAGAACATCCCGAGGGAGGTCGTCCAGACTTCCTTCCGCCGCAGCAGGACGGACCAAGCCACCGCAGGGGGGGTATCCGTGGCTGCGGACCCGCCGCGTCGGCGCTCCGAGGGCACGAGCCAGAGCCATGGGATGAGCCAGAGGAGGCTGCCGAGCCCGAGGACGAGGAAGAGCGCTCGCCAGCCGTAGTGCGCGACGACGAGACCGCCGAGGAGGGTGCTGATGGCGGGGCCGACTTTCGTCCCGGCGTCGATGAGGGCGTTGGCGAAGCCGCGCCGCTCCTCGCTGTAGTTCGCGGCGAGGAGGCGCGAGGTCGCGGGGTAGGCGACGCTCTCGCCCGCCCCCAGCATCAGGCGCAGGGCGAAGAAGACCCAGAACCCCGAGAAGATCCCCATCCCGGCGGTCGCGAGCGACCAGACGAGGAAGCCGACGGCATAGACCCATTTCACGTCGAAGCGGTCGACGAACCAGCCCGCGGCGATCTGAAAGAGCGCGTAGCTCCAGAAGAAGGCCGAGAAGAGCAGGCCCATGCGGGCGTCGTCGAGGCGGAACTCCGCCGCGAGGTCCGGCTTGGCGACGGAGAGGGTGCCTCGGTCGATGTAGTTGATCCCGACGGCGAGGACGAGGAGCGTGAGCACGGTGATGGATTTGGTCCGGGCCATGCGACAGGATGGGACGGTGTGGAGCCGATGTTATGGGGATGGCGGAAAAGCCGCCAATCATTTCAGGACCGGGCCTTGGCGCAAACGCGTTCCTCCATGGCGCGATTCTGAGCATTGGCGCGGGGGCGGATCGAAATCTACCCTCTCCGGGAACCGCTTCCACAGGATCCCTTCCGCATGCCCTTCCACTCGACAAGCGACAAACCATGAACAGGCACACCCCGAGATGGATCTATTTCCATCCGTCCCTGAATGGAAAAACGTGGCAGGTGCCCGACGGATCGACCATCCTCGGCGCGAACAAGACCATCGACGGGCGCGGCTCCGATGTGATCTGGCAATATGGCTACCCCGACAACAACCTCCCGATCACCCAGCCTCCGGTGATCGCGCCGCCAAAAAGCGGCCAGATCGTCGGGTTGAAAGGCGAGCTGATCATGACCGGCATCACCCATGTCGGCGGTCTCGGCTGGCCATATGCCTACCAAAAGCCGTGGTTCTCGAACGGCGCCACCGACGGACTGGAAATCTGGGGAGGCTCCAACTACTGGATTCACGACAATACGTGGAAACGAATGTCGGACGAGTCCCTTGGCGTCTATCACCACAACGGAGGCACCCCCGATCTGATCACCTTTTCGAAAAACCGATTTGTCGAGACCAAGACGGCGTCGTTGATCGGCAACGGCGAAGGATCGAAAAACGGGCGGATCACCATCGCCTACAACCTATACAGCACGATGGTGAATGGACGCTCCCCCGGCGAATTCCGCTGCATGGACGCGCATGTCTACAACAACGTGATCGGCTTTGTGAACGACGAGGGCATGCGGGTCGGACGGAACGGGCGGGTGGTCTCGGAAGGCAATCTCTTCGATCTCGGATGCGACGCGCCAGTGTCGGGTCCCCGCGTCATCCGCTATGTCCTGCCGGGGGAGCTGCCCCTCGGCGTGCTTCATTCTTCCGGCGACATCGTGTCGGAGGAAGCGAAAACATGTCCCCACACCGTAGACAGCGGCTACATCACGCCTCCGGCCGCGCGTCCTTTCGACATTCCCTACGAATACACCTTGATCGAATCGAGGGAGGAGCTTCTCAAGCTCGTCGGCACGCCGGAATAACGGCGGTGGCGGAAAGGAAGGGAGAAACGGAGCTTACGCATGAAGCGCGGGCACAACGGTGCCGGGTAGAGAAGTTCGTGAGAACTTCTCCCCTGCCGACACAACGCGAGGGAGGATGCGAAGGAGATCGGACTGGCTGATTTTCAAAGAATTCAGCATGTCCCATGAAAATTCGGCGTTGATCGCCGAATTTTCATGGGCTAATCTTTCCCGATGGAGCGCCCCGCCCTGCTGGAGGAAATCCGCGCCCAAATGCGCGTCTCGAAAGTCGTCGCCCTGCTGGGACCCCGCCAAGCCGGGAAAACGACCTTGGCCCGCCGTTTCTGCGAAGTCTCCGACCCGCCCTTCGATCCGGGGCTGAACTACTTCGATCTGGAGGATCCGGCCCATCTGGAACGCCTGCGACATCCCAAGCTGGCCTTGGAGCCGCTCCGGGGGCTGGTCGTGATCGATGAAATCCAACTCCGACCGGAACTGTTCGGCGTTCTCCGGTTGCTTTCGGACCGTCCTTCGCCGGACGCGCGTTTCCTCATTCTCGGCAGCGCCTCGCGGGATCTGATCCGGCAAGGGGCGGAGACGCTCGCGGGCCGCATCGGATTCGTCGAGATCGCTCCCTTCGGCCTCGCTGAAGCTACCGATGCCAGCCGCCTCTGGGTGCGGGGCGGCTTTCCGCTTTCCTATCTGGCAGAGAGCGATGCGGACAGCTGGCTCTGGAGGACGAACTACGTCCGCACCTTTCTCGAACGCGACATCCCGACGCTCGGCATCCAGATTCCCCCCGCCTCCCTGCGGCGTTTCTGGATGATGCTCGCCCACTACCACGGCCAGAATTTCAACGCCTCCGAGATCGGCAGGAGCCTCGGGGCCGCCGACACCACGGTGAAGCGCTACCTCGACATCCTCGCGGGCACCTTCATGGTGAGGCGGCTCCAGCCTTGGTTCGAGAACCTCTCCAAGCGGCAGTTGAAGACGCCGAAGATCTACTTCCGCGATTCCGGCGTGCTGCACCACCACCTCGGCATTCAGGACATGGCCGCCCTCGTCGTGCATCCGAAGCTGGGCGCCTCGTGGGAAGGCTTCGCGCTGGAGCAGGTCATCCGCCTGAGCCGCGCGACGGAGGAGGAGGTCTTTTTCTGGGGAATCCACAGCCAAGGCGAGATCGACCTGCTGCTCCTGCGGAACGGAAAGCGCCACGGCTTCGAGGTCAAATACACCGACGCCCCCTCCGTCACCGCCTCCCAGCGGCTCGCCTTGGAATGCCTGAAGCTCGACCGCATCGACATCGTCTGCCCCGGCGGCGCGAGCTATCCGCTCGACGACAAGATCCACGTCACCGGACTGGATCGGGTGGCGGAGCGGTTTGCGGGGGCGGCGTGAAAGGAGAAGTTCCGGGTGACAAGCAATCTGTCGCGTTGTTTTTGGCCGCGTCCGAATGGGCGGAAGCGGGCGGGAGCCACCATCGGGCATCCGCCGATATTTGAAATTGGCCCCTGACACTAACCCCGTGCCGGATCAGGCGAGGTTCAAAGCTCGATCCTCTCGTAAACCTCGGCGAGGGGAAGGGTGACTTCGATCTCGGGCAGGGGGACAATGGCGTCGATCCCTGCATGGTCCTCGCGGACGAAGCCTCCCGACGGCTTGCGGCGATAGACGGTGGCCATCGCTTCGTCAGGCTCGACGAAGACGAGGACCTTCAGGCTGGGGAGGGTCAGGTAAGCTTCGCGCTTCTCGGTCAAGTCGGTGCGCCGGGTCGATTCGCTCAAGACCTCGACGATCACTGTGGGCGAGTCCTGCCAATGCTGGGAGTCCTTGTATTGGGAGCACACGACCATCGCATCGGGGTAGTAGAAGCGGGTGTGGTCCACCAGCTCCACGCGCACCTTGGTGTCGCTGTTGAAGGGGCGGCAGGGTTTGCCTCGGAGAGCGAGGCCGAGGGACAAGGTGATGTTGGTGGCGATGGCGTTGTGCCGGTTCGTCGCTCCCGCCATCGCATGGACTTCGCCGCCGAGGTATTCGTGCTTGATGTCCGATAGGATTTCGCCTTCGAGATATTCCTCGACGGAGATCAGGGCGGGCTGGCGGAGGGCGGTCATGGTCGGAATCTACCCGATTTCTCCAAGCCCGGCAAGACCTTGGCCCGAAGCGGACCCTTTGCTTGCCCCGCACCTTGGCGCAAACGCGTTCCTCCATGGCGCGATTCTGAGCATTGGCCGGGGGCGGATCGAAACCTACCCTTTCCGGTAACCGCTTCCACAGGGTCCCTCCCGCATGCCCTTCCATTTCCGTCTCACGCCGTCCGCCGGATTCGCGCTTGCCCTCGCCTTCGCGACGGCGGCTCCCGCTCCCACGATGGCGGCCGAGGAGCCGCCCGCACCGGAGCCGCGCCCGCTGAGCTTCGTCAACGACATCGCGCCGATCCTGACGAAGGCCGACTGCAACACGGGCGCCTGCCACGCGAAGGCGATCACGGGCCAGCGCGGCTTCCGGCTCTCCCTGCTCGGCTTCGAGACGGAGGAGGACTACGAGCACATCGTGAAGGAGGGCCGCGGCCGCCGCGTCTTCCCGCCCGCGCCGGAGCAGAGCCTGCTGTTGCTGAAGGCGGCGAACATCGTGCCCCACGGCGGCGGGAAGAAGCTGGACCCGGATTCCGAAGGCTACCGGACCCTCGTCCGCTGGATCGGCGAAGGGATGCCCTACGGGGACGCGGCCGATCCGGAGATCGCGTCTCTGGAGGTCGAGCCCGCCCGGATGACGATGTCGCCCGGAGCCACCCAGCAGCTCAAGGTCACGGCCCGCTACAGCGACGGCAGCGCCCGCGACGTGACCGGGATGGCCCTCTACGAGGCGAACGACCGCGACATGGCCGAAGCCGACGGCGGAGGCCTCGTGAAGACGCTCGACCTGCCCGGCAAGGTCGCGGTAATGGTGCGCTACTCGGGGCTGGTCTCGGTCTCGAACATCTCCATCCCCCTCGGCGCTCCAGTCGAGGCGGTGCCGCCGTCGAAGAACTTCATCGACGACCTCGTCTTCGCGAACTTGAAGGAGATCGGCATCCCGCCCTCGCCCGTGGCCGACGACGCGACCTTCCTCCGCCGCGTCTCGCTCGACATCGCTGGCCGGCTCCCCTCGACGGAGGAGACCGCGGCCTTCCTCGCCAGCACCGACCCGGACAAGCGCGACCGGGCCATCGACGCCCTCCTCGCCACGCCCGACTACGCCGACTACTTCGCCAACAAGTGGACCGCGCTGCTGAAGAACAAGCGCGAGGAGGCCGCCGACATCACCGCGAACTTCGCCTTCCACGCGTGGATGCGCGACAGCCTGCTGGCGAACGCGCCCTACGACGAGATCGTCCGCCAGATCCTCGGCGCCACCGGCACCATCGTCTCGAATCCGCCCGTCGCGTGGTACAAGCGCGTCAAGGAGCCGAACCAGCAGCTCGAGGACGTGGCCCAGCTCTTCCTCGGCGTGCGGATGAACTGCGCCCAGTGCCACCACCATCCCTTCGAGCGCTGGAGCCAGAACGACTACTACGCCCTCTCCGCCTTCTTCACGCAGGTCGGCCGCAAGCCCACCGCCATCGCGGGCGAGGACCTGATCTTCCACAAGCGCGGCCTCGCCCAAGTGGACGACAAGAAGACCGGGGGCAAGGTGAGGCCCGCCGGGCTCGGCCAGACGCCGCCGGAGATCCTGCCCGACGAGGACCCGCGCCTCGTCCTCGCCGACTGGATGGGCGGGAAGGAGAACCCCTTCTTCGCCAAGGCGCTCGTGAACCGCTACTGGAAGCACTTCTTCAAGCGAGGCCTCGTCGAGCCCGAGGATGACCTGCGCGACTCGAACCCCGCAACGAACCCCGAGCTGCTCGACGCGCTGGCGGCGCACTTCATCGAGAGCGGCTTCGACCTGAAGGAGATCGTCCGCGCCATCGCCCGCAGCCACGCCTACCAGCTCAGCGAGCGGCCGAACGGGCACAACGCCATCGACCGGCAGAACTTCTCCCACTTCTACCCGAAGCGGCTCCCCGCCGAGGTGCTGCTCGACGCCATCGACGGGCTGACCGGGGCGAAGACCGACTTCGCCGACCTGCCGCCCGGCACCCGCGCCATCGCCCTGCCCGACAACAGCTACAACCGCGCCGCGCCCTTCCTGAAGGTCTTCGGCCGTCCCGAGGGGGCCAGCGTCTGCGAGTGCGAGCGCGTCCAGTCCTCCAGCCTCGCCCAGAGCCTGCACCTCATGAACTCCGCCGAGGTCAAGGGCAAGCTCTCCGCCGCGGGCGGGCGGGCCGAGAGACTGTCCAAGCCCGAGGTGCCCGTCGCCGACGGCGTCCGCGAGATCTACCTCGCCGCCTTCGGACGGGAACCCAGCGGCGAGGAACTGAGCGTCGCCGAGGAGTTCCTGAACCAGCCGCGCACCGACGCGAAGAACCAGCCCGTCGCCCCCGCCCTCGCCAAGCGCATGGCCTACGAGGACCTGCTCTGGGCGATCATGAACACGAAGGAATTCCTCTACAACCATTGATTGATCGAGAACCACCACCGAGACCATGCGCCGCCCTCCGTTTTTTGCCGCTTTGCTAGGGTTCGTCTGCTTCCTCCCGGCGATCTCCGCGATGGCCCAGCTCGTCGTCCTGCCCGCCCCGCGCCTCCTCACCACCATGCCCATGGGAGGAAAGCTAGGCAGCACTGTCGAGGTGACGATCACCGGGGAGAATCTCGAAGACGTCACCGCCCTGCTCTTCTCCACCCCGAAGATCACCGCCAAGCCCGCGACCGGACCCGACGGCCAGCCGATGGAGAACAAATTCCTCGTCACCATCGCGCCCGACGCCCCCGTCGGCGTCCACGAGGCCCGCGTCCTCTCGCGGCTCGGCATCTCCTCGGCCCGCGCCTTCTCCGTGGGCGAACTGGACGAGATCGTCCGCACAGCGGCGAACAACAGCGTCGAGACCGCCCTGACGCTGCCCCTCGGCACGATCTGCAACGCCACGATGACGAAGCGGGCCATCGACTACTACGCCTTCGAGGGGCGGCAGGGCCAGCGCGTCGCCGTCGATTGCGCCGCGGCGGGGATCGACTCGCGCCTGACCCCGGTCGTCATCATCGCCGACGCCAAGGGCGCCGACCTGCTCGTGAACCGCACCGGAGGCGTCATCGACTTCACCCCGCCCGCCGACGGCACCTACCTCGTCAAGGTGAACGACCTCACCTATCAGGGCGGCGAGCGCCATTTCTACCGCCTCGCCCTACGCGAGAGCACCGGCGACGGCCCCGCCCCGCAGCAGCCCTCCACCACCCGCGTCGGCGCCGTCTCGTGGCCGCCGCAGGGCCTCCCCGCGCACGCCCCCGCCGCCGAGACCGAGCCCAACAACCGGCCCGGCGAGGCGCAGAAAGTCACCCTGCCGCTCGACATTTCGGGCAGCTTCTTCCCCGCCGCCGACGTGGACAGCTACGAGTTCGAGGCGAAGAAAGGCGAGGTCTGGTGGGTCGAGGTCGCGTCCGCGCGCCTCGGGCGGCCCACCGATCCCTTCGTCCTCGTGCAGCACGTCGCGAAGGGCGAAGACGGCAGCGAGACCCTCGCCGACGTCGCCGAGCTCTACGACATTCCCAGCCCCGTGAAGGTCTCCTCCAACGGCTACTCCTACGACGGCCCGCCCTACGACGCCGGGTCGCCCGACGTGCTCGGCAAGGTCGAGATCCAGCAGGACGGCCTCCACCGCCTCTCCGTGCGCGACCTCTTCGGCGGCACCCGAAACGACCCGCAGAACACCTACCGCCTCCTCGTGCGGCAGGCCCAGCCCGACTTCGCCCTCGCCGCGTGGGCCGTCCACATGACCCTGCGCAACGGCGACCGCGCCGCCTTCTCCAAACCCATCTCCCTGCGCGCCGGGGGAGCCATGGTCTTCGAGGTCGTCGCGATCCGCCGCGACGGATTCGACAGCGAGATCGAGCTCGCCATGGAGGGCCTGCCCGAGGGCGTCTCCGCCGGGGGCCTGAAGATCCCCGCCGGGAAATCGGTCGGCCACCTCGTCATCAGCGCCGACGCCACCGCCAAGCGCGGCCATTCCCTCGCCACCCTCGTCGGGCGGGCCAAGATCGACGGGCAGGACGTGACCCGCCCCTGCCGCGTCGCCTCGATGGCATGGCCCGTGAAGGACGCGAAGCAGGAGATCCCCAGCCCGCGCCTCTTCGCCGACGTGCCCGTGTCCGTGAGCGACGCCGAGCCTTCGCCCATCACCCTCACCGCCGCCGAGGACAAGGTCTGGGAGGCCGAGGAGGGCGCCACCCTGAAGATCCCCCTCAAGGCCGAGTGGCGCGGCGAGTTCTCCGGCACCTCGATGAAGCTGAAGGCCTACGGAGCCGGATTCGAGGGCGTGAAGGAATTCGACCTGCCCGTGAAGGCCGGAGCGGCCGAGGCCGTGCTCGACCTTGCCGCCCTCAAGACCGCCCCCGGCGACTACACCCTCGCCTTCTACGGCAGCGCCGTGGCCAAGTATTCCTACAACCCCGAGGCCGTGAAGGCCGCCGAGGAGGAGAAGAAGAAAGCCGAGGCCGAAGCCGCGAAGATGGCCGCCGAGGCCAAGAAGCTCGCCGGAGACGCCGCCAACGCGCCCGTCGAGAAAAAGCCCGAGATGGACACCGCCGCCAAGGCCGCCGCCGACAAGCAGAAGGAGGCCGAGTCCATGATGGCCAAGGCCACCGCCAAAGTCAAAGCCGCCAGCGACGCCGCCGCGCCGAAGAACATCGTGGACATCTACGTCTCCGCCCCCATCCGCGTCTCGGTGAAGCCGAAGGCGGCTCCGGCGGAGGGAGCTCCGGCCACCACCGCGCAGAAATGAGACTAGCTCCGACAAGGATCTGGATGTTAGGCGTTGCTACGCGTGTCCTATGAATGAAAAGCGAACAATCCACCATCTGCCCGCGACGACGTATCCCGAGCATTCTCGCCGCTCTCCGCGCAATCACATTCTCGATTACTCGTTTTGTGAGCGAGTGCCAAGCAATCCACATCCGACACCCACATGGATAAACGACTCCGAAAATATTACTACGCGGCCACCATCAACCTCTTGCTGTGGCTTCCTCTCGTTTCCATCTTCGTTTTTCCCCGGCTCACGCTTGATCCAATTCAGAACGACGTTGCCCTAGGCATTGTTGTCGCGGGAGCACTCTTGGCTGCGATGCTCCAGCACTGGACCTATTACGACATCTACAACGCGAAGACTCGACTCAGCACGTCTCTTCCCAATGACCGCAACGCCTAACCATGCGCTGCAGCGAACCGACCAAACCGTTTTCAGAGCTGGCATGAGACGACGCCTCCATCTCCTTTTGCTGCTGTGTCAGGGTGGCCTCGCCGCCTCCCTGTGCGCGGAAGGCCCCGACTTCTACCGCGACGTCCATCCCTTCCTCAAGGCAAACTGCATTTCCTGCCACAACAAGACCACCGCCAAGGCCGGGCTGAACATGGAGACGCCCGAGCTCATGATCGATGGCGGCGACTCCGGCCCCGCCATCGTACCCGGAAAGAGCGCCGAAAGCCTCATCGTCGAGGCCTCGGCCCACGAGGGCGGCTTCGAGATGCCGCCGGAAAACAACAAGTCCGGCGCGGTGAAGCTGACCGAGGCCGAGCTCGCGGTGTTGAAGGCATGGATCGACCAAGGCGCGAAATCCGGGACGCAGGCCGAGCGCCAAGTCACATGGAAGCCGCTCGCGCCCGGCGTCGATCCCATCTACAGCGTCGCCCTCACGCAGGACGGACGCTACGCCGTCTGCGGGCGCTCGAACCGGCTCTTCCTCTACGACCTCGCCACCCGGCAGTTCGTCGCCGAGATCGCCGATCCTGTGGAGACGGGCGGCAGCGCCCACCGCGCCATGGTCCAGTCGCTCGCCTTCAGCCCCGACGGCACCCGGCTCGCGAGCGGGAGCTTCCGCGAGGTGAAGATCTGGAAGCGCGAACCCGTCCCGGTCGCCGAGGCTCCTGCGGTGGAGACGCCGCAACCAGCCAGCGAGACTCCTGCGACGGAGGCTCCGCAGCCGACCGAAGAGACCCCTGCGGCGGAGAGTTCCGAATCGGTCGCCGAGGCCCCTGCTGCGGAAGTTTCCGAACCGACCGCCGAGGCCCCCGCACCGGAAACTCCGCAACCGAGCGACGAGGCCCTTCTCAAGAAAATCGCCGAGGTCGGCAAGGTCGGGATCGTGACCCACGCCCTTTCCGCCGACGGCGGCACCGTCGTCACCGGATGTTCCGACGGCTCCGTGCGCGTCTGGGAAACCGCCACCGCCAAGCCCCTCGCCGAATTGCGCGGCAGCGCCGAACTCGCCCGGCAGATCGCTAGCCACGAGTGGACCATCGCCCGCCAGACCCTCGAACAGGCCTTCCAGAAAGCCGAGACCACCCGCATCGAGGCGCAGAACAAAGCCCTCGACGAACTGCTGAAAAAGGCCAACGACGCCATCGTCGCGATGAAGGCCGCCCTGCCCGACAAGCAGAAGGCCGTGCCGCCCGCTCAGGAGGCCAAGGCCGGAGGCCAGAAAGCCGTCGACGACCTCCTCGCCAAGATCGCCGAGGCCCCTGACGGCAAGCCCGACGCCGCCTTGGACAAGCAGCTCAAGGAGGCGCAGGCGAATCTGGCCAAGCTCGCCATGGCCGAGACCTCCGCCCTCGCCGCCGCCGCCGCGACCGAAGACAACATCAAGGACGCCGAGGACGAGGTGAAGCGCATCGACGAGACCAAGGCCAAGAACGCCCAAGCCCTCGCCGACGCGGGCACCGCCAGCGCGACCGCGAAGACGGCGCAGGACGAGGCCGCCGCCGCCCTCGCCGCCGTGAAAGCCACCTTGGCCAAGCCCGCCGCGAAGCCCGTGGCCGTGGTCCTCTCGCCCGACGCCAGCCGCGCCGCCGCCGTCTTCGACGACGGACGCCTCACCGTCTGGGCCGTGGCCACTGGCACGGCCGTCGAGGACCAGCCCGGCCCGGCCTCCCCCGACGCCACCCTCGCCGCGCGGGCCGACGGAGCCTTCGCCGCGACTGGTCCCGACGGACAGACCCGCCTCGCCGGAGCGCCCTTCCGCTGGGTCCTCGAACGCACCCTCGGCGGGGAGGCCGAGCCCGGCCTCTTCATCGACCGCGTCAACGCCGTGAGATTCAGCCCCGACGGCAAGCTCCTCGCCGCGGGCGGCGGCGAACCCTCTCGCAGCGGTGTCCTGACCCTCTTCGATGCCGCCAGCGGCAAGGCCACCGCCACTTGGAAAGACCGCCACGACGACATCGTCATGAGCCTCGACTTCTCGCCCGACGGCAAGCTCCTCGCCTCCGGAGCCGCCGACAAGATCGCCCGCGTCACCGAGATCGCCTCCGGCGGGCAGGTCAACCTTTTCGAGGGCCACACCCACTACGTCATGGGCGTCGCCTTCCGCGCCGACGGCCGCGTCCTCGCCACCGCCGGAGCCGACGGCGCCGTGATCTCGTGGAACATGGCCCTCGGCGAGCGGAAGAAGAAGATCGAGGGCTGGGCCAAGGAAGTGACCTCCGTGCAGTACATCGGCGCGACCAACCAGATCGTCACCTCCGCCGGAGACAACCGCGTCCGCATCGTCAACGACGAGGGCGGCGAAGTGCGCTCCATCGCCGGGCTCCCCGACTTCATGCAAGCCGCCGCGAGCACCCCGAACGGCGCCACCCTCGTCGGCGGCGGCGAAGACAGCACCCTCCGCGTCTGGAACGGCGCCGACGGCAAGGAGCTGGCCGCCTTTGCTGCAAAGTGATAGGATACAGCAATCCCGATGGCGAAGCGTCCTACAACCAAACCAGCCACCCGGCCCAAGGGACGGAACGTTCGCACGTTCCGCTACGGCAAAGCATTCCCATCCCTGTCCATTCGCGAAAATTCGCGGCCATCTGCGGCCATTCGCGTTGAAAGAATTTCGGGAACGCGAATGATCGCGAATGAAACACGAATCACCGCAAATCGACCCGCTGCCATCTTCCCATTCCCGCTTCCGGCCACTGAACACTGAACCCTGCCAAACTTCCCTCCCCATGACCCGCTCCCCCCTCCACTGTCCCGGCCCCCTCAGCCGCCGCGGCTTCATGCAGATCGGACTCGCCGGGATGGCGACGCTTTCTTGGCCGGGGCTGATGCGCCTGCGCGCCGCCAACGCCGCCCTGCCCAAATCCGAGAGAAAGGCCGTCATCATGGTCTGGCTCCCCGGCGGCCAGTCGCACCTCGACACCTACGATCCCAAGCCCGACATCGGCAGCGAATACCGCGGCCCCTTCAAGACCCTCTCCACGAACGTGCCCGGCATGCAGCTCACCGAACTGCTGCCGATGAACGCGAAGATCGCCGACAAGTTCACCCTCCTGCGCTCCATGCACCAGAAGGCCGGCGGCCACCCCGCCGGCTCCATGCAGATGCTCTCCGGCGACAGCGACGAGCGCGACAAGCCCAAACCGCGCCTGCCCGACTGGATGTCCGTGGCCCACTACCTGCGCTCGCAGGAAGGCAAGCGTTCCAACCCGCTCCCCAACTACATCGGAGTCAATCCGCCGCTGGAATACAACGGCCCCGCCTACCTCGGCGATGCCTACGCGCCCTTCGCCGTCAGTGACGACCCCAACCGCCCGGACTTCCAAGTGCCGAACATCGGCCTCTCCGATCCCGCCGAGGCCCGCCGCCTCAGCGACCGCGTCCTCCTGCGCAAGAACCTCGACCGGCTCGAACGCGCCTTCGACAAGGAGGGCGAGCTCGGCGCCCTCGACGAGTTCGAGACGCAGGCCATGACCCTGCTCACCAACCCGCAGACCCGCGACGCCTTCGACCTCGGCAAGGAGGACGCCGCCACCCGCGACCGCTACGGCCGCAACCGCTGGGGCCAGCAGCTCCTCCTCGCCCGCCGCCTCGTCGAGGCCGGGGTCGAGATCGTGACCAGCAGCCTCAGCGGACCGCTTTGCGGACGCGTCAACAACTGGGACGACCACGCCGTGAACCATCACCAGTTCGAGGCCCTGCGCTTCCGCATGCCCAACTACGACCGCGCCGTCTCCGCCCTGATCGAAGACATCTACGCCCGCGGCCTCGACCAGCGCGTCCTCGTCGTCGTGACCGGGGAGTTCGGCCGCACGCCGAAGATCAGCTTCGACCGCAGCACCGGAGCCGGCGACGCGAGCGCCCCCGCCGGCACCCTCCAGCCCGGACGCGACCACTGGCCCCGAGCCTTCACCAACGTCTGGGCCGGCGGCGGCATCCAGACCGGCGGCGTCATCGGCGCAACCGACAAGCGCGGCGAGGACGTGATCGAGCGCCCCTGCGGTCCCGGCGACTTCCTCGCCACGATCTACCACCACCTCGGCATCGACTCGTCGAAGATCACCATCGACGACCTCAACGGCCGCCCCACCCCCATCGTCGACCACGGCAAGCCGATTCCGGAGTTGATTGCGTAGGGGGAGGTCGTGAGTGGTGGACCCCTCAAAATGAAAAGGGTCTAGCAGCCTGTCGGACTTGA
>DDTJ01000098.1 GCA_002344525.1 Akkermansiaceae bacterium UBA2367
CCTGCGGATCTGAAAGAGAGCCATTCAGAAAGGGTGATGCGGAGGAGTGTAACGAAGCCGATCAGGGAATGGCGGGAGTGGCGGGCGGCGCGTCCACCGCGTCCGCCGGATTGGCCGGTGCGGCGTCCTCCGGCGCGGGGGGCGGGGGGATTTCCACGAGCAGCCGCACCTCGCCTTCATCGATGGGGGAGGGGGAATCGACGGATTTCACCGCGAAGAGGGAGCTTTCGACGCCGCGCTCCGAGAGGAGGCGGGCGACTTCGGCGGCGCGGCGCTCGCAGAGGTAGTCGTTGAAGGCGGAGGAGCCACCGCCCGGCTTCACCGCCTCGATGCGCACGAGGGCTCCCCGCCGGGAAGGGGAGAGGAGGTGCTGCGCCAAGGCGTCGAGGGTCTCGGTCTGGTTCGCTTGGAGGAGGAAGGAACTCCGCGAGAACCGCACGGAGGGGAGGGCTTCGAAGGTCTCGGTCGGCGGGAGCGCGGCAGGGGAGGGGGGCGCGGCGGCGGACATGGAGGGCGGAGGAGGTGTCTCCGCCTGGGCGGGACGCGGCGGGCCGGGAACAGCGGGCGACGAGGGGACGAGGCCCAGCCGGCCGAGGTCGTCGAGGAAACGGACCGTCGCCAGCAGCTTGTCGAGGCGCAGGCCGGGTGCCTCGAAAGGGCGGCCCGTCGGCGGGGAGGGGGCGGTGGCGCCATCCGCGGCCATCCGCCCGCCGGAGAGGACGACGTCGATTCTGGGGAGGTCGTCGGTGTCGACGACGAGGATTTCGTTGTGCAGCTTCCAGTCCCGGAGGAGGGGTTCCGCCCGGATGCGCAGGGCGCCTCCGACGACGAGGCTGTCGGTGAGCCCCCCGAGAACGAGCCGGCCGGGCCAAAGTTCGAGTTTCCCCCCGTGGGTGGAGAGGGCTAGCTCGGAGAGGACGCCGAGCAGGTCGCCGATGTCGGGCAGGGAGACGGAGGGATCGACGGCGAGGCCGGAGCGGTCGGGGGCGAGGTCGGGGCGGGCCGTTCGCACCGCTTCCACGAGCCTCCCGGCGTCGGCTTCCGACGCCACCCTCCCCGAGAGGACGGTCGAGCGTTCCTCGAAGGCGATCCGCAGCAGCGGGTCCTCGTCGTCCGCGAGCAGGGCGGCAGGCCGCGCCAAGGCCGCGAGGGAGAGCAGGGCCAGGATCGCAGGGAGGGGGATGGAGGGAAGGGACGTCATCGTCCGGGCATGGTGCCCTGCGGGTATTGAACCACCGGACCTCCCCGGAAGTCAATCGGAGTGAGCCCCCCGAAAAAGGTTTCGCCAAGGCACTTGCTTCCCGCCAGCGATTCGCGTTTCTTTCCCCTCCCCATCTTCGCTTCATGGCCGACATCCAATCCCTCAAGCAGGCCCTGGCCTTTTCGCCGGAGAATGTGCCGCTCCTCCTGATGCTGGGCGAGGCCTACCTCGACCAGTTCAGCTTCGAGGAAGCCCGCGCCGCCTACGATTCCGCCCTCAAAGTTGATCCGGCGAACGCCCAGGCGCGGGTCCAGATCGCCCGCCTCCTCGATCTCGACGGGCGCGGGTCCGAGGCGATCCTGCGCCTCGAGCAGCTCTGCGACGAGTCTCCGAATTTCGCCCCGGCGTGGATGTTGCGGGCCAGTTTCTCCCTCAACGAGGGCCGGGCGCGGGAAGCCCGCGAGTTCTACGAGCGAGGGGTCGCCCTCGACCCTTCGGTGAAGAACGAGGATCTGCTGAAGCGCATCCGCCAGGCCGGGGGCGTGCGCAGCGCCGAGGACGCGCGCGACGCGGTACCCCAGCGCGGCGGCGACCGCCAGGCGGCGGCCTATTTCGATCCCGAGTTCGAGGAGGACGACTTCGACGACGATTTCGACGACCACGAGCTGGAGATCGAGTTCGAGCAGCGCCCCGATGTCGATTTCGCCCGCGTCGGCGGGATGGAGCCGGTGAAGGAGGACATCCGCATGAAGATCCTCTACCCGCTCGAAAACCGCGAGCTTTTCGAGGCCTACGGCAAGAAGGCGGGGGGTGGCGTGCTCCTCTACGGCCCGCCCGGCTGCGGGAAGACCCTCATCAGCCGGGCCACCGCCGGGGAGATCCGGGCGAAGTTCCTCAGCGTCGGCCTCCACCAGATCCTCGACATGTGGATCGGCAAGTCCGAGGAGAAGCTGCACGAGATCTTCGAGCTGGCCCGCCGCCAAGCTCCGGCGGTGCTCTTTTTCGACGAGGTCGACGCCCTCGCCGCCGACCGCAAGGACATGCGCACCTCGGCGGGGCGCACCCTGATCAACCAGTTCCTCGCCGAGCTCGACGGCGAAGCTTCGCGGAACGAGGGCGTCCTCGTGCTCGGGGCGACGAACGCGCCGTGGCACCTCGACTCCGCCTTCCTCCGTCCGGGCCGTTTTGACCGCCTCGTCTTCGTGCCGCCGCCGGACGAGCCCGCCCGCGAGGAGATCATCCGCATCATGGCCAAGGGCAAGCCGGTCGCGGGCCTCGACCCCGCGGCCTTGGCGAAGAAGGTGAAGGATTTCTCCGGCGCGGATTTGAAGGCCGTCTTCGACCTCGCCATCGAGGGGGCGCTCTCCGAAGCGATGCGCACCGGTAAAATCGTGCCCGTGACGCAGAAGGACCTCCTGCGCGCCGCGAAGACGGTGAAGCCCAGCACCCTGAAATGGTTCGAGAGCGCGCGCAACTACGCCCTCTACGCGAACCAGAGCGGCTTCTACGACGACATCCTCCACTACCTCGGCATCCAGAAGTGATCGCGCCGGGCATCCATCGGGCATGAGCGAACTGGCGCACGGTCTCCTCCTCCAGGAGCAGGGACGGCTTGAGGAGGCCGAGAGCTGCTTCCGACGCGTCCTCGCGCACGAGCCGGACAACGATTTCGTCCACGGTCGCCTCGCCCTCTGCCAACTGCATCAGGAAGGGAAAAAGCGGCTGGCTCTCGAAACCGTCGGCGAGGCGATCCGCCTGCGCGCCGACGAGCCCTTCTACCATGCCCTGCGTTCGCTCATCCTCTCCGACCTCCACCGGGGGAAGGAGGCCCTGGAGTCCGCCGACCGCGCCATCGCCCTCGATCCCGGCGACAGTTTCCCTCTCGCCGCGAAAGCCGCCGCCTGGTGCTCGATGGAGCGCTGGGCCGAGGGGGAGGAATGGAGCCGCCGCGCCCTCGCCGTCGACGCGGACAACGCCATGGCCGCGAATCTGCTCGCGCAGACCCTGCGGCTCCAAGGGAAAAGCGAGCTCAGCGCGGCGGCGGTCGAGAGCCTCCTCGCCGCCGATCCCGAGGACAGCCTCGCCCACGTCAACGCGGGGTGGAGCTTCCTCCAGCGCGGCGACCGCGCCCGTGCCGAGACCCATTTCCGGGAGGCCCTCCGGCTCGATCCCGACTTCGACGCGGCGCGCGAGGGGCTCGTCGAGTGCTTCCGCGCCCGCTCGCTCTTCTACCGGGCCTACCTTTCCTACTGCTTCTTCATGCAGCGCTTCACGGGAGGGAGGCAGTGGCTCATCATCATCGGCCTCTATCTGGTCTACCGGGTCTCCGGCGCCTTTCTCAAGACCATCCATCCCCTCTACGCCGCGCTTCTCGCGATCGTCTGGCTGGGCATCGTGCTCTGGGTCTGGCTGGCGCCGGGGATCGGGAATTTCCTGATCCTCCTCGACCGCTCCGCCCGCCTCGCCTTGAAACGCGGGGAGAGGCTGCAAGGGCTCGCCGTGGGCGGGGGCCTGCTCCTCGGCATCGCTTGCGCCCTCGCGGGATTCTTCACCGGCTACCTCCCGGTCCTCCTCGTCGGGGTGGGGCTGGTCGCCTCGACCGTGCCCGCCGCGCTCGCCCTCGACAACGATTCCCTGAAAGGGCGTCTCGTCTTCGGAGGGCTCGCGGTCTTCGTCTATCTCGCCACAGCCGTCGTGTTTACCGTCGAGGCGCTGAATTTCCCGGAGCGGAGTCCGCATCCTCTCACCGCCGGACTCGGCGTGGCCGCCTTGATCGGGGTGATCGCCTGCACTTGGTTGGGCAACGTGAGGGCCTTGCGGCGCGGGGAGGAGTGACCGCGGCGAAATTCGCGGGAATTTCGTCGAACAGGGTCTGGTCAGGGACGCAAGAGGGTGCGGATGCCAGCGGAGTTGTCGAGCGCGAGGACGACGCGGTCATTGGCTCCGGGCGGCAGGGTTCCGTCGTCGGGGAGGGGTTCGAAATCCCCTTTTCCCGAGGGGGAGAGCCGTTCCTCCGGGATGCCTGCTTTTTCGACCAAGTAATCGACGATGGCCCGGGCGCGGGCTTCCGAAAGGTCGAGGTTCTCCTTTCGGGACGCCTCACCGTGGGAATGGCATTCGACGAGGAATTTCTGATGGCGGTGGGCAGGGGAGCGGAGCAGCGCGGCCCAGCGCCAGAGAATGCGGTAGTCCCGGTTCGCGGCGAGATTCGTGCCGCCGGGAGCGAAACGGGGCGTGTCGAGGCCGTCGAGGATACCCTCGGACGACAAGGGAAGCTGCTCGGCGGCGGGCCGTTCCCCCTCGCGGACGGTGAACACGAGGGTGGAAAAGACGAGGTCGCGGGGAGAGGTGGCAAGCCCCGCCGCCTCCAAGTGGCTCCGCAGACCGGTCAGCGCGGGAATTTCGTCGAGCGGCAGGGAATCGGGCCAAGGGACGGCTTCGAGATCGGCTTTGCGGGCGTGCAGGGTGAGGACGCGATGCTGCCCCGGCTGATGGAGGATGACTTCGTAACCCTTGGTCGGCTGGGGGATCAGCCAGCGGAAGGAGCGGGTTTGTTGCTCGGGCAGGGGCTCGAAGTCATTGGGTAGGAGGGAGGCCAAGCGCCCCTTCGGATCTTGCAGGAAGACGCGGATGCCGCCCGCCCGTGCCGGGACGGCGAGGCGGACTTGGAAGGCCTCGCACGCGTAGTAGTCGTCGGCGACATCGATTTTCACGGGTTCCAAGGCCGTGGCGGTCGATGCCGCACAAAGCCCGAACGCGCTCGCGAGCAGGAGGATCAGCGGGGATGGCAGGAACGGTAACGACTTCATGGAGCGGTTCTTTCGCCAAACCTTGGACGAACCGACCATGGTCTGATGCGGGGAGTTTGCAAGGAGGCCGGAGATGGCGCGGAGAAAGCCGATCGGTCCGATGAATGCGGCACGCAAACAGATGAATCCCAGCGGAAAGCTCAAGGAGGGCCGATGCGGCGTCCGTGGATATTTGTTTGGGTGTCGGGCCAATAAAAAAGGCCACCGTCTCCGGCAGCCTTTCTTTTTTCCCTGAAATTCCGTGGGGAGATTCAGCTCTCCTCGGTCGCGGCCGCCGCAGCGGGGGCACCGGTGTTGCGAAGGGTGAAGCGAACCTTGTTCTTGTTGCGCTTGGCGTTGGCGCGGGCTTTGCGCTTGGTCTTCTGCGCGGGCGTCTCGAAGGAGCGGAGACGGCGCATCTCGTCCATGATGCCTTCGGCTTCCAGTTTGCCTTTGAGCCGCTTGAGGGCGCGATCGATCGGCTCGCCTTTTTTGATTTCGACTTCGGGCATGGGTGTTCGCGGGGTTGGGGGGTATGGATTTCAGGAAAAGAAGGCCCCGCCGGCTCTCCGGGGGGCGGAAAGCCGGGAATCTAGGGGGGCGGGGGCCTTTCGTCAAGGGGCAAGGAGGGCCGGGGAGACGACTCCTCAATCCTCTTTCTGCAAGCTCGCGACGACGTTGAAGTCCTCGAGGGTCGAGGTGTCGCCTTTCACTTCGCCGCCGGAGACGATCTCCTTGAGAAGGCGGCGCATGATCTTGCCGCTGCGGGTTTTGGGCAGGGCTTGGGTGAAGCGGATGTCGTCGGGCTTGGCGATGGCGCCGATTTCGTGACCGACGTGGTTTTGCAGCTCCTTCGCCAGTTCGGGGCCGTGGGCGGCTCCCTCCTTCAGGGTGACGAAGGCGACGACGGCCTGACCTTTGATGTCATGGGGGCGTCCCACGACGGCGGCCTCGGCCACGGCGGGGTGGGAGACGAGGGCGCTCTCGACCTCGGCGGTGCCGAGGCGGTGGCCGGAGACGTTGAGCACGTCGTCGAGGCGGCCCACGATCCAGAAGTAGCCGTTTTCATCGGTCCGCGCCCCGTCCCCGGCGACGTAGAGACCGTCGTATTCGCTCCAGTAGGTGTCCTTGAAGCGCTGCGGGTCCTTGTAGATGGTGCGCAGCATGCTCGGCCAAGGTTTGCGGATGACGAGCTTGCCGCCCTCGTTCGGGCCGCATTCCTGGCCCGATTCGTCGAGGATGGCGGCGTCGATGCCGAAGAAGGGCCGCGTCGCGGTGCCGGGCACGATGGGCGTCGCGCCGGGAAGGGGGGAGATCAGGATGGCCCCGGTCTCGGTCTGCCACCAGGTGTCGACGATGGGGCAGCGCCCGCCGCCGATCTTCTCGTGGTACCACATCCAAGCCTCGGGGTTGATCGGCTCGCCGACGGAGCCGAGGAGGCGCAGGGAGGAGAGGTCGTGCTGGTCGACGAAGTGGTCGCCGGCCTTGATGAAGGCGCGGATCGCGGTGGGGGCGGTGTAGAAGATCGTCACCTTGTGCTCCTCGATGATCTGCCAGAAACGGCTCCAGTCGGGGAAGTTCGGCGCGCCTTCGTACATCACCTGGGTGGCTCCGCAGGCCATGGGGCCGTAGACGATGTAGCTGTGGCCGGTGACCCAGCCCACGTCGGCGGTACACCAGTAGACGTCGCCGGGCTGGTGGTCGAAGACGTAGTGGAAGGTCGTCGCGGTACCCACGAGGTAGCCACCCGTGGTGTGGAGGATGCCCTTGGGCTTGCCGGTCGAACCGGAGGTGTAGAGGATGAAGAGGGGGTGCTCGGCATCGAAGCCCTCGGCGGGGCAGTCCGCAGAGGCGTCAGCGACGGCGTCGTGCCACCAGAGGTCGCGTCCCTCCTGGATCGCGACGTCGTTGCCGCAGCGTTTCAGGACGAAGACGGTCTCGACGGCTTTCTCGCTGGAGGCGAGGGCCTCGTCCACGTTGGCCTTCAGCGGCACGATGGACCCGCGACGCCAGCCGCCGTCGGCGGTGATCACGGCGGTGGCCTCGGAGTCCTCAAGGCGGTCCTTGATCGAGGTCGCGGAGAAGCCGCCGAAGACGACGGAATGCACGGCCCCGATGCGGGCGCAGGCGAGCATGGCCACGGCTGCCTCGGGGACCATGGGCAGGTAGATGAGGACGCGGTCGCCCGCCTGGATGCCGCGGGCCTTGAGCGCGTTCGCGAAGCGGCAGGTCTCGGCGAGGAGGTCGGCGTAGGTCAGGGTGCGGCTGTCGCCGGGCTCGCCCACCCAGTGGATGGCGACGCGGTCCCCGTTGCCTTCCGCGACGTGGCGGTCGAGGCAGTTTTCCGAGGCGTTGATCTTGCCGCCGTCGAACCATTTCGCGAAGGGCGGGTTGGACCAGTCGAGGACGGTGTCCCAAGGCTTCTGCCATTTGAGCTGCGCGGCCCGCTCGCCCCACCAGCCTTCGGGGTCGTCGAGGGAGCGGCGGTAGAGGTCCTCGTATTCCTCCATCGAGCGGACGTGGGACTTGGCGGAGAACGCGGCGGGCGGGGCGAAGACCCGGGTTTCTTTCTGGAGGGATTCGATGTTCTGGCTCATGGGGGATTTTTGAAGCCGAAACCCTAGCAAGCGCTCCCGAAAATGGAAACGCAAAAATTGGCGCAAAAAATGGAGAGTGCCGCGGAAGGAGGCCTTCAAACCCCGTCGGGGTCGATTCCCATCTCCCGGAGCTTGGCCGCGAGCCGTTCGGCGCGCTGGGCGATCTCGCGTTGATTCTCCATCAGCTTGCTGTCGGGGCGGCGGATCCAGTGGCGACCCTGCTCGTCCAAGCCGAGCTTCATCCCCAGCACCCGGCTCTCCACGCCCCGTCGTCATCGGCCGGTTTCTGCGTGGGTCCCGTGCCCCCGTTGCGGCGAAAGGCGCGGCGGGGACGCTACTTCCACACTCCAGACCAAGGACCAAGGACCCGCCTTACGCCAGGTAGCTCGCCCGCCGCTTCCGCGCCGCCGTGGCGAGGTCGCGGACCATCGCCTCGGTCGTCTCCCATCCGACGCAGGCGTCGGTGACGCTGACGCCGTATTCGAGGCGGGAGCGGTCGGCGTCGATCTTCTGCGCGCCCTCCTTGAGGTGGCTTTCGATCATGACGGCGCGGATGGAGGCGTCGCCGCCGCCGACTTGGGCGCAGAGGGAGGCGCAGACCTTGGGCTGGTTGCGGTGATCCTTCTCGCTGTTGGCGTGGCTGCAATCGACCATGATGGCGGGTTCCAGCCCTTGGGCTTCGAGGGCCTTTCGCACCTCGCGGATGCTTTCGGGATCGTAGTTCGTCCCCGTGGCGCTGCCGCCGCGCAGGATAATGTGGCAGGTCTCGTTGCCGCGGGTGGCGATGATGGCGCTGTCGCCCGCCTTCGTCACGGAGAGAAAACGATGCGGCTGTTGCGCGGCTTGGATCGCGTCGATGGCGATCTGGAAATTGCCGCTGGTGCCGTTCTTGAACCCGACGGGCATGGAGAGTCCAGAGGCAAGCTCGCGGTGGATCTGGCATTCGGTGGTGCGCGCCCCGATCGCGCCCCAAGCGATGAGGTCGGCGTAGAATTGCGGGCTGATCGTGTCGAGGAACTCCGTCCCGGCGGCGACACCTTTTTCGGCCAGCTGGAGGAGGAGGCGGCGGGCGATGGCGAGGCCCTCGTTGATGTCGTAGGATTCGTCGAGATGGGGGTCGTTGATGAGCCCCTTCCAGCCGACGGTGGTGCGCGGCTTCTCGAAATAGACTCGCATGATGAGGAGAACGTCGTCGGCGACCTCGTCCTTCAGCCCGGCGAGGCGGTCGGCGTATTCGAGCGCGGCCTCGGGATCGTGGATGGAGCAGGGGCCGACGATGGCGAGAAGGCGGTCGTCCTTTCCCGCAAGGATGGCGGCGATCTCGCCACGAGCCTTGCCGACCGTGGCCTCGGCGGACGGGGAAACGGGCAGTTCCTCCATCAGGATGACCGGAGGGATGAGCTGGCGCGTGCTGGCGATACGGACGTCGTCGAGGGGGATGGACATGGGGCGGGGAATGAACAACGGATCGGGGGAGGGGAAAAGGGGAAATTTTTTGGGAATCTTCCTACTCCTCCTCATCCTCTTACTCATACTCCGGCCCGGTAGGCGCGTTCGGGTTGAGTAGGAGTAAGAGGATGAGGAGGAGTGGGAGAGGATGGGGAGAAAAGAGCCTTCCGGGATTGAGGAACAGGAAAAGCTGCTCTAACCTCGCCCGCACATGAGCAAACGCGCGCACCTTCGCAGAGACGCCCGGGACTTCACCGGAGGCGGCATTTTCGGACTCCCCGGCGCGCCGGGAACCACGGGCGACTCGATTTTCGACGAACGGATCAAGGATCTCGTGGACGATTGGGCCTGCGGCCGGGCCAACGGCCTCGTCCGCGAGATGATCGTCACCGCCTTGAAAATGGGGCGTAACTGCCTCAGCGAAGGCGACATGAAGCTTTACAGCCGTTCGCTCAAGGAAATGCGGCGGGCCAGCCTCGTCTTTGGACCCTACGAGGACGAGCGCAAGCTCTCCATCTTCGGCAGCGCCCGCACGAAGCCGAGCGAGCCGGAGTTCAAGGCGGCGGTGGCCTTCGCGAAGAGGATGCGCGAGGCGGGCTTCATGACGATCACGGGCGCGGGACCGGGCATCATGGAGGCGGCGCAGGAGGGCGCGGGCCGCGACGGGAGCTTCGGTCTGAACATCAAACTGCCCTTCGAGCAGAGCGCGAACCCGACGATCGATGGAGACGAGAAGCTGATCAATTTCAACTACTTCTTCACCCGCAAGCTCGCCTTCGTGAAGGAGAGCGACGGCATCGCCGCCTTCCCCGGGGGCTTCGGGACGATGGACGAGCTCTTCGAAGTGCTCACCTTGGTCCAGACGGGCAAGGCGCAGGTCGTGCCCATCGTCCTGATCGACGCGAAGGGCGGCACCTACTGGAAGACTTGGTTGCGCTTCGTGAAGGACCATCTGTTCCGGCTCGGTCTGATCTCGGAGGATGACTTCCACCTCTTCAAAGTCACCGATGACCTCGACGAGGCGGTCGAGGACATCGCGGGCTTCTACCGCAACTTCCACAGCTACCGCTACGTGGGGAAACGGCTCGTGATGCGCCTGCAAAAGCCGGTGACGCCGGAGCTGCTGGGTCGGCTCAACGCGAATTTTCTCGACCTGATCGAGGAGGGGGCCTACCACACCAGCGAGGCCCTGCCGCAGGAGGAGGACGAGCCGCATTTGAAAAACCTGCCGCGGCTCATCTGCACGAAGAAGCGCGGCCTCGCGGGGCGTTTCCGCCAGCTCATCGACTGCGTGAACGAGGGCTGAAGCGATGCCCGACCTCTCCCACGAGTCGCGTTGGCGGGCGGCGGGCTACTGCCGCATCGCGGGCATCGACGAGGCGGGGAGGGGACCGCTCGCCGGACCGGTCGTGGCCGCGGCCGTGATTCTGCCGGAGGACTACGGACACGCCTTCCTGAACGATTCGAAGCAGGTCGCCGAAGCGCGGCGCGAGGCGCTCTACGAGGAGATCGTCTCCGACCCGCGCATCGCTTGGGCCTCGGCGCAGGTCGAGGCGGAGGAGATCGACTGCATCAACATCCTCCGGGCGACGCATCTCGCGATGGCGAGGGCCTTTGCGAAGCTCGTCCCGCCACCTGACTTGGCCTTGATCGACGGGCGGCCGGTGAGGGACTTTCCGGGCGAGCATCGTGCCATCGTGAAGGGCGATTCGCTGAGCCTGTCCATCGCCGCCGCGAGCATCGTCGCCAAGGTGGAGCGGGACCGGCTCCTGCGCGAGGCGGAGGAGCGGTTTCCCGGCTATGGCTTCGCCCGGCACAAGGGCTACGGCACGGCGGCGCATCTCGAGGCGCTGCGGCGGCTCGGTCCCTGCCCGATCCACCGCCGCAGTTTCGCGCCGGTGGCGCAACTCACGCTGGATCCAAGGTGAGACTCCTTTTCCAACTCTGGCATCGCTGGATCGACCGGGAGCTCGACCGCCCGGTCGCGTTGCCGGATCGCGACGGGATGGAGGCGGGGGAGTGGAATGCCTTCGTCGGGGCCTTGGGCGAACGTCTCGCCGCGAAGCATCTCTGGCGCACGGGCCGGAAGGTGCTCTATCGGAACTACAAGCCCGAGGGAGGCGGCGAGGTGGATGTGACCTATCGCGAGGGCGGCACCCTCGTCTTCGGCGAGGTGAAGACGAGGACGAAGGGCGAGTTCGGCGGTCCCGCCCGCGCCGTGGACCGGGACAAGGAGAAGCTCGTCATCCGGGGAGCGAATGCTTGGCTGCGCGAGTTGGGAAATCCCGAGCTGCTTTTCCGTTTCGACATCATCGAGGTGCTCCTGCACGAGGGCGAGGCTCCCAAGGTGCGGGTGGTCGAGAACGCCTTCACCACGCCGCAACGGGGCTTGGGAATGTGAGGTAGACCCGACCGGCCCGGTCGGGGATTGGGCGTCCTTGAACTCCCGGCGCGGCGGTTCGAGCCGAACCGCCCTACCCGGCGCGTTCAGCCCGCCCTTTGACCGCCCGCCACCTTGGGCGTTAAATCCCCCATGCACGCCCCCTTCCAAGCCCATCTCGCCGCGCAGCTCGAAGCCCTGAAATCGGCCGGGCTATACAAAATCGAGCGGATTCTCACCACCCCGCAGTCCTCCCACGTCACGACTAGCGCTGGAAGCGAAGTGATCAACCTCTGCGCCAACAACTATCTCGGCCTCGCCGCTCATCCCGAGGTCGTGGCGGCGGCGCACGAGGCGCTGGATCGCTGGGGCTACGGTCTCTCCTCGGTGCGCTTCATCTGCGGGACGCAGAGCATCCACAGGGAATTGGAGGAGCGCCTCAGCGACTTCCTCGGCACGGAAGACACGATCCTCTACTCCTCCTGCTTCGACGCGAACGGGGGTCTTTTCGAAACGCTCCTCGGCGAGGAGGACGCGGTGATCTCCGACTCCCTCAACCACGCCTCCATCATCGACGGCATCCGGCTTTGCAAGGCGCGCCGCTACCGCTACGCGAACGGCGACTTGGACGAACTCGAATCCCGTTTGAAGGAGGCGCAATCGGCTCGCTTCCGCCTCATCGCCACCGACGGGGTCTTTTCGATGGACGGCTCCATCGCCGACTTGCGGGGCATCTGCGACCTCGCCGACCGTTACGAGGCCTCGGTGATGGTGGACGATTCGCACGCCGTCGGAGTCATCGGGGAGAAAGGGCGGGGGACGCACGAATATCGCGAGGTGATGGGACGGGTCGACATCCTCACCGGCACCCTCGGCAAGGCCCTCGGCGGAGCCAGCGGCGGCTACACGAGCGGGCGGCGCGAGATCGTCGAGCTGCTGCGGCAGCGTTCGCGGCCTTACCTGTTCTCGAACACCGTGGCTCCGGCCATTGTGGCGGGTTCGCTGAAGGCGCTCGACTTGCTGACAGGGTCGGGCGGGCTACTGGACCGTCTTCGGTCGAACACGGCCTTCTTCCGGACCGAGATGGCGAAGACCGGGCTCAGCTTGCTCCCCGGCGAGCATCCCATCGTGCCGGTGATGCTGGGCGAGGCGACCCTCGCCGCGGAGATGGCGACGCGGCTGCTGGAGAAGGGGATTTACGCGATCGGCTTCTTCTTTCCCGTCGTGCCCGAGGGCAAGGCCCGCATTCGTACGCAGGTTTCGGCGGCGCACAGCGAGGAGGATTTGGCACGGGCGGCGCGGGCTTTTGGGGAGGTTTGGGGGGAGATGTGATCTCTTTACTCCTTACTCTTACTCTTACTCTTAGAGCTTATCCGTAAATAGTGATAGTTT
>DDTJ01000061.1 GCA_002344525.1 Akkermansiaceae bacterium UBA2367
GTGTAGCCGGTGGGGGAGGGCTGGGGGGCGTCCTGGGCCATGGCCGCGCCGAAGCCCAAGGCGGCAAAAAGGGGGAGAATCGCAGGTTTCATAGGGCGGGGAGCTTGGCACGGTTCGCGACGGGCGGCAATGGCCGATTGGCGTGCCGACACTCTTGCTCTTACCTCCTACTCCTTACTCTTACTCCTCGATCAACGGGGAGTAAGGAGTAGGAGGTAAGAGTAAGGAGTAAGAGGAGAACTCCATCAAACCTGACCCGCGATCGACTTGCCAGTGGAGAGCAGGTCGTCGCAAGCGACGGCGATGCGCTCGGCCATGGCGGTCTCGGCGAGTTTCAGGTAGGCGCGGGGGTCGTAGTGCTTCTTGCTCCCGATTTCGCCGTCGACCTTGAGGACGCCGTCGTAGTTCTTCAGCATGAAATCGGCGATGGGCCGGGTGAAGGCGTACTGGGTGTCGGTGTCGACATTCATCTTCACGACGCCGTAGCCGAGGGTCTCGCGGATCTCTTCGAGGAGGGAGCCGGAGCCGCCGTGGAAGACGAGGTCGAACTCGGCCCCGGCCCCGTATTTGGCGACCACGGCCTCCTGACCCTGCTTGAGGATTTCGGGCTTCAGCTTGACCGCGCCGGGCTTGTAGTGGCCATGCACGTTGCCGAAGGTCGCGGCGAAGGTGAAGCGACCGATGGGGTGGAGCGCCTCGTAGACGGCGAGCATATCCTCGGGCGTGGTGTAGAGCTTGTCGTGGGGGGTGTCCTCGCCTCCGGCGGCCCCGTCCTCCTCGCCGCCGACGACGCCCGCCTCGACTTCGAGGATGATGCCGTTTTCGGCGGACTTTTTAAGATATTCCTTCGAAATGGCGAGGTTCTCGGCGAGGGGCAGCTCGGAGGCGTCGAGCATGTGGTTTTGGAAGAGGTTGTTCTCGCCCTTGGCTCGGCGGCGGGCGGTCTCCTCGATGAGCGGGTCGAGGAAGTCGGGGGCGACATGGGGACGGCAGTGGTCGGTGTTCAGAGCCACGAGGACGTCGTACTGAGCGGCGAGGCGGTGGGTCAGTTCGGCGAGGGCGATGGTGCCGAGGACTTGGTTCTTGTGGTTGAGGCCGGAGGCGAACTGGCCTGCTCCGGTGGAGAACTGGATGATCCCGTCGGACTTCTGATCGGCGAAGGCCTTCAGCGCCGCGTTGATCGTGACGAGGTTGCTGCAGTTGATCGCGGGGTAGGCGTATCCGCCCTGCTGGGCGGCGTCGAGCATGGCGGCGAATTGTTGGGGAGTGGCGACTGGCATAGTGCCGCTCCTTACGGCTTCGCGCCGGATTTTTCAAGGGGCCATTTGTGTTCTTTTTGTCCCGTGGGACAGGGGGCTTCGCCGTTTTTTGATTGTCAAAAATCGAGGCCGGTTCTAATCTCCTCGCGTTCAGACGGATGTCCGAGTCGATCTTCACGCGGGAAGGCTGCATCAGGCCGGCGGTGCTCATCGCCGCCTATCGTGGGGGCATGTTCCCGATGGCCATGGACAACCGGGGAGAGATCGGCTGGTTCTCGCCGGACCCGCGCGGCATCCTTCCGCTGGACGAGTTCCACATCCCCCACGGATTGAAGCGGACCCTGCGGAAGAATCCTTTCGAAATCCGCATCGACACGGCCTTTTCCGAGGTGATGGCGGGCTGCGCCGACCGGCGCACGACATGGATCAGCCGGGAGATCGTGACGAGCTACGAGAAGCTCTTCGAACTGGGCTACGCGCATTCGGTCGAGGCTTGGAAGGACGGTCGCCTCTGCGGCGGCCTCTACGGGGTCTCCATCGGCGGGGCCTTCTTCGGCGAGTCGATGTTCAGCCGCGTCACCGACGCCTCGAAGGTCGTGCTCGTCGCGCTCGTCGAGCGTCTGCGGGAGCGGAACTTCCAGATTCTCGACACGCAGTGGACGACGGAACACCTGAGCCGCTTCGGCTGCCGCGAGATCCCTCGTTACGAATACCTGCGTCTCCTGAACCGGGCGCTGCTGGTGACGGCTTCGTTCGGGTGAGTGAAGATGGGTCACGGGTCATGGGTGGGCGCTGTTATCCGCCCGCGACCATGCGCACGATCTCGATGGTGTCGCCGTTTTCGACGGGTTCCTGATCGAACTCGCGACTCAGCACGGCGAGGCCGTTGCGTTCCACTAGCACCGGCTGGGGGCCGAGTTCGAGGGTTTCGAGCAGGGCCGCGACGGTGAGGGTGCCGTCGGGAAATTCGCGTTCGGCTCCGTTGATGACGATCTTCATGCGGTGGCGAGGGCGGGGGAGAGGATGGCGGCGTCCCAGTCTTTCCACACCGGCTCCAGTCCGATGGAGCGGAGGTGGTCCGCGACCTCGGCGGCGGAGCGCGTGTCGGAAATATCGAACTGACCCGCCGCCGGGGTGGCGCTGCCGGAGCAGGCGGAGGACGCGGGCTTTTCGTCGAGATCGACGCGACGACCGCGCACGGTGAGGTGGACGTCGTCCGCGCCCGCGCCAGTGTAGCCGCCCGGCTCGGTGTGGCTGCCGGCGCTGATGGAGGTGACACCGAGGGGGAAGAGGGCGTTGCGGAGCGCCTCGGGTTCGCGCGTGCTCAGGACGATGCCGACCTGTGGGAAGCAGACGCGGAAGGCGCAGATCGCTTGGACGAATTCCGCGTCGCCCATGGCATGGCGGGGCTGGAAGCCGCCCGCGGCGGGGCGCAGGCGAGGCAGGGAGACGGTGAAGCTCGCCTTCCAACAGGTCCGCTGGAGGTGTTCGAGATGGGCGGCGAGGCGCAGGGCTTCGAGCCGCCAGTCGGCCAGCCCGACGAGGGCGCCGATGCCGAGGCGGCGGAAACCGGCGGCATAGCCGCGCTCGGGGCAGGCGAGACGCCAGTCGAAGTCCTTTTTCGGCCCGGCGGTGTGGTATTCGGCGTAGGCGGCGCGGTCGTAGGTCTCCTGATAGACGACGAGGCCCTCGCATCCGGCGCGGACGAGGGATTCGTATTCCGGCGTCTCCATCGGTCCGACCTCGATGGCGAGGGTGGGGATGAAGTCGCGGAGGGCGGCGAGGCATTCCTCCAGATAGCCCTCGGAGACGAAGCGCGGATGCTCCCCAGCGACGAGGAGGACGTGGCGAAAGCCTTGGGCCGCGAGATGGCGCGCCTCCTTGACCGCCTCGGACACGGTCAGGGTGGTGCGCAGAATGGGGTTGTCGCGGGAGAAGCCACAGTAGGCGCAGTTGTTGACGCACTCGTTGGAGAGGTAGAGCGGGGCGAAAAGGCGCATGGTCCGCCCGAAATGCTGGCGCGTCGTCGCGACCGACTCCGCCGCGAGCGCTTCGAGCGCAGCGGGGGGCATCGGCTCCAGCAGGCTGCGGAACCGCGTCAGGAGAGGGGAGGGGAGGGTGCCGGAGTCGAGGGCGTCGAGGATGTCGGCGAGAGCCATGCGCCGGGAAGATAGCCGCGCCGGGCCGGAGGGCAACGCTTCATCCCCCCGACGGGAAAGGAGGGGCGAGAAAAGTGCGGAAAAAAACGTTGCCAAAAACCTTTGGCGCCGCTAATAAACCCGGAATCCTTAAATCCACTCCCCATCCCCACACCCGTTTCCAATGGCTGACGCATCCATCGAAGAAAAAGTGAAGACCATCATCGTTGAGCAACTCGGCGTGAGCGAAGAGCAGGTGAAGCCCGAGGCCAAGTTCGTCGAGGATCTCGGTGCCGACTCCCTCGACACCGTGGAACTGGTGATGGCCTTCGAGGAGGAGTTCGACATCACCGTCCCCGACGAGGACGCCGAGAAGCTGACGAGCGTGGGTGACGTCTTCGCCTACATCGAGCAGCAATCCTCGAAGTGAACCCTGTCAGGTCCTCGACCCGACCCTCTCTGGAATGCGCCTCCGCAGAGGCGCATTTTTTGTGCCCGCGCTTCGGCGGTGGCGGGATGGGAGCGGGGCAGGCGTGATTGACGCCCCGTCCCGCATGGGATAGCGTATCACACCATGATCCTGCCGCCTCCCGCGACGAAGTTCGAGACCGACAAGGCCGGACAGCTCATCTACCCCATCGACAACGGCGAACCTTTGAGCAACGACACCGAGCATCTGAGGTGGATCACCTTCGTCAAGAACGGGCTGGAGGACTGGTTCGCCGACCGCGACGACGTCTTCATCGCCGCCGACCTGCTCTGGTATCCGGTGGAGGGTCGGCCCGACATCTCCAAGGCCCCCGACGTGATGGTGGTGCTCGACCACCTTGCCGGAGACCGCCCCAGCTACAAGCAGTGGCTGGAGAACGACCGTCCTCCCAACGTGGTTTTCGAGTTCATCTCCAAGAGCAACACCGCCGACGAGATAATGGACAAGCTGGAGTTCTACTCCGACATGGGTTGCGAGGAGTTCTTCGTCTACGACTATCGGCGGGGCAAGCTGAACGCCTTCCGCCGCAATGGCGGGAACTCGCTTGCGAGCAAGCCACCCGAAGACGACGGCGCGTGGGAGAGCCGGGTGCTGGGGATGAGGCTCGGCTTGGACGAGCAGGGCCGCCTCTGGGTCCGCCGCCCCGACGGCAAGCTGATGGAGAGCCACCGCGAGATCGCGAGGCGGGCCGAAGCCGAAACCCGACGTGCTGAGGTCGAAGCCCAACGTGCCGAACGACTCGCGGCCAAGCTCCGGGAGATGGGGATCGATCCCGACGGGGTTTGATTTCGGGGGAGAATTAAAAATCAGCGAAGATCAGCGGCAATCAGCGGTCGCCCCCACTCTGGCTTCGGATTTCGCCTGCCGGTCTTGCGGATTGGATTTCCCAAGCTTTTGCGCGTAGACTGCCCGATTTCCGGTGACATGCCCGCCCTTTCTTTCGATGACATAGCCTACGCGATGGAGCACACCGTCGTCGTGCATGAGCCGGATCGTCTCATCGACACCTTCGGGACGACGAACTTCCAATTCCACCTCCTCACCGAGCCGATGGACTCCGTCGGCGTCGTGCGCGTCCGCGAGGGCAGGATGGAGGCGGAGCGGCCCAAGATCCTGCGCCCCGAGGGATACGACGACCTCCTTTTCGAGGGCTTCGGGGAGCAGGCGAAGACCTTTGCCGAGTGGTTCCGCCAACACGGGAACATCGCCTTCTTCCAATACGGCTTCCATTTCGCGAAGCGCGGCTTCACCGAGGAGCTGGTGCATTCGCCGATCGAGGAGGTGCGCGACCGCATCGCGGGGGAGATCCGCTCCAGCGGCGACCCGTCCCGCGCCCTCATCTGCGGGGTGGACGACTCGTGGGAGGTGTCCCTGATCAAATTCACGATGGAGACCATCGCCCGCTCGCTGCGCATCAACGCCTTCGACTTCAAGCGCCGCGGCCTGCTCTGAGACTCCACCCCGCCTTTTGGACACGCGATGGCCCGTTTCAAGTTCCTCGTCGCCTTCCTCGCCCTGCTGATCTGCGCCGGGGGCGTCGCCGGGGCTTGGTTTTTCTGGACGAAGTTCGCCCAGCCCGAGATCGTGGTGAACCGGCACATCTCCGGCAAGGGCGGGGGTCTGGAGCGTCCCGATCTCGGCAAACGCCACTTCGACGCCGCCATCGCCCTGCTCAAGGAGGGCGAGTTGGTCTCCGCCCGCGACCGCCTCCTCTACCTGCTGGAGTATTTCCCCGAATCCGCCACCTGCGAGGAGGCGAAGCGTATCGTCGGCGAGGTGAACATGGACCTGCTCCTCTCGAAAATCCCCCTGCCCGGCAAGAGCGAGCACAAGGTGCGGCGCGGCGAGGCCCTCCTCACCATCGCGGGCCGCAGCCAGACGACGATCGACTACATCATGCGGGCGAACGCGAAGACCTCGGAGTTCATCTTCCCCGACGAAACCCTGACCGTCTACCCGCTGAATTTCCGCGTCGAGATCAGCTTGGCGAGAAGCGCCGTGACCGTCTTCGACGGCGAGAAGCTCTTCAAGGAGTACCCCATCCTCGACCGCCATCTCCCCGCCGATTTGAAGGCTCCCGTGGCCACGACGGTGAGCGAGCGGGTCGCTTGGCTCGGGAACCAGCCCGTCAATTTCACCCATCCCGCCTACATGAACTGCGCCAAGTGGATCCGCACCGGGAGGATCGGCCTTTTCATCCGCCAAGCCGATCCGGTCGCCGACGGGGCGGGGGAGGCGCGGCCCTACGGCGTCATGCTCGCCAACGCCGATCTGGAGGAGTTGTATACCATCCTGAGGACCGGATCGAAAGTCAATCTTGTGAAGTAGACCCGCGCCGAAAACGCGCTACAATCCCTCTCATGACCGCCATCGAACCCCTCGAATTCGAGAAGCCCATCGTGAACCTCGAACGCCAGCTCGCCGAGCTGCGCGACCGGGCCGCCGACAGCGATCTCGACATGTCGCACGAGATGAAGCGCATCGAGGACAAGCTGACGAAGCTGAAAGGCGATGTCTACCGCAACCTCACCCCTTGGCAGCGCGTCCAGATCGCCCGTCACGTCCAGCGGCCCTTCATGCTCGACTATGTGGAGCATTCCTTCGACGACTTCCTCGAGCTCCACGGCGACCGCCACATCGGCGAGGACGAGGCCATGCCCGGCGGCTTCGCCCGCCTCGAAGGGCGGAAGGTGATGGTCATCGGCCACCAGAAAGGCCGCGACACGAAGGAGAACCTGCGCCGCAATTTCGGCAGCGCCCATCCCGAGGGCTACCGCAAGGCCCTGCGCCTGATGAAGATGGCGGAGAAATTCGACATCCCCGTGGTCACCCTCATCGACACGCCCGGTGCCTACCCTGGCATCGGCGCGGAGGAGCGGAACATCGCCGAGGCCATCGCCTTCAATCTCCGCGAGATGATGATGCTGCGCGTCCCCGTCGTCGCCGTGGTCATCGGCGAGGGTGGTTCCGGCGGCGCCCTCGGCATCGGCGTGGCCGACCGCGTCCTGATGATGGAGAACTCCTACTACTCCGTGATCAGCCCCGAGGGCTGCGCCGCGATCCTCTGGAAGGACCGCAAATACGCGACCGAGGCGGCCTCGGCCTTGAAATTGAGCGCCCGCGACCTGATGGAACTGGACATCATCGACGAGATGATCCCCGAACCCATGGGCGGAGCCCACCACGACCACGTCGCGGCGGCGAACAACCTGAAGCGCACCGTCATCAAGCATCTCCACGAGCTCGAGTCCATCGAGAAGGACGCTCTGCTGGAGCAGCGCTACCAGAAATTCCGAGCCTTCGGCGAATTCCGCGAACGCGGGCGGCGCTGATCTCCCGGCTTGGCCATCCTTGCTTCAATCCCCGCTTGATTCCCCGTCGATCCGGGGCATTTTCCCACCGCATGAACTCCCTTTCCCACGGCTTTCTCTTCCTCTCCGGACTCACTTGGCTGCTTTGCGAAGTCTGCTTCGACGCGGGTGCTGGCTACTGGACTCCGGTCTGGCTCTTCCTCCTCGGCTTCACGGTGATGTTCACGGTGATGGGATGCCTGCCGCTGTCGGAGAAAACGATCAACCTCGCTGGGCCGATCTTCACGATCCTGATCGGCGCGGGGATCGTCCTTTACGGCTTCGCCGCGTTCAAGGCGGGCTTCCTTGGAGCGGCGCTCCGCCTCCTCGGCGGGGGTGTCCTTATTCTCCTAGCCGTGTTCAGCCTCTTGGGCCGGGAGAAGGAAGGGGCGGCTCACCATTGATTTCCACCTTCGCTTTGTGAGCGAGGGTGGGATGGCGGCCGCCCCACCGTGTCTTTTGAGGGGGCTGCCGCTCAGTTCACGGCGTCCTTGACGGCCTCGGCGGCGTCTTCGACCGCGTCTTGGACTTTTTCGGCGGGGCGCTGGTCGAGGGCGTCGTCGATGGCTTCGCCGATCTTCTCGGCAGGCCCTTTCGGCTTTTTCTCGCACGAGGGCAAGGCCAGGGCGAGGAAGGCGGCGGCAGGGAGGGCGATCAGGATGGTGGTATGGGTTTTCATGGTCGATGGAGATGGGGAGATGGTTTCCCCTTCCGCCAATCACGGGCCAAGACCGCCGCTCGTCAATCACGGGATGGGTTCGAGGGCGACGGAAACGACGCCCCCCTCCTCGCGGACGGGATAGACGGGGATGTCCTCGGTCGCCGGGCCGGAGAGCACCGCCCCGGTTTTCAGATCGAACTCGGCGTAGTGCCAAGGGCAGGCGATGCAGCCGTTCTCGACCGGGCCGCAGGCGATGGAGGCGTCGGCGTGGGGGCAGATGTCCTCCAAGGCGTGGACGATGCCCTCGTAGCGGACGAGGGCGAGACGGCGGCCTTCGACATGGAAAGGGCGTCCTTTGCCTTCTTCGAGATCCTCGGAACGGGCGACGGGATGGTAGGTCATTCTTGGACGATAAAGGAGGAATGGTCTCCGTCCACTGTCCGGGCGCGCCGTTCCGCGACGAGAAGGCAGGGCGGTTCGTTGCCGCTCGGACGGGGGAGGGGAGCGTAGCGGACGACACGGAGTCCTTGGGCGTTTTGAAACCACTTCTCGACGGCGGAGGCCTCCTCCCTGCCTCCCTCGTGGCCGGGATAGGCCACGACGGCGAGCAGACCCGTCTCCGAGAGCAGCCCGAGCGCCGCGTCGAGGGCCGCGAGCGTGGTGGCGGGCCGGGTGGCGAGGCCTTTGTCGCCCGATGGCAGATAGCCGAGGTTGAACAGGATCGCATCGACCGGCCCGGCGACGATCCGGCCCATTTCCTCGTGCCCGAGGAGGTGGAGGCGGACTTGGGGCAAGTCGGCGGTTTTCGCGGCGGTGGCGGCGATCGCTTCCGGCTGGATGTCGAAACCATCGACGCGGCCCGCCGTCCCGATGCAGGTCGCGAGAAAGAGGGTGTCGTGTCCGTTTCCGACGGTGGCGTCGATGGCCCGGCCTCCCGGTCGCAGATGTCTCGCGACGAGTTCGTGGGCCATCTCGGTGACACGGGGAAGGGCCATAGACTCAGAAAAGGTCGCGCAAGTCCGATTGAGGGGGCAGGGGATCGCCGGAGACGAGGTGGGCGGCGAGGCGAAGGGCGTGCCAAGGGCCGTTGAGAACGCCTTTCGAACCGAGTCCGTTGAAGAAAGCGACCCGCCCATGGGATGGATGCGCCCCCATGAACACTTGGCTGCGGCGGATCGTCGGGCGCAGCGCGGCGCGGTGTCCCGTCACCTTCGCCGCGAGGGGGGTGATGGACGCGACCTTCGCGAGCACTTCCTCGCGGCCGACGGGCGACGGTGCGCTGTCGCAGCCGTCGTGGCGGTAGGTCGAGCCCGCGCGGAAGCGCTCTCCGCCGAGGGGCAAGAGCCATCCGCCTTTGTTGACGATGCGGGTTTCCCCGGCGAGGTCCGGCAGTTCGAGATCGAGCACATCCCCGGCGGTCGGGCGCATCGGAACCCAGTCGAAAAACCGGTTCCTAGCTCCGCGCCAGCCTTCGCAGAAGACGATCCATTCCGCGGAGACGTTTTTCCAGCGGATGCCCGCAGCGCTCGCCGAGACATCGTTGGAATCCACCGCTCCGATCGCGTAGGAGACGCGCTCCAACAGAGTTTGGCGGGTGTGTTCGAGAAAGGCGGGCACGTCGAGCCAGCCGCCCTCCCGCATCTCGAAGCCTCCGTGCGGGGCGAGGAGCTGCGCCGGGTCGATCGCGAGCGGGGCGTGGTAGCGGGCGTGGCTCGGATTCGTGGAGAGATCCCTCCAAACCTCCGCTTCGCCGCCGTCGCGAAAGAGGCGGGCGATGCGGCGATGGTGGAACAGGGTCAGGCCCGAGGCCTCCTCCAGTCGCCAGTAGAACTGCCGGGCGTAGTCGAGCCTCTCCCCCAATCCCGGCGGCAGGTGGAAACGGGAGCCGGCAAGGGGGGTGACGAGTCCCGCCGCGACTTTCGAGGAGGTGCCGGGCTCGTCGCGGTCCACCACCAGCACCCGCTTCCCGGCATCGAGCAGATGCCAAGCGAGCAGCGAGCCGGCCAATCCCTGGCCCACGATGAGGAAGTCGGTGGTCATCGGAGAAAGCCGGGCCGATCGCCCTTCACTTCCGCCGATTCAGAGCCCGACGATGGGGTGGAGGTTCTCCTTGCACCACTGCCCGTTCTGGATCGTGACGCCGTCGGGATCCTCGACCGCGACGTGGGCCTCGTCCTCGCAGATGATCCAGCCCTCGTAGTTCCGGCTCACGAGCCATTCGGTGATGCGGTGGAAGTCGATCTTGCCCGTGCCCATCTGCGCCCAAGGCTCGGGGCCGTTGCCGGAGTAGTCCTTGTAGTGGATGTGGTTGACGAGGTGCTGCCACTTGTTCAGCGTGGCGATCACGTCCATGCCGCCGCGAGCGATGTGGCCCACGTCGGGGGTCCAGCCAGTCACCGAGGGATCGAGGCTGCTGAGGACCACGTCGTAGTCCTCCTGCGTGCGCACCATCGAGGGCGGCGGGCTGTTCGGATGGTAGGAGCAGACCAGCCCGGCATCGGTGGCCCGCTTCGACACGGCGTTGATGTTGCGGACCGCGTTGAGGCGGCGGCGCTGCAGGTCGTGGCGGCCGCTGGGAAGGGTCACGGTGCCGAGCATGGAGCCGGGGAAATGCTTCAGCAGGTCGATCGTGAAGTCGGCGGCGGCGCGCTCCGCCGGGGTCTCCTCGTCGCCGTCCCAGGCGCAGACGAGGGCGAGGCCTGCCAGCGTCATGTTGTGCGCCGCGAGGGCGTCCTTGAGCCTCGAAGGATCGCAGAAATCACCAAGCCAGTATTTGCCGCAGCCCAAGGCGCTCTCGGAGATCTCGAGGACCATGGGCTCGATCCCGGTGAAGCCCGCCTCGGCAGCGATCTTGATCATGTGGTCGAGCTTGTTGTCGTAGCCCTTGCCGGACCCTTGCATGAACCAGGTGTAGACTTCGGAACCAAATCGGATTTTGCTCATGAATTCGCAGTAAAAAGTAAAAGGTGGGGAATGAGGAGGAAGTAAAAGGCTGAAAAGGGAGGCGTCCAGTCCAGAAGACCTTTTCCCTTTCACTTTTCACCTTTTACTGGCTGCCGGGCGCTAGTGCGTCCGCAGCCATTCGCGGACGCGGGGGTTGAAGTCGTCGATCTTCTCCCAGTGGAAGGCGTGGCCGGCCCCGTCGTAGAGGTGCTTGTCGCAGATGGGGATGCCACCGGCGACTTCCTCGGCCATCCAGACCGGGGTGAAGATGTCGTTTTTCCCTCCGATGACGAGACAGGGTTGGGCGATCTCCCCGAGACGGTCGAGGACGTTGTGCTCGACGCAGGCCGCCGCCTGTCCGCGCAGGCCGTGGAGGGGCTGCGGACGGGGGTTCTCGTCGAAGCCCTGGCGACCCGCGAGGAGGCCCTCGTAGGCCTCGTCGTTGTCCCAGAAGGGCTTCGTGAAGATGAGGAGCTGGATCCACTCAAGGAACTGCTGGTTGTCGAGATGGGCCTTGCAAGCCTTCATGTGCTCGAAAATGCCCCGCGCGTAGCGGTCCGCGCGTGCCCAAGGGCACATAAGTACGGCGCTCTTGATCTTCTGCGGATGCCGCAGGCAGAGTTGCTGGGCGATGATGGAACCCATCGAGCAGCCGACGACGCGGACTTGGTCGATCCCGAGGGCGTCGAGCAGCCCCGCGTAGTCGTCGGCCATCATCGCGCTGGAGTAGTCGCCCGCGGGCTTGTCGGTCTGCCCGACGCCGCGGTTGTCCGCCATGATGCAGCGGAACTCCTCGCTCCAACAGTCGGCGTGCGCCTGCCAGACATCTCCGGTGGCGGTGATTCCCATGATGAGGAGGACGGGGTCGCCGCTTCCTTTCTCCTCGTAGTACATCTGGATTCCGTTCGTTTCGACGTGTGGCATATCGGGGACAGGGGTTCTGGTTCGGGCGGAAAGCTTGCGATGCGGGCGGGGAACTGTCCAGAACAAAGCGAGACGTTTGCGCGGAATGGAGGCGGAAGGGCCGGACCTGCGCGCAGTCCTTGACCGCACACGAGCGATGCCGTTGAATGACCGCCGTCTTTCCATGCGTCCGCTCCTGTTTCTGCTGCTTGCCATCGTTTCCGTCGCCCAGAGCGGAGAGGTGAAGCGAGCCACCCCCGCCGACTACCGCAAGCTGCTCGGCACCCTGAAGGCCGGCGACACGCTCCAGCTCGCCGCCGGCGTCTATGAGCGCGGGCTGCCGGTCAGTGATTGCCACGGCAGGGCGGACGCTTGGATCACCATCCAAGGGCCTGACAACGGCGTGGCGGAGATTCGCCAGGCGCAGGTGGCGAACTGCGTGGAACTGCGCCAGTGTAGCTTCGTGGCATTGAAACGGCTTTCCATTCTGGGTGACGGCCCGGATGGCATTCCCGGCCTCGCTGGTGTCAGCGCCAAAGGCGGGCTGGAGAACCGCGTTCATCACATCCTGATCGAAGACTGCGTCATCAGCGGCTGGAACACCTCGCAGCAGGCGGTCGGCATCTCCACCAAGACGCCCGCCTGGGACTGGACGATCCGGCGCAACCTCATCCGCGACTGCGGCACCGGCCTCTACCTCGGCAACTCGGACGGCACCTCCCCCTTCATCCGCGGAGTCATCGAACACAACCTCGTCGAGAATCCCATCGGCTACTGCATGGAGATCAAATATCAAAAACCGCGCTCCGATCTGCCGGACATGCCGTCGGAGGCGAGTCGCACCCTCATCCGGCACAACGTCTTCACCAAAAACGACGTGCCCAGTCCCGATGGCGACCGCCCGAATGTGCTTGTCGGCGGCTTTCCCGAGAGCGGCCCCGGCTCCGGGGACATATATGAGATCTACGGCAACTTCTTCTGGCGCAATCCTCGCGAATCGTTGCTCCAGGCCTCCGGCCGTGTCAGCGTTCACGACAACGTCTTTCACGACTGCCCCAACCATGCCGCCATCGCCTTGGGCGACTACGATCTGCCGCTGCGTCTTGCCCATGTCTACAACAACACGATTCATTCCGCCCTGCGTGGCATCCGCATCGCCAGCGCGGCATCGGAAAGCCATGCCATCGTTGGCAACGCTGTGTTTGCCGTGGAAGAGCCGCTCGCGCTGCATCGCTCCATCACCCGTGTGGAGGAAAATCTCACCGGGTCCGTCGCCGAGGCTTCCAAGCATCTTGCGGATCCGGCATCGCTCGATTTCCACCCGCTCCCCGGTCGTTGCGAAGGCCCGCCTCTCGACCTCTCCGCTTTCCAGTCCGATGCCGGTTTTGACGTCGATTTCGAGGGCGCGGCGAAAGGCGATCGCCGTTTCCGTGGGGCTTACGCCGGTCCTGCGAAACCTGGCAGTTGGCGATGGCAACGCGGGGTGAAGCCGTGAGCGGCCGAAATACGGGTGAAGCTCGAGGTCCATTCCAACAGAATTGACGGGGGCATCGCTGCCGCACGACGTGGGATCGCCCCCTCCGACCCCGGTCTCCAGCGCTTGCGGACGGGCGCAGCTTGGGCCACATTCACGCCAGCGGCTCGATCCTTGGTTGACTCGTATGAAGTTCCGTTCATTTTGGCGGAGTTTCATATGAAAATCCCTTCATTCATCCTCCCGTCGTCTGCGCATGAGAATGCAAAAGCCACCCTCAACTCCGAACGCGAACTCCTGCGCGGACCGGCTCAAGGCTCTGGCCGACGAGACGCGGCTCGCGGTGGTGCAGCATCTGATGAAGGGGGAATGCCATGTGGGGGACATCCAAGCGGCGCTCGGCATCGAGCAGAGCCTGCTCTCGCACCATCTGCGCAACCTGCGCGAGGCGGGGATCGTGGAATCGGCGAGGGACGGGAAGTCGGTGCTCTACCGGCTCGCGCCGGGCATGGAGCGGCGGAGGGACGGGATCGTCGATCTGGGCTGCTGCCGCATCTCCTTCGAGCCGCCGAATCGCCCAAGCCGCAAGCGGGACTGACGGCGGCCCTCGCCTTGGCCGCTTTCGCCTTCACCGCCTGCGGGAAGAAGGAATCGGGCGATGTCGTCGTCCTCACCGGGGCCAGCACCATCGCCCCCATCATCGTCGATGTGGCGAAACGCTATGAGGAGGCCCATCCCGGCGTCCGCATCGAGGTCCAGACCGGCGGCACCTCTCGCGGGATCGCCGACACCCTCTCCGGCGTCGCCGACCTCGGCATGGCCTCCCGCGTCCTCACCGACGAGGAGGCGGAGAAGCTGACCGCCTACCGCATCGCCGCCGACGGGGTCTGCGTCGTCCTCCACAAGGACAACCCCATCAATGACCTGAGCAAGCAGCAGTTGATCGATATTTACACGAAAAAAGAAACCAACTGGAGCGCCTTCGGCGGACCCGACGCGACCATCGTGGTGGCCAACAAAGCGGACGGGCGCTCGACCCTGGAGGTCTTCCTCGGCTTCGTCGGTCTCGACAAGGCCGACGTGAAGGCCGACGTCGTCGTCGGGGAGAACCTGCACGTCATCAACTCGGTCGTGAGCAACCCCAACACCATCGGCTACGTCTCCATCGGTACCGCCGCCACCGAGGCCCAGGGCGGCACCCCGATCAAGCTCATCGCCACCGACGGCATCGCCGCCACCACGGAGAACGTCGCCAGCGGCACCTTCCCCATCACCCGGCCGCTCACCATCATCGAGGACGCGGAGACTTCCCCTGCGGCGAAGGCATTCCTCGACCACCTGAAGTCGGCGGAGATCAATGACATCATCGAGAAACACTTCTTTGTCCCGGTCAATTGACCGGCTCACCCAAGGGGTGCTCGGCCTCCTCGCCTTGGTCGCCGGGGGCATGGTGCTGCTGATCGTCTGGTATCTCTTCTCCAACGCCCTGCCGGTGATCGAGGCGGGGCGGCTGGCGGCCTTTTTCACCGATTCGCTCTGGCAGCCCCGCTCGCAGCGCGACCCGCAGTTCGGCGTGGTCTCGATGCTGGTCGCCTCCTTTCTCGTCACCCTGCTCGCGGTGGCCTTGGCCCTGCCCGTGGGCCTCGCCGGGGCCGTCTTCCACCGCTTCTACGCCCCACCCGTGCTGGAACGATGGAACCGCCGGATGCTGGAGCTGCTCATCGGCGTGCCCTCGGTGGTCTTCGGCTTCTGGGGCCTGATGGTCATCGTCCCCCTGATCGTCCGCCTCGCCCCCCACACCTCCGGCCAGAGCCTGCTCGCGGCGAGCATCGTGCTCGGGCTCATGATCTTGCCCATCATCGCCCTCACCAGCCAAGCGGCGCTGCAAGCGGTGCCCCCGGCCCAGCTCCAAGCGGCGGCGGGACTCGGCATGGGGCGCGCCCGCACGATCTGGTCCGTCGCCCTGCCCGCCGCGAAGGGAGGTATCGGCGCGGGAGTCCTCCTCGCCCTCGCCCGCGCCATCGGCGAGACCATGGCGGTGGTGCTGGTCTGCGGAAACATCCCGCAGATTCCGAAGAGCCTCTTCGACGGGATTCGCCCCGTCACTTCGACCATCGCCTTGGAGATGGGGTATGCCACGGCCTCGCACAAGGCCCTGCTTTTCTGCGCCGCGTTGATTTTGGTTCTTTTCACCGCCTTGCTTGTCGGCTGGCTTTCCTTCCGCAAGGTCGAGTCCGATCCGGGAACTGGCGGTGCTTGATTGCTTTCTACCTCCTGCTCTTACTCTCTACTCTTTACTCTTATTCCCCCAAGCAAAGCCCGCTTTCCTCCCGGTCCGAGTAAGAGGTAAGAGTAAAGAGTAAGAGAACTCTCCGATGACCCCACCAACCCCACGAGCAAGACCCGTCGCCCCCGTCTGGCTCGACCGCGCCCTCGCCTTTGCCGGAGCCACCGCAGCCCTGCTCAGCTTCGGCCTCTTCGCTTGGCTCGTCTGGGATCTCGCCCGGCTCGGTCTGCCCCGAATCTCGTGGACCTTCCTCACCGGCGAAATCGAGGACGCGGGACGCAGCGGGGGCATCGGCCCGCTCCTCGTCTCGACGCTGCTCATCCTCGTCTGCTGCCTCGCCCTCGTGATCCCCCTCGGGACCGGCTGCGCCCTCTGGCTCTCCGAATTCGTCCGCCGAGGCAGCCTCGCCGCCCGCCTCGTCACCGGGGGAGTCGACCTGCTCGCCAGTGTGCCCTCCATTGTCTTCGGGCTCTTCGGCATGGTCTTTTTCGGGCAGACTTTGAAAATGGGCTTCTCCATCCTCTCCGGCGGCCTCACCCTCGCCTGCATGATCCTGCCCATCCTCGTGCGCACCACCCTCTCCGCCTTGGAGGCGCTGCCAGCCGACCTCCGCCCCGCCTCCGCCGGACTCGGCTTGACGCGGACGACCTCCATCGTCAAGCTCCTTCTCCCCGCCGCCCTCCCCGGCATCGTCGTCGGAATCACCCTCGGCATTGGCCGCGCCCTCTCCGAGACCGCCGCTCTGATCTTCACCAGCGGCTACTCGATCCGCTGGCCGAGCTCCTTCTGGGATTCCGGCCGCGCCCTCTCCGTCCACATCTACGATCTCACCCTCAACGTCCCTCAGAGCGGCGCGATGGCCTCCTCCACCGCCCTCGTCCTCCTCGCGCTCATCCTCGTGGTGAACTCCGCCGCCGTGGCTCTGTCCGAGCATTGGCTGCGCCGACGGCATCAAACTTCATGAACTCCACCGGCCTCTCCAGAGAAAACGACGCGGAAACTCCCTCCTCGGGCGGCCACCGCACGGTCGCCGCCAGCCTCAGCGTCTCCGGCCTGTCGGTCCACTACCGCGACTTCACCGCCGTGGGCGGAATAGACCTCGAGATCCCCGAGGGGGAGATCACCGCCCTCGTCGGCCCCTCCGGTTGCGGCAAGAGCAGCTTTCTCCACAGCCTCAACCGTCTCACCGACCTCATCCCCGGCTGTCGCGTCGCCGGGTCGATCCGCCTCTCCGACGGTACCGAGGTGACCCATCCGAAAACCGACGTGCTCTCCCTGCGTCGGCGCGTTGGCATCGTCTTCCAACGGCCCAACCCTTTCCCGCAGTCGATCCGGCGGAATTTCGAGATCCCCCTGAAGGAGCACGGCTGGCGCAAGCGCGACATCCCCGACCGCATGGAGACCGTCCTGCGCGAGGTTGGACTCTGGAACGAAATCTCCGACCGCCTCCACAAGAGCGCCATCGCCCTCTCCGGCGGACAGCAGCAGCGCCTCTGCATCGCCCGCGCCCTCGCCCTCGAGCCCGAGGTCATCCTCTTCGACGAACCTTGCAGCGCCCTCGATCCCATCGCCTCCGGCGTGGTCGAAGATCTCATCCACTCCCTGCGGGGCCGGCTCACCGTCGTCATCGTCACCCACAACCTCGCCCAAGCCCGCCGCATCGCCGACCGCGCCGCCGTCTTCTGGGTACGTGACGGAATTGGCACAATCGTCGAACACGGCCCGGCGGAGCGCGTCTTCACCGCCCCCTCCAACCCCGACGCGGCCTCGTACCTGAGCGGAGCGCGGGGCTGAAGGCCCTGATGGACAAGCCATTGGCGGACCATCGGTGACGGAAACGTCATTTGGCTTCCGCGTGGATTCGCGAATGGTGCGCCATCCGCGTTTCCCCCTTCCACACCGCTACCCGCAGACCGGATGGGGAAAGCGTGGACTCCACAACCCAACACATCCTGAACCCTTCAGCCATGAATCGATACGACCTCGCGAAATCCGGCGTTCCCGCCCTTTTCGCCCTCCTCTCCCTCTCCGCCACTGCTGGCGACTACGGCAAGACCGTCATCAACGACAAAGCTCCCGTCGCCGAGTCGAACTGGTGCGACCTCTTCAAAAAGAACACCCTCTACGAAGGGGACGGCTTCGTCCGCAAGGTGAAGTTCAAAGGCCGCTACCACGGCCAATGGATCTCCCAGACCGAGACCGCAGATACCCTCGCCGGGACCAGCGGCTATCATGAATACCAGCACCGCCGCTTCCGCCTCGGCACCGAGATCAGCTTCGCCCACGACCTGAAGCTGACGGCCAGCATCAACATCGCCGACGGCTCCGGCGGGGTCAGCAACCACGGTCTGACCTACGGCCCCTTCTTCGACGACTGGGACGAGCTCAACCTCGAATGGGCTCCCTCAGAGGACTTCTATATCCTCGTCGGCAAGGCGAAGCAGAAGATCACCATCGAGAACGAAACCTCGTCGAACAATATCCTCACCATCGAGCGTTCCCCCATCGTGAGTTCGGTCATCTCGAACAAGCCTTGGGGCGTCGCCGTCGGCTTCAAAGCCCTCGGCCTCGACCACGAGATCGGCGGCTGGGTCGCCGGAGGCGACCGCGACTCCACCGGCGACCGCTACGACTGGGCCGACTTCGACTCCCGTGGCAGCTTCACCTACCGCACCTCCTTCGACCTCAACGAGGCCACCGAGATCCACTTCGACTACCAATACACCAACAACAGCGGTGGCCTCGTCAACCCCAGGGGTACGGCCGACACGAACCTCGGAGCGAACTTCGAGCATGTCGTCGCCCTCGGCAGCAAGTCCGAGTTCGGGGACTTCGGGCTGATCACCGACCTGATCTTCGCCGCGAACGGCAACGATGTGGGCGATCTGCTCCCCGCTGGCTATGACAGTTGGGGTCTGGTGATCCTTCCCTACTACAACATCACCGACAAGCTCCAGCTTGTGGCCCGCTACGCCTACATGTCCGAAGGACGGGAGCAGCGGCCCCAGCGCTACACCCTGCCGCGCCAGTCGGTGGAGAACTACCACACCTTCTACGCGGGCCTCAACTACTACATCTGCGGTAACAACCTCAAGCTCATGGCCGGATACGAATACGCCACCGGCGAACGCTACCTCAATCGCGGCGACATCGACACCAGTTCTTGGATCCTCGCCGTGCGGACTTCCTGGTAACCCTTTCTCCCGTTCCGGCGGGAGTTTCCTTGGTCAACGAAAAGGCGGGACTCCGGTCCCGCCTTTTCCATTCGTACCGGAGCGGTTTTCGCCCATCCGTCACGCCCGCATCGCCCCGTCCGGCGAAGCGGCGTCGGCCTTCCGGCCTCCGAAAAGAGTCAGGAGAGGCCCCGTCAGCATTGTCGTGGCCAAGGCCATGATGACGAGCATGGCGAAGATGCGGGGGGAGAGGATGCCGAGATCGTAGCCGATGTTCAGGGCGATCAACTCCATCAGGCCGCGGGTGTTCATCAGCGCCCCCAGTTGCAGCGAGTCCCGCCAGCCCATGCCGGTGAATCGCGCCGCTACCGCACTGCCGCCGAGCTTGCCCAAGGTGGCCACGGCGATGATGAGGAGGCAGAGCAGCCATCCCTCCAGATCGTCGAGCAGGCCGATATGGGTGCGCAGCCCGGTGTAGGCGAAGAAGAGCGGCAGCAGCAGCACGGTGCTGAAATTCTCCACCCGCACGTTGATCTTGTGGCGGAAGCCGTGACGGTCCGGCATGATCGCCCCGGCGAGGAAGGCGCCGAAGAGGGCGTGGATGCCGATGGCCTCGGTGCAGAGCGCTGCCGCGACGACCACGCAGAGGACGGCGGCGAGCGTGCCTTTGGAAGGCTCATTGCTCGCGAGGCGGCGCTCCCCCAGCAGGGCGGGCAGGGCCTTGCGGACGCCCCAGACCATGGCCACGACGAAGACCAGCACGAAGATCAGGTTCACCGCCACCCCGCCGAGGCTCGATGCCTGCGCGATGGCGACGGCGAAGGCGAGGATGCTCCACGCCGTCACGTCGCCCACCGCCGCGCAGGTGAGCGCGGTGTGGCCCAAGGGGGTCTTCGTCAGGCCGCGATCCTGCAAAATCCGGGCCAGCACCGGAAAAGCCGTGATGCTCATGGAAATGCCCATGAAGAGGGCGAAAGCGGTGAAGGTCGTGCCCGGCCCCGCGAGGGAGCCGAAGAGCGGCCAAGCCAGCAGCACGCCGAGCAGGTAGGGGAAGACGATGCCCGCGTGGCTCATCGCCAGGAGAGCCTGCGCCTTGTGGCGCACATGGTTCCAATCCAGCTCCATGCCGACCGCGAACATGAAGAGGCAGACGCCGACTTGGCTCAGCAGCTTCAGTGCCTCCAGCGAGGATTCGGGAAAGACGAAGGCGAAGCCCCCCGGCGAGAGCAGGCCGAAGAGAGACGGTCCCAGCAGGATGCCCGCCGCCATTTCGCCCACCACGGCGGGCTGCCCCAGCCGCGCGAAGAGCTGCCCGGTCAGCCGCGACACGCCGATGATGACCAGCAGTTGAAGGAACAGTCGGCCTAAGGGATGCGAGAAATTCTCCCCGATCCCGGCCAAGGCGGCCTCCCATACGGAGCCGACGGCGGCGTTTTCCGTCGCGACCGTGTCCGGCTCCGCGATGCCGCCTGGGGACGGCAGGGAGGAACCCAGCCGGATGACCCCGGCGATCATCAGGACAACCAAGCCGATCACGACGAAGTAGTAGAACGGAACTCGCTTCATCGGACTTGCGGATTTCGACCGCTCCGCAGCGGCTTTTTCAAGCGGTGGCTTCGTCGGGAACGACGGGATCGCCCACGTCCAAGTCGTCCGGCAAGGGTACCAGTTCGCGGACTTGGTCCCACAGAACCGAGAAATCCTTGTTCACGTCGCCGCTTAGGCAGTCCGTCACCGTTCCCGCCGCGTCGGGGTGGTTGCGAATCAGTTTGCGGAAGCTGAAGTCCGGATGGTAGAAGGCGTAGACCAGCTTGCGCATGTTCTCGACCCCTTGGCGGAGGGTCCGCGCGTAGTGTTCGAAGCGTTGCGGGCCGAGATCGTTCTCCTTCAGCCCCTTGCTCACCTCCTCCCCGGCCAGCACGCCGCTCTTCAGCGCGAGCATCACCCCGCTGCTGAACACGGGATCGAGGAAGGCGAAGGCGTCGCCGACCAGCAATAGACCGTCGCTGCCGCAATGGCGGGAGTGGTGGGTGTATTCGCTGGTGATGCGATATTCACCGACCTGCTCGCCCTCGGCGAGGCATTCCTTGATCCACTGGTTCTCCTCGACTTCGCGTTTGAAGATCTGCTCCGGGTCCTTCACCCCGTCGCGCGAGAGGTATTTGCCCTCGGCCACGACGCCCACGCTCACCATGTCGTCGTGCTGCGGAATGTGCCAGAACCAGCCTTTCTCCCGCACGTAGGCGACCACGGTCTGCCCCTCGTCGATGCCGGGGGCGCGGCGCGAGCCTTTGTAGTAGGTCCACACCGCCACCTTGTTGAGGTAGGGGTCGCGCACTTTCCAGCCGTTTCGCACCATGGTGAAGGCCTCCTTGCCGGTGCAGTCGAGGACGATGCGGGCGTGCAGCTCCACCGCGACGCCGTCGGGACCCTCGGCCCGCACGCCGATGACGCGGCCCGATTCGTCCCGCAGCAGTTCCAAGACCTTCGTCTCCTCGCGCACCTCCGCGCCTTTCGCGCGCGCGTTGTCGAGCAGCATCTGGTCGAACTCCGAGCGCAGCACCTGCCAAGTCTGGGCCACCGTCTCCCGGTCGTAGCGGTCGTAGAAATAGAAAGGCTGGCTCGACCGACCGTCCTGCGTCACGAAGCTGACGCTGTATTTTTGGACGAAATGCGACTGCCGCATCTTCTCGATCATCCCGAGGCGCTCCAAGGGTTGGAAGGTGAAGGGGATGAGGGATTCCCCGATGTGGTAGCGGGGGAATTTCTCGCGCTCCAGCACCAGCACGCGGTGCCCGTTTTCCGCCAGAATAGCCGAGGAACTCGACCCAGCCGGGCCGCCGCCGATCACGATCACATCGTAGAGAGGGTTCATTCGGTAAGGAAACACGGTTCAGTTATAATGGAAATAACCTTTTGTTCTCAGTTTGATGCCGGATCGTTATTGATATTCGTGCTCCGGCTTCCGCCAAGGAGGGAAGGGAATCTCTGACTGGGAGGGGGCTTTCCAAGTCCCCGTGGGCGGAGGTTCGGTAGGGACGGCTGGCTCAGCCGTCCGTCGCCGATCCAGCGGCGGGGACTTGGAAAGCCCCCTCCCGGTCAAAGCGAACCCGGCATCCCGGTTCTCGGAGGTCACCCCTCGGATCTACGATCACTTCGCCACGGCCTTTGTCCTCGGCACTTTCTTGGCGGGCGCATCCCCCCCGGCCTTGCCTTTGCTGTTCTCCCGAGGCGGGAAATCCCAAGCGAGCATGCGCTTGCCCTTCGTGTTGCAGACGAGGGCGGCGGAGAAGGGACGCCCCTTCTTGCTGATCCATTTGTCGATCACGTCGGTGCGGCCTTCGGTGAAATACTTCACGGCTTGCTCGCGCGGGATCGGGTATTTGCACATCTCCTTGGAGAGTCGCGCCTTGCAGCCGTCGCCGGAGACGCGGCGGTCGCAGATGTAGCTGCCGGGGGTCTCGTAGATGTCGCCTTTTTCACAGGCGGGGCATTTGCAGAGCTTGTTCTCGGGGCGGATGGCCTCGGCCTCGTCTTCCTCCTCGGCTGTCTTTTCGAAGACGAAGGCGGCTTTGAGTCCGGCCTTTTTGTCCTCCTGCAACTCGATGGCGGCGTCGAAAGGCATGCGGAAGCGGTTCACGAATCCGGTGAGGGGACCGACGTGTTTCCGGGTCAGCAGGGTCTTCGCCTCCTCCTGCGACAGGGGGCGGCTGGCGATGACCTTGGCGAGGGTGAATTTGCAGTCGGGCTGGGTGCATTTGTAGCGCCCGTCGTCCTGCCCGAGGCTGGGGGCGCCGCAGACGGGGCAGGGGACGGGGAACTCGGGCCACTCGCGCTCGACGGCGTGGCGGGCGTAGTCCTTTGCGGTCTCGACGACGGTGCCGGTCAGCTTCCGGATGTCGCGCATGAAGGTCTCGCGGTCGAGCTCGCCGTGCTCCATCTGCTTCAGCTTGTATTCCCACTCGCCCGTCATCTCAGGGGAGGTGAGGAGGCCGATCTTCATGTCGTGGAGCTGCTCGACGAGCCTCATGCCACGGGTGGTGACGAAAAGCTCACGACCGTCGCGGGTGATGTATTTGTCGAGGATGAGGCCCTCGATGATGGCGGCACGGGTCGCGGGGGTGCCGAGGCCGCGCTCGGACATGGCGTCGCGCAGGTCCTCGTCGTCAACGCGCTTGCCCGCCGTCTCCATCGCGGAGAGGAGGGTGCTTTCGTTGTAGCGGGCGGGGGGGCGGGTCGCTTTTTCGAGGAGGTTGATCTGCTTCAGGCCAGCGGTCTCGCCGGGCTTCACCGGCACGATCTGGCGTTCGGCTCGCTTGGATTCGTCCTCCTCGTCGTCGCCGTTGCCGTTGTCGGCGGGTTCGGAGACTTCGGCGGTCCGCCCATAGACGGCGAGCCAGCCGGGGATGACGAGCACCTTGCCTTCGGTTTTGAAACGGTCCTCGCCGATGGTGGAGATGCGGGTGGTGGCCTCGAATTCGGCTTGGGGGTAGAAGGCGGCGATGAAGCGCCTCGTCACCATGTCGTAGAGCTTCTGCTCGGCCTCGTCGAGGTTCGTCGGGATCTGGCCGGTGGGGATGATGGCGAAGTGGTCGCTGACTTTGGCTCCGTTGAAGATGCGGCGGTTCGATCCGGTCACGAGGCGGTCCTGCAGGGCCTTGGCGGCGTGCCGGGGCAGGTCGGAGACGCTGCGCCCGGAGGCTTTGGAGAGCTTCTCCAAGGTGCCGAGGGTGGTGCCGACATAGTCGTCGGGCAGGTAACGGGAGTCAGTCCGCGGGTAGGTGAGGGCCTTGTGCTTTTCGTAGAGGGCTTGGGCGAGCTGCAGGGTGCGGCGGGCGGGGAAGCCGAAGCGTCCGTTGGCCTCGCGCTGGAGGGTGGTCAGGTCGTAGAGCTGCGGGGCGATTTGCTTGACGGGCTTCTTCTTCTCCTCGACGGAGGCGGTCTTGCCTTCGCAGCGTTTGACGATGGCCTCGGCGAGGTCGCGCTTCCAGAGTCGTTCGGCGCGGGCGTGGGGTTTGTCCTCGCGCTTTTTGAAGGCGGGGTCGAACCAGCGGCCCGCGTAGATCCCGGCGGCGACGGAGAACTGGCCGACGACTTCGAAGTAGTCCTCGCTGACGAAATCGCCGATCTCCTGCTCGCGTTCGGCGAGGAGGGCGAGGGTGGGGGTCTGGACGCGGCCCACGGGGGTCTTGTTGAAGCCGCCGAACTTGCTGTTGAAGGCGGTCATGGCCCGGGTCGAGTTGATCCCGACGAGCCAGTCGGACTCGGAGCGGCAGTAGGCGGCGTCGGCGAGGGGGCGCATCTCCTCGTCGCTGCGGAGGTCGGCGAAGGCGTCGTGGATGGCACCGTCGGTCATGGACTGCATCCAGAGGCGGCGGACGGGCTTGTCCACGCCGCAATACTGGACGATGTAGCGGAAGATGAGCTCGCCCTCGCGCCCGGCGTCGCAGGCGTTGATGAGTTCGGTCACGTCCTTGCGCTTCATCAGCTTCTTGAGCAGGGAGAGGCGCGACTTGCCGCCCTTCTGCTCGCTGGGCTCAAGGGCGAACTCCTGTGGAATGACGGGGAGGCAGTCGAAGTTCCACGGCAGGTTCTTCCCGTCGGCCGTGGTGGGCAGGGCCTGCTGGACGAGGTGGCCGACGGCGGAGGAGATCACGTAGCGTTCGTTCTCGTAGTAGTCATCCTGCTTCTCGAAGCGCCCGATGGACGGAATCTTGCCGAGGACGCGGGCGAGGTCGTTGGCGACGCTGGGCTTCTCGGCGATGATGAGGGACTTCGACATGGGTGAAAAAGGGAAAAAGACACGGAGTGCCCGATTTTATGGGAAAGGTCAACCGGCTTTCGAGAAGGTTTTTCCCGGCAGTTGGCGGACGAGGCGTTTCATTTCGAGCTGGAGGAGGGTGGCGGAGACGCGTCCGGCGGGCTGGGAGGAGGCTTCGGCGAGGGTGTCGATGGTGGCGTCGCCGAGAGCGAGTTCATTGAGGAGTCGGCGCTCCAGATCGCTGAGTTCGACCTGCCGGGACGGGGCGGGGGAGGGGGAATCGCCTAGAGTGCCGGGGATGCCGGAGGCGTCGGGACTCTCCTCCGGCGCGAAGTCGAGCGGGAGGCTGTTGAGTTCGAGACCGAGTTCGTCGATGATGTCCTCGACCGAGCAGACCAGTTTCGCGCCCTGCTGGATGAGCCGATGGCAGCCCTCGGAAGTGGGTCGGTCGATGGGGCCGGGCATGGCGAAGACGGTGCGCCCTTGTTCGAGGGCGAGGTTCGCGGTGATGAGGGCACCGCTCCAAGCCGGGGCCTCGACCACGAGCAGCCCGCGCGAGAGGCCCGCGACGATGCGGTTGCGCAGGGGGAAGGACTGCTTGTCGGGGACGTAGAGGACGGGGAATTCGGAGATCACCGCCCCTTGCTCCGCGATGCGGTCGGCGAGGGCTTGGTTTTCGGGCGGATAGAGGTTTCCGATGCCCGAGCCGAGAACCGCGAGAGTGCGGCCGCCTGCGGCGAGGGCGGCTTCGTGGGCGGCGGTGTCGATGCCTCGGGCGAGGCCGCTCACGATGGTGAACCCGGCCTTGGCAAGCTGGAAGCTGAGCCTCTTGGCTTGGTCCCGTCCATAGTGGGTGGTGCGGCGCGAACCGACGACCCCGACGGAGGCGGCGTCGGCGGAGCTGAGGCGGCCTTTCAGGTAGAGGAGGAATGGCGGGTCGTGGATGTGCCGGAGCGCCTCGGGATAGGCGGAATCGTCGAGGGTGAGGAGGGAAATGCCATGGGCGGCGATGCGGCGCTGCTCCTCGGCGAGGTCGATGTGGCGCTCCCATCCGGCGATGTGGGAGGCCATCTCCTCCCCGATGCCGGGCGCGGAGCGGAGGTCACGGGCCGGGGCCGCGAGGATGGCTTGGGGCGTGCCGAAGCGTTCGAGAAGACGTCGCACCCGGACCGGCCCGACGTTCGGGAGGAGGTTCAGGGCTAGGTAGGCTTCGGTCGCGGAGAGCATTCGCTTCGAATATAACAAATCATTTGAACAGTCAAGAGGAGTTTTTGAGATGGCTCTTTTTCATCCGATGAGCATTCAATCAAGAGAGCGGGAAGGCGACCGGGGCGACGGGTCTCGGTCAGGCGTCGCAAGGGCATTCGGTCCGACCCTCAGTGAGGTAGGGCGAATCGTCCCGGTGAGCCACTATGGACGAGCGTGGCAACTGGGAAGAGCATTTCCCGACCGAAGGCGGCTCGGCAGGGACACCTCGCCCCACCCGTTAGTCCTGCTGACATGAACCCCTAGGACGAAATCACTGCCTCGCGAGCACTGTCGGGACGGAGAGCATCCCGGTCGGGCTCACATGCCGGATCGCGACCGCCGCCGGGGTTCCATTGATCTGGAGCGTCTCCTGCGCTGCGGGGAGGAGGCGCAGGGTTGCCCATTGGTTCCCGTTCTGCACTTGGACGACCCGCCAGCGGGCGCTCGGTTCAGGTTTGAAGGTGAGATGCAGCCCCTGGTTGGTCTCCGAGGGCGCGACATAGACCGGACCGGGCGCGCCCGGTCCGAGCCAAGGGGAAGCGGGCGGGATGGCACCGTCGGCGTAGCTCTCGCGGAGCTTGGCGCGGAGGCCTCCGCGGTCCTTCCGCAGGGCTTCGATGCTCCAGTGGAGGTGGCCCGGCCCGGCGGGAGAGGGCGACTTCCGCACGATGTCGATCTGCCGCAGCGTCTCGGTGGCGGGGCGGCCCTTGTCCTCCGAGCTGAGGATGCGGCTGGAGGCGATGCCGGGCCAGAAGTGGCGGCCTTTCTTGTTCTCGCCCAACCACCATCTGTGGAGGGCGGCGTAATCCTGCTCCGAACCGATGCGCCAGTACAACTGGGGCGAGAAGTAGTCGCACCAGCCTTGGTTGAGCCAGAGGCGAGAGTCGGCGCAGATGTGGTCGTAGGCGTCGAGGCCGGCCTTGACCGGGATGCCCGGCCGCCAGATGCCGAAAGGGCTGATCCCGAAATCGACATGGCCCTTGGCCGATTTGATGGAGCCGTAGGCGGTGCGGACGAAAGAGTTGATATTGTCGCGCCGCCAGTCCTTCAGTTCGAGCTTGCCGCCTTTGGCCTTGTAGGCGCGGTAGGAGGCGGAGTCGTCGAACTGATCGACCTGCCGCCCGTTGACCGCTTTCGGATAGGGGTAGAAGTAGTCGTCGATGTGGACGCCGTCCACGTCGTAACGGCGGGTCACGTCGACCATCACATCGATGGCCCGCTGGCGGACGAAGTCGGAGGCCGGGTTCCCCCACTTCATCGTGCCCGAGGCCAGCATCAGGGAGGAATGGGTGCGCGAGATGTGCTTGGCCGACTTGTTCGACCGTTCCGTGGCGCTGGCGCGGAAGGGGTTGAACCAAGCGTGCAGCTCAAGGCCCCGCTTATGCGCCTCGGCGATGGCAAAACTGAGGGGGTCGTAGCCGTCGGAGGGGGCGGAACCTTGGTTTCCGGTGAGGAAGTAGGACCAAGGCTCCAGATTGGAGCGGTAGAAGGCGTCGCATTCGGTGCGGACCTGGAGGATGACCGCGTTCAAGCCGGAAGCGGCGGCGAGGTCGAGCAGGGCGACCATCTCGGCCCGCTGCTGCTGCGGCGGCAGGCCGGGCTTGGAGGGCCAGTCGAGGTTGTGGACCGTCGCGATCCACGCGGCGCGGAATTCGCGGCGAGGCTCCGGCGCATTGATCTTCGCGGGCAGGTATCCGGCCCGCAGAGGCGCGAGCGCGGCGAAAACCCACACGAAGGCGAAGGCACGGAGAAGGATTCGTGGAACCATAAATTTAAGAAAGATTAAATATATAGCGAAAAGCGAACTGAGGCAAGAGGATCGGGGAGTCCCCTTTCGGAACGGTCGAGGCAGGCGGTTCGGTAGGCGATTCATTGGAGGGAGCCGCGAAGGGCGCTTCCGATTCGGATTTCGAGCTTCGGAATTCGGATTTCGCGTTTGCGCTTGCCGCCCCCTTTGCTACCCTCGGGACACAATTCCAATCCCCGTCTCTATGAATCGAAAACTGCGCATGGGCATGGTCGGCGGCGGCCGAGGAGCTTTCATCGGAAACGTCCACCGCATGGCCGCGAACCTCGACGGCAAGATCGAGCTGGTGGCGGGCTGCTTCTCCTCCGACCCGGAGAAGTCGAGGCTCTCGGGGGAGGACTTCTTCCTTTCCCCCGACCGGGTCTACTCGACCTATCAGGAAATGGCGGAGAAGGAGGCGGCGCGGGAGGACAAGATCGACTTCGTCTCCATCGTGGTGCAGAACCACCTCCACTTCGCCGTGGCCAAGGCCTTCCTCGAGGCCGGCTTCCACGTCGTCTGCGACAAGCCGATGACGCAGACCTACGAGCAGGCGCTCGAACTGCGCGAGATCGTGAACCGGAGCGGCCTCGTCTTCGCCCTCACCCACAACTACACCGGCTACCCCATGGTGAAGGAGGCGCGGCGCATGGTCCGCGACGGAGAACTGGGCCGCCTCCTCAAGATCGTGGCCGAGTATCCGCAGGGCTACGCCGTCGGCGACGTCGAAGGTGACGGGCAGGGCAAGATCAACAACTGGCGCTCCGATCCGAAGATCGCGGGCATCTCGAACTGCATGGGCGACATCGGCACCCACGCCCACAACCTCGTCCGCTACATCACGGGACTGGAGGTGGAGGAGATCTGCTCGGAACTGACCGCCTTCATCCCCGGCCGCGAACTCGACGACGACGGGAACAACCTGATCCGCTTCACCGGTGGGGCCAAAGGCATCATCCACGCCTCGCAGATTTCCAACGGGGACGAGAACGCGCTCAACATCCGAGTCTACGGCACCAAGGCTTCGCTGGAATGGCATCAGGAGGACCCGAACGAGTTGATCGTGAAATACGCCAACGCGCCGCGTCGCATCTACCGTCGCGGCAACGGCTACATCAGCGAGGCGGCGGCGGGCCACGGCTACACCCGCACCCCCTTCGCCCACCCCGAGGGTTTCATCGAGGCCTTCGCCAACATCTATCTCGCCGCCGCCCGCGCCATCGCCGACCGCCTCGACGGCAACCCCGCGCCCGAGGGCGGCTACGACTTCCCCACGGTGGACGACGGCGTCGCCGGTGTGGCCTTCATCAAAGCGGCGGTGGAGAGCTCCGCCTCGGAGCAGAAGTGGCTGAAGTTCCCGCCGGTTTGACGGACTGCCGGAAGGAAGGGCTTGCAGCCGGAGGGGATGCGTCGCACCGTGGGCGCATGATCAAAGCGATGGATTCGCGGAGTTGCCGAGGCAACGGAACGCTTCGTTCCCGCCCGAAAACGATTGACCTCTGCCCGGACCTCAGGCAGACTCTGACACGCAGCAGTTCCAATCGACCCGACCTCCGGGTGAGGGCAAAAAGAAATTCCCAGAGTTTATGCAAGTTCACCACGCCCTTGTCGTCATGTCGCTCGCATTCATCCTCACTGCGTGCGGTGGAGGGTACAACACGGACTTCCCCCCTCCCACAGGCAAGGAGAAACTCCGAGAACTGGTGCCCGCCGAGATAGGTGGGGTTGCTGTCGCTGCGGAGAAGCTTGAGCTTGATGCGGCGGAATACTTCGGCACCAAATCCAGCTACGGCACCGGCGCATCCATCACCATCGTGCAGTGCAAAACCCAGGACGGATTGGACAAATACGTCAAGGAAACCGTCGTGCCCTCCCTTGAATCCTACGGCACCCGCTCCAGTGGCAAATTCAACGGTGTCTGGAGCCTCAAGGCCAGCGGCAAGAACGGACGCGTCCATGGCTGGCAGAATCAGAACTGGCTCTTCGTCATCTCGGCATCCAGCGATGCGCTGTTCGATGAAGTCGTCGATAAGTTCGCCTACATCGACAAGAAGTGACCCGTCGAACCATGGAACGGCCTGCCAGCCTCTTCATCGGAGCTGCCGCGGGTCTTTCCTTCGGTCTCCTGATCGCATGCAGCGATGCCCCCGATGAACCGCGTGTGGAGGATTACTGGCAGTGGGGTGCCGAGAGAAAAGAGCAGATCGCCCAATTCCCCGGAACTCGCTGGAGGCTGATCAACAGCAGTGATCCGACCCTGCCGGCCACCGATGGGCCAGAGGAGCGCCAGGCCTATCTGAGTTTCAGCGAGGATGGTAAATTCGTCGAGTTCCGTGTCGGCAAGGAATCCCTCTCCGCCATGGTTCAGTTCTCGGTTCCAACGATTGAAATCATTCCCCTCGCCCAGCGTCCATGGAACGCCAGCGGCGAACCCATGATGCAATGGGCGGCCGCGCATTTGGCCTCCGCCCACAAGTGGCAGTTGCGCGACGCCACCCTGACCTTGACCAGCCCGGATGAGACGACACTGACCTTCCAACGTGACGCCATGCCTGACGGCGCACCATGAAACCCGCCTTTCATGGTGCGGCCTAGCTTCCACGCAAGCCATGTCTGACAGCAACGAACTCCGCTTCCACGACCGGCAATCGCAGCCGGGTCTGGCCTTTTTTGCCGTCGCGATGGGATTGTTTGGGCTGCTGTTGCTGTTGTCCGCGCTGACCCGGCATCTCAGTTCCTCTGAATGCTTCATGATTGCCTTTGCATTGGTGATCGTCTTCTACGCGTGGCGCATCTGGGTGTTTGCCCGTTCGCCCTATCTCACGCTGAAGTCCGACCACCTGCTGATCCAGAAATTCTACCGTCGGCAACGCGCCGACTATGCGGACATCGCGGCGGTGGCGTTGGAACACAAGATCGTTCGCGCCAAGTATTTTGCCAACGGCTTCAAGACCGGCCCCCCGCTTCCCCTTAACACGCTTTATCTCGGCATGAAAGACGGACGCTTGCTCAACCGCATCCTCCCCTTCAAAGTAGAACCGGCATCGCTGAGCGCTCTCGAAGAAAGAACCAAGCTCAAGAACACCCTTCTCAATGGGCCGGAGGAACTGAACGCCTGGAAGTCGGAACACCGCTTCAACTGACTGCCGCAGAAGACATCTCATTCCCGCCCGTGACACAGGCATCCAGCCCATGCAGCAGCGGGGGAATCGGCCCTGCTGAATCCATTGCCTCCCATGACCCAATCCGCCACACAGCCTGGACGCTTATCCAAAGCCACGATCTTCCGTGTGCTGGCGCAATGCTGGCTCGCTTGGCCCGCCGTGGCGCTGCTGCCCTTCTTGCTGATTCAGGTCCAGCATTCTTTTGCAGGCAACCTCAGCCTTCCCAAGCTCGCTTTCCTGGCATTGCCGTGGTGTTGCCTGGCTCTGGTGGCCACCGTGTTCTCCCCGCGCGCATGGTATCGCAAGCCGCTGCTGGGATGGCTGTTCCTGATTCTGCTTACGTTTGGCATCGCTTGTGCCGCCGTCATATTTTGCATTGCTTTTCGCCGCGAAGCACCCACGCGACTCATGGAGTATCGTTTGTTTTTCGGACCCGTGATCGTAGCGCTGTGGAACATCGTCCGCATCGTCCGCGTCCGGTGGTTCGCCCCCGCGCTGCTTCTGTTCTGCGCGGGCATCGCCCCTGCGCAGGAAGCCCAGCGCGAGGAGCTGAAATCATGCGCCGCTCTGAAACGGCAGAAAGAAACGCCATGGAAAAGCTCGCCGAACCCAGAACCCGTTTCCATCGCCGACGATCCGATCCCATCCAACGCCTCCTTCATCCATGCACGCCATTTGAATCCATCCCCGATCTCCCATCGGCCTTGATGAAAAAGCGCCGCAAACGTCCACGCAGCGTTCCCTTGGAATGCTCGGTAGCGAAAAACTGGCTTATCTCCGGGTGCATCCTCACCATCAGCGGCGCCGCCTTCTTTCCCCTTGCGCTTTACGAATATTCCAAAGCCAGCCCCGCCGCTTCATGGCCCACCGTCACAGGAGTCATCGAACAGTCCCGCGTCAGCACCGCCAGCAGCTCGTCCGGCACCCTCGGCGTCAGCAGTTCCTATCATCCTGATGTCGTTTATCGTTATGTCGTCAACGGACAGGAGCATCTGGGCCGTAACGTCCATCTCGGCATCGGAGCCAATACCCAGTCGGCGGCCCAGGCCACGGTGCGTCGTTATCCCGTCGGCCAGCAGGTGTCCGTGCATTACGACCCCGCCAATCCCGTTCAATCCGTACTCGATCCCACCGTGCAGAGGCGGACCTTCACCGCTGTCTTCTGCACTGGCACTGCCCTTGGTTTGGGCCTGTTCTTCCTCGATATTTTCCGCAAGGTTCGCAGAAAGGAGCTATGGGGATGACGCAGCCTTCTGCGGGTTCATCAATCCGCCCACCGATCACCGAACCCCGGTCCTGAAGCTGAACAATGATGGGATTCGCACCGAAGTAGGTGGGGGGGCGGAAGTGTTGAAAAAGCGAATTTTGAACCATCATTGGTCGTCCATAGCTTATGAAAAGCATCCGTTCATCCTTTGTGTGCCGTGCCTCGTTCCCGCTGGCGACCATGGCGTTTCTGTTGTTGTCCGCGTCATGCGGCAAAAAACCAAAAAATCCTCCGGTACCTGAGGGGATTTCCGCCCTTCGCATCAGTGGGCCCGCCAAGCAGCGCGTGTTTTTTGAGGTGAGCCAAGAAAAGGTCGATGGGATGAAGTTCAGCAATGACCGCCTCTCGGGAGACCAACGCTTGCCCGCTGGCGATGTCGCCTACGAACTCCCCATTTCTTATCAACCCAATAAGTACACCGGCCTCCGCATACAGGTCGCCGCGCCGTTGGCCGGGAAGGTGAAAGTGGAGCTGGTGGCTGGTGGCAAGGTCGTGGAGTCCCGCGAGTCTTCAGGTGCCGGAGAGGTGGTGGAATTCGTTTACGGGAAGGTGCGTCAGCAGGGCGAGGATGCTTTCGCCAAGTATCGTCCCGGCGCAACGCATCGGTATGTCATTGCGGGAGTGCTGGCGATATTGCAGGGGGAGCGGTCCGACCTGCCGGAGGACCAGTCCGATGCGGTCTTTCGTCATCATGGCGAACTCGGTGTCCGGGCATTGGCTTCGGGCTTGAAGACGATCTACGGGGAGGTGACGCCCTCGACGGCGGATTGGGTGGTCATTCCCAGGGACAATCAACAGGTGCTGATTGAAGGAGCGGTCTTGGCAGGCGGGCACGAGGTGCCAATCAACCTATGGCTCAAGGACGGGCGGGTGCAGACACTCTATTTCCAGGCACCTTCTGAGGATTTCAACTTGGCGGCCCATGCGGGGGATATTCTGGAGGAGAATTCCCGCCAGTTTCTCACTCATTTCTTCGAGGGAAGAATGGCCGAAGTGGAAGCGATGGTGGGCTACAAGAAGCAGGTCACGCCGGAGTATCTCGACGTTCTTCGGAAGGGCACTCCCGATTACTGGAAGCAAGGGGAGGCTCTGGAGAGCAAGGGGCTCCACTTGGTGCAGTCTTTGGAGAAGGAGGTGCGCTATGCCAGCGCTTTCGCCGTCTCGTCCGACAAGAGCGACTACCCCCATCCGCAAGTTTGGTATGCCCATGCCAAGGGGGGAGGCAGTTCCGATTCAGAGTGGGAACGGGCGGAGTTTTTTCTTATCAATTTCGTTTTCACCAAAACCTTGGCGGATCTCAAAGGCGTGGTCGCTCCGTGACCCGGCCTTCCCCCATCATCCATGGTGGCGATTTGACGGCCCGCCGGAAGGAAGGGCTTGCAGTCGAAAGGGAGACGTCGCATCATGGGTGCATGATCAAAGCGATCTTCGCGTTTCTCTTGTTCGCCTCGGCGGTCCGGGCGGCCGATCCGCTCGAAGCGATGGCGGGTGGACCGGAAACCGCCGCGCGGGTCTTCCTCTCGGAGCTGCGCCGCCACCAAGTCACCGGCCTGCCCGGCGAAGGGGCGTGGGAGGCGCTCGCCCCCCTCTTCTCCGAATCGCTCGCGGCCTTGATGGAGGCGGCGCGGAAGGAGCAGCTCGAGCATCAGCGGAAGTTTCCCGATGAAAAGCCTCCGTGGATCGAGGGCGACCTCTTCAGCAGTCTTTTCGAGGGGCCGCATCGATTCCATGTCGGGGCCGCCATGGTCGAAGGGGAGCGGGCGACGATCCCGATCCTCTACGAGCGGACCGAGGCGGGGGAGACGGTGCGGTGGAAGGACTCTTTGATTCTCGTGAAGACCTCGCAAGGCTGGAGCGTCGACGACGTGCGCTACGGCGGCACCTGGGACTTCGCGAACCAAGGCACGCTGAAGGAGGCGCTGGCGGCGGAGTGACGAAGTTCGTCCACACAGCCTTCCTCGGCCATCCAGCCCCTCGCCACCGCCTGACGGTCCGCCTCAAGGATTCGCGACGTCCGACTTGTCCGCCGCCTCCCCGACCTCGATCATCGATTTGAGGATCGTGTTCCAAGTCGTGGGCGTTTCCAGCACCGCGTTGGGGAACATGCAGCCGTCCCAGCAGATGTGCGAGATGCCGCGGGCGGCGTGGTCCTTCAGCCAGTATTGCGAGCATCGCACGATGTCGAGCTTGCCGTTCGGGTCGTCGGCGGGGCAGTGCTTGCCGGTCTTGTCGTGGCTCCCGGCCCCGTGGACGGTGCCGTCGTTCTGGGCGACGTGGAAATCGATAGTCCAAGGACGGAGCTTGTCGGTCATCTCCTCGTAGGCCGCGTAGAACTCGTCCTCGGTGTAGCCCTCCTTGAGCAGGGCGTGCTCGGGCGCGTTGTAGCCGAGCAGGTAGAGGTAGGTGTGGGCGAGGTCGGCTTGAAAGCCGAGGGTCTCGGGCTGGCCGACTTCCTCGAGCAGGTCGAGCATGTCTTTCCAACTGTGCATCCCGGCCCAGCAGATCTCACCCTCGGCGGCGAGGCGCTCGCCGTGGTCGGCGGCGATCTTCGCGGCCTCGCGGAAGGTTTCGGCGATGCGCTTCGTGTTCGCCTGCGGATTTTCGCGCCACTGGTTCACGCCGAACTCGGCCGAGTCGATGCGGATGACGCCGCGTTTCCGGACGCCGTGCTGGTTGAAAATGCCCGCGATGCGACAGCCCACCTTGACGGCTTCGAGGAACTTGGCGCGAGCCGCATCGTCGCCCATGGCCGAGTCGCCCACGGTGCCGGGCCAGACCGGCGCGACGAGGGAGCCGACCTCGAAGCCCTTCCCGGCGATCAGATCGGCGATGCCGCGCAGTTCGTCGTCCGAGGCCGCCGGATCCGTGTGGGGGAGGAAGAGGAAGTAGTCGATCCCGTCGAACTTCCGCCCGTCCACCTCGGCGGCGGCGGTGAGGTCGAGCATGCGCTCGAGGGAGATGGGCGGCTCTTGGCCGTCGCCGTCGCCTTTGCCGACAAGACCGGGCCACATCGCGTTGTGCAGTTTCAGGGAGGACATGTTCGTGGGGAATGGTGGGTTTGGGGGTGGAAAGGGCTGTTAGGATACATGATGGGATCGAGGCGGCAAGGGCGAAGGGAGGGAAGATGGGTTGCGCCAGATCCTCCACTTCGTCATCTCCAATAAGCAGGGGGCTTCACCAAGCCGTCCACCCGCCGTCCACGAGCAGATTCTGCCCCGTCACGTAGCTGCCCGCCTCGCTGGCGAGGAACACCAGCGCCCCCTTCAGCTCCTCGGGCTGGCCCATCCGTCCCATCGGCGATTTGGCGGTGAGCCGCTCCACCATCCCCGGATTCGCGGCGGGACCGGGGAAAGGACCAGGGGAAAGGCAGTTCACCCGTACCCCGTCCTTCGCCCAATAGACCGCGAGGTGCCGGGTCATGTGGACGATGCCACCTTTCAAGGCATGATAGGCCACCGGGCTGGCCTGAACGAGGCCCTCGTAGGCGTCGGGATAGGAGCCGACGACGCCATACATCGACCCGATCAGGACCACGCTCGCCCCTCCTCCCCGCTCCACGGCGTGGTCGCGCAGCTTCCGCGCGAGGAGGAAGTAGCCGGTCGCGTTGGCGAGGCTGCGGTTGAACTCCTCGCCTGTCACCGTGGAAAGGTCGGAGGCGTTCGCGGCGTGGCCGTTGTTCACGAGGATGTCGATGCGTCCGGCAAGGTCGAGGGCCTCGGCGAATCCTGTCTCGATGGAGGCCCCGTCGAGATGGTCGAGGGCGACGCCGCGATGCGTCTGGCCTTCGCGTTTCGGCAGGGCCGCGGCGCATTCGGCAGCCCGCCCCGCATTGCGGCTGGTTGTGATCACGTTCGCCCCGGCCTCGGCGAGGGCGCGGGACATGGCCGAGCCGAGCCAGCCGCCCGCGCCGCTGATGAGGGCGGTTTTTCCGCTCAGGTCGAAGAGTTCGGGGATGGTGCGTTCGGTGCTCATGTCAGGAAAGGTAGCATGGGCATCCTGCCCATGCCATCGACGGGCAAGACGCGGATAACGGGAGCAACTGGCATTCGCTCTCTGGCGGACGCTTCCCCCGCCGAAAGGCATGGGCAGGATGCCCATACTACGGTTTGCTCGGCGCTCATGAGGGGATGTCCTGCCAACCCGCCTCGGTGGCGCTGCGGTGGGAGGCGAGATTGACGTGCAAGGTGCGGATCGCGTCGTCGAGCGAGCAGAGGACTTCGCCGGAGCCATCGACCGCGTCGAGGAAGGCGGCGTTCTGGACGCGGTAGATCTCGTCGCGGTCCGGCACCTCGACCGGCTCGTGGTGCCATGTCCCGTTCGGCTCGTCCATCCACGACCATCGGAGCCGCGCATAGTCCGCCCGCAAGGTGCCGCGCTCGCAGACGACGGTCATGAGGACTTCGTTGGGATGCTGGTAGAGGTTGAGGGTGTAGCTGCCCATCGCTCCGTTTTCGTGCCGTGTCAGGGTGTGGACCGTGTCCTCGACCGTCACTCCTTCGAGCACTTGGTGGGCCGCGTCGGTGACGAGACGGCGGATCGGTCCGGCGAGCCAGTCGCCCACGTTGTACATGTGGGTGATCATGTCGTTGATCGCGCCGCCACCCAGTTCGGGTTTGGCGAAGTAGACCTCGCGATAGGCGGGCCGGATCTGCGCGAAGGCCTGACCCGTGGAAATCGAGACGTTGACCGGTTTTCCGAAACGTCCCGAGGCGATCTCGCGCCGGATCGCGGCCACCGCCGGATGGGCGCGATGGACGTAGCCGACCGCGACGACGATCCCCTTCTCCGCGACGAGGCGGGCGTAGTCCTCGACCCCGTCGAGGGAAAGGCTGAGCGGTTTCTCCATCAACTGGTGGACGCCCAGTTCCGCCAACCGCGTCCCGATGGCGAGGTGAGTCGGGGCCGGAGTCGCGACGACAGCAAGGTCGTAGGCCCCTTTGGCGAGCGCACTGTCGAGGTCGGGGAAAGCGAAGGCCTCGGGGATGCCGTAGCGGGCCGCGATCTCGGCGCGGCGGGCGGGGTGCGTCTCGCAAAAAGCGATGGCGTCGCAGCGGTCGAGCTGCTGGAAGACGCGCAGGTGGCGCTCGCCGATGGAGCCGGTGCCGATGACGAGGAGTCTCATGGGGTGGGTTCTTCGTTCTTGGTGCTTCGTTCTTCGTTCTTGGATAGTTGTTTACTGTTTACCTGTTCCAGTCCACCGTCCACCGAATCCTCGATCCACCCTTTCCAATGTCCGCCCCCCTCGCCGGAGTCCTCCCGGTTTTCCAGACCCCCTACCTCACCGACGAATCCATCGACGCGGAGACGCTCGAACGCGAGATCGACTGGCTCTTCGAGCAAGGCTCAGACGGCATCGTCCTCGCTATGGTTTCCGAGGTGCTGCGCCTCTCCGACCCCGAGCGCGACCAGCTCGCCACCCTCGCCTGCCGCTTCGCCTCGGGGAAAGGTCCCGTCGTCGTCAGCGTCGGGGCCGAGAGCAGCCGCATCGCCGAGGGCCACGCCCGCCACGCCGAGGAGGCCGGGGCCGCCGCGCTCATGGCCATCCCCCCGGTCTCCATCGCCGTGGATGAAGGCGAGCTCTCGACCTACTACCGCTGCCTCCTCGAAGTCGTCGCGATCCCCGTAGTGGTGCAGGACGCCTCGGGCTACGTCGGCCGACCCATGTCCATCGCCTTCCAGGCGCAGCTTCTCGACGAGTTCGGCCCCGAGCGCGTCCTCTTCAAACCCGAGGCCTCGCCCATCGGGCCGCGCCTCTCCGCCCTGCGCGACGCCACCGGAGGACGGGCGCGGATTTTCGAAGGGACGGGCGGCATCGCCCTCGTCGATTCCCATCAACGCGGCATTTGCGGGACCATGCCAGGGGCGGACCTCATCACCGCCATCGTCCCGCTTTGGCGAGCCCTCGAAGCCGGGGACCTCGCCACCGCCGCGCGCCTCCACGAACCGCTCAGCGCCCTCGTCTCCCTCCAGACCGGACTCGACGGCTTCCTCGCGGTGGAGAAGCATCTCCTCTGCCGCCAAGGCATCTTCCGCAACGAGATCGTGCGCGGCCCGCGCGGCTTCGTCCTCGACGAGGAGACCCGCCGCGAGGTGGACCGCCTGTTCGACCGCCTCCAGGAAGCCATCTCCGACACCCGCGACTCATGATCATCGACGTCCACAGCCACACCTGGCCTTTCCCTGAGGCCTTCAGCGAAGACTTCATCCGCCAAGCCTCCGGGGCGAAGGCGAACACCACCGTCGACATCTCGGTGACCTACGAGGCCTACCGCGCCACCGTGCCGCCGGAGACGCGCAGCGTCGTCTTCGGGGGCAAGGCGAAGCTCTCCGGCATCTGGGTGGACGACGCCTATGTCGCCAACTACGTGGAAAAACATCCCGACACCCTGATCGGCTTCCTCTCCGTCGATCCGACGCAGCCAGGCTGGCAGGACGAGCTCCGCCACGGCCACGAGACCCTCGGCCTGCGCGGGGTCAAGCTGCTGCCCATGTACGCCGGCTTCCAAGTCTGCGACCCCATCCTGGAGCCGCTCTGGGAATACTGCGAAAGCCGCGGCCTGCCCGTGCTGATGCACACCGGCACCACCTTCATCCGCCAAGCCCCGCTCGACTGCACCTTTCCCCGCCTGATCGAGCCGGTCGCGGTGAGGCATCCGGAGATCCGTTTCGTCCTCGCCCACCTCGGGCATCCCTGGGAGGGCGAATGCGTCGTCACCATCCGCAAGCACCCCAACGTCTACGCCGACCTCAGCGCCCTGCACTACCGTCCCTTCCAGCTCTACCAAAGCCTCATGCTCGTGCAGGAATACGGGGTGTGGGACAAGGTCCTCTTCGGATCGGACTATCCCTTCACCACGGTGAACGCGTCCATCGAAGGGCTGCGCGGGTTGAATCGGATGCTGGAGGGCACCGCCCTGCCCCGGCTGAACGAGGACAAGATCGAGGAGCTGATCCATCGCGAGAGCCTGCGGCTGCTGGGTTTGGAGTAGGAAGCGGAGGCATCGTGGTTCATGTCAAATGAGTGAAGCCGGGGAAGTTCGAAGGCGGCGGGAGATTGGAGCTCCTCCCCGGACGACGCGTCAGCGTCGAGGATGAAACCCTGACCACCTAAGGCCACCCTTTTCAAGGTCCGTTCCAGCAAAGTGAGGAGGTGGGGCGAGGTGTCCCTGTGGAGCCGTCTTCGGACGGAGCGCGCTTGCCACGCTTATCTTTTCGTGGGACGGTCTCGTCCTACCAGCCTTGTTTTTGGCCTCACATCATCCAGCCCGACATCAGGACCCCTACGGCGCGGACATCGGCACCACCTCCCTTGCCTTGGTCAAATCCGGTCGCACGGGGCGCGGATCGTGCCAGCGGTCCTTTGGCTGGGGGGCTTTGGCGTCCAGATATTGCCCGAGCCGCAGCCGCAGGGCCTCGAAGGCCGGTTGCGCGTCCTCGCCGAACTGCGACTTGCCGGCATCCTCCTCGTTCTTCTTCACCAAGGTGGCGGCGAGGCCGGGGATCGCGCGGACGGCGGCCATGACATCGTCCCGGCTCTCGCCGGACACGGCGCAGTATTGCGTCAGATACTCGACAAGCTGCTGCCCGGCGAGGAAGGCCTTCAGCCGCAGGCTGGGAACGGGGCCGTTCGGCGTGGGGTAGAACACGGAAAGCTCGTCGGGCGTCTCCCAGGCCGGGGCCTTGCCGATGGTGTTCCAGGGCACCACGCCGTCCGCGCCGAGCGCCCACGATTCGACGCACCACGCGGCGTTCGCGATGTTGGGCGTGCCGATGGCGTTCGAGCTGCCATACATGTAGTAGAGATTGCCACAGTCCTTGGCCCGGCGCATGATGCGCGGCCAGTAGGTCCGCAGCACACCGCTGACGACCTCCGCGTTCACGCAGTGGTCGAGCAGCTCGCGCTGCCATTGCGGGCGGGAGATGTCCGCGCGGTAGGCGAGGTTCACATTTTGATACGGCGACACGGCCTCCCAGAACTCGCGCCCGTAGTGGCGGATGGCCCAGAAGTCCTGCGTGTGGACGGGCTCGTCGAAGATCCAGGCGGCGGAGCACTTCCGCCAGTCGTCCTTCTTGAAGTAGACCTTGTTGTTGAGGTAGAATTCGAACATCGGCTCCGTCCAGCCCTTCGCTTCGAAGTGCCCGGCGATTTCCGCCGCTGCGGCGCGGAACTGAGTCCAATAGGCGTCGTCGTAGGCCTGCTCGATCCAGTAGCCGCCCTTGAAATGCTCGTCGTGCCACATCGGCCAGTTCTCGTTCAGCAGCAGGTAGAAGGCCTCCACCGGTACCGCGCCGCGTGGCAGGTCGGCGAAGGCGCTGCCGTCGAGGAGGGGGCCGAACTCCGCGTCGAACTCCGTCCAGTCCCAGCGTCCGTCGTCGCCGATCTGCGGGGCGGGCTTGTCCACCTTGCCAGTCCAGCCGTAGGGGAGGTGGTTCATGACGACGCGATGCCCGTGCGCGAGCCGGTAGTAGTCGCGGGGGTGGCTGGGTAGGCCGTAGGCGTTCATCTGCGGCAGGAACGAGAGCCGGTCCGGCAGGGTGAAGTTCCACACCGTGACGGTGAAGGGCATGGCCGTCCCCTTCACCGTCACCGTGCCGCCAAGCCCGCCCGGCGGCGTGTCTTTCGGCACGAGCAGGCCGATGAAGGTCTCCTCGCCCTCCGCCACTCCCGCGTCGAAACCCACGGGCACGAGCGGATCGTGGAACGCGCCCACCTTCGGCATCGAGTAGAGCGTCACGCCGAGGCCGGGCGCATCGACGGCCACCTCCCCGGCCTTCGCGGCGACGGAAAAGCCGATCGTCTCGCCTTTCGCGGCGAACAGGCGTGTCGAGGTCAGCTCGCGACCGAACGTGTCGCGGCAGGGCAGGCTTGGTTTCACGGGCGGCAGGGCGTCCGGCGCGTCGGGCAGGGTGGCGAGGGTGGTTGACAGGGTAGTGAGGGGGACCGAAGAGGGTTGAGGAGCCTCCCCGCCGTCCACCGTTTCGAGCCAGAGCGTGAAGTAGGGCTGGAAGGCCTTCCGGTCCTCGCGGCTCGAGACGTAGCGGTTCACGAAGTTCGTGTATTGGAAGGCGTCGCCATCGCGTGTGTATTCGCTGCCCACGTCGTCGATGACGAAGAATCCCTCCGAACGGCCATCGAGCCGCGCCTGCACCACGACCGGGTCGATGGGGACGATCTGCCAGCCCTCCGTATCCGGCGCCGACGTGTCGCCGAAGCCCCAAACGGATCCGCCTTCGCCGCAGACGACGCTGGTGATGTCCGGCTTACCGTTGCCCCAGAGTAGCTCCCCGGTCCTTGCCCAGACGAAGGAGCTCGCTCCGGGCGTCTTTTCATAGCTGTTGCCCGTGCCCTCCACCCATTCATGGGTGATGGTGGACACGGTCGTGCGCCGCAGCGGCGCGTCCGGCGAGGCGAGATGCAGGTGGAGCTGCGCCTTCGCCACCCGTTTTCCGAGAAACGGCGTGGGATCGAAGTCGATGAGAAAGAACTCCTGGATGCCTTTCAGCTTCAGCTTGTGCGATCCACCGTTGTTGCCCTCCGTCTCCGTCGGGTAGGCCGAGATCCAGAGGTCGCGCGAGACCTCGACGCGCTGCTGCGCTTGCAGAGGGATGGCGACGGCGAGGAGGAGAAGCAGGGCACGGGTTTTCATGCGGGGGACGGAGGGATGGGCACATTGTGTCGTTTCGCCGACGCAGGGCAAGGGGAAAGCTGGGTGCCCGGCGTCCACCTTCCACCCTCCGCATCGCATTTCCCGGGTTGAACGCGGGGCGAGCCGCGCGATACTCCCCCCGAATGAGAGGTTTCACCCATCCCCTCCGATTTTGCGCCGCGCCCCTGCTCGCCCTCGGGCTGGCTGGCTGCAACAAGGATCTCGAGGAGCGCATCGACCGTCTTGAGGCCGAGTTGCGCGGCGCTCGCGCCGATACCCGCGACACCGTCGAGGAATTGAAATCCCGCGTCATCGCCGCCGAAACCCGGGTCGGCCTCTCCAGCGACGGCAGGACTCTCGACCAGCGCATCCGGTCCCTCGAAGACACCTTCGGCGAAGTCCTCTCGATGAAGTCCCGCGACAACGAGATGGTCTATCTGCGGGCCAACCTCCAGGGCCACGCCCCTCTCCTCACCGACCATGGCACCTTCCTCGTGCGCATGGAGGGCATCGACCTGAACCTCGCCACCGAGGGCTACACCGTCCATCTCAATATCGGCAATCCCCAGGCCGTCGCGGTGCAGCAGTTCACCCTGCGCGGGCACCACGGCGGCGGCACCCCCGAACTGCCCGAGGGCGAGTCCTATGACCTGCGCAACGAAAAGCTCAAAGCCTGGGAGGAGACCCTGAAGCCCTTCGAAGCCCGCGTCACCAAGACCCTCGAACCCTTCTCTTGGACCCCCTTCGACATCGACATCGCCGCCAACGCCCGCGAGGAGCTGGAGATGATCCGCTTCTCCATGGTCGTCGAGAACGCCCAGCTCAACCGTCCCTTCGCCGAAGGCGGGGGCGGGGCGGGCGGGGGGCACCATGCCCACATCGACGTCGATTCCAAAACCGCCTCCGTGCTGAGGACCGAATACGGTGCCTTCCTCGTCACGGTGAAAAAGGCCGAGCAGAGCGAGGTGGGAACGAAGCTGCACCTCGAAATCGGCAACCCCTACGGGTTCACCCTCAACCAATGCCGCCTCCTCGGCGACTTCGGGCCGCCCCGCCCTCGCCGCGAGCAGAGCGCCAGCGAGGAGGAATACGGCGAGAAGCTGGCCGCATGGAGCGCCTCGCTGCAGCAGTTCGAATCGATGATCTCCTCCAAAATCTCGAATTTCCGCTGGAGCAAGGCGACCATCCTCGTGCCGGGGAAGGTCGAGGAGGTGAAATTCCTGCGTTGCCAGTTGCGGGTCGAGGATGTGACCTTGCCGGCGGCGGTGGAGTGAAGTTTTTAACTCCTACTCGTACTCAACATCGGGCGACCTTCGCCCTTCCGAGTATGAGTAGGAGGATGAGGACGAGTAGGAGGCCAAGGCGGCAAATTTACCTAGGCCGCCGCATCGAGAACTTTCCGAGGTCGCCCTTGTCGTTCGAGTAGGTCGCCTCGAAGGACTGCCCGGTGATCTTCGCCTTGTGGCCGAAGCTGCCGAAGAGGCCGAGATCCTTCGTCCCGTCGGCGCGGTAGACGCCGCCACTCCGCTTCACCGGAAAACGGACGGAGTAGCCGCCGGAGAAAATCTTCCCCCAAGTCGCGTGGTAGCGGAAGTCGTATTCGCCTGGTGCGCCGGGGGCGGGCTTGACGATGGCGCGGAGCTTGCCGGAGTGGCCGTTCGTCGCGGTCGTCCAAGTGCCCTCCCACGGCCCGGCGGGGGCGGAGGTTTTGCCGGAGCGGTAGTCGGCGACGGATTGCTTCCATTCGCGTTCGAAACTGGCGCAACTCGTGAGGAGGAGACCGACGCAGGCGAGGAGGGGGAGAAAAGGTGTTTTCATGCGGGAACGACGGGGAAGAAAGCGGAACTTGCCCGATAGCGCAAGTGACGGGAACCTTCGGATTTCGAGCTTCGGGCTTCGGATTTACTTCGTCTCCGCGTTGACCGATTCGCAGAGGCTCACGAGCGCCCGCGCCCGCTGCATGAGGGGACGGGTCCACTCGGCGGCGTCGGGTCGGTTGGCGAATTTGACCTCTTCGGAGGCGGTGAGGAAATCGCGCAGTTCCTGCTGCACGGCGGGAGGCAGGCGCGTGCCTTCGCGGGCGAGCCGGGCGAGGAATTCCTCCGCCGTCTCGTATCGCACCGGATCGCGGAAGCGGGCGGTGAAGTAGTCTTTCAGGGCATCCGAGACGGCGAGGGCGAAGCGGTTCGGAGCCAATTCGTCGCGCTCGCGGTCGAGACGGTCGAATTCGCGCAGGGCTTTGAAGGAGGGCGGGGCGTCGGGCGCGGGACGGTTCCGCAGGAGGAAGCGCACGAGCCAGACAACCGCCCCGGCGAGGAGAAGGGCAAAGACGAGCGCGGCGAAAAGCGGCCAAGGCGACCGCTCCGGCGCGGGAAGGACGATGTCGTAGAGTCCGTCGGGCGGCGCGGCTTCCGCTTGGGCGAGGGTGAAGAGGGTCGGGGGCATGACCGGACAGGGTTGGAGGCGATGCGGCTTAATGACCTAGTAGTCCATTCCAGCTAAATTGATGGGCGGGGAATCTGTAGCCGAGGTCATTGACCTCGGGCGGTCGTTGTTCGGACGTTCGGTCCGGCCTCACTGAGGCCGGCGACAGCGCTGGCGCCTCTTTCCGCGCTCCATCCATCGTTCTTGTTGGAATGGACCGCCAGCCCCTTTCGATTCCCGTATGGAAAAGGCGACCAAGTCCGGGAATCCGGCGGCAGCCGGGTAGGGCGAACCGTCCTCGGTGAGCCGCTGCGGAGGGGATGGTGCGGTGTCCGCGAAGGGCGGCCCATGGCCGAAGGCGGCTCGGCGGGGACGCCTCGCCCTACCTTTGTCGGATATATCGACATAGCCATGAAAACACTGAATTGGAGTATGGAATTAGACAGTCTCGCGTCGTCCGCGGCGTTTGAAGAAGCTGTGGAGCACGGGCACGTATTCTTCGTCGGTGCGCAGCGAGAGCTTGTCGATGGAGAGCTTCTTGAATTGCCGGTCGATCTCCGCCTGCCACTTCTTCGCCTCGGCGAGGTAGGCGGCGCGGACGCGGGGGTTGGAGGTGTTGATCTCGACTTGGCGTCCCGTCTCGGGATCTTCGAGGCGGACATAGCCGACGGCGGGCAGGGCGAGCTCGGCGGGATCGCTGACTTGGATGGCGACGAGGTCGTGCTTGCGGTTGACGACGCGGAGTTCGTTGCCGAGATCCTCGCGGAAGAGGAAGTCGGAGAGGAGGAAGACGAGGGAGCGCCTCCGCACCGCGTTTTTAAGGAGATGGACCGTCGCGTCGAGGGAGGTGCGGTGGCCGGCGGGTTCGTGGTGGAGCACCTCCCGGATGAGGCGCAGGGCGTGGGCGGTGCCTTTCCTCGGCGGCAGGTAGAGCTCGACCTCGTCGGTGAAGAGGACGAGGCCGACCTTGTCCTTGTTTTGCAGGGCGCTGAAGGCGAGGAGGGCGGCGACCTCGGCCATCATCTCCCGCTTGCTCGGGCCGAGGCTGCCGTAGTTGCCCGAGGCGCTGACGTCGATGCAGAGAAAGACGGTCATCTCGCGCTCCTCGGTGAATTTCTTCACGTAGGGACGCCTCATGCGGGCGGTGACGTTCCAGTCGATAGAGCGCACTTCGTCGCCGGGCTGGTATTCGCGGAAGTCCTCGAAGTCGATGCCTTCGCCCTTGAAGCGGCTGTGGTATTCGCCGCCGAAGCTCTCGCGCACGAGGCCGCGGGTGCGCAGCTCGATCTTGCGCACTTTGCGGAGGATCTCGACGATCTCCGGGGCGCTTTCGGGGGCGGTGGATCCGGTTTTCGGGCGCTGGCGGGTTTTGGGCATTGGGTGTTTATCTCTTACTCTTTACTCCTTACTCTTACCTCTTACTCCTTCGATAGCCCAACAACGTTCGATTCGAGTAAGGAGTAAGAGGTAAGAGTAAGGAGTAAGGAGTAAGGAGTAAGGAGTAAGGAGTAAGAGATGGGGAAATGAGCATCACGGAAGGAAAGAAAGATACCCCTCGCTCAATTTCGCGACCTCCTCGGGCGTCTTGTATTCTCCGGGATGCACGACGAGGCGGTAGCGCACGGTCAGGGGCTTGTCCTTCGTCACGGTGGTGGCGAAATAGGTGCCGAAGCGTCCATACTGCCGCTCGCTCGCCCGCGCGGGCTTGGGATTTCCGGGATGGTCGAGGTAGGCGACGGTGACTTGGGTGTCGCGCAGGGTGAAGCACATCGCCTTCCACGGCAGGTCGCGGGTCTGCTCGTTGTCGCTTTTCTCGCTCCAGTTGATGGCCGCGCCGGGCTTGCCGACGCCGCTGCCGGGCCGGATGTAGTAGGTGGCGTTCTGGGTCAGGTCGTGGACGTCGTTGTGGGCGCGGAAGTGGAAGCCGGCGTGCTGGGGATCGCCGTCGAGCCGCAGCTCGGCGACCTGCGGTTTCAGGGTGGATTCGAAATCGACGACGACATCGGGACCGCTCAGGGAGAAGCGCATCGTCCGCGCCTCGGTCGCGAAGGGGACGCCGTCGTCGCCGATCCAGTCGATCTCGGAGGTGAAATGCGCCGACTTCGCATCGGCCTCCTGCGCGGTGAAGCGGCGGTGGATCTGGTGGGCCTTGCGGCAATGCCAGGTATCGACCTTCTCGTGGTGCTTCCCGGCGGCGTCGGTGTAGGAAATCTGGTTGAAGCCGTAGAACACGCCGCGGTGGTGGGTGAACTTGCCGCCCGGCCCTTTCGTGAGGAGGTTCCCGTAGTGGTTCCACTGGTGGAAGTAGAGGTGGCAGAAGGGCTTGAAGGTCTCCTCGCGGCGCTCGGGCGTGCTCTCGTCGATGGCTTCGTAAACGTAGCGGGCGACGGGTTTGCCGTCGTGGGTCAGTTCGAGGTGCTGGCCCTCGGTGTCGGTCCAAGCGAAGTCGGCGCGGACGGAGGGGGCGAGGGCCGCGAGAGCGGGAAGGAGGAGAAAAGGGAGGCGCATGGGGTGTTTGTCAGGGGGCTGGCACGGGCGCGGGCGGGGTCGCGGAGGGTTTCTCGGCCTCGGCCAGATCGGCCATCTCCTGCTTCGAGGGGCGCGGGCGCACTCTCGCGGGGGTGGGGAGGCCGGTGAGGCGGTCGAATTCGTCCGGCGTGCGCCGCTCCGGCTTGGCGTCGTCGGTTTTCGCCTCCCAATCGGCGAGGGCGGCCCGCATGGCGCGGAGGAGGGGGGCGTAGCGTTCGTCGCCCGCGAGGTTTTTCAACTCGTGCGGATCGAGGCGCAGGTCGTAGAGCTCCTCGGCCGGGCGGGGGGCGTGGAAATGGATTTGCTGCGCCTCGGTGAGCTCCTCTTTGCCGAGGAGGCGGAGCAGCTCCACGTAGGTGGGGCTGCGGACGACGTCGGCTGGCGGGGTCAGGGGCAGGTCGGGGTAGTCGTTGCGGATGTATTTGTAGCGTTCGTTTCGCACGGCGCGGGCGCGATCCTCGTAGTCGTGCCAATTCTTCTCGGCGAAGATGTAGTCGCGGACCGGTTTCGCCGGATCGGCGAAGAGGGGGGCGAGGTCGACGCCCTCGAAGGTGATGCCGGGCTTTTCGATTTTCGCGAGGGAGAGGATCGTCTTGGCGAGATCGACGGTGCTGACGAGGCGTTCGCAGACCGAGCCGGGCGCGGTTTTCCCCGGCCATCTCACGATCAGCGGGGTGCGGATGCCGCTGTCGTAGAGGGTCGTCTTGTCGCGGGGGAAAGGACGCCCGTTGTCGCTGAGGAAGAGGACCACGGTGTTCTCCGCGAGTCCCTGCGCCTCCAGTTCGTTGAGGACCGCGCCGACATGCTGGTCGAGACGGGTGATCTCGTCGTAGTAGTTCTGGTAGTCGGCCCGGACGGCGGGGGTGTCGGGATGGTAGGGCGGCAGACGCACCTCCTCGGGCCGGGCGCCGTCCTCAAGGAGGCCCGTCTCGTAGGGACGGTGGGGGTCGAGTGAGGCGAGCCAGAGGAAGAAAGGCCGGTCCGCCGGTCGCTCGCGCAGCAGGGGGAGCCAGTCTGCACAGCCGCTCCGGGCGTCGCCCTCGGCGGTTTCGGCGAATTCACCACCTTCCGCCGCCTCGCCCGCGGGAAGCTGGAAGCCGGATTCATCCGCCTCGATGATTTTGTGGAAGCGGTCGCGCATCGCGTCGCCGAGGTGCCATTTGCCCGCCGCTCCGGTCCAGTAGCCTTTCTCTTTCAGCTTTTCGACGAAGGTGACCTGCTCCTTCGGGATCGGCCAGTGGAGCTGCTCGGCGTCGGTCTGGTGGGGGTAGCGCCCGGTGAGGAGGCTCGCCCGCGTCGGGCTGCACGAGGAGGTCGTGAGGAAGGCCCGCTCGAAGCGCATCCCGCCGTCGGCGAGGCGCTGAAGGTTCGGCGTCATGATGGACTCATGGCCGAAGGGCGAGAGGTCGTCCCAGCCGAGGTCGTCGGCGAGGATGATGACCACGTTCGGCAGGGTTTTCAGCTCCTCGATCCGGCGCAATTCCTCGGGATCGGGCGGGGGAGGGGCCTCCTCCTTGGCCTTGCCGCGCTGCCCCATCGCCGGAACCGCCGCGAGGAGCGACAGGGACAGCAGCAGGGGGAATGAGGGGGAAGGCATGGGCGGCAATGAAGCAGATTCTTTAAGAAATGCCACGTTTAGGACGGGCAAAAGCCGGGTCGAATTCAGAAAAAACAAGATCGCGGTGAACCTTTTCAGGCGCTGGCCCCACGTGGTAGGATGAAGCAATGTTTTCCGCACGAGGCGGGAAGCGGCGAACCCTCCAGCCCCCTTGCAAGCCATTCAAAAGCAACCCGATCTCGAGCGACTCTTCCGGGACGCGGCGGACGATCTGGCGCGGTATTTCTCCCGCCGCCACGGGGACGGCGCGGAGGCCCCGCAGGACCTCGTGCAGGAGACCTTCCTCGAAATGGCACGCGGACTAGAGCGCGGGGGCAAGCCCCGTTCTTTGCGCGGCTACCTCTTCGGCATCGCCCGCCACGTCAGCCAAGCGGCGTGGCGACGCCGGGACCGGGAGCGGGCCATCGTGTCCGAACAGCCAGCCGAGACGGTCGCGGCCCCGGTGCCCGACGAGCGGATCGCCGCCGCCCGCGAGACCATCGACGCCCTGCCCGCGCTCCAGCGCGAGATCCTCGACCTGCGCTTCACCCAGCAGCTTTCCTACGCCGAAATCGCCGAAGCCCTCGGCATCCCCGTCGGCACCGTCCGCTCGCGCCTCCACCACGCCATCGCGGCAGTGCGAGAGCGGATCGCCTCGGAATCCCATCCCTCGTAACCCGTGACTCGTGACCCATGACTGCGAAGCAACTCGAATCCCTCCTCATCGACCAAGCCCTCGGGGAACTCTCCGACGAGGCCTCGGCCCTTCTGGAAACCTACCTCGCCAATTTCCCCGAACGTATCGCCGAGGCGGAGAGGGTGCGGCAGGCGGTGGGGCTGACCGAAGCGGCAGTGGCCGTGCGACCACTCGTGCTGGAGCCGGAGGCCGAGGTGGTGACGCTCGCGTTTCCGCGAAAAGAGAAGTTCCCCGCCGTCATGAGAATCGCTGCTGCCGTGGCCTTGCTCGGCTTCGCTGTGGGCGCGGGCTTCCTCGCGGGCAATGCGGGACGAGGACCGGAGGCTCCCCGCGGGTCTGTCACCGAATCCGAGCGCTCTGTCGCACCCTCGCCGTGGGCCCGCTACCGCGTCGAGGCGGACGGACGTTTGGCCGTTCTCACAACGCCCGATCCAAACTCGTGACCCATGACCCGTGACTCCCTCCTCGCCCTCGCCCTCCTCGCCACCCTCTGCGGCTGCGAGCCGCAGGAGCGTGCCCAGTGGTCGCCGGACGGGAGCCGCGCCGCCATCCTCTCCGATTCCCTGCTTTATCTCGCCGACGCCTCGGGCACCCTTTCCGAACCCTTCCCCAATCAAGATGAAGGACCGGGCCGATGGATTCTCGATGCCTTCGGCTGGTTCCCTGATGGATCGGGCCTGATCGTGCATCGTGTCCGGATCGCGTCGGATTGGGAATCGGTCAGGGATCTGCTGCCAACAACCGAAGCCACGCGAGTCGAGCGCCTTGCCAGCCGCGTCCCCGACCTGCTGCGGGCGGCCGTCGCGCTGCACGGAGACGCCGACCGCGCCGACCTGCTCCTTTCCAAATTCGAACAGGACGAGGCTCTGGTCTTTGTGAACGCCCTGCGCCTCGCCCTCGCGAACGACGCCGAAGCCGTCCACGCCGCTCTCGCCGAGGCCCCCCGCGCCCTCGCTTCGCTCGATCCCGGTGCGGGGGAGGAGCTCGCCGGCTTCGTCCTCCACGAGACCGCACTGGTGCGCCCCGAGTCCGACAACACGGGGAAAGTGCTCGCCCGCAGCCTGCGGGGTGCCGACTCCCTCCGCGTCTCGCCGCGCTATCCTTTCGCCGCCCGCGCCGTGAAGACGGGCCAACCGGGCCACTCGAACCGCTGCGATCTGGAAATCCTGCCCCTCGACGGTTCCCCGGCGGTCCTCGTCGCCCATGGCGTCACTCGAGCCTACGACTGGACGCCGGACGGCGAATCGCTCGTGGTCATGACGCCGCTCTCCCCCGAGGGCGGGGGCACGCTGATGAAGATCGAGCGCCGCCGCGTCCTCGACACAGCGGGGCAACCTGTGGCCGAGAGCAAGCCCGACGAGCTCGCCTACGCCCTCGTGCCCTTTGCTCCGCGTCTCGCTGTGCTGCCCGACGGCTCCATCCTTTTCGCGAGCCAACCCGGCTCCCTGCCCGCCCCTGCCGGACAGCCGGGGGAGGGGCCTCGGCTCTACCGTCTCCCGGTGGAAGGCGGCGAACCCGTCGCCATTCCCACGGAGGAAGGCGCGCTACCGATGGACCTCGGCTATTTCGTTCCCTCGCCCGACGGACGTCGCGCCGCCGTGGTCGAGAGCGCGACCGACGCCGTCGCCGTGGTCGATCTGGAGAGCGGACGGAGCGAGATCGTTTCGCCGCCGCATCCCGGCTGGAAGACGCGGCTCCTGCCCTCGTGGCGCAGCGCGGAGGAGTTCACCTATGCCGCCCCCGATCCGGTGGGCAGACGGGTCCGCTGGATGAGCTGGAAGGACGGGAAGTCCACCGACCTCAGTGTGGACTGGCCCGACGAAATCGCCGCCGCTTGGCTGGAATTCAAAGAGACGACACCATGAAGATTGCATTTCGTAGTAGCATGGGCTTCCAGCCCATGCACCGTGAGACGATGATCGGGGGAGGGACGGGCTTCGTCCGCTCTTCCACGTCGCCCCAAGAGGCATGGGCTGGAAGCCCATGCTACCTCCCGGCCCTGCTCGCCCTAGCCGCTATCACCCTCCATTCCACCGTCGCCGCCACCGACACCGCCTTCTTCGAATCCCGCATCCGCCCCGTCCTCGTCGAGCATTGCCTCGAATGCCACTCCGTCGAGTCCGGCAAGGCCAAGGGCGGGCTGCGTCTCGACGACCGCGAGGCCCTCCTGCGCGGCGGCGATTCCGGCCCCGGTCTGGTGCCGGGCAAGCCCGACGAAAGCCTCCTCCTCGCCGCGATGCGGCACAGCGACGAAAACCTCACCATGCCGCCGCGCAAGCCTCGTCTCCCGGACCGGGTGCTCTCCGATTTCGAGCAATGGATCGCGGCGGGCGCGGTCGATCCGCGCGAGGCGGCCGCTGGCGAGGGAGGGGCAGGAGAGGGCTTCGAAAGCCGCCGCCAGCACTGGAGCTTCCAGCCTCCCGTCCGGCCCGCCGTTCCGTCGGTGAAGCGGGAGGACTGGCCGCTCGGCGACATCGACCGCTTCGTCCTCGCGAAGCTGGAGGAAAACGGCCTCGAACCCTCGCCCGACGCCGATCCCGTGGTGTTGCTGCGTCGGCTGAGCTTCGATCTGACCGGCTTGCCGCCGGTTTCGGTGAACCGTGAACCGTCAACCGTGAACGGTCAGAACCAGACACCGTCCACCGTCCACCGTCCACCGTTTACCGAAACCGAGTGGGCCGAACAAGTGGATCGTCTTCTCAACACCCCCGCCTTCGGCGAACGCTGGGCCCGCCATTGGCTCGACGTGGCCCGCTATTCCGAGTCGAACGGCAAGGAGGCGAACCTGATCTATCCCCACGCGTGGCGCTACCGCGACTACGTCATCGACGCCTTCGCCCGCGACCTGCCCTACGACCGCTTCCTCGTCGAGCAGCTCGCCGGGGACCTCCTCCCCGCCGAGAACGAGGCCGAGCGGGCGAGGCTCCTCGTCGCCACCGGCTTTCTCGCGATCGGGCCGAAGGGCCTCGGTGGACAGGATCCCCCGCAGTTCTCCGCCGACGTCGTCGACGAGCAGATCGACGCCTTCTCCCGCGCCTTCCTCGCCAGCTCGCTCGCCTGCGCCCGCTGCCACGACCACAAGGCCGATCCCGTGACGATGGCCGACTACTACTCCCTCGCCGGGATCTTCAAGAGCACCGACACCCGCTACGGCACTTGGGTCGATTCGGAGAACAACAACGGCGGACGCCTCATCCGACTGCCCGACCTGCCCGGCCAGCTCATCCCGAACCGCTCCCTGTCGAAGGAGGAGGTCGAGAAGCTGAAGGGCCAGCTCGCCCAGCTCGACGCCGACGAGAAAGCCGGACGCGAACGGGCCGAACAGGCGAGGAAAGAGGGACGCGACGCGCAGCTCGATTTCAACGAAGCGCTTCGAGAAGCCCTCCGCATCTACTGGTCGCGCGGCCCCCTCCTCGGCCAGCTCGAGACCGTCGCCGACGACGGGACCGCCCTGCCCCTCTGCATGGGCGTGATCGACGCCGAACAGAAGATCGACTCGCCCCGCTACGAACGCGGCGAACTCGCCCATCCCGCCGAGACCGTGACGAGGGCCGTGCCCGAAATCTTCGGGCTCGCGAGCGAGGGCGCGGTGCCGGCGGACGCCAGCGGCCGGCTCGAACTCGCCAAGTGGATCGTCGATCCCGAGAATCCCCTGACCGCGCGGGTCATGGTCAACCGTATCTGGACCCATCTCTTCGGCGCGGGACTCGTCGAGACCGTGGACGACTTCGGCCGCACCGGAGCCGCCCCCAGTCATCCCGAGCTGCTCGACCATCTCGCCCTGCGCTTCCGGGAGAGCGGCTGGTCGGTGAAATCCCTCGTCCGCGAGATCGTCAGCTCGCGCACCTACCGGCAGGCCTCGACTTGGCGCGAGGAGGCCTTTGAAAAGGACCCCGACAACCGTCTCCTCTGGCGCATGGCCAAGCGCCGCCTCGACGCCGAGGCCATCCGCGACGGCATGCTCGCCGTCTCGGGTGAGCTGGACCTCTCTCCCCGTCCCGGTTCCCTCGTCGCCGAACTGGACACCCAGTCCGCCTCGATGATTCCCTTCAACAAGAAGATTCCCGAGGACCTCGACGGTTCGACCCATCGCTCCATCTACCTGCCCGCGATGCGCGACCAGTTGCCCGATGTGCTGCGGCACTTCGACTTCGCCGAGCCCAGCCTCGTGGTCGGGAAGCGCGACAGCACCAACGTGCCGCCCCAAGCCCTCTTCCTGATGAACAGCGACTTCGTCCGCGCCCGCGCCGCCGCGCTGGCGAAGCGGATTTCGCAGGAGACCGAAAGCCAAGAAGCGCGCATCGAACTCGCCTACCAACGTTGCTTCAACCGCCCGCCTGACGAGGAGGAACGCAGGCTGATCGCGGAGTTCCTCGAAGCCCCCGCGCCGGAGGGAGCCGATGCCGCGAAGGAGGCGGAGAAACGGCTGATGGATTTCTGCCAGACCCTGCTCGCGAGCGCGGAGTTTCGGATGATGGATTGAATTCGGTGAACCGATGCAACCGCAAGAAACAGAGCAATCTCCAAGCCTTGCCCCCGCAAGCTATCGGATGCCGTTCACTGAGCCGGGATTGCCGATCATAGGTATCTTGCTGCTTGTCTCTGCGATTTCGATGCCTTTGATCAATTGGTTTGGCAAGGCCACTTCCGGGGCGAAGGAAGCCCACACAAGGTTTCTTTTTTCGCAAATCGACACGGTTCTCACAAAACTTGAACCCTCCGGTTTTCCAAGGACGGAGGCGGAGCTTGCTTCGAGATTGGAGACCGCCACCATCGATTGGAATCGATGCCGCATGGATTCCGGAAAGCTATTCGATGCGTGGGATTCTGAAATCGAGACCCGATTCGACCTGTCGCAGGATTTGTGGACGTTCCGATCCGGCGGCAGGGACGGCAAATTCGGGACGGACGACGACATTGCCGTCTCCGTCGCCAGTCAAACACTCTCACCCGATGAGTCCTGACCCATTTCAAACAGCCTGTAGCATGGGCTTCCAGCCCATGCATCTCCCCCTGACGCCCGAAGGACGACCAAACCGCATTTGCTCAGGGACGCCGGACTCTTTGAGCGGATGGCGATTTCCGCGATTACCACATCCTCACAAGGTGCATGGGCTGGAAGCCCATGCTACAAGCAGACACGCTAAGGGACTTCAATGAGCTTTTACATCAATCCATCCTCAAGTGAGGTAGAAGCGGCCTTGGAATCTTGGCATTGGCTTCCAATTCATTCGAAGCAACCAATCCTTGTCACGGCGTTTGGCGATATATTTCTCGAAGGAGATGGAGGAATTTGGTTTCTCGACACCTTGGAAGGAGAGCTGAATAAAGTGGCTTCCAATAAAGACGAGCTGGATGGAGTTCTCGCAACTGAAGACGGTGAGAGCCGTTTCCTGCTTTCTGGCTTTGTCGAACGCGCTCACAGGGAAGAACTGACTCTTTCCGATGGCCAATGTTTCAGTTTCAAGACAGCTCCTGTTGCTGGGGGCGCGATTGAATTCGAGAACATCGAGCCTCGGAATTTCGTCGTTGCGGTGAATTTAGCCGGTCAGTTGCACAGCCAGGCCAAGGGCTGGCCTACAGGATTTCGAGTTTCCGGCTTTGCCGTGGAATATGAGGACTAGCGTTCAGTAAATTTTTCCCACCAACCACCCGTGACCCATGACTCCTGACCCATTCCTCCCCACCCGCCGCGACCTCCTTCGCCAATCCACCCTTGGCCTCGGCTGGCTCGCCTTCTCCGCCCTCGCCTCGAAACCCTCCTTCGCCTCGGCCAGCGCGAGCGGCCTGACGCCGCGCGAGACCCATTTCCCGGCGCGGGCGAAGCACGTCATCTTCCTGACGATGCGCGGCGGTCCCTCGCATGTCGATCTCCTCGACTACAAGCCCGAATTGGAGAAACACTCCGGCAAGACCTCCACGACGGGCCGCGACTCGGCGGGCGCGAAGCTGCTCGGCCCGGTCCATCCCTTCGCCCGCTACGGGCGCTCGGGCCTGCGCATGACGAGCCTGCTCCCGCGCATCGGCGAGCACGCCGACGACCTCTGCATCCTCAACTCGATGCACACCGACGTGCCGAACCACTCGCCCGCCTTCGTGCAGATGCACACGGGCAGCTTCCAGTTCGTGCGGCCCTCCCTCGGCGCGTGGACGGTCTATGGCCTCGGCAGCGAGAACGAGAACCTGCCCGGCTTCGTCACCCTGAACCCGCCCGCCGGGGACGGCGGAGCGCAGAACTACGGCAGCGCCTTCCTCCCCAGCATCTGCCAAGGCACGCGCCTCGGCGGCGGGCAGCTACCCGGCCTCTACGCCGCCTTCATGAAACGGCAGGAGGCCCCCGGCCCGCCCATGAGGAACATCGCCAACCCCGAGCGCACCCCGGCGGAGCAGCGCCGCCAGCTCGACCTGCTGCGCGGGCTCAACGAGCGCCGCCTCGCCCGCGAGCCGCACCAGCCCGAGGTCGAGGGCATGATCGAGTCCTTCGAGCTCGCCTTCCGCATGCAGAGCGAGGTGCCCGGCGTGCTCGACGTCGCGGAGGAGTCGCCCGAGACGCTCGATCTCTACGGGATCGGGAAGGGCGAGGATCTCTTCGCCCGGCAATGCCTCCTCGCCCGCCGTCTCGTCGAATCCGGAGTGCGCTTCGTCGAGATCGCCTCGCCGGGGGACTGGGACCACCACGCCCTCATCACGCGGACCCTGCCGGAACGCTGCGCCTCCGTGGACCAAGCCGTGGGCGGCCTGCTCACCGATCTGAAGCGGCGCGGCCTGCTTCAGGACACCCTCGTGGTCTGGGGCGGGGAGTTCGGACGCACCCCCTACGCGCCCGGCCTCGACGGCCGCGACCACAACCACAAGGGCTTCTCCCTCTGGATGGCCGGCGGCGGGGTGAAGGGCGGGATCAACTACGGCGCCACCGACGAGATCGGCTACGAGGCGGTCGAGAACCCCATGCATATCCGCGACTGGCACGCCACGATCCTGCATCTGCTGGGCTTGGACCACAAGCGGCTCACCTTCAACTACGGCGGGAGGAATTTCCGGCTTACGGAGACGGGGGGCGAGGTGGCGAGAGGGATACTGGCGTGAGCCCTGACGGGACCGCTGATTGACGCTGATCTTCGCTGATTTTTCTAACACGGATGGACACAGGGACGAAGCCCGTTGCGGTGCCTTGTAGCGAAATTCGTGAGAATTTCGGCGAGCGTCTCTTGAGCATCGGCGGGGAGAAGTTCTCACGAACTTCTCTACCAGCAGCTGCGACCGTTTTGCTCACGCTTTCATGAGTATGTCCTGCGGACGACACAGATAACCGAAGCCGATGATTCGCTCGCAGCATCCGTGTCCATCTGTGTAAAAAATCAGCGAAGATCCGCGCCAATCAGCGGTCGCCAAATTCCATCTATCCAGATGCAACCCTCTTTCCTCCTCCACCTGACCCTCTGCGGTCTCGCCACTACGCTGTCGGCCCTCGAACCCTGCCGCATCCGCGTGGTCGATGCGGAGAACGGCTGGCCCGTCCCGCTGGTGGAACTGACGACGACGCACAACGTCTCTTTCTTCACCGACAACGCCGGGGTCGTCGCCTTCGACCTGCCCGAGCTGATGGGCGTCGAGACTTGGTTCCACGTCGCCGCCGACGGTTACGAAATGAAGGCCGATGGTTTCGGCCACCGAGGCTTCCGCTTCACCCCCGAACCCGGCGGAGAGCACGAGGTGAAGGTCACCCGCACCATCATCGCGAAGCGGCTCGGGCGTCTCACCGGCGGCGGGATCTTCGGCGAAAGCCAGAAGCTCGGCGACCACGCCGACTGGCAGGAGAGCGGCATCCTCGGCTCCGACAGCGTGCAGAACGCCGTGCATCGCGGGAAAATGTTCTGGGCTTGGGGCGACACGAACGTGCCGAGCTACCCGCTCGGCCTCTTCCACATGACGAGCGCGACGACGGCAGTGCGGCCGCTCGACTCTTTCGAACCGCCGCTGAAGCTGGCTCTCGACTACTTCCGCGACGAGGAGGGCCGCATCCGCAACGTCGCCAATGTGGCCCCTGACGATCCCGGTCCGACTTGGGTGAGCGGCTACGTCAGCCTGCCCGATGCGGAGGGCCGCGAGCGCCTCGTCGGCTGCTACACGAAGATCGAGCCGCCCATGACCTCCTACCGCGTCGGCCTCTGCGTGTGGAATGACGAGACCGCGAATTTCGAATCGGTCGAGGTGCTTTGGGACAAGAAGGACGGAGGCTCCGAACCGAAGCTGCAGCCAGTGGGCCATCCCTCCTTCTGGACGGACGAAAGCGGAAAGCGCTGGCTCCTCTTCGGCGACCCGCTCCCGACCATCCGCATGCCCGCGACCTTCGAAGGCTGGCGCGACCGCAAGCAGTGGGAGACGCTGAAGCCGCAGAAGACTTTCGAGAGCGCCGAAGGTCGCAAGGTGACTCCGCATCGCGGCTCCATCGCGTGGAACGCCTACCGGAACCGCTGGGTCACGGTCTTCGGCGAGATCAAGGGCGATCCGTCGATGCTGGGCGAACTCTGGTATGCCGAGGCCGGTTCGCCGCTGGGTCCTTGGGGCAAGGCGGTGAAGGTGCTGAGCCATCGCAAGCTCAGCTTCTACAACCCGAGGCTGCATCCCGAGTTCACCCCGGAGGATTCGCCCGTGCTGCTGTTCGAGGGCACCTACACGCACAGCTTCTCCGGCGAAGCGAGGCAGACGCCGAGGCATGACTACAACCAGATCCTCTACCGCCTCGATCTCGACGATCCGGCCTTGGTGGGAGTGCCCGCGCTCCTTGCTCCTTGAAAAGAAAGCGCCGGAACGGTCGGGACCGTTCCGGCGCACACCAACAAAAAAGCGGGGGAGGGGTCAGGCGTGGCTCTCGGAGGAGCTTCCGGCGAGGGCGGCTTCGTCGCCGTCTTCGCCGAGGCCTTCGTTGCGTGCTCCGCTGACGATGAGGCGGCGGCCCATGAACTCCTGGTCGTCGAGGATGCCCACGGCGCGTTTCGCCTCCTCGATGGAGCCCATTTCGACGAAGGCGAAGCCTTTCGACTGCTGGGTGCGGGGATTGGTCACGACCTCGGCGGAGAGGACATTGCCGACGCCTCTGAAGAGATCCTCCAACTCGGCTTCGCCGGTGGCGTAGTCGAGGTTGCCGACGTAGAGGCGGCCGGAGGTGACCTCGGCGCGGTTGCGCTTGGGCTTCTTCGATTCGCTCGTTTGGGCGGCGGGCTGGCGGGTGGGAGCGGGCTTGGCGGATTTCTCCGTCTTCACCTTCGCCTTGGCGGAGACTTTGGACTTGGGTTTGCCGAGGAGGCCGAAGGTCAGGATCGAGAGGATCTTCTGCGCCGTGGTTTGCTCAGGCTGCCGCCGGGAGCGGCCCCCGTTGCCACCGTTGCGATTGCGGCTGCGGCGCGGTCCTCCGGAGGCGTTTCCGCCGCCCTGTTGGGATTGCTTTCCTTGGCGATTGCGGCCGCGGCCGCCCTGACGATTGCCGCGATGGCGGCGATAGGCTTGGTTTTGGGATTGGTTTTCCATCGATGGTGGAAGATTTTGGGTGGAGACCCGCCACGAGGCGGGTCCAAGGGATGGGGGCGGAACCTCCGGCGACTTCATCCTCCGCGAAGAGGGTGGGGGTCGGTGCCTCGAGGAGGCGGATTCGGGGGGCGGTTGAGCGCTCCCCGGTAGGGTTCGGACTCGGGACGTCCGCACGGGGCGGGGCGTCCGCTGCCGGAACGGGTCCGGCGTTCGAGAGAGGGTTCCGCAGAATGTGGATGAGGCTGTCGAACACCGCCAAGAAGGTGTCGCGCCACGAAGGGCGCGTGGCTTCGGCATCCGCAAAAGCGCATTGGGCTGACTGGACGGGTGACATTCCGGGGGGTGGAGGACGGCCTCAAGGAGAAGTTACGAAACGCAGGGCCGGAGGGCAAGTCAAGATTTGCGTCAGCGAGGGAAGGGAATGTGAATTTTATGGAAATTATAAAAAATCCCTTCGCGGGGCTGGGGGACGGGCGGTGCTGGAGGGGGGGCGCTCGCCGCCGTTGCCCTGCATTCGCGGCCATTCGCGCCGATTCGTGGTCATTCGCGTCCCCATCTTTTTTAACGCGAATGGCCGCAAATGATCGCGAATTGGCGCGAATTTTTTTGGAATGCTGGAAATTTCGTCAAAATCGTGAAAAAATCTCTCTGTTTGCTTTGAATCAAAGAGATATGCCTCGTTTCCATGGCTGAAAATCGGCTTGCCCGAGGCGTTGCGCCTTGGTCTGGAGACGGCCTGAGGCGACTTCGACGACGAAATCGAGGAGATCTTCGCCGACTTGCTCGATCCCGGCCTCGCCTCGGATGATGGAGCCGGTATCGAAGTCGATGAGGTCGGGGAGGCGCTCGGCGAGTTCGGTGCTGGTGCTGATCTTCACGACGGGGCAGACGGGGTTGCCCATGGGGGTGCCGAGCCCGGTGGTGAAGAGGATCAGGTTGGCGTGCGCCCCGGCCAGCGCGGTGGTGCATTCGGCGTCGCCGCCGGGGGTGCAGAGGAGGTGGAGTCCGGGCTGCGTCGCGATCTCGGGGTAGTCGAGGGCGGCGACGACGGGCGAGGAACCGCCTTTTTTCGCCGCTCCGGCGGATTTGATGGCGTCGGTGATGAGACCGTCGCGGATGTTGCCGGGGCTGGGGTTCTGCGAAAAATCGCTCCCGGCGGCCTTGGCGCGGGCGGCGTAGGCGGAGGTGAGGGCGGCGAAGCGGGCGGCGACCTCGTCCGAGACGCAGCGGTTGACGAGTTCCTGCTCGACGCCGCAGAGTTCGGGGAATTCGGAGAGGATGATCCGCCCCCCGAGGGCGACGAGGCGGTCGGAGAGCGCCCCGACGGCGGGATTGGCCGAGATGCCGGAGAAGCCGTCGCTGCCGCCGCATTCGACGCCGACGCAGAGCTTGTCGAGCGGGGCGGGTTGCCGGACCGCCTCGTTCGCCTCGATCAGGCCGAGGAAGGTCTCTTTGATGGCCGTCTCCAAGAGGGTTCGCTCGTCGGGGAAAGACTGTTGACGGTAGGTGAGGAGGGGCTTGTCGAAGGCGGGGCTGCGTTCACGGATGGCGGCTTCGAGGAGTTCGAGCTGGGCGTTCTCGCAACCGAGGCTGAGGACGGTGGCCCCGGCCACGTTGGGATGGGTGATGTAGCCGGCGAGCAGCCCGCAGAGGGTGGCGGCGTCGTCGCGGGTGCCGCCGCAGCCCATGGAGTGGACGAGGAACTGGACGCCGTCGAGATTGGGGAAGGCTTGGGGGATCGGGTCCGGCGAATCCTCGGCGGAGAGGGCGAGGAGGGACTCGCGGTCGCCGCCGGATTTCCAAGTCTCGACGAGGCGGGCGGCGAGTCGCTGGTAGTGGCTCGTCCGCTCGTAACCGAGGGCGCGCTCGAAGGCGGCGCGGATCGCGTTCACGTTCCGCGTTTCGCAGAAGACCATGGGGACGACGAGCCAGTGGTTGGCCGTGCCGACCGAGCCGTCGGCGCGGTGGTAGCCGTCGAAGGTGCGCCCGCGCCAGCGGTCCACGGGGGGCGGGGTCCAGCGGTGGTCCCGCGAGCGGGTTCCCGAGAAGCCGTCCGCCTCGTGTTTCAGGTTCGCCGTGGTGACGAGACCGCCTGCGGCGATGGGGGCGACCGCGACGCCGACGGTGACGCCGTACATCCGGGCCTTTTCGCCGGGGGGCATGGCCGCGAGGGTGAATTTCTGCTTCGGCGGGATCGCCTCGGCGAGGATGACGGAGCGGCCGCCCAGGGCGACGGTCTCCCCGGGGGCGAGGGCGCGGAGGGCGACGCCGAGGTTGTCGCTAGGGTCGATGAGCAGGGCGGCTTTCATAGGGGAAGGGGAGCACTTGCGGAAACGGAGTCAACGTGCATCGTGCCGCATGGCTTGCGATTTGTTCGATCTCAAGGGGCGGTCGGCCCTCGTCACCGGCGGTAGCAAAGGACTCGGAAAGGCGATCGCCAGGGGCTTCGTCGAGGCCGGGGCGAGGGTCATGATTTGCAGCCGTCACGAGGAGGAGCTGAAGTCGGCCCAAGCCGAGATCGCCGAGGGCATCGAGGGCGCCGAGGTGCGGATCGTCGTCGCCGACATGTCGAAGCGCGAGGACACCGACTCGCTCGCCGCGGAGGCTCTCGCGGCCTTCGGCACGGTGGACATCCTCGTGAACAACGCCGGGGTCAATACGCCGCAGCCCATCGACGTGATCGACGACGAGGTGTGGGACCGCGTCATCGAGATCAACGTCACCGCCGTGATGCGCCTGACCCGCGCCCTCGTTCCGGCGATGAAGGCGCAGCGATGGGGGCGCGTCATCCACATCTCCTCCGTCCTCGGGGTCGGCTCGAAGCCGGGCCGCAACGCCTATTCCGCCTCGAAGGCCGCGCTCATTGGCTTGGCCAAGGCGAGCGCCCTCGACCTAGGTCCCCATGGTATCACCGTGAACTGCATCGGCCCCGGCCCCTTTCTCACCGACATGCCTATGAGCCTGCTCAGCGAGCCGGAGAAGGAGGGATTCGCCGAGCGCACCGCCCTGAAGCGCTGGGGGCAGCCGCGCGAACTTGCCGGGCCCGCCCTGCTTCTCGCGAGCGAGGCGGGCAGCTACCTCACCGGCGAAATGCTCCTCGTCGATGGCGGAGCCTTCGCCCGCGCCCTGTGAAGAATTCCGTTTTCAAAAAATCTTAAAGAATCTATAATATTTAAGTTTTTAAAACCAATTCTCCCCCGTCGCCATGAAACGAACCTTGTTTTCCGCTGTCGTCATCGCCGCCGCCTCCGTCACGGCTTCGGCTCAGGAAGCCCCCGGGCGCATCAACCTGAACGACCCGAACCTCGTCGTCGTGAACTCCTCGGTGATCCCGATCCCTCTTGAGATCTTCGCCTCGCTCGACAAGCTCGGCAATCAGGACTGGTCGAAGCAGGTCGAGAATCGTGAGATCAAGCTCGACACGAACCGCTCGCGCACCGCGATGCTTTTCGGCCTCGTCGTCTCCGACGGTTTCATCGCGGTGCAGGCGCAGGACAAGGAGGCGGTGCGCCGCATCGGGCGCGAGGTGCTGCGCCTCGCCTCGTCCCTCGCGGTCGCTTCGGAAGTCGAGCAGCACGCCAACGCCATCGTCAACGCCGCCGGCCAGAGCGATTGGGGCGTGTGCCGCAGGGAGCTCGACCGCACCCGCCAGACCGTGCTCAACAAGATGGCGAAGCAGCGCGACGACGAGCTCGTCGGGCTGGTCAGCCTCGGCGGCTGGCTCGGCGGCACCCAGGCCCTCGCCGCCGTGCTCAAGGGGAACTACTCCATCGAGGGCTCCGACCTCCTGAACCAGCCGGATCTCGTGAAGCAGCTCAAAAAGGACTTCAACACCCTCCCGGCTCGGGCGAAGCGGGGCAAGGTCTTCGGGCAGATCGGGCAGACTTTGGAGCATCTCGAATCGCTCATGCGGGCCGACGCGAGCGGGGCGATCAGCAAGGGCAAGGTCATCGAAATCTCCCTCGCGACGAACAACCTCGTCGCCGCGATCTATGAGAGTTGAGCGGCTCCTCCTCCTGCTTTTGGCCGGGGCGGCGACGCTCCTCCCTGTCGCTTCTTTGGCCCAGGAGGCGCCTGCTTCGGAAAGCCCGACCCCGCCGCCTCCCGTCCTCGACGAGGTCAAGCTGATCGCGCAGCGGGCGGCGCTGGCGCACCTCGGCGGGGAGAAGCCCTTCATCCTCCGCGAATCGTCCTGGAGCGGCGAGATCGAGCCCGGCCAGGCGAAGCTCGTCCAAGTGCAGCTTTTCAAACGGAACGACTACCACTTCTGGATCGCCGTGCCGGACCGCCGCGCCGCCATCCATCTGAACCTCTACGACAGCAAGGGCGAACTGGTCGAGGCGACGGCGCACCGCTACGAGTCGCCGAACGTCGCGAGCCTCGTCGCCAGCCCGGCCGAAACCGGGGTCTACTACCTGCGCATCGCCGTGGAAGCCACGGCGAAGGAGCCACAGCGCTGGGTGGTGGTCTACGCCTATCGTTGAATCCGCTCCGTCCGGTGCGCGGCGCATCCTTTTTCCCGACACATGGCAGGGCTGGGCGAGATCATCGGAGGGTTTTCCGGGTTCAAGGGGAGGCTCCTTCTCTTTGCGGGCGTCGTCGTGCTCGCGGGCATGGCTTGGGGCGGTGCGCGCGAGTTCGCCCGGTCGGGCGAGGCCGTGACCCCGGCGAAGCAGCATGGGGAGGCGCGGACGGATTGGATGCAGGGGCCTTCGTTCGGCGAGGGTCTGCTATGGAAGAGCGACCTCTGGAGCCGGGCGGCAGTGAGGATCGGGCTGAGCTTCATCGTCGCAATGCTCGCGGGATCGATCTTGCGCGCCGCGTTCAAGACCGGGCTGACCCTGATCGTCCTCGCCGGGATCGCGGTCTGGTTCCTCGAGTATCGGGGGTATGTCAGGCTCTGGGACGAGTATTACCAGACCGTGCAGGAGGGCAGCACTTGGCTGGCGGCCCGCACCGAGGTCATCGGGCAGTTTCTCAAGGCGCATCTCCCCTCGACCGGGGCCGCGATGGTCGGTTTCGGTTTCGGGTTGCGGAAGTGACGCCGTCCGGGCGGAGGTCTGTAGCCGAGGTCATTGACCTCGGCCGAACGTCGAAAGGACATCCGATCCGCGCTCACTGAGCGCGGCTACAGCGCTGACGCGTTTTTCCACATTTCCTCCGCCATTCCTCAATTGTGCGAAAATTATAAAAATTGCGACTTATGTTATTGATATTTTTTTCTTTTCCGGTGAAAATCTTGGCATGAATCGTTTGTTGCTGGATTTCAGGGTGTGGGTCGTCGTCGCTTCCTTCCTTGGATGGGGTGGGTCCACCGCGCAGGCTGCCGACAGCCCTTCGAAGGTGCTCTATCTCGGGGATTCGATGAGCATCGGCGCGTTCGGGAAAACCTTCGACACGGCGATGCGCTCGGCTGGATTCCAGGTCCACACGGTCGTCGCGGGCGGGGCGACGCCATACTACTGGCTGAAAAGCTATCAATCCCTGCCTTGCACCGTGGGCTTCTGGGAGAAGTCCGACGCGAGCGAGCGGCGGGTCGGCTACGTGCGGGCCGTGCCCAAGCTGGAGGATCTGATGTCGAACACGAAGCCGGATGTGGTCGTGGTGCAAACGGGGATCAACCTCTACGCGACCTTGCGCTCGAAGCGCCGCACGAAAGAGCAAAACGTCGCCGAGATCCGCTCCCTCGTCGACCAGATGTGCTACGCCATCGCGGAGGGCGGGGCGATCTCCTACTGGGTGCTGCCGCCGCATTCGCACGAGGAGCGGTATCCGAAGGAGCTTCAGGACGAGCTCGCCTCGATCATGCGGAGTGTCGTGGAGAAATACGAGGGGATCGTTTTCGAGAGCCAGAAGGTGACGCGTTTCGTCGATCCCTATCCCGCGACCGACGGCATCCACTACGGCCCCCCGGAGGCGCAGGGATGGGCGGAGAAGGTGTCCGCGCATTTCAGCGAATTCATGGCGGGGGAAACTCCGACGACTCCGGCGCCCCTGCCTGTCCGCGCCGTCCCCGTGCCGGACCTGACTGCGGCGGACGCGGGGGAGGGGGCCAAGGCGATCCCCGATGAGGTCGCCCTGCGCATCCGGCTCGAAGCGAAGTCGGAGATCCGCAACGTGTCCGAACTCGCCTACGCCAACGCTCTCGGCCTCTACGAATACCGCGTCGTCAAGGATCTGCGGGGCAACTACCCATACGACCGCATCCGCATCGCCCAGGGCATCGTCTTCGCCCGCCGTCTCACTGGCGCGGCGAGGGCGGAGATCGGGTCGGAGACGGAGCTAGTCCTCGTGCCCCTGTCGAAATACGGGAATCTCGCGGCTTGGCAGATGATCGACGACCTCCGGCCGGATTTCGAGATCCCCATCTACACGCCGAGGCTGAACTGACCATGGAGTCCGCCTTCGACGCCCCGGCGGAGTTCCGCGTCGTCGTGCCCCCGGGTTCGCGGGGGCAGCGTCTCGACCGTTTCCTCCCCGAGGCCCTCGCCTCGGCGGGATGGGGGATTTCCCGCGCCGCCGCGCAGGAGAGGATCAAGTCCGGCGAAGCCACGGTGAACGGTCGGCGGGCCAAGCCGAGCCATCCCGTCGCGGCGGGCGACGAGGTCGTGGTCAGGATCCCCCCGGAACGCCCGAAGGAAGGACCGCAGCCCGAGGAGATCGCGCTGTCCATCCTCCACGAGGACGAGGATCTCATCGTCGTGGACAAGCCTGCGGGGTTGGTCGTCCATCCGGCGGCGGGAAATCCCGGAGGAACCCTTGTCAACGCCCTGCTGCACCACTGCGGCGGGAGGCTCTGCGCCCTCGCCGGGGAGGATCGCCCCGGCATCGTCCACCGGCTCGACAAGGAGACCTCGGGCTGCCTCGTGGCGGCGAAGAGCGAGGCCGCCTACCGCTCCCTCGTGGCCCAGTTCTCGGGGCGGGAGACGGGGAAGGAATATATCGCCGTGACCGGGGGCGTGCCCGCGCGGGACGAGGGAACCATCGTGACGAATATCGGGCGCCACCCGGTGAACCGACAGAGGATGGCGGTGCTCGAAGCCCCGGCGGGCAAGGAGGCGATCACCAGCTACCGCGTGCTGCGGCGCGACGAAGCGGGGGATTGGGCGACGCTCCAGTGTGTGATCCGCACGGGCCGCACCCACCAGATCCGCGTCCATCTGAAGGAGGTGCTGCGCTGCCCCATCCTCGGCGACACGATCTACGCCCAGGTGTCGCGGCAGCGGGTGGAGGCCGAGCGGCTCATGCTCCACGCGAGGAGCCTCGCCTTCCGCCATCCCGTCAGTGGTGCGCCGCTTTGCTTTGAAGCTCCGCTCCCGGAGGCGTTTGCCCGTTTTGTCTGAGGTCGTCCCCCGACGTGGGCGTCGCGGGGGCGTCGTCGTCCGCCTTTCCCTCCCCGGATTTCCCGCGATGGAAGAAGAGGGGGAAGAGCCAGCCTGACGCCATCGCGATCGTCGCGGCCATCACCAGATAGATCGATCCGGCCCCACCCCCGTGGTAGAGGACGAAGGAGGCGGTCGCGACGAGGAGGACGGCCTCGGCGACGACGACGCTCACCACTGGAGTGACCCATCCGATCCCGAGGGCGAGGGTCTGGTGGATGTGCCGCCAGATGTGGATCGTGAAATAGGCGGCGAAGGCGAGCAGGGCGAGCCGGTCCATGCGGAAGGCCTCCGGCACCGCGGTGTAGATCTCGTCCCCGGCCCAGAGCGCCAGCAGCCAGGGGCCGAGCGCGACCAGCCCGGCCCCGGCGAGGAGGGCGAAGCCGAGGCCGCCGAGGCGGAGGCGGTTCGAGCTCTTCGCGATCCAGGCGTGGTCTCCCCGTTCGAAGGCGTCCATCAGCGCCGGCCAGTAGGGTTTCGTGATCATGGCGACGAGTCCGGCGAGGGAGAAATGGACCGTCACCATCACGTTCCACACCCCGACCGCCTCCGGTCCGGCGTGGTGGCCGATGAGGAAGGCCATCAGGTTGTACTCGACGGCGGCGGCGAGGATGTAGGTGATGGAGAAGCGGATGCCGTCGCGGGCGAGGGAGGGCACGAGGGATTTCCGGAAGAGGGAGAAGCGGGGCAGGAGGTAGGGCCGCTGCGAGAGGAGATGGCAGGTGTTGCCGAGCTTGGCGAGGGCGATGGAGCCGTTCACCGCGATGAGGAGGAACTCGATGGTGGGGAAGAACCAGATGCCCCCGAGGAGGAGGAGGGCGCCGAAGACGTTGCCCGCCGCGCCCCAGGCGTTGGTGAAGCGCGTCTCCTGGTAGCCGTCGCGGGCCATCTCGAAGGGGATGCAGACGATCTCGACCTGGATGATGAGCAGGCCGAGGAGGGCGGCGCGGAACATGGTTTCCTGCACCGGGGCGAAATCCGGTCCGAAGAGGCGCGGGATGGGCACGTTGAACAGGAGCAGGGCCGCGACTGCGGCGGCGAGCACGGTGAACCCGAGACTGAGGAGGATGCCCGTGCCGAAGACGGTGCGCTCCGTCTCGCGGTCGCCCCGGGCCACGGCTTTGGCGAGGGCTTTCGTCAGGGCCGGGCCGATCCCGATGTGGAGCATGTCGATCATGCCCACGGCCATGGTGATGGCGGTGTAGACCCCGAACATCTCCATCCCGAGGAGATGCACCGCGATGGGGATGGAGACGAGCCGCAGGATGATCGTACCCGCCTTCGACATCAGGGACGTGGCCACCGCGAGCCGCAGGGAGCGGTCGCGGTGCGCAGCGGTCCCAAGGGGAGTGCGGTCGTCGAGGGACATGGACTGGTTTCGCAAATTGTAAATTTTATAAAAAATTTATCAAGCGGGAAGGTCAGGGATGGGGGGAAATCTGTCGTCGAGGCCACTGGTCTCGGTCGAGCGTCGTGGGAACGTTCGGTCCGGCCTCACTGAGACCGGTTGCGGCGCTGGCGCGTTTTTCGGAGGCGGAACCTGTCGCCGGATTCCATTCGACAGCCGCCTCCGCCGCCCCGACCGTCCACCGATGCCCGCTCCTGTCCAGATCCACTGGTACGACACGCCGCTCTACTACGACATCGTCTTCGACACCGACACGGCGAAGGAGGCCGATTTTCTTGAAGCCTTATGCCGCCGCCACGGGCGGGGGCGGGGCCGCTCCGTCCTCGAACTCGCCTGCGGGAGCGGTCGCCTTTTGCGGGAGATGGCGGTTCGCGGGTGGAAGGTGGACGGCTTCGACCTGAACCCCGCGATGCTCGACTTCGCCCGCGAGCGCCTCGACCAAGCCGGGCTGCGCGCGCGGATCTGGCGGGACCGCATGGAGTCCTTCCGCCTTCCCGGGCGCGCCCGCTATGACCTCGCCCATTGCCTCGTCAGCACCTTCAAATACCTCCTCCGCGAAGAGGATGCCCTCGCCTGTCTCGACCGCGTCGCGGCGGTCTTGAAACCGGGCGGGCTTTTCGTCCTCGGCCTCCACCTCACCGACCCCGCGCGGCGAACTCCCACCCACGAGCGATGGACCGCCTCGCGCGACGGCATCGACGTCGTCTGCAACACGCGCACTTGGCCGCAGCGGCCCGGCCAGCGCTTCGAGCCGATCCGCTCCCGCCTGCGCATCACCCTGCCGGACGGGGAAACCCGCGAGCAGGAGACGCGCTGGGAGAGCCGCACCTACACCGCCGCGCAGTTGAAACGGCTCCTGCGGAAAAGCGGGGCGTTCACCGTGCTCGCCTGCCACGATTTCCACCACGACGTGGAGATCGTCCGCCGCTTCGACGATGAATACGCCGACCTCGTGCTCGTGCTGGGGCGGAGATGATTTTGTGCTTTTTGTGCCTTTTCGCGGCCAAATTTTCCAACGACCTTCTTCCGCCATGTCCACCCCCTTGCCCCCGCTGTCCTCGATTCCCCCGGAGATCGTCTCTGTGGAGGACTACGAGGCCCTGGCCCGCCAGCGTCTCGACGATCCGGTCTGGGCCTACCTGTCCGGCGGCGCGGGGGACGAGACAACTCTGCGGGAGAATCGCGCCGCCTTCGGGCGCGTCCGCCTTTCGCCCCGGCTCCTCCGCGATTTCCGTGGCGCGCACACCCGGCTCCATCTCGCCGGGACGGATTACGAGCATCCCGTCTTCCTCGCTCCCACGGCGGCGCACCGCCTCTTCCATCCCGAGGGCGAGATCGCCACGGCCCTCGGTGCCGCCGCGATGGAGGCCCCTCTCGTCGTGAGCACCCAAGCCAGCCTGCCGCTCGAGGACATCGCCCGCTCCGCCTCCGGCCCGCTGTGGTTCCAGCTCTACATCCAGCGGGACCGGGACTTCACCGCCGACTTGGTCCGCCGCGCGGAGGCCTGCGGCTGCAAGGCGCTCGTCGTCACGGCGGACGCTCCCCTCAGCGGCTTGAGGAACCGCGAGCAACGCGCCGGCTTCCGCCTGCCCGACGGGGTCGCCTCCGCCAACCTCCAGGGGCTTCGGCTTCCGGCTCCCTCCGACCGGATTTTCGGCGGCGAACTCCTCGATGCCGCGCCGACTTGGAAGGACCTCGACTGGCTGCTGTCGCTCACGGATCTGCCCGTGTTCGTCAAAGGCATCCTCGATCCCGAGGACGCCCGCATCGCCGTCGAGCAGGGGATGTCCGGCATCGTCGTCTCCAACCATGGGGGGCGCACCCTCGACACCCTGCCTGCCACCCTCGACGCCCTGCCCCGCGTCGCCGGGAGCGTCGAAGGGCGCGTGCCCATCCTCCTCGACGGCGGCATCCGTCGTGGCACGGATGTGTTCAAGGCCCTCGCCCTCGGCGCCCGGGCCGTGATGATCGGCCGCCCCTACCTGTGCGGGCTCGCCGCCGCCGGTGCCCTCGGCGTCGCCCACGTCCTGAAGCTGCTGCGCTCCGAGTTGGAGGTGACCATGGCCCTCGCCGGCGCGAGATCCCTCGACGAGATCACGTCGGTGTCCCTGTGGCCGTCGTGACCTGCGCCCCGGCTCTCCGGCGAAAAATCGGACTCGATTCCGCTTGTCGCCTCGCCTAAGATGCCGGGGATGCCCAAAGCCCCGGCCAAGCCCCGCCGCCGCTCGCGCGAAACTCGCGAGACCCGCGAACCGCGCTCGACGCCCTATGTCCTCGGCTCGGCGATGATCGCTGCCTTGGTTGTCGGGCTGACGGTCTTCCTGCTCGTGCGCGGCTTCCAATGGCGCGCCGCCCTCACCGCGCTGCGGGCCGAGCCGGGCATCGAAATCCTCAGCGTGGAGCGGGTCGGTTTCTTTAAAAAACGCCTCCGCGGCCTCCATGACCCGCTCGCCCCGGCGGCGGAGGGCATTCTGCGGAAGCACAACATCGGTCCCCGCAGCGTCGAACTGGTCCTCGCCGAATACCATTCGCTCAACACCCCCTACGCGAAGCGGCGGGAGGAGGCCGAGGCCGAGCGCTTCGACAGGCTGCGTGAATCCGTCCTCACCGCTGTGGGTGCGTTTGCCGAAACCGCTGCGAAGAAACGCGAGGAGGATCTGGAGAAGATCACCAAGCTGCTCTTCGAAACCCGCTTCCCCGAGGCGATGAAGACGGTCGATCTCGAATGGCGGGACGGGGCTTGGCACGCGGTCGGCGAACTCTACGCGCCCGAGCGCGAGGCCTTCGTGGCCGAGGCCCCCTCCTGTGTGGTCGAAGGCGAGCTGGATTTCGGCGGCCTCGTCGATCTCACCGCCGCGAGCACCTCGACCCTGCGGCAGTTGATCGAAAGCCCCGATCTCTTCGCCGTCGATCTTGACGACCAGCCCGTCCACCTCGACCGCATGGTCCGGCTCGTCCGCGACTACGACGCGGTGTGCGAACGCTCGGGCCTCGCGAAACCCCGGCTCCAGCTCGAACTCTCCGCCGCCGATCCGGCGGCGCTTGCCCGCCTCGGCGAGATCAAGGCCGCCCTCACCGCGCCCGGTGGCATTGACGCCGGCCGTTTCCTCGACGACCTCGCCAAGCCCGGCGAAGCGACGCAGGCTTCGCTGAAGCTCGTCCCGCTCCCCGCGCCGTGATGGACGCGCCGCCCCCACGCGCCCGTCGGCCCGAGGCCCTCGTCGCCCCGCTCGTGACTCTCGCGGCGGTGCTCCTCCTCCTGCTTCTCGCCCGCTGCTACGACCGCCTTCCCATCCATCCGCCCCCTTGCGGCCTCAAGACGACCTTCGGCATCCCCTGTGTCGGCTGCGGCGGCACCCGTGCGATGCGTGCTCTCGCCGGGGCACGGCTCGTGGAGGCGGTCCGCTTCAATCCCGCCGTCGTCCTCGGCGTCTTCGCCAGTGCGGTGTGGGCCGTCGTCGGCTTTCTCCGTTTCCGGCATGGTGCGGTCCACCCTCCGCTGTCCGCGGCGGAGCAGAACCGACGCCTCGTCCGGACCGTCCTCGTCGTGGCCGCGATCCTCGTGCTGAACTGGATCTACCTCCTGCTCTTCCTGCCCTGACCCCGCCTCACCACCGATGGGGGCCGCCTTGGATGCGCTCGATCTTCTCGATCAGCCAGAGATTGTGCTTCTCCACGGCGTTGAAATCGGGGGAGGTCGCCGACGCGTCGCGTACATACCAAGGCTTTTTCCCGAAATGCTCGCGCAACGCCTTCGCCGCGAAAGGATAGCCGTGGCGGGCGAAGATCTCGTTCCGCGCGATCGACAGTTCCGGCAAGGTGAGGGTCTGCACCACGGTGCGCGAGAGGGCTCGCTCCGACGACCAGGGGAAGATGTCGGGCGGGGCGTTTCCTCCGCCTTGTCCGGGCAGGACCGGGGTGCTGCCGAGGTAGGGGCCGCCGTTCTCCTTCTCCACCGCGAGGATGGTGCTGACGTTGGCCTTCTCGACCGCGGAGAGGGACGGGTTCTTGAAGCCGGGGATGGCTTGGTACCAAGACTGCGATTCGAAGTAGTTGCGGAGGAATTCGCTTTTGAACTCGTAGCCGTGCCTCGCGAAGATCTCGTTCCGTCCCAGATAGAGCAGTTCCAGTCCGTAATCGACGATCTCGTCCGCCGACAGATAGCGCGTCGCGGAATCCTCGAAGACGTATTCCAAGGCGTGGGCGACGGCGGCGTCCTCCTCGGTGATCTCGGACTGCGGCGTGCCGAGGCTGTAGGCGAAAGGCTGCTGCGGCAACGCGTCCGCCCCGCCGGCCGCCCGGATCTGCTCGCTCGATTCCTCGAAGACGCGCTCCCGGGTCGCGTCGAAGACTTCCTTCCAAGTGCGGAAACGCTGGATGTCGGAGGCGAGGTTGACCGTGAGGAATCCTCCGTTCGAGAGCCCGTAGGCCGGTTGCCCCGGAGAGGCGGCGGTGATGTTCACGAAGCCCTCGTGCTTCATCAGCAGGTAGTAGACGGTTTTCCAGGGGATCACATCCGCGTTGCCCTCGGCCACCTCGGTCTCGATATAGGTGGAGCAGCAGTCGGTGACGAGGATTTTCAAGCGGCAGGGCAGCGCCTCGATCTGCTTGGCCCAAGCTTCCCGGCTGATCTCCTGGAGGTCGCAGGCCTGGAGGAACTGCTCCCCGGCGGCCCGATCACGGATGACGCCGTGGCCGGAGAAATGGACGTAGACGGTGTCGTCGGCCCCGATCCCCTGGGAGAAGGCGGCCCACTCCGATTCGATCCCCGCCTTCGTCGCCTCCTCGCCGCTTACATAAACCTTCCTCACCTGCACCCCCCAGGCCACCGGGGAGACGAATTCGGTGAAGATCTGGTTCACGATGAGCCGATCCGCCGTGACCCCTTCGTTGATCGCGCCGGCCTCGGCCGGGTAGGCGTCGCAGAAGACCCCGAAGACATGGATGGTTCGCTCGGCACGGGCGTTCCCGGTGGCGCAAAGCACCCAGGCGGCGGCAAGGAAAAGCATTCGGCTCATGGCGGGATCATAGCCTTTCGCGAGCCGCAAGTCCATTCCCTTGGTGGCGGCGCGGAGGCTGCCGGGAGGGATCGGCGCTTCGATTTGCCGTCGCGTCTTCCGCGTGCCATTCTATCAAAGTCGTCTCCCGCCATCGGCGGTGCCCCATGCCCTCGACCCGACTCCCCCAGCCCTCGGTCTCCCCTCGCTCCGGCGGGAAGCGGGCCGTCGTGCGCGGACTCCTCGCCGGGCTGCTCCGAGGCGAATGGGAGGGCGGCGCGCGCCTCACCGAGGCCGAGGCGGTGGCGAAATTCGGCGTCAGCCGCACCCCGGTGAGGGAGGCGCTGCTCGAATTGCAAGGGCTCGGCTTCGTCGAGTTGCGGCGGAATTGCGGGGCGGTCTTCCTCCCCTTCGGCCCCGGCGAGCTGCGCGAAATCTACGCGGTGCGCTCCCTTCTCGAAGTCGAGGCAGCCCGTCTCGCGGCGGGGAAAGTCGCCCCGGCGGCGTTCGAGCCTCTCGTCGCCTCCTTCTCCAAAATCCGAGAGTCCGGCGGAGTCGATCCCGGCTGGGAGCACGACCGCGCCCTCCACCGCATGGTCGCCGAGGCTTCTGGCAACCGCCGCCTCTGCGCGGAAATCTCCCGCTACGGGGATGTCGTCCAGACCGTGCGCGAAATCGTCGGGGGGCAGGACTACGGCATCCACGAGACCACCGCCGACGAGCATCTCGAAATCCTTTCGGCCCTCGCCCGCGGCGACGCCGATGCTGCGGCGGAGGCGATGCGCCACCACCTCGCCCAAGCCTCCGGCTCCGCCGTGGACGCCGTGGGGCGGATGCGCGGGGGAGGGGATCGCGATTGATTTTCCGCCAGTTCCGGCGTTCCCTCCCGTCTTGAACATCGACCTCTCCAGTCCCCGTGTCGTCGCCACCGTGACCCAGCCCGAAGACCTCGCCTTCCTCGACGGAGGCGGCGTGGTTCGCGGCGATCTGCTCGAATACCGCCTCGACATGCTCCTCGCCTACGAGGACGCGCTCGCCGCGACCATGGCCACGGCTCCGCGGGCCGCCCTGCTCACCGTACGGCGACCGGACGAAGGCGGGCAAGGAGGGCTTGACGATGCCACGCGCCTCTCCCTCTACCGCCGCCATCTGGCGAAGGCCGCCCTCGTCGATGTCGAGACCGCCTCGCTCGCGAGCGAGGCTTGGGCGGGCTTCGGCGAAGAGGCCCGCGCCGCCGGGGCGCAACTGGTCGCCTCCTTCCACGACTTCGAGCGTTTCCCCGGCCGCGACTTCGTCGCCGACAAGATCGCCGAGGCCTACGCCTTGGGGGCCGATATCGCCAAGGTCGCCGTGGTTCTCGCGTCGATGGAGGATCTCTTCGCCCTCGTCGAACTCGTCGAATTCCACCGGGGGAGGGGCCGCCACGTCTCCGCGATGGGCATGGGACCGCTCGGGAAGCTCTCCCGCCTCGTCCTCGCGAAAGCCGGCTCCTGCCTGAACTACGGCTACCTGCGGACCCCGAACGCCCCGGGGCAGTGGGAGGCCGGAGAACTGACGGATTTGCTGGGGAGGATTTGAAATCGCCGTCTTGGATGCGGGTTCGCGGCGCTCGGAGCAAAAACCTTGACGGGAAAGCGAATTGTTGGCAGTCAATTTGCTGACATGAATCTCGATTCTCCCGCATCACGCTCCTTGAGACGACGGCCTTTCTTCGCCCGCTGCGGCCTGTATGCGTTCGCGGCGGCCTTGGGCGAGGTTGCCCGCGTTTCGATTTCCGGTCAGGAGGCTGGCTCCGGCGACGCGGACGAGATGTTTCCGCTCGACTACGGGCGCTCGTTCCTCGTCGGTAAAAATCCCGCGAACCGTGTGCGATTTGTCGTCGAGTCCCGCACGCGCGTCATCGACACGCGCAAGGGGCGGAGCGAGGATTTCATCCAGTGCTGCTCGTGCAAGGCGGAGGACACCTTCGCGGAGAAGGACCTCTTCAAGCCCGACAACTACGACTTCCTGCCGGTCTTCGGCTCCGAGGACGGCCTGATCTTCCGGCGCAAGGCCTACCTCAACGGCAACTATCGCTCGACCGTGAAGGCCGCAGAGATGTGGGGCGGGCAGGTCTACCAGCTTCGAGATTTGAAGGGCGCGAAACGCTTGGATGACTGGGAGGCGATCCGTGCGGCGTCGGACGCCGGCTCGCCGGTGGTGGCGCAGACCCGGCTGAGCAACGAGGAAACCGGCCTCCGCGCGATCATCGAGCACCCTGTCAAGACGCTCAATATCCACGATGAGGGCCGGATGTATCAGACCGATACCGGTCCCGTGGCGTTTCCAGACTTGGGAAACCCCGTGGAGCGGTTGGTGGACTGCCTTTCCCTAGCCTACGTGGCCTTTAACACGGACCACTTTGCGGACTTCGTGATCGAGGACGTCACGCCCATCAACGAAGGCGACCGCGAAGTGACGAAGGTGTGGCATTACGAGCGCCGCGTGAGCTTGGAAGCGCGGAACAGCCTCTGGGCGGCACCTGTGTGATTCGGTCTTCGGTCGAAACTGTAGGCGAGGTCATCGACCTCGCGCAGGCGCCGTTTGGACGTCCGGTCCACCCTTATTGAGGTCGGCGATAAGGCTCACTCTCCCGCCTTCAGCACCCAGCGCAGCTCCGAGGCGAGGCGGTCGGTGGTGTAGGGCTTGGGGAGGAGACCGGCGAAGCCATGCTCGAGGGCGGCGTTGCGGGCGTTCTGTTCGAGGTAGCCGCTGCTGACGATGACCTTGGCGTCGCCGTCGATCTGCTTGATCGCGAGGGTCGCCTCAAGTCCGGAAATGCCGCCGGGGAGGGCGAGGTCCATGACCACGGCGTGGTAGGGGGCACCCTCGGCGTGGGCCTTGCGGTAGAGTTCGACGGCTTCCTCGCCGCTGGAGGCGGAGTCGGCCTCGTAGCCGAGGCGCTTGATGATGGTCGAGGCGAGGAGCTGCATCGTCGATTCGTCGTCGACGACGAGGACGCGGAGGCTGCCGGTCCGGGACGCGGCGGCGGGTTGGGGTAGGGTGGCGGTGGCGTTCATGGCGGTGATCGGGTTGTCGATGGAATCAATAGGCGGTGTAGCTGACCTTCTGGATCTCGTCGAGGGTGGTGTTTCCGGCGAGGACGTGGATGAGGCCCTCCTGGTAAAGGGTTTGGAATCCGGTCTTGCGGGCGGCGGAGCGAAGCTCGGTCTGGGTGGCCTGCCGCTCGATGAGGTCGGCGAGCTCGGTGTTCATCTCCGTCATCTCCATGAGGGCGACGCGGCCGGAGTAGCCGGTGCCGGAGCATTCGGCGCAGCCGGAGGCGATGAAGATGGGGACGCCCTCCTTCTCGAAGGGCATGCCTTGGCGGGCGAAGAGCTCGCGGATCTGCGGGGTGGGGGTGAAGGGGCGCTTGCAGTAGTTGCAGAGCTTTCGGACGAGGCGCTGCGCCTGCGACATCGCGAGGGAGTCGGCGACGAGGTGGGGCTCGACGCCCATGGAGAGGAGGCGCGAGACGGCGCGCAGCGAGTCGTTCGCGTGCAGGGTGGTGAGGACGAGGTGGCCGGTGAGGGAGGCGTTGATCGCCGAGGTGGCGGTCTCGGTGTCGCGGCACTCGCCGATGAGGATGACGTCGGGGTCGGAGCGCAGCAGGGCGCGCAGGCCGGTGGCGAAGGTGAGGTCGTGAGCGGGGTCGGTCTGGGTCTGGTTGATGCCCTCGATCTCGTATTCGATGGGGTCCTCGATGGTGTGGATGTTGACGCCCTCGTCGTTGACGGAGTTGATGAGGGCGTAGAGGGTCGTGGTCTTGCCGGACCCGGTGGGGCCGGTGATGAGGACGAGGCCCTGGTCGCGGCTCATGACGCGCTTCACGATCAGGCTCTGGCGTTTGGAGAAGTTGAGCTGGGAGAGTTCCTTCATGCCGTCCTGCTTGTCGAGGAAGCGCATGATGACTTTCTGCATCTCGTTGCGGCAGGGCACGGCGGCGACACGGACATCGACGCGGCGGCGTCCGATGGAGAGGCCGAAGCGCCCGTCGAGCGCCTCCTGCCGCGTCTGGTTCATGTTGGCGTAGTTCTTGAGAATGGCGACGAAGCGCGGCAGCATCTCCTGCGGCGCGGTGTAGATGGCGCGGAGCTTGCCGTCGATGCGGGCGCGGAAGCGGGCCACGTTGTAGTATTTCTCGAGGTGGAGGTCGGAGGCGCGGCTGGCGATGGCGGTGTGGAGGACCCATTGCACCATCTCCTCGGGACTGTGGTTGAGGTTCTGCGGGTTGATCTCGGCCATGTCCTCGGGCTCGATGACGACGAGGCCCTCGGAGTCGGCGAGGCTGAGGGTGGATTTCTCGACCTCGATGCCGGCGGTTTTCGCGGTGCGGGTCCCGCTCTGACTGATGAGGTTGCGGATGAGCTTGGCGTCGGCGAGGACGGGGACGAAATCGACGGGGTCGTGGCCTTGGGAGAGCCATTCGTCCTCGAAGTTGTAGTTGTCCTCCTCGGCGGAGAGCAGGTAGACCTTGTGCTCGCCGGCATAGAGGGGGTGGACGTTGTGCTTCTCCAGCAGGGGGATGGGGAATTTCTCCTGGCGGCCCGCCTCCTCGGGGTTGAAGCAGAGGCGCAGGGGGCCGTCGACGAGGTATTGGAGGGCGACGCCGAGGGAGGGCATCATGCTGTTGTAGCCCTCGCGGTCGACATGCCCGGCCTTGTCAAAGGCCGTGGCGTAGAGCATGGAGAGGCGCTCGGCCTGCTCGGGGTCGAAGGGGTAGTGCTCGACGAGCCAGCGGAAGGCCTCGTCGAGCTGGCCCGGGGTGAAGTGGGGTTTGGAGAGCTGCTCGACGGGGTTTTCACGTGGGAGTGGGCTCGCGGAGAGGCGCATGACGAGGTCTTTGCGGATTTTCTCGTATTGCTCCTGCGAGATGGCGATTTTGACGGCGAGGAAGGGGGGCACGCCCCACATGTCGGCGGAGCGGGGGGCGTGGTGGGCGAAGACGAGGCAGGGGCCGAGGGTGGCGACGGGCAGCCAGGGGTTGTCGGAGTGGGGGAAGCGCCCGAGGCGGCGGAGGAGGTTCTCGGCGTCGACGGAGCAGGTCTCGCGCGGCAGCTTCACCGGCACGATGCCGAACTGCACGGCGGTGCCCTCCAGCGACATCAACCCTTCAAGCCCGCCGATGAAGGGGGCGGCGGTGTGCCCGGGGGAGCTGGTCGCGATGGGGGCGATGGGGGCGGCGATGCTCATGGGGGCGGCTCAGCGGGATCCGACGGGGGTGAAGCCGGGGGCGTGGACGTAGGGGGTGCCGAGGTCGGAGCCGTCGAAGACGATCTTCAGTCCTGCGCCGGGGGTGCCGGGTTCGAGGAGGCGCCAGGAGGAGCCGGTCCACTCGGCCCGGTAGTCCTGGCTGTCGGTGGAGAGGGCGGGGTTCCAGTCGTTCCTCATGAAAGGGCCGGGCGCGTTCAGCTCGCCGGAGGGGTTCGGGTCGCGCCATTGCAGGGTGCGCAGGACGAGGAGGTCGTCGGCGGCGGTGGTCGGGACCGGGGCGGTGCGCAGGTCGTATTGGGAATGGCCGAACTGGCGGCCCGCCTGGTTCAGGGTCTCGATGAGGTTTTTGGCGATGCTGCGCTTCGAACCCTCGGTGACCTTGCCGATGTTGGGGATGGCGAGGGCGGCGAGGATGCCGATCACCGCGACGACGACGAGCATCTCGACGAGGGAGAAGGCGGCGTGGCGGTTGGGGCAGTCACGGGTCATGGGGCACGAGTCACGGGGCAGCGTTGTCGCTGAAGCCTAGTATTTGATCTCGGTCGAGGTCGAGCTGTCGATGAGGACGCACTTGGCAAGGGCGTTGAGATCCGGCGGCAGGGTGGCGGAGTAGCCTTTGGGGATGAAGTCGGTGAGCTGGGCCGGGGCGAAGGAAAGGTAGGGGATGAGCAGGGTGTAGCGCTGCTGGTGGTTCAGGGAAGCCCAGCCGGGAGCGACGTTGCTTTTCCCGTTGGCCTGGATGTAGGAGACGATGGCCATGTTGACGGCCTCGGCGCGGGAGATGGCGAGGTTGCGCTCGGAGTCCTGCTTGATCGCCACGATGTTGGGGATGGCGAGGAAGGCGATGATGCCGATGATGCTGACGGCGGCGAGGACCTCGACGAGGGAGAAGGCGCGGCGGCGGGTCGGAGCGGGGTTCATGGCGGGGGAAGAGGGTCGGGCGGAGGGCTGGACAGGGTCATTTCAGCTCGACCTTGGGGTAGGTGTTCGTCTGCCAGGAGTCGAGGAGGAGGTATTGCTGCGTCTTGAGGAGGGCGGCGCTGCGGACCTCGTTGTTGACGGTGGTGTTGGCGAGGAAGTGGGAGAGGGTGGTGTCGTCGAGGTAGGTGTTGACGAGCTGGAGCCGCCCCACGCTGGTGCCGGCGAGGTTGTAGAGGCGGCGCGCCTCGGCGAGGCCCTGGGTCTGGGAGACGCCGTTGACCCAGGCGTTGACGGCGTTCTGTACGGCGGCCTGCTGCTGGCGGGCGACGACGCGGCGGGTGTCCTGGGCGGCGTTGGAGAAGGAGGTGATGACGAGGGCGGACATGATCCCGATCACGGCGATGACGATGAGCATCTCGACCATCGTGAAGGCGCGGTTCGAATGGAAAGGGGCCTTTTTCATTCGAGGGAGGGGCGGCCGGGAAGTCGGGGAAAGGGAGGGAAGGAGTCGCCGGCGTCCGGATGTACGGACGTCGGCGATGGATGGATTCGGTGGATCGGGCGGTTCGCCCGCGGGGGGTCAGTTGGCCGTGCCGCCGATATAGGTGAGGCGGTTGGTGGCAGCGGTGTATTCAAGATACTTGCCGACGCCGTCGGTGCCGGCGGTGTTGACTGCCGCGATGCCGGGAGAGCCGAAGTAGGCTTCTTTGAAGGGGCTGGTGGCGAAGTCCCCCGTGGAGGGGATTGTCACGCCGGTGATGACGGCGTTGATGACGGTGCCTTTGGCCGTGATCGTGGTGCCGGTCCCGCTGCTCTTCGAGAAGTCGTATCCGACCGCTTGGGCGGAGGCGAAGACGGAGGCGATGTTCTGCGCGTTGCGGCGGAGGGTCGAGTCCTTGGCGGAGTCGGTGATCTTGCCGATGTTCGGCACGGCGATGGCGGCGATGATGCCGATGACGGCGATCACGACCAGCATTTCGACAAGGCTGAAGCCCTTCTGGACGGCTTTGACGGGGTGGAGTTTCATCAGTTGGTATCTTTCTATGGTATATATTGTTGTTGTTTGGTTTTGTTGGAAACGCTCTGTGAGGAGTGGGTGTTTCGGAGGGAATGTAATCAATAAATTTCGTAATTTCAATAAAATTTATAATAAAAAAGACGGAAACTGCTTGGGAAAGGTGTTTTTTGGGGTTCAGGGCTTCTTGAGCAGGGCGTCTCCGAGGGAGAAGACGGGGGCGTAGATGGCGTAGATGAGGAAGCCGACGAGGGTGCCGAGGAGGATGATGGTGATCGGTTCGATGAGCTTGTCGATCTGGTTGGCGGCGGTGTCGAGCTCGTCCTCGTAGTCCTCGGCGATCTCGTTGAGCAGTTCGGTGCCGCTCCCGGTCTCGGCGGCGGTCTCCATGAGGCCGCAGATGACGCGCCCGTCCTCGCCGAGCCAGTGGGACTCGATGAGGAAGGCGTCGGGCAGGGTGAGTCCGGCGAGGATGTGGTTCTTCACTTTCTCGAAGAAGATCCGGTAGTGGTGGTGCCAGGAGGTCTGGGCGGTGATCTCGAGGGCGGAGGTCAGGCGGACGTTCGCTTCGATAAGCAGGGCGAGGGTGCGGAAACCGACGGCGGAGGCGGACTTGCGGACGAGCATGCCGACGGCGGGCAGCTTCAGGAAGAAGGTCTGCACGGAGGGGATGCGGGCGATGCGGCCCCAGTTCTTGAAGAAAAGGTAGAGGCCGAGGACGGGGAGGAGGGCGAGCCAGGGCTGATGCAGGAGCATGTCGGAGAAGGACCGCATCATCCTCGTGGCGAGGGGCAGGGTGGTGCCGAGGGAGTCGTAGAGCTTCGTCATCGCGGGGACGAGGGTGAAGCTCATGGTGATGACGACGCCGATGCCGAGGCAGGTGACGACGGCGGGGTAGATCATGCCGGACTTCAGCTTTTTGAGGATGCGCGAAGTCTTCTTCTGGCTGGCTCCGAGGCGGCGGAAGATTTCGGGGAGGCGACCGGACTCCTCGCCGGCGCGGATCAGAGCGACGATGTCGGGGGTGAAGATGTCGCCCTTCTTCTCCATGGAGTCGCTGATCTTCTCGCCCTGGGTCAGGTCGTGGGCGACATCGGCGACGACGCCGCGGAAGCGGGGGGTTTTGACGCGGTTCGCCTGGAGCTGGAAGCTTTTGACGATGGGGATGTTCCGGTCGAAGCACTTGGCGAGGCCGTTGAAGAGGGCGACGCGGTCGTCGAGGCTGTTGCGCTTGTTGGTGAAGCGCTGGATCGTTTCGTCGAGGCCCTTCACGTCGCTGATCTCGGCGGTCTCGACGGGGGTTTTGCCTGAGCCGATGAGGGCTTTCTCGTCGGTGCCGGTCTCGACGAGGGCGATGGATTTTCGCCCGGTGTGGATGTTGGTGAGGGAGACTTTCTTGATCATGCGAGGGAAGGGGTCATGGGTCACGAGTCATG
>DDTJ01000075.1 GCA_002344525.1 Akkermansiaceae bacterium UBA2367
GTCGGGCGTCGTTTGGACGTTCGGTCCGGCCTCAGTGAGGCCGGCTACAGTGCTGGCGCGGAACGGGTGTCCTCCCGTGTTCGACCGAGACCACTGGCGGTCACACCCTGTTGGACGGAGGACCCGACCCTCCCCGGGTCAGACGAGCCAGAGGAAGACGGCCTTGACGATGGCGACGACGATGCCGATCACCCCGGCGACCATCGCGAAGGTGCTCATGAAGCCGCCGCGCCGATGGGGCGAGAGGGAGAGGAGAGCCCCGAAGGAGCCGAAGAAAATCGCGAAAATCGCGAGGATGATGGCGGGGATGGCCCCGACGAAGAAGCTGGCGACCGCGCAGACGATCGAAAGGACCGAGGCGATGCTGAAGGCTTGGGAAGGACGGGCGTTGCTCATGGATCAAGATGGAACCGGATCGGCGGAAGCGCAAGGGCGACCTATTCCGGCCCGGCCTCCCCGGCCCGGCCTGAGGTGAAGCCGCCGTCGCCCCGCCGCTTCTGGAAGGGGGCGCTCTCGACGACTCCGTAGACGATCTGGCGCAGGGTGCCGCCGTTTTTCTCCGCGTCGGCCACGATCTTGTCGATGGTGGGCGCGTCGAAATACTCGATGCCACGGCCGACGGCGTAGGTCATGAGCTTCTCGGCGAGGGCGCGGTGGAAATCGTCTTTGCGGGCGGTGGCGAGGATCTGGCTCAGTTCGCGGGCGTTGCCGAACTTTTCTCCGGTCATGAGCTGCCCGGCGGTGTCGATGGGCTGGCCTTTCTCGTCGTCGCGCCAGAGGCTGACGGCGTTGTAGTTCTCCAAGGCGAGGCCGATGGGGTCCATGCGCATGTGGCAGGAGGCGCAGAGCTTCTGCTCGGCGTGGATCGCGAGGATCTCGCGCAGGGGCAGGTCCTTCTTGTCGCCCTTGGCCGAGTCCTCCAGCGGCGGCACGTCGGGCGCGGCAGGAGGCGCGGGGGTGGCGAGAAAGTTCTCGAGGACGAAGAGGCCGCGTTTCACCGGCGAGGTCCGTGTCGGGTTGGAGGTGACGAGGTGGAAGGTGGCTTGGTTGAGGAGTCCGCCGCGAGGCGACCCTTCGGGCAGATCGACCTTGCGCATCTGCTGGCCTTTCACGCCCTCGATCCGGTACCAATCGGCGAGGGTTTCGTTGAGGAAGGTGTAGTTCGCCGTGAGCAGTTCGACGGCGGGGCGGTTCTCGCGCAGGATGTGGGCGAAGAACTGCTCGCTCTCCATCCGCATCGACTGGCGGAGGCGTCCGTTGAAGATGCGGAGGGCTTTTTCGAAATTCTTCTCGCCGACGACGGCACGCTCGTTGAAGCTCATCGTTTCGACGTCGCGGGCTTGGAGCCACTGGCCGACGAAATTCACGACCATGCGGTCGGATTTGCCGTCCTTCAGCATGCGGTCCACTTGGGCGCGCAGGTTCTCGCGCAGCTTGCCTTCCCCAGCGAGCTTGAGCAGCTCTTCGTCGGGGATCGAACTCCACAGGAAGTAGGAGAGGCGCGAGGCGAGGGAGTATTCGTCGAGGGGTACGACCTTGCCGGGGTTGTCCGGCTCGGGCTGGATCTCGGCGCGGAGGAGGAAGCGCGGGCTGACGAGGATGGCGGTGATGGCCTCGGCGATGCCGTCCTCGAATCCGTTGCCGGGCTGGCCGGACACCTCGCGGGCGAGGGCGACGAGACGCCCCAAGGTCGCGTCGTCGACGGGACGGCGGAAGGCGCTGGTCGCGACGCGGCGCAGGATGTCCTCTCGGTAGGGGTCGCGCTGGCTCTCGTCGGCGGACGGCGGGCCTTTGGAGAAGAGGTGGCGGGCGTTCCAGGGGTAGTCCTTCTTGCTGCCGTCGAGGGGGCCGCGGATGCGGAAGGCCTCGACATCGACGGCGAGCTTGTTCTCGCCCTCGCGCGGCGGCTCGCCGGTCTCGGTGGCGACCCAGAAGGAGGCGTCCTTGCCTTGTTTCAGGGTGGCCTTGCCTTTCAGGGTGATGCGCTCGGAGTTGTCCCAGCCGATTTTCCGCTCGGCGACGGTCTGGTCGTCGATGCCGATTTTCAAGGTCGCGGTGTGCGAGGTCGCCTCGTTCGATCCCCGGATGCGGAAGTCGAGGCGGACCTCGTATTCGCCGTCGTGGCTCACCCAGGGACGGGCCTGCATCTTCCGGGCGTGGTCGAAGGGCATCCAGTCCATGGACCAGTCCTTGCTCCGCTCGTCGCGGAAGGTCTTCTGGTCGAGCCACCACTCCACGATCCCCGGCCCGTCGACGGGCACGGCCCCCTCCACGACGAGGGCGGCGGCCTCAAGATATTTCTCCATCAGCAGGGGCGAGATGCTGAGCACGTCGCCGATGGTGTCGAATCCGTATCCGGTGTCGTCGGGCGGCAGGATGTCCTCGACCTTGAAATCGTATTTCAGGAGGTCTTTGATGGAATGGCGGTATTCCTCGCGGTTGAGCCGGCGGATCGTGACCCGGCCGGGATCGGGGTTGTCCCGGTCGATCTTGAAGACGGAGGCCTCGATGAAGGCGAGGAGCTTCGCCTTGTCCTCGCTCTTGAGCTGCGGCTTGTCCGCCGGGGGCATCAGGTTGCTCCTGACATTCTTCCAGATCTCGTACCAGACGGAGAAGTCCTTGAGGTGCTCCGCGACGCTCTCGAAGTCGTCCATCGCGAAATCGCCCTTGTCCGCCCCGTCGCCATGGCAGTCGTAGCAATGGTCGGCGAGGAGGGGCTCGATGGCCGCGTAGGCTTGCTCGGCCTTCTCGTCGGCGACGGCGGGGAGGCCCGCCACGGCAAGGAGGAGGAGAAGGACGGGAGCGAAACGAGGAAGGCGAATCATGGGATCGGCGATGGCGCAACCTCGCACAGGACGGCGATGCTTTCAGCCGCCACCGGATAACGGCTTCGCGTGAACGGGGGCCGCCCTTTCGGTTGGCAAGGCAAAGTTACGCGCCCTTCGAAGCCGCCTCGTCGATGAGGGACTCGATCGCCGCCTTCGTCTGCACCCCGCGGACGGTCGAGACGGGCTGGCCGTCCTTGAACACGATGAGGGTGGGGATGGAGGTGATGCGGTAGCGCCCGGCGATGTCGCGGGCGGCGTCCACGTCGACTTTGGCCACGACGGCCGCGCCCGCCTTCGATTCGGCGACCTGCTCGACGACGGGGCCGAGCATTTTGCAGGGACCGCACCATTCGGCGTGGAAATCGACGAGGACCGGCAGGGAGGTCCCGGCGAGGGTGGAGTCGAAGTTCGAGGAGTCGAGGTGGATGGCTTTCATGACGGGATGGGACGGGACAGGGTTCGGTTCCTTACGCCTTGATCGAACGATTTTCAAGCAATGGCGGACCGGAAAGGGAAGGGGAGACGCGCGCCGCCGCCTTTGGCCCGCGCTCCATCGCCTTGGGGGCTTCCGGCAGGTTCTGCGGCTCAGCCCCCGTTGTTCCCGATCGCTTCGACGGGGCAGCCTTCCATCGCCTCCTCGCAGAGGGCGCGTTCCTCAGGCGTCTCGGGCTGCTTGTAGACGTAGGAGTATCCCCCGTCATCGTTGCGGGTGAAATTCGCCGTGGCCGTCTCGCGGCAGAGATCGCAGTCGATGCACTGGTCGTCCACGTAGTATTCGCCGGACACATTGTCGGCGTAACGGTTTTCCAAATCTGCCATGGGAAAGGGGATGGGGTTCCAAGGTCCGGCGTCGGGCCGGGACGGGGAAAAACTAGGAGTTTTTTTGATTGGACGCAAGCCCAATTCCTCGGCTTGTTCCCCGAGTGCGGCCCTCCCCGCCGCCAAGATCCCGAACATGACCCCCCAAGCCTCCCCCAACGACTCCGACCGCGTCATTCCCCGCGAGGGCTGGCACGTCATCCACCTCTTCTTCCATCTCGACCAGGCGCAGTGGTCGCTCTACTCCGACGAGGAGAAGCTGGAGGCGAAGACCCACCTCGCCGAGCTGGTCCAGGAGATCCGCTCGACCGGCTCGACGCAGCTCCTCACCTTCTCCATGGTCACACCGAAGTCCGACGTCGGTTTCATGCTCCTGACCGACGACCTGCACCAGGCGAACCGCTTCGAGAAGCAGCTCGGCCGCGCCCTCGGCTCCGGCATCCTCAACCCCGTCTACAGCTACCTCAGCATGACGGAGCTGAGCGAATACACCACGACCGAGGGGCAATACGCCGACGACCTCGTCCGCGACGAGGGCCTCGCCAGAGACGGTGCCGAGATGGCGGCGAAGCTGGAGGAATTCCGCCGGCGGATGGAGAAATACAACAAGGACCGCCTCTACCCGAACATGCCCGACTGGCCGGTCTTCTGCTTCTACCCCATGTCGAAGCGCCGTGACGGGACGCACAACTGGTTCCACCTCGACTTCGAGGCGCGGCGCAAGCTGATGGCCGGGCACGCGCGGGTGGGTCGCGGCTACGCGGGCCGGGTGCGCCAGCTCATCACCGGCTCCACCGGGCTCGACGAGTGGGAGTGGGGTGTCACCCTCTTCTCCCACAACACCCAGGACATCAAGGAGATCGTCTACGAGATGCGTTTCGACGAGGTCAGCGCCCTCTACGCGGAGTTCGGCGATTTCTACATCGGCCTGCAACTGCCCCTCGACGAACTCTTCCGGCGAGTGGGGATCTGACCGCGAAACGCACGGGACACCTCCCAAGCCACCTCTTTCCACCTTCATCTGCTCCCCCGATGGCCGACTCCTGCCCGATGTGTGAAATGGACGAGATTCTCGCTCTTGAGGATCGCTTCGAATGCGTCACCTGCGGCCACGAATGGTCGCGCGAGGAGGAGCCCGAGGGCGGGCGCATCGTGAAGGACGCTTACGGCAACCCCCTCGCCGACGGCGACATCGTCGCCATGATCAAGGATCTGAAGCTCCAAGGCAGCTCCCATGTCCTGAAGTCGGGCACGAAGTCGAAGCCGATCCGCCTCGTCGATGGCGACCACGAGATCTCCTGCAAGATGGACGGCCTCGCCATCGGGCTGAAAGCCTGCTTCGTGAAAAAAGTGGCGACGTAAGGAAAATCCGAAGCCCGAACGCTTCGTGGGACCGCTGATTGGCGCTGATCCACGCTGATCCGGAAGAAAAAAATCAGCGAAGATCAGCGGTCGCCGGAGGCCAAATTCGGATTTCGAGCTTCGGATTTCGGATTTACCCCACCATCACTTCCCGCATCAGGGCGGTGCTGGCGTTGCCGCCGCTGAGGATGCAGGCGACTCGTCTGCCTCGCCATTCCTCGGCCTGCGCTTTCAGGGCGGCCCAAGCGAGGGCTCCGGCGCCTTCGGCGAGGTTGTGGGTGGCCCGCAACAGTTCTCCCACCGCGGCGAGCGCCCCGGCGTCGTCCACGGTCTCGATCCCTCGGGCATGACGGCGGATGTGGGCGAAGGCTCCGGGGTCCGGGGTTTTGCAGGCGACGCCCTCGGCGACGCGGGTCTCGCTCGGCTGTTCGATGATTTCCCCTTGGCGGAACGACAGGGCGTAGGCCGGGGCCCGGGCCGAAACGACGCCGACCAGTTCCGTTTTCAATCCGAGGGCTTCGCGTGCCGCCGCCAGCCCGCAGAAGCCCGAACCCAGCCCGATGGGCACGAAGACGGCGTCGAGATCCGGGACGGCGCGGAACAGCTCCAGCCCGTAGGTCGCGACTCCGCGGACGAGCCAAGGATGGAAGGAGGGCACGGGGTGAAGCCCCTCGCGCGTCGCGAGTTCGCGGGAGAATTCCAGCGCTTCTTGGAACTCGCGGCCATGCTCGACCAGCTCCGCGCCGAGCGAGCGCATCGCGGCGTTCTTTTCGGGGTTGTTGCCATGGGGCACGACGATCACGGCTCGCAGCCCATGCTCCCTCGCGGAGTAGGCGATGGACTGGCCGTGGTTGCCGGTGGTCGCGGCGATCACGCCGGGCGTCCCCGGCTCGCGGCGTTTCAGTTCGTCGAGATAGACAAGCCCGCCCCGGATTTTGAAAGCCCCCACCGGAGTGTGGTTCTCGTGTTTGATCCAGACCTCGACGCCGAGTCCCGCTTCGAGCAGGGGCCAGCGGTAGACCGGGGTCTCGCGGACATGCGGACGGATCAGCCTCTCGGCGGCTTCGATTTCGGGCAAGGTGGGGAGGGGCATGAGGGGCGGGTCATGGGTCATGGGTCATGGGTGGCCGGACTGTATCCTGCGATCGGCATCTGACCAAGGGGGAAGAGGCTCGACAGTCTTGCCGCCGTCTTCCTCTTTCCCGCCTTTTTGTGCCATCTCTTTTTGGGGCAACGAGCCGGAAAATCTTGACGGAAAGGGGCGAACCGGGCCATGCTCCTTTGCGACAGTTTCATCCGCCCCTGCCCTCCGGTGGGAAGGGGGTGGAGGTTTGAAAAGGAAATACTTGGCAGTTTTCAGCCTGAACCCGATCCTCATGAGAAGCCTCCTCCTCCTTCTCCTCCTCACCATTCCCTTCCTGCTCCCGGCTCAGGAAGCAGCCGAGAGCGATCCAAAGGAACGAATCGAAAAACGCCTTCGCCTTGCCGACGAGTTGGAAGCGCAAGGCGACAAGGAGGGGGCTCTGCAAATTCTGAAAGAGCTTTCGGAATTGGATGAACCGAATGCCGGGCTCGGGAAAGAGGGGGCCGACCTCCAAAGGCGGATCGGAAACATCCTGATGGAATCGGGCCGCTCCCAAGAGGCCATCCCCCACCTCAAACGAGCGATCAAGAGTCAAGGCGGTGAGGACGACTTCAAGGCCCTCGGTCGTGGGCTGCTCGAAGCGCGGGAATACGAAGCCGCCGTGTCCTTGCTCGAAGACGCCGCAAAGCGATTTCCCGAGTCGCCCGACTTTCCCTATCTCGCGACCTTCGCCTTGGGCGCCCTCGAACGATGGGACGAGTCCATCGCGCAATTCGAGAAGACCCTCGAACTGGCGAAAGACGCATCGCCCCGTCGGATCGACAAATACTTCCACTACCGCCACGCCGCCGCCCATGAGAAGGCAGGGAACTTCGACAAGGCCGAGGTGCTCTTCCGCAAGACGCTGGAACTGATCAAGAGCAACGATTCGGACGGCGATGCCTCCGCTTTCACCCCTACCGTCCTCAACCACCTCGCCTACATGTGGATCGAGCGAGGCGAGAACTTGGACGAGGCCGGGGAGATGGCGAAGAAAGCCGCCGAACTCGATCCCGACAGCGGTGCCATCGCCGACACCGTCGGCTGGTGGCATTTCCTGAAGGGCGACTACCCCCGCGCCCTCGCCGAACTGAAAAAGGCCGAGCGTCTCATCGAGCAGGCCGACCCCGTGATCTACGACCACCTCGGTCAAACCTGCGCGAAGCTGAACGAGAAGGAGATTGCCGCCGAGTATTTCCGCAAGGCCCTCGAACTCGATCCCCGCAACGAAGCGCTGAAAGCCCGGCTGGCGGAAGTGACGCAGTAGCCGGAATGGCGCTCGGTTAAGGTGAACTTTGAGGGGGCAGTTCCTTGTCGGGCAAGCCGCGACTGGGAATCCCAAGGAGGGTCGGCGTTCCTGTCGGCCTACAAGTCCGACCGAGACCAGGGTGGGAGGGGGCCTTCTTCGAAGTCATTGGTCCAAAGACGCCGCATCAAGGGCCGCTTGGACACGCACGGCGGTCAGAGTGGAAACGAGCGTGGCAAAGAGGAAGATCAGCGCCGCCACGGAGTGCGCCCAGACCTGTCTTGGGCGGTAGTAATGACGTTGCGACCAAACAGAAATCCAAGAGGCGATGATCGCGATGAGGACGAGGACTCCGAGCCAAAAGGAGACGGCGGGAGGAAGCGGATCGGCGTCGAATCGGAAGATCTTGTCACTGGGATGCCGAGTGGTCGTGACGAGATAGTAGATCCACAGAATACTGTTGAGCACCAGATAGAAGACACTGTAGAGCAGGATGTAGGTCTCGTGCATCGGGCGCTTCCGGGAAAGGCCCGCAGCCATCGCGAGACTCCCGGCCAGCAGGATCCATACGAGTTCGTTGAAGTTCCAGATCAATGGCATGGCGGATGCCTTGTCATTCGGCGGGAGGCACGCCGTCGGGGGCTTTCTTCAGGTCGGTCCCGGCGATGTCGTCCCAGGAGTAGTAGTGGAAGGCCTTGCCGTTGGACATGGCGACGAAGAGTCCGTTCGGGTAGCCCGGCAGGGCGGTGCTGGTGACCTCGCTGCCGTCGCTTTCGAGGGTGGAGACCCCGACGGTCTTGATCAGGGGATGGTGGTGCGGATCGCCCGGCGCGCCCTCGCGCGGGAAGATGCGGAAGGCGTTGTTCTGCTGGTCGGACACGAGGATGTATCCGGTGCCGTCGTTGATCTTGTAGATGGAGATGCCTTCGCGGTCGAGGGCGAAGCCGCCGGTGCCGAACAGGGCCAGCTCCCTGTCCGCGTCGGGATCGGCGGCGTATTTTCGGATGCCGACGGACTCGTCGGAGCAATAGACGTAGCCGAGCTCGTTGTCGACGGCGATGGCTTCGATCTCCTTTTGCTTGGAGTAGGAGCCGAACTGGCGGACGAAGGTCATCTTCACTTGGCCGTCGCCGTCGTCCTCGAGGAGGTATTGACCGAGATAGCCCTCGGCGGGGCCGGACTTCCCGGCGACGATGGCGAAGATGGCGCCGTCGCGCGGGCGCGTGTAGAGGGCGATGCCCATCGGGGCGCGCTTTTTGTCCCCGTCGAAGACGACGAGGTCGCCCTTGTCCACGCAGCGCATGTCGGGCAGGGCGAAGACGCGCAGCCGTCCCATCTCGCGCTCGGTGACGACGGCGATATCGACGGGGCGGCCGCCGAGGGCGAGGCCGTAGGCGATGTCGACGTTGTTGGGGCGCTTGAGGCCGCCGACGCGCTGCACGATCTTCCCTTCCAGGTCGTAGACGTAGAGGGCGCCGTCGGAATGCTTGTCGGTGCCGACGACGAGAGTCTGGCTCCGGTCGGCGGGAATCCAGAGCGCCGGGTCGTCGGTGTCCTTCCGGCTGGCCTCGGTGACGACGCGGGGTCTGAGAATCTCGGCTTTGCCGGGAATGGCGAAGGCCACGGCGGCGAGCAGGAGGAGGATGGGCAGGGAGGCGCTTTTCATGCACGGGGAGTCTCTGCGGCAGGATCGTTGCTGGAATCCGCTTTTCAACCGCGAGCGCTCTTCCCGTCGGGGGCTTTGGGGCGACGGGGGAGGGGAGAATGGGGGCAGGGTTGCTCGATTCCCGAAGGAGGGTCAGCGCCCGTCGGTCGAAACCGGGAGTTGCCCTGCGAGCTTGGCAACGCATCGCGGGTCGGATTTCCTCTTCCCCCGTGTCCATCTCCGCGACAGCGGGTGGTCAGGGCTTCGCCGGGGTGGGATCGAGGACGATGCGGAAGCCGTTGCCGCAGTAGCATTCCGACGCGGTTCTGCCGAAACGGGAGGAGGAAAGCGGGAGGTAACTGGCGGGATCGACCCAGGAGCCGTCGCGCCGGACCCGAAATTCCCGCTTGCCGTTGAAATGGTTTATGTTAATGTAAAATCTTGCGATGATTGGCCCGTGTGCTATAGGATGCGATGCAATTAGCCGAAGCTCACTACGAGCGCATCCGCACTGTTTTCCCAAGCACCGGGGCAGCTTGACCTACAGCAACCTCCAGGTGATCAACGCCATCCTCTACATTGCGGAGAACGGGGCCAAGTGGCGGAGGCTGCCCAAGGAGTTCGGCCACTGGCACACGGTTTATGCGAGGATGCGCGGCTGGGCCAGGCAGGGGGTGCTGGCGCGGGTGTTCGAGGCCATGCGGACCATGCGGCTCGTCCAGATCAAGGTGGAGGTCTGCTCGCTGGACAGCACCCCGGTGAAGGTCCATCCCGATGGCACGGAGGCGTTAAAAAAAACGGGCCGCAATCCATCGGACGTTCCCGCGGAGGACTCACAACCAAGATTCATCTGGTTGCCGCAAATGAGCGGACGGCCCTCCGTTTCTCGCTCTCGCCGGGACAGGCCGCGGACGGACCCGAAGGGCGCAAGCTCCTCGAAGGCTGGAAGGAGGCCCGCCCCCGCAACTCAAGTCGGTCGTGATGGACAAGGCGTGCGAGGGCAACGAGACGCGCCAGTTGGTGCTCGGCTTGGGGCTGGAGCCGGTGGTCCCCCCCCCCCAAAAAAAAAGGCGGACCGTCTCAACCCTTGGGACTACGACCGTGAACTCTACAAGCGACGCAACGAGGTGGAGCGGCTCTTCCGCAGATTGAAGGCGTTCCGGCGCATCTTCTCGCGCTTCGAGAAATTGGACGAGATGTTCACCGCCTTTGTCCACTTCGCTCTCGTCGCGGATGCTCTAATTTACATTAACACACCCTAGGCCAGGCCCGGCGGGAATTCCTGTCCGATGGCGGAAAAAAATCTGGCGGACCTGTAACCTTGCGGAGCGTTTCGCACTACAGGGGGTAGCGGAGGATGCGCAGGACGACGCAATCCCCTGCATCTTTGACGCGCGGCGCGTTTTGCGCTACAGGGTGTATCGGAGGATGCGTCCTCATCCGGTGCATCCACTTCGAAAACCCCCACCTCTGAAACGATGAAACCACGGATTGCCACGTTCGCCGCCTTCGCGGCATGTCTTTTGCCATGTTGCTCGGATTCCACTCCGAAGCAGACCTCTGTGGTGGATTCGGATTCGATGGCCGAATACCAAGCCAAAATGGACGAGTTCCGACAGGAGATGGCCGAACACCAGAAAAAGCTCGTTTCGGAAACTCAAGCAGCAGGGCAACCCACCCAGCCTCAAGACGCCGTGTCCGATGACGTGGTGAAGACGAACTACAAGCATAGCATGGAGGTCACCGTGCCGAAGACGCTCGATGAACTCGAACAGGAGCGGATTGCTGAAATTCAGCGCTTGGCAATCGCTTTGGAAAAGGCCCGGCTGCGTTTGTCGGAATGGGAGGCGAAAGGCCATGATGCCGTACCCGAAGATCCTGTCGAATCACAGAATTTGAGATCCTCGATCCAAGAGGAGTCGGCGTTCGCCGACTCCTATTATATCCGCAGGGATTGGGAATTGAAAATCAATCGTCTCAAGGGTGACATCGAAGGCTCCGTAAGGCAAGTCAGATCAAACCAAGAGGGCCGGGCAAAAGGGTATCTCGGGATGAAAGTGAAGGACTACGATCTCAGGTTTGTGGACGCCGCGCCCATGATGCTGGTTCAGGTGGATGAAATGGAGGGGAAGCTGAAGTCGGTCCACGAAAGCGAAGAGTGGCGGAAAGGCGAGGCGGAGTTGAAGGCGATCAATGAGCGGGTCTACGATATCGTCAGCGGGAACGCGAAACGGCGGGAGGAGGAGGAACAAAAAGACCTCGCCGCTGAAGAGGCGAAGAAATTCCCGTGGAGTTCCCCGGATGAAGCCGCCGCCTATGTATATGTGGGCAACGAGTTGTGGAACGCCGACACGCTGAAGAAGGAGCGGTCGCCGATCTACAATAGATACAATGGCGGCCCCGCCCGCCTGATCCGCAATCAGCCTGGGCTGGTCGCCTTCGGTACCCTCGAAAACGCCAAAGCCTCCACGGGCTTCCTCGACCTCGCGCACGCTGGCGCCGAGGAGCGCCGCGCGAGCCAGGACAGCTACATGATCGAGGGAACCATCGGCATCTCCGGGATCCAGGAGATGCGCGTAGCAGATACCGACTGGCGCCGGTTCGTCTTCATCGCCGAAGGCGACCTCTGGCGGGGTACGGTGGACTGGAAAGATAGGAAGGCCGTCGATGTGAAGCGCCTGACGAACACCAGCCAGCTCGGCGGCGCACGCATCCTCCACTGGCACGGGCGCACTGTGTGGCTGTGGACCGGGCTTTCCCAGGAGAAGCCAGTAGCCCGCATCGACCTGATCACGGGCGTGATCGCCGAGACCCCGTCCTACAACCTCTTCCCGGAACACGAAAACCGTCTCGTCGCCAGCCCGTCGGGAGGGCTGCTCGCGTCGATGACGAAGGACTGGATCCTCGCGCTAGATTTGAGGGACAACCGCCTGATATCCATCGCCAACCACTTTCCTGTCGCGGTCGCCAATCCTTCCGCCAACGAAGCCAAGCAGGGGCGCTACGAGCTGGGGCAGGCGAAAATCACCGGCCTGAATGCCTTGGGCGGAGATCCGGTCTGGCTGCCCGGGGAAAGGCTGCTGGTCAGCAACGGATGGAGCCGCCTGATCGTGCTGGACCTTCGCGGCGGAACTTCGGAAATGCTCCCCGCACCGCCCCCTCTGGGAATCCAGACCGCAGACAGCAGGGTCGGGGTCGAGCTGAGGTTCGAGAAGCACCTGTCAGGAACGCCTTATGTGCTGATCGGACGATCCTGGTCGGAAGATACGCCGCAGAGAACCGTTCGAAAGAGCGACATGCTGCTGCTCGACACCAGCACCGGGGAATACAAACGCTGCCCGGACGGTGCCGCATACTTCAGCCAGGTGAACGAGCATCTCGTATTCTACCCGATCCGGGACGGTGGTCTCAGCGGCAGCGGCACTTGGATATGGGACGTTGCCAGCGGTGAAACCGCCCGCCTGACGCCTCTATTCCTCAACGGTGGCTATGCCAATCGCGACTGGGTCTTCCTGCCGGAGCGCAACCGCCTGCTCGCCCATGCCGGCGGCGGAGAAGGCGCTCGCGACGATTTGAAAAAGCTGCTCGTCTTCGATTTCAAATCGGGGGTTTCCGCCGATACGCGCGAGCTGCCGGTGGATTTCTCCTCCAGCGCCTTCAACGGCGGCCATCTGTCGGGCATCGCCGTCCAGGAGCTGGAGCTCGGTTTTTCCCCCGACGCGCCAGACCCTTGGGAAGCTTCCGCTAAACTGCCGATGCTGGGCGATCCCGCATTGCCTGCCGGCTGAGGCGGTAAGATTGAAATGGCGAACCTCCGGCGATCATGAAAAGCATGTCCATTGTTATGTTGGCCCTCGTGGCAAGCCCATCCGTCCCGAGGATCGCGGCGGAAGAGTCCTCGTTGCCGTTCGGTTTCATGGTCGGAGCCGCAGCCGGCGAAGAGAGGGATTTTGCCGGCATTTCGTTTGTCTGGTGCCCTCCGGGAGAATTCGCGATGGGAAGTCCAGAAAAAGAACCCATGCGGCAACTGGACGAGACGCGGCACCAGGTCGTCGTCGAACTGGGGTTCTGGATGGCGAAGACGGAAACCACCCAGAAGCAGTGGACCCGGATTTTCCGGCACCATGGCACTTCCTACCGGGGCGAGCACTTGCCCGTGGACTTGATCAGCTGGAACGATGCCGTGGCATGGATGAACGAAATGAACCGTCGCTTCCCGTTGCCTGAAGGCTGGAAATGGTCGCTGCCCACCGAAATCCAGTGGGAGTATGCCTGCCGGGCAGGGACGGAGACCCCGTTTTCGTTTGGAAACGTTGCCGATGGCACGCAAGCCAATTGCTTCGGCCAATTTCCCTACGGAACGAAGAAAAAGGGACCTTCGCTCGGACGATTGGTGGAAGTGGCCCTCTACCCGTCCAACCCGTGGGGGCTTCACGACATGCACGGCAATGTCGACGAGCTCTGCGCCAACCGCTATGCCTCGTACCCCCTCGACGAAGCACTTGATCCCGATGTTCACGATGTCACGGCAGCCAAGGGCCTCCGCGGAGGCAGGTTTTCGTCGATCCCGGCAGGTTGCCGCTCAGCCTCCCGGTTCCAAGCACCTCCCGACCATGGTTGCTATGGTTTCAGGCCCGCCATCGTGCCTCCGCAGGACGCTCCTCCTCACTCCGAGGTTTCATCGCAGTTGGAACTCACTCCCGAGCCTGAAAATAGGCAGCTCTGGCCCCCCTATGAAAAGCCGTCTCTGCCCGCCGGGTCCCTTTTAGACGGACTCGCCCCGGCGGAACCGCTATCCGAAGTGTTCGGCGAGTTTCAGGAGAGACTGGTCGGCGAACGCCGACGGCACGGCAACATCGTTTTGATCTGGTGTCCGCCTGGCAACTTTTCGATGGGCGAGCCGCATACGGAGCCAGCGAGCCTTGTCAGCTTCTACCGCCAACACGAAGTCACGCTGACCCATGGGTTCTGGATGGCCGAGACGGAGACCACCCAGAAACAGTGGGAGGAAATCATGGGTTCCAATCCGGGCGACATCCCGGGAGAAAGCCATCCGGTGGAGCAAGTCCGCCAGATAGACTGTCTGAAATGGATCGCGGAAATGAACCGACGCCACCCTTTGCCGAAAGGCTGGGCTTGGTCGCTGCCTACCGAAGCGCAATGGGAATACGCCTGCCGGGCCGGGAGCCGCACCGCCTTCTCGTTCGGAGATTCGCTCAATGGAGACAAAGCCAATTGCAACGGCTACATGCCGCTCGGGACGACGGTGCGCGGCCGCTGCATTGGAAGGACCACCGTCGTCGCCAGCTATCCGCCCAATGCCTGGGGCTTGTGCGACATGCATGGAAACGTCTGGGAATGGTGTGCTGGCGAAATGAAAGAGTATCCCGAAACAGCGGTAATAGACCCCGCACCGAAGCATTCCACGACGAGCGCTGCGCTGCGGGGGGGCTCGTGGAAAATGTTCGCGCCCTTTAGCAGATCCGCATCCCGGTTTTCGGGCGTGCCTGCCCTCACCAAAGCGGACGATATCGGGTTCCGGGCCGCGATCGTGAGAACGAAATAGAACCTTCCCACGAACCCACCGACAGCCTTCGCCATGAAAATCCCGGCCTTCTTCACCCAATGGATCCGCCGGTACCCGCTCGTCCGTTGGCCCTGCTTCCTGCTCCTCGGCCTGCTGGCGCTTGCCGCCGCCTGCCTCCCCGCCGCCGTCGCGATACGGAATATCGAGAAACATTGGACGAAATGGAACGAACCTCGCACGGCCCCAGCTGACCAGGAAGCGGACGCCCTGCGGCAGCAGATCGAAGCCCTGCGCCAGGAAAACGCCGAACTCAGGACACAAAACCTCGCCGCGGCGCCGACGACGCCGCGCGGGCAGGAGGCGTCCCCGCCGTCGTCCGCGATGGCCCCGTTCCTGTCCTCGCCTTCCCCGGCGGAGAGCGGAGAGCCGACGGAGGACGAGATGCGCGAGGCGATCCAGCGGAGGATCGACCAGATGAACGGGAACATCACGGGGATGAGCCAGATCCAGCCCGACCCGGAGAATTCGATCTCGGCGCTGCTGGCCCTCGGGGGGCTGGTGATGGGGGACGCCCGGTTCCGCATCGGCGTCTTCCGCAAGATCGGCGCGGCTAAGGCCCAGGGAAAGCCCGGTTATGTCTGCGACTACCTCCTTCAGCTCCGGATGGATGGAAACGCGGGCGCGATGATGGACAGCATCATGAAACTGGGCGGCGAGCACTGCACGGCCCGCTTCGTCAAGACCGGCGGCACTTGGGTGTGGATCGTCCCCGGCGATGAGTGACCGGACTCCTGCCCCTCCACCCGGACAAATCCGCTTTCCACCGGCCTCCCGCTCGCCTACCCTCCCCGGACCGATGGACCCCCACGACAGCCGAGTCTCGGACATCTTTTCCAAGACCAACTGGAGCCTGCTGCGAGCCACCTCCGCGCCGGCTTTCGAATCCCGCGCCGCGCTCAACGAGCTGTGCTCCCTCTACCGCCAGCCGGTCCTGCTGCTGGTGAGGCGCTACGGCTTCGACGGGGCGGATGCCGAGGATCTCGTGCAGGATACTGCGTCGGTCTCTTGGATCGCGGCGTCCTTGACCGGGCCAATCCAGACGAGGGGCGCTTCCGTGCCTTCCTTCGCACCGATGCGAAGTGGTTCCTCCACAACGCGAGGCGGAGAGGGCGACCTTGCGGCGCGGCGGAGGCGGGGTGGTGGTCTCCCTCGAGCGGCTCCGGGAGGAAGGCGGCTTCGATCCCTCCGATCCTTCGCAAGCCGAAATCGATGACTACTTCGATCGCCAGTGTGTCTTCGAAATCGTGCGAAGCGTCTGCGCCCAGCTGGCGGAGGACTATGGACGCCGGGGGAAGGGGGCGCTTTTCGAGCGCCTCCAAACAGGCCTGACGATCCCCACCGGTGATCGGGACTACGAGGGGTGGGCGCACGAATTGGGCCTGTCGCCGGACTCGATCAAGGTAGCAATGCACCGTCTCAGGGATCGCTTCCGCCGGGCCGTCGAGGAGCGGGTGCGCGACTCTGTCGTCTCGGAGGAAGGAGGATTTCCAATTGGAGATGGCCCATCTCCGCCGTTCCCTGAGCCACGCAGGCTAGCCGCATTTCCTGTCCCCTTTCGTTGTGAGACGTGGGGAGCGGGCGGTGGGTGGGGCCGTTCTGGCAAGGCGCGGCTGGATTTCCTCTCCAATCTTTATGAGCGAATAATGCCCAAGGGGCAACCAGGACGGAACGCCGCCGGGGTGGTCCCTAGTCGCAGCAGGAAGGGGGCGGAAAATGCAGGCTGGTGGCCCATTTCAGCAAAGTGGACTTCTTCCCGAAGCTCTTCGTGGTGCCGTCAAGGTGGCGTGGGCAGCGATTCTCCGAGACCGGAAGCGGGCTGCTGAGCGGAGGAACGGAAGGCAAGCCTTTTTCCTTTGGAAAACTTAATTTTTCAGCTTGCCTAATAAGAACTTGGGATAATATAATAGATCGGCTTTCTTTCTATTTTTATGGAAATTATAAGCTAATCGCAAGGAGATTCTGAATTTCAATAGTGGCAATATTTTTAGCTCAGTTCAAGCCGATGATCATCCCCATCCAACCCTGGCTGGATCTCGTGAATGGAAAGGAACCCGGCGCGGCTTTTGGGCGGACGAGTCCTCCTTTCTCCGGGCTGATCCTCTCCACGGGCTGGGAGGCCTGCGAGTGGATGGAGGCAAGGCGGGGAGACATGGCGGGATTCAACCACGGAGGGCTTTCCGATCGTATGGACTTCTATCATGATCCGATTTTGGGTGAGGAGATCCTGGAGGCCCTGCAACCCGCCGGGGGCAAGCAGATCTTCGACGGCACCCTCGGCGGCGGCGGGCACGCCGAACTGCTCCTGCGCCACGACGCCCACGTCATCGGCTGCGACCAGGACGAGGCGGCGCTGGCCCACGCGACGAAGCGCCTCGCGATCTACGGCGACGCCTTCCTCCCAGTACGGGGGAATTTCCGCGACATGGACCTCCTCCTCGCCGGTCTCGGGATCGGGCAGGTGGACGGCATCCTCCTCGATCTGGGGGTCTCTTCACGCCAGCTCGACGATCCGGCGAGAGGCTTTTCCTTTCGCGAGGACGGGCCGCTCGACATGCGCATGGACGACCGCGCCGCCTTCACCGCCCGCGATCTCGTCAACGGCTGGGAGGAGGAGGAGCTGATCCGCGTCTTCCGCGAATACGGGGAGGAGCGGCACGCCGCCCGGATCGCCCGCGAGATCGTGAAGGTCCGCCAGACCAAGCCTTTGGCGACGACGCTGGAACTCGCCGCCCTCGTCGCGCGGATCGTCCCGAAGACCTCGGGCAAGCACCCCGCGACGCGCGTCTTCCAGGCGGTCCGCATCGCCGTGAACGGCGAGCTGGAGGCGCTGGAAACGGCGCTGGAGAAGTCGGTCGGCCTGCTCGCCCCGCGCGGCGTCCTCGCCATTCTGACCTTCCACTCGCTGGAGGATCGCATCGTGAAGCGCTTCATGCATCGGCGCAGCAGCCCTTGGCTCGACCGCCCGGAATGGAGCGAACCGCGCCCGAACCCGGACTGCTGCTTCCACCTGCCCTCACGCAAAGCGGTCGCGCCGGACGAGGCTGAGACGAAGCGCAATTCGCGCTCCCGCAGCGCCAAGCTCCGGGTCGCGGTGAAAATTTGAAAATTATGGAAAAACGGAACCGGTACAAGCATCGTGTCGGGGGGCTCCTCGTCCTCCGCCTCGTCCTCGCGGGGGGGCTGCTCCTCGCGACGGGCGCGGGATTCGTCTACATGCGCAACGAGCACGTCCTGCGCGGCAACGGGATCGGCGAGGTGGAGCGCGAGATCGCGGCCCTCGACCAGGAGATCGAATTGTGGGAGCTGCGCATCGCGGCGGTGCGCGACCGGCACGAGCTCTCGCGCCGCCTCCGCTGGGCGCAGAGCGACCTCGCCGACATCGACGTGTCGAAGGTGATCGAAATTTCGCCATCCGACCAGCCGCCGGGACCTGGTGCTCCGGTGGCGAGCGCCTATTAGCCAAGCCGAGGAAAGGAGAGGAATCGTGGACCGTTCCCTGAAAACGAGATTGGTGCTGGGCTGCGCGGCTCTGGTGGCGGTTCTCTCGACACTGAGCGCCCGGCTGCTCTATCTGGAGGCCTTTCGCGGCGAGCGGCTCTCGATCGCGGCACGGGCGCACTACGAGGATGTCGTGACCCTCCCGGCGCGGCGCGGGCGCATCTACGACCGCTCGGGCGAGTTGCTCGCCCGCAGCCAGACGGTCTTCACCCTCGCGGCCGACCCCTACCATCTGCGCGACCCGCTTCTCGCCTGCATCGGCCTTGGGAAGAAGGAGGGCGTCTCGCCGCAGGAGATTCGCGCGAAGCACCTCCCCGAGGAGATCGCGGCGATGTATCGGGAATATGTCGCCGACGTGCTCTCGGGCGTGCTCGACCAGCCCCGCCACGAGATCGCCCGGCGTCTGAAATCGTCCGGCAGGGGGGACGTCGTGCTCGCGAAGAACCTGGAGGACGACTTCGCCGGGCAGATCGAGGCTCTCTTGACGGAGCGCGGCATCCGCGGGGTCAGGCTCGACCCCGGCGAGCGCCGCTACTACCCCAGCCCGATGTCGCTCACCCAGGTGATCGGCTACGTGGACGAGGACGGCGTCGGCGTCTCCGGCATCGAGAAGACCTTCGACGAGGCGATGCGGGGCACGCCCGGCAAGCGCCATTGCGAGCGCGACCGCAGCCGCCGCGAGATCCACGCCTACCGGGGGCCGCAAACCGATCCGGTGCCGGGGCGCGACGTCCATCTCACCATCGACATGGCGGTGCAGACGGTGGTCGAGAGCGAGCTGGACGCGGTGATCGACCGCTTCCGCCCGGCCATGGTCACCGCGATCTTCATCGACCCGAGGACCAGTGAGGTGATCGCGATGGCGAGCCGCCCGCATTTCGACCTCTCCACCCGCAAGGGCATCCGCGGGCACGAGCCGGTGCGGCGCAACCCGGCGGTGTCGGATCTCTACCAGCCCGGTTCGACCTTCAAGATCGTCCCCTTCGGTGGGGCCTTCGACCGCGGCCTCGCCAATCCCTCGACCGAGGTGGACTGCCACATGGGCGTCTACAATCTCGACGGCTTCGTGCTCGCGGACCACCATCCCTACGGACGGCTCACCGCGCGGATGGCCTTCGCCAAGTCCTCGAACATCGGGGCCTACCTGCTGGCGAGGCCGCTCAACAAGGACGGCTTCCACCACTACGTGAAGCAGTTCGGCTTCGGGGAGAGGAGCGGGATCGAGCTCAATGGCGAGCACGCCGGGCGCGTCCTGCCGCCGCAGCGCTGGTCCGCGACCTCCTTCCCCAGCCAGGTGAAAGGCTACGAGATCGCCGTGACCCCCATCCAGATGGCCATGGCCTGCGCCGTCGTCGCCAACGGCGGCGTCTACCGCCCTCCGACGATCGTGAAGGGGGTGCGGGAGGACGCGCGCGGCGCGGCGATGGTGAAAGGACCGGAGCGCCCCGAACGTAGGGTGCTGAGCGAAAAGGCGGCGAGACAAGTGATGCAATGCATGGTCGAGACGATGGGCGAGTACGGCACGGGGACGAAAGGCCGCGTGCCCGGCTACACCGTGGCCGGGAAGACGGGCACGGCCCGCAAGCACATCGAGCGGGTGGGCTATGTCGCAGGGCGCTACACCGCCTCTTTCGTCGGCTTCCTCCCGGCGGAGAACCCGCGTCTGCTCGGGCTGATCGTCATCGACGAGCCGAAGGCGAGTGGCCCCCAGGTCTACGGCGGGGCGGTCGCCGCTCCGGTCTTCCAGTCGATCGCGAAACGGGCGGTCAGGATTCTCGGGATCGAACCGGATCGCCCGGAGGAGTTGGTCCCCGAGCCCGCCGTGCCGGATTCCATTCCGGTCGCCGCTGTCCAAACCGGAGGGGAGGTCCGCTGACGCCATGACCCTCGACGCTCTCATCGAAGGCATCCACGTCCGGCGGCTCTCGGGCACGCTGGACCGGGAGGTCTCGGGTCCCTGCTTCGACTCGCGCCAGGCGATGCCGGACGGGGTTTTCTTCGCGCTCAAAGGCGCGGGCCGGGACGGCAACCAGTTCATCGACGCGGCGGTCGACCAAGGTGCCGTCGCGGTCGTGTCGGAGCAGCCGAATCCGTTCCGCCACGCTGTCACCTGGATCGAGGTCGACGACGCCCGTCTCGCCATGGCGAAGGCGGCGGCGAATTTCGAGGGGCATCCCAGCCATCGCCTCCCCGTCGTCGCCATCACCGGGACGAACGGGAAGACGACCACCGCCTGCCTCGTCCACCACCTTCTCCAATCCATCCTTCACCGCGCCGGGCTGCTTGGGACGATCCACTACTCGACCGGGGAGAAGCTCGTCGCGGCCTCGCACACCACGCCCGAATCGACCGAGGTGCAGCGGCTTCTCCGCGAAATGGTCGAGGCGGACTGCCGCGGTGTGGCCATGGAGGTCTCCTCGCACGGCCTCGCCCAGCATCGCGTCGCCGGGGTCGCCTTCGACGTGGGCATCTTCACGAACCTGACCCAGGACCATCTCGACTACCATCGCACGATGGAGGAGTACTTCGCGGCGAAGCGCCTCCTCTTCGAGCAGATGGACGCGGAGACCGCGAAAGAGGGCACGGCCATCATCAACCTCGACGATCCCTACGGCGACCGCCTCGTGAAGACGCGCTTCGAACGTCTTCGCAAGATCACCTACGGGCGCGGGGCGAACGCCGATTTCCGCGTCGGGGAGATCCGTTCGGATTTCAACGGCACGCAATTCCAGCTCTTCTTCCGCGAGCGGCAGTTCCTCGTGCGCATCCCGCTGATCGGGGCCTTCAACGTGGCCAACGCCACCGCCGCCATCGCCGCCGCTTGGGCCGTGGGGCTGAACCTGCGCGAGACCGTCGCCAAAATGGCCGAGGCCCCGCAGGTGCCGGGACGGCTGGAACTGGTCGGCGGGGGACGCCAGACGAACTACCGCGTCTTCGTCGATTACGCCCACACCCCCGATGCCCTGACGAACGTGCTTTCGACCTTGAAAGCCCTCAATCCTAACAAAATCATCACCGTCTTCGGCTGTGGCGGCGACCGCGACTCGACGAAGCGTCCGATCATGGCGGCGGCGGCGGAAGCGGGGAGCGGGGTTTGCATCCTGACCTCCGACAACCCCCGCACCGAGGATCCTCGCAAAATCCTCGCCGACGCGGCGAAGGGCTTCCTGCGCGGCGGGCATGAAGTCATCGATGACCGTCGCGAGGCGATCCGCCGCGCCGTGAACCTCGCGGGCGAGCGCGACATCGTGCTCATCGCGGGGAAAGGGCACGAGACCTACCAGGAGATCCATGGAGTCCGGCACGACTTCGACGACCGGAAAATCGCGGCGGGTTTCATCCATCGCAAAGCGGAAGGAGGCGAGGCATGAAAGAGCTCTCCCTCCACCAGATCGCCGAATGGGTCGATGGCGCCCTCATCCAGGGGACGCCCGCGGCGACCGTTCGCGGTCTCTCCACCGACTCGCGGAAGGTCGGGGAAGGGGACCTCTTCGTCGCGCTGCGGGGCGAGCGCCTCGACGCGCACCAGTTCCTCGAAGATGTCGCCAAGGCCGGGGCCTCGGCGATGATGGTCAGCAGCCTGCCCGTCGCGACCGAGTCCTGCGGCGGCGGCATCATCCGGGTGAAGGACACGCTGAAGGCGCTGCAAACGCTCGCCTACCATCATCGCAAGGCTTCGGAAGACCTCTTCGTCGTCGGCGTCACCGGGAGCAACGGCAAGACCTCGACGAAGGATTTCCTCACCGCCGTGCTCGCTCGCGGAGGCAAGGTCAACGCCACCTCGGGGAACTTCAACAACCACGTCGGGCTGCCCTTGACCATCCTCTCCGGCGACGGCGGGGAGCGCTACGGCGTCTGGGAGATGGGCACGAACCATCCCGGCGAGATCGGCGTTCTCGCGGACATCGCCCTGCCCGATGCCGCCGTCGTCACCGCCATCGGCACGGCCCACATCGAGCATTTCGGCACGCGCGAGGGCATCGCGGCGGAGAAGGCCGAACTGCCCGCTGCCGTCCCGCCCGGCGGATTCTTCGCGATGCCGGCGAAGGACGATTTTTATGACTTTGTCAGGGATCGCGTCCGCTGCGAGATGGTCCCTGTGGGCATCGGCGAGGGAGCGGTTCGCGCCGAGAACCTCGTCGCCGACGCGGACGGACGGATGCGCTTCGACCTCGCCTCCGATATGGCGTCCACCGTCCCCGTCGTCCTGCCCGTGCGCGGCGAGCACATGGTGACCAACGCCCTTCTCGCCGCCGCCATCGGTCTGCGTCGCGGCATTGACCCGGCGGAGGTGGCCGACGCGCTTGCCTCGGTGAAGCTGACCCACGGCCGTCTTGAGGAGAAGCGGGTCAACGGCGTCTCCTTCCTCGACGACAGCTACAACGCCAACCCCGACTCCATGCTCGCGGCCTTGCGCACCCTGCGCAGCGCCGAGGTCGCGGGACGCCGCGTCGCCGTCCTCGGTTTCATGGGCGAGCTCGGCGAGCACGAGGAGTCCGAGCACCTCTGCCTCGGCGAGCGCGTCGCGGAGAACGGGATCGACATCCTCGTCACCGTCGGCGAACGCGCCGCCTGCATCCACGAACGCGCCTCCGGCCTCGCCCTGAGCCGCAATTTCCCCACCCATGAGGAGGCTGCGGCCTTCCTCCTCGACACCCTCGCGCCCGGCGACCTCGTCCTCGTCAAAGGAAGCCGCTCCGCCGGAATGGAGCGCGTCATCGCCGCCTTCGCCGACCCCGCCTGACCACCATGCTCTACTACCTCCATCTGCTGAAGGACTTGGAGTACTATGACCTCCTCAACGTCTTCCAGTACCAAAGCTTCCGCGCGGCGGGGGCGGCTCTGACCGCCTTCCTCCTCTCCGTCCTGCTCGGCAACCGGGTCATCCTGAAGCTGACCTCGCTCAAGATCGGCCAGCCCATCCGCACGAAGGAGGAAGTCCACCGCCTCGCCGAACTCCACGGCATCAAGACCGGTACGCCGACCATGGGCGGCATCCTCATCGTCGGCTCGGTCCTCGTCGCGGCGCTGCTCTGGGCGCGGATCACGAACCCCTTCATCCAGACCCTCGTCTTCGTCACCATCGGGATGGGCCTGCTCGGCTTCTTCGACGACTACCAGAAAGTCGCGAAGAAAAACTCGAAGGGCGTCAGCGCGAGGGTGAAGCTCGTCGCGCAGTTCGCCATCGCGGGGATCGCGGTGGGCTATCTCTACCTCCTGCCCGAGACCTCGGCCTACATCCGCCAGATCTTCCTCCCCTCGGTGAAATATCCCATCGTGAGCGACATGGGGATCTTCACTCTGATCCTCCTGCCCCTCGTCATCGTGGGCGCGTCGAACGCGGTCAACCTCACCGACGGCCTCGACGGCCTCGCCACGGGCTGCACCATCACCACCGGGCTCGCCTACGCGGCGCTCGCCTACGTCGCCGGGAACCGGCTCGCTGCGGACTACCTCCTCGTGGCCTACCACCCCTCCGCCGGCGAGGTCTCGATCTTCTGCGCCGCGCTCGTCGGGGCGGCGCTCGGCTTCCTCTGGTTCAACTGCCACCCGGCCCGCGTTTTCATGGGGGACACCGGATCGCTATCCATCGGCGGGATGCTCGGCATGATAGCGATCTGCTGCAAGCAGGAACTCCTCCTCGCCGTCATCGGCTTCGTCTTCGTGATGGAGGCGGGCTCGGTGATGCTGCAAGTCGCCTCCTTCAAACTGACCGGAAAGCGCATCTTCAAGATGTCGCCCATCCACCACCATTTCGAACTCATCGGCTGGGAGGAGAGCAAGGTGATCAACCGCTTTTGGATCATCTCCATCATCTCCGCCATGATCGGGCTCATGACTTTGAAGATTCGTTAGGATGAACCTCGACGGAAAACAGATCGCGGTGCTGGGCGCGGGCGGGAGCGGATACGCCGCCGCCGCGCTCGCGCTCGCGCATGGCGCGAAGGTTTCGGTCTTCGACAGCGGCAGCCCGGAGAAGCTCGCCCCCGCCGTCGCGAAATTCGCCGCCCTCGGCGCGCCGCTCGTCTGCGGCGCCGCGGCACTGGTGGCCCCGCATCGCTTCGACCTGACCGTGACCAGCCCCGGCATCGACGCCTCCTGGCCCATTGCGAAGGCCTTCGCCGCCGCCTCGGACGAACTGGTCGGCGAGATCGAATTCGCTTGGCGTCTCGGCGACACGCCCGTCATCGCCATCACCGGGACGAACGGGAAGACGACTACGACCGCCCTTGTCGCGGCTATGCTCCAGGGCGCCGGGCTCCGCGCCGTCGCCGCCGGGAACATCGGACTGCCCTACAGCGAGGTCGTGCGCTCCGGCGAGGACTATGACTGGATCGTGCTGGAGCTCAGCTCCTTCCAGTTGGAGACGGTCTCGACTTTCTCCCCCCGCGTCGCTGTGTGGTTGAACTTCGCCCCCGACCACATGGACCGCTACGCGAGGGTTGAAGATTACTACGCGGCGAAGCTCCGTATTTTCGAAAACCTCGCCTCCGATGGCCTCGCCGTCCGCAAGCTCGAATGCGAGGTCGGCCCGACCGGACGTGTCACGACCTTCTCCGCCTTTTCCGATGGCGGCGATCTCGGCTACGCCTCCGGCGAAATCGTTCATCCCGCGACGGGGCGGGCTTTCTCCTTCGGCTGGTGCGAACTGCAAGGCAAGCACAACGCCGAGAACGTCATGGCCGCCCTCGCCGTGGCCGACGAGCTCGGGCTGGCTTGGGACTCCGTCGCCCCCGCCATCGCCGCCTTCCAAGCCCCGCCGCACCGCTGCGAGAAAGTCGCCGAGATCGACGGGGTGCTCTACCTGAACGACTCCAAATCGACCAACCTGCACTCCCTCGAAAGCGCCCTCGCCGGACAGGACGAGCCGGTCGTCCTCATCGCCGGAGGCAAAAACAAGGGCCTCGACTTCGCCGAGTTGCGCGAGCTGGCCGGGCGCACGGTGCGCGAGGCCGTCTGCATCGGCGAGATCGCCGGGGACATCGCGGCGGCTTGGGACGGGGCCGTGCCCTGCCACTTCGCCGTCGGCGTGGACGAAGCCGTCGAGATGGCCCGCGCCATCGCCCGCCCCGGCGAGATCGTGCTCTTTTCGCCGGGGACCTCCAGTTTCGACATGTTCACCGGGTACGAGGCCCGGGGCGAGGCCTTCCGCCAAGCCGTCCTCGCACGAGTTTCCAGGGACCGCTTTCTCATTGCCTGACAACACCACCAACCAACGACGACACCATGAGCAACAGAAGAAGAAACCGCAAGACTGCCAAGGGGGAGCGCCAAGGCATCCTCGGCAAAAACCGCGCCCAGATGAAACTCGCCGCCCACATCACCGAGGAGCAGGACTGGTACCTCGACACCCCCGACGTGCGCCTGACGCGCATCTTCGGCGTGGTCATCCTCCTCCACCTCGTCGCCGTGGGCGGCATCTTCGCCTTCAAGATGGTCGACAAGGCCTCGGAGGCGAGCGCCGTCAAGATCAGCAGCGCCCGCCAGGAGATGGAGGCCGCCGTGCAGGAGCAGCGCGCCACCGCCGCGCAAGTGCCCGCCACCCCCGTGGCCGAGGCCCCCGCCCGTCCGCCCGTGCCCGCGCCGCTGCGCCCCGATCCCAGCAAACCGCAATACCAGGTCCAGGCCGGAGACACCCTGCCCGCGATCGCGCAACGTCTCGGCGTCAGCCCCGAGGCGCTCCGCGCGAAGAACGGCATCCTCTCCGACAACGAGCTCTATCCGGGCCGCTACCTCGACCTGCCTGTCAAGGGCGAGCACGCCGCCCCCGCCGCCGCTCCCGCGAAGCCCGTGGCCACCCCGGTCGCCGCCCCCGCGGCCTCGCGCCCCGGCGAATACACGGTGAAGGCGGGCGACACCCCTTGGGCCATCGCGAGGCAGTTCAACGTGCCCTTCAACAAACTGATGAGCGAGAACGGCATCAAGAACGCCAGCTCGCTCCAGATCGGGCAGAAGCTCCGCATCCCCGCCTCGAACTGACCCTGTCCGGTCCCCGACCCAACCCTCTTCGATCGTCCGCACTCCCGCCATGCACCGCAAGAGCGCCCTCCTCCTCCTGTCCTCGGTGGCCTTCCTCGTCATCGTTGGCTTCGTCATGCTCGTGAGCACCTGCGTCTTCAGCGCGGATGCGCCCGAGTCCGACGGCTACCGCGAGGCGAAGAGGCAGGCGATCTCGCTGGTGATCGGGATCGGGGCGCTGTGGGCGGCGGCGACGATCGACTACCGATTCTGGAAGCGCCACGTCTGGACCATCCTGGGGACGGTCTGCGTCTTCCTCGCCCTCTGCTTCCTCCCCGGCGTGGGGATGGAGGTCAATGGCGAGCGCCGCTGGATCGGGCTCGGGCCGCTGCGGATGCAGCCCTCCGAAATGGCGAAGATCACCGCGGCCATCTTCCTCGCCTACTGGTTCTCGCGCCATCCCGACTGCGGGAGGGACCCGGTGCGGGGCTTCCTGCTGCCCCTCGCCATCCTCGCGCTGCCGATGAGCCTCGTGCTTTTCGAGGTGGACATCGGCACCACCGCCGTGATCGGGGCGGCGGCCATGCTCGTGCTCTTCGTCGCCGGGGTCGATTGGAAATACCTCTCCGGCCTCGTCATGGCCGCAGTCATCACCTTCCTCGGGATGCTGCGCTACGCGCCGAACCGGATGGAGCGCATCATGGCCTTCCTCGATCCCGAGGAGCACAAACTCGGCGCGGGCTTCCAGCAGTGGATCTCCCTGATGGCCTTCGGCTCGGGCGGGGCGACGGGCCTCGGCGTGGGGGAGGGGAGGCTGAAGATGCTCTACATGCCCTTCGCCCAGACCGACTTCATTTTCCCCATGATCGGCGAGGAGATGGGGCTGGTCTTCACCCTGCTCGTGGTCCTGGCCTTCATCATGATCGCGGTGTGCGGCTTCGTCATCGCATTCCATGCGCCGGACCGCTTCGGCTCGCTGCTCGCGGTCGGGCTGGCCGCCTACCTCGCCTTCCAGGCTTTCGTCAACATCGGGGTGACCACCTCCATCCTGCCGAACAAGGGCATTTCGCTGCCCTTCGTCAGCTACGGCGGCTCCTCGCTCGTGATCGCCCTCTTTGCCGTGGGCATCCTCGTGAACGTCTTCCGGCAGGGTCGGTCAAGGGAGGAGGAGGCCAAGGAGTGGGTCAATCGGCAGAGGATCACGCCACGGGTTTGACAGGGGAGGGGTCTCCCGTCCCCGGAGGCGGAGCAGAATCCGCTTTCAAATCGCCCGATCCGGTTCAGTTTACCGGCCCGACCCGAACGTCCCATGCAGTTGATCCAAATCGTCGAGGCCCTCATCTACGCCGCGCCGGAGCCGGTCACCGCCGCCGAGATCGCGAAGGCGGTGCGCCGTGCCGCCGCCGACAACCTCGCCCCGCAGGCCCGCGCCTGGGAATCCGTCGGCACGGGCGAGATCGAGACCGCCATCGCCGAACTGGGCGAATCCCTCGCCGCTTCGGGCCGGGCCGTCGAGTTGCAGGAGGGGGCTTCGGGCTGGCGCTTCATGACGCGGGCGGACTTCGCCGACTGGATTCGCGCCCTGCTCCCCGAAATGCGACCGGAGAAGCTCAGCGCCGCCGCCTTGGAGACCCTCGCCCTCGTCGCCTACCGCCAGCCCATCACCAAGGCCGACATCGAGGCGGTGCGCGGCGTCTCCGTCGACGGGACGATCCAGAAGCTGCTGGAGCGGCGGCTCATCCGCATCGGAGGCCGCGCCGACCTGCCGGGCCGCCCCATGCTCTACGAGACGACGGAGGATTTCATGGAGCATTTCGGGATCAAGACCCTCGACGACCTCCCCAACGCCTCCGAATTGCGTCTCGTCGCCCTCCCCACCGCCGAGGTGCCGCCAGCGACCGAGCCCGCCGCCGACCCGGCACCGGAAAGCGCCGCCGAACCCGAGACCGCGCCCGAAGCCGAAGCCACGGAGCCTGAAACCGCCGAATCCGAACCCGAAACCGTGGACGCCCCGGAACCCTGATCTTTCACCATGAGCCTCGAAGACCTGCGTCGGCAGATCGATGCGATCGACACCGGCATCATCCGGCTCCTCAACGAGCGGGCCGACATCGTCCACGAGATCGGGGTCATCAAGAAGCGCGACGGCCTTGAGATCTACGCCCCGGAGCGCGAGGAGAAGCTCCTGCGCAGCCTCGTCGCCAAAGGCGAAGGCGGACGCCTCCCCGAGGAGTCGATCCGGGCGATCTACCGCGAGATCATGTCCGCCGCCCTCGCCCTTGAGGAGGATCTCAAGATCGCGTACCTCGGCCCCCCCGGCACTTGGACGCACCAGGCGGCGATCCGGAAATTCGGCCACAGCGTCAAGTACCTGCCCCAGCCCGGCTTTGCCGAGGTCTTCGAGCAGGTCGAGCGCCGCGCCGCCGACTACGGCGTGGTTCCCATCGAGAACTCGACCGAGGGCGCGGTTCGCGACATGTTCCGCCTCTTCGCGAAGCATTCTCTGAAAATCTGCGCCGACGTTCCGCTGCCCGTCGAGATCTGCCTCATGGCTCAGGGGGGACTTGGCGCGGTGCGGCGCGTCTTCGGCCACCCCTCCAATCTGGCGGCGGCGAGGCGCTGGCTCGGGCGCGAGCTGCCGGATTGCGAGATCGTCGAGGCCGCCAGCTCCTCCCACGCCGCCGCCGAGGCGCTGGCCGACCCCGCCGCCGCCGCCGTCGGGAGCCCCGTCGCGGCCGAGACGGCGGGCTTGCGGCTGCTCGCGACCCGCATCGAGGACGAGCGGACCGTCGCCCGCTTCTCCGTCGTCGGCCGCCGCCCGAGCCCCCCGACCGGGAGCGACCTCACCCTGATGGCTGTCTCCGGCGCGGAGATCGGCGGTGCCGTGGCGGAGACCCTGCGCCTCCTCCTGAGCCACGGCGTGGAGACCGTCCGCATCGACGCCCACGAGGCCGGGCCGGAGGAAGCGCCCGATCCGGGCCATCGGGTCATCGTGCGCTTGGAGGTCGCCGGCCACGCCGATCTGCCCCCGGTATCGGACGCCGTTTCCGCCCTGCGGCGGGAGGGCAGGGGAGTGACGGTCTTCGGCAGCTACCCGCGCCCGATGCTCGAAGGAGGCGGCGGCGATTGAATTTTATATAAAAAAGGCGATCTTGTCCGCTGGGTGGGATGCCACCCCGGCCCCGAGCCTCCGGGAAATCCGCCCTTGCGGCGATACCCACGCTTGCCAAGCCCTCGACCGGACGCTTTAATCCCGATCCGACGCAGATTCCCCCATCCTTCGAATGACCGCCACCCTCCAGAGAACGGAACCGGCCCGGGTCGCCTACCTCGGGCCCGAGGGGAGCTTCGCCCATCTGGTCGCCCGGAAGCGCTTCGGGGACAACGAACTCGTCCCGAGAGGGTCCGTCGACGAGGTCTTCGACTACCTTTTGGACGAGCCAGACAGCTTCGCCGTCGTGCCCGTCGAGAACTCCTCCGGCGGCGTGATCACCGCGACCGTGGACCGGATCATGGAGGCCGGTGCCCCCTACCACATCCGCGAAGGGATCGCCCTCAACGTGAAGCTCGCCCTGCTCGGGCGGGAGGGCGACGTGATCGACCGGATCTACTCGCACTTCGCCCCCTTCCACCATTGCGCGAAATGGCTGCGCGCCCACTATCCGGGGGCGGAGCAGGTGGTGACGCCCAGCACCCCGCAGGCGGCGATCCGCGCCTCGCAGGAGCGCGGGGGCGCGGCCATCGGTGCCCGGGAGAGCGCCGAGCGCTACGGTCTCGACATCCTGCACTACCCCATCGAGGCGGACACGCCCAACGTGACCGAGTTCCTCGTCGTGGCCCACCAGGCCAACGCCGAATCTCCGAGGAACTCCCGGACCAGCATCGCGGTCGAACTGCCCGATTCCTCCGGCAGCCTCTTCCGTTTCCTCGGCCCCTTCGCGAACAACGGGATCAACATGAAGCGGATCGAGTCCCGGCCCATCGTCGGGCAGCCGAACAAATACCGTTTCTTCGTGGAGATCGAGGGCAACACCGCCGACGAGACCATCCGCCGCGTCCTCGACGAAGCGCGGGGCTACTGCATCCACATGAAGGATTTCGGTTCCTACCCTTCCGAAATTCGTTTCGAGTCCTGAAGAAGTTTGGTGCGCGTTCTGCCGGGGCTGCTGCAAATCCCGCCCCCGCCGCCCCTCCTTCCACTGGCGGCGGCGCAAAAACGCGCTAGATTCCGCGCCTTCATGCTCGCGGTCGATCGAGTCAGCGTCCAGTACGGGGCCCGGAATCTCTTCCGCGACCTCTCCTTCACCGTGCGCGCGAAGGAGCGCTGGTCCCTCGCCGGACCGAATGGCGCGGGCAAATCGACCTTGATGAAAATCATCGCCGGGATCGAGCACGCCGACACCGGAGGTATTATCAAGGCGAAGCAGACCACCGTCGGCTACCTTCCGCAGGAGGGCGTGCAGCACCAGGGCGCGACCGTCTACGACGAGGTTGCCAAAGCATTCGACGACGTGCGCCAGTTGGAGACCGAACTGAAGGAGGTCGAAGCCGAGCTCGAACGCGCCGACCCGACGAGCGAGGACTACGGCGACCTCCTCGAAGTTTTCGGCGACCTCACCCTGCGGCTCGACCACCACGATGTCAGCAAGATGCGCCCCCGCATCGCCATCGTGCTCGACGGGCTCGGCTTTTCGAAAAGCGACTTCGAGCGGCAGACCGGCGAGTTCAGCGGCGGCTGGCAGATGCGCATCGCCATGGCCAAGCTGCTCCTGCGCGAGCCCTCCGTGCTGCTGCTCGACGAACCGACCAACCACCTCGACATCGAGACGGTGCAGTGGCTGGAGCAATGGCTGCGGCAATACGGCGGGGCCATCCTCCTGATCTCGCACGACCGCAGCATGCTCGACAACCTCACCAACCGCACCCTCGCCTTCGAGAACGGCGGCGTGCAGCAGTATTCGGGCAACTACTCCTTCTACTTGCAGGAGCGTGTCGCCCGCCGCGAGCAGGCCGAACGGGCCTTCAAGAATCAGCAGCGCGAGATCGAGAAGGCCGAGAAACTCATCAACCGCTTCCGCGCCAAGGCATCGAAGGCGCGCATGGTCCAGTCGCGCATCAAGGCGCTGGAGAAGGTCGAGCGCATCGAACTGGAGCAGGACGCCGCGACGATGGACTTCCGCTTCCCCCAGCCCGAGCGCAGCGGCCAGACCGTGCTGAAGCTGGAGAAGGTCAGCAAGCATTACGGCGACAACAAGGTCATCGACGGTCTCGACTTCGCCATCGAACGCGGCGACAAGATCGCCATCGTCGGCGTCAACGGCGCGGGCAAATCGACCTTCTCGCGGCTCATCGCCCGCATCGAGGAACCGAACTCGGGCACCATCACCGAAGGGCACAAGGTCGGCATCGCCTACTTCTCCCAGACCCACGCCGACGAACTCGATCCGACCAAGACCGTGCTCGGCACGATGGAGGGCAGCGTCACCGCCGCCGCCGCGGGCAACCTGCGCACCCTGCTCGGGGCCTTCCTTTTCCGGGGCGACGACGTGTTCAAGTCGGTGAGTGTTCTGTCAGGCGGCGAGCGCGGTCGCCTCGCCCTCGCCCGGATGCTGTTGCAACCGGCCAACTTCCTCATCCTCGACGAACCGACCAACCACCTCGACCTCCAGTCGCAGGAGGTGCTGCAACGCGCTCTCGCCGACTACACCGGGGCCTTCGCCATCGTCTCGCACAACCGTTCTTTCCTCGACCCCATCGTCACGAAGGTGCTCGAATTCATCCCCGGCCAGAAGCCGAAGCTCTACTACGGCAACGTCAGCGACTACCTCGAAAAAAAGAAGGCCGATCTGGAAGCCGAGGCAACGAAGGCGAATCCGTGGCCCTCACAAAGCCACAAATCCGGCACGGGGGAGGCCGCCTCCGGCGTCAACCGCAAGGAGCAGCGCCGTCTCGAAGCGAAAGCCCGCGAGGAGAAGGCCGCGAAGCTGCGACCCTTGAAGAAGGAATTCGAGGCTGTCGAAGCCGAAATCGCGAAGCTGGAGGAGGAGAAGGCCGAACTCGACGCCAAGCTTGCCGATCCCGAGTTCTTCCGCAGCGCCGAGGAAGCCCCCGCCGCGATGAAGCGCTACGCCGAGATCGAGACCCTCCTCGAATCCCGCGTCACGAAGTGGGGCGAGTTGAGCGAAAAGATCGAGAAGCTGGAGAGCCTCGGGTAGGCCTCCCGGTTCCCACAAACGCCGTTTTTCTGACGGGACGTCATTCCATCCCCGCCAACCGCTCCGCGATCACTTCGGGATAGATGCGGTGCTCCGCTTCGTGGATCCGCTCGGTCAGGGACTCGACCGTGTCGGAGGGAAGGATGGACACTCTTTCCTGCCGCAGAATTTCGCCCGTGTCGATGCCCGCATCGACGAGATGGACGGTGCAGCCGGTCTCGCTGTCTCCAGAGGCGAGGGACTTGGCGACGGGATCGAGGCCGGGATGTTTTGGCAGCAGGGAGGGATGCAGGTTCAGGATGCGCCCGGCGTAGGCGTCCAGCAGCGGCTCGCGGAGTACGCGCATGAACCCGGCGCAGACGATGAGATCGACGCGCAAAGCCCGAAGTCGGTCGAGCAGCTCTTTCAAGGCGGCGTCGGTGAGGCGTCCTCGCTTTTCGGTGCCGGGGTCGAGGACGAGGCGGGGCACGCCATGTTCCTCGGCGACTTGGAGGATTCCGACACCGGGCACGTCGCAGACGACCACGGCGACCTCCCCGCCAAGTCGTCCGTCCTTGGCCGCTGCGAGGATGGCGCGGGCGTTGGAGCCAGTACCCGAGCCGAGGATGGCGACGCGCTTCGGCCCGCCGGGAGTCTCGCCCGCGAGCTGCGCGAGGGTGGCGCTGGTCGATTTGCCCGGCACGAGGGAGAGGATGCGGATCTCCACGCCGAGGCGGTCGAGGAGGGCTTTCTCCTCGTCGTTGAGGGAGTCCGGGGTGTAGTCGCCGCCTTTGGTGTAGATGTCAGGGCGGATCGCGTCGATGACGTTGGTGGCGCGGCGCTCCTCGAAGACGACGACGTGGTCGACGGAGCGCAGGGCGCGGAGCGTCTCGGCCCGTTCCGCGGCGGTGTTCACGGGACGGCCCGGCCCTTTCAGTTCGCGCACCGAGGCATCGCTGTTGATCGCGACGACGAGGGCGTCGCCGAGGGCGCGGGCCTCAGCCAGATAGCGGACGTGGCCGATGTGGAGCACGTCGAAGACGCCGTTCGTGAGGACGAGCTTCCGGTCCTCCCGCGAGAGCTGCTCCCGCAGGGCGGCGACCTCCCCGAGGCTGGAGATGAAAGACTGCGTCATACGGGAAGGAGACGGCATTTTCCGCTTTTCACAATCCGCTTTTCCCGCGACGGTCCCGCCATGCATGATCCCCGCATCGACGAACTGGCCAAGCAACTGGTGAGATACTCCACCGCGACGAAGAAGGGCGACAAAGTCCTCATCGAGCTCTTCGACGTGCCCGAGGAGGTGGGGATCTCGCTGATCCGCGAGGTGCGGGCGGCGAAGGCGACGCCCTTCGTGAACCTGCACAACGCGAAGATCGCCCGCGAGCTGGCCCGGGGCGCGACGGAGGAGCAATACGGGCTGATCGCCTCGACGGCGATGCACCAGATGCAGGAGATGGACTGCTACATCGCGATCCGCGGCAGCCACAACGTGAACGAGCTCTCCGACGTGCCGGCGGCGCGGATGCAGATGCTCTCGGGCAAGATGCGCCCGGTGCTGAACGAGCGGGTCAACCACACGCGCTGGTGCGTGCTGCGCTGGCCGCATCCCTCGATGGCGCAGAGCGCGGGCATGTCCACCGAGGCCTTCGAGGATTTCTACTTCCGCGTCTGCCTGCTCGACTACGCGAAGCTGAAACCGGCGATGAACGCCCTCGCGAAGCTGATGACGAAGGCGAAGGAGGTCCACATCACCGGACCCGACACGGACCTCCGCTTCAGCGTCGCGGGCATTCCGGCGATCCCCTGCGGCGGTTCGCACAACATCCCGGACGGGGAATGCTTCACCGCTCCGGTGAAGGACTCGGTCGAGGGCGTGGTCAGCTACAACGCCCCCTCGATCTACCAAGGCATCGCCTTCGACAACGTGAGGCTGGAGTTTAGCCAAGGGAAGGTCGTCAAGGCCACGGCGAACAACACCAAGGCGATCAACCGCATCCTCGACACCGACGAGGGCGCCCGCTACATCGGCGAGTTCGCCATCGGTTTCAACCGGCACATCAAGGAGCCGATGCGCGACATCCTCTTCGACGAGAAGATCGCGGGCAGCTTCCACTTCACCCCCGGCCAGGCCTACGAGGTCGCCGACAACGGCAACCGCAGTTCGGTGCATTGGGATCTCGTGAACATCCAGCGTCCCGAATACGGCGGCGGGGAGATCCGCTTCGACGGGGAGCTGATCCGCAAGGACGGGCAGTTCCTGCCGAGGGCTTTGCAGCCGCTGAACTACTGACCCCCCGCGACCGCCATGCTCAAGACCTTGGTGCCCCTCGCGCTCGGCGGCTCGCTCGGGACGGTGGCGAGATGGGGCCTGCAACGCTGGATCGACGGACGCCTCCCGGCCAGCGCGACGGGCGGGGCCTTCCCTTGGGGCATTCTGGTGGTGAATGTGTCAGGGTGCCTCGTCTTCGGCTGGCTTTTCGCCCGCTTCGAGGGGCGCGTTTGGGCGACGGAGCCGTTGCGGCTCGCGGTCTTCACCGGATTTCTCGGCGGCTACACGACCTTCTCGACTTTCGGGTGGAACACCTTCGAATTGCTGCGCGGCGGACAGGCGGGACTCGCCTTCGCCAACGCCGCCGCGAGCGTGGTCCTCGGGCTGGCGGCGGTCTGGGCGGGCTTTTCGCTGGGGCGGTAAGAAGAGCTTGGGCAATGCAGGCTATTCTTCTCCGTCCTCTTTTGGAAAGAACGCGCCGGGATGGTTCGACAACATCGCGGCGAGCGCGGCGACGAAGAGCGGCAGGATTTGCTTCCCCTCGTGTCCGAGGAGGCCAAGGACGAAGCCGAAGATGCCCGCCGCTTCCCCCAAGGCGAGGGCGGCGATGAAGGCGGCGAAGATCCACGAAGGGGCGGTCGTGCGACGTCCGTTTCCGTCCCGTCGGTTTGCGACGAAAAAGCGCAGGGATACGCTGGCAAGGGCCAAGGCCAGACCGACGACGGTCAGGGGAAGCACAAGTTCGTCCGTCGGCTGTTTTTCGCCTTGGACCAGGCCAAGCCGCAGGATTGCGAAATAAATCCCCAGCGAGGAGGTGAGGGCGAACCAGACCGCCCAACGGACCAAGACGGGTGGCAACGCCGTCGCATTCATCGGTTGGCGGGAGTCGCTGAAAGCCTCGTCACTTCGCCCGCTTGAAAAGGTAGAGGCCGTCCGGAGTCACGGCGGCGAATTTCCAGCCGCCGTCTTTCTCGACCTCGTGGATGGTTCGGGGGACGAGGTTCACGTTCAAAATCTTCTCGGCCTTTTCCTTGGGGAAGGTGATTTCGCCGCTTTCCGAGACCTCGATGCCCTCCTCTTTCGCGACGAGACGGAAGCCGATGTTGTCCATCTGCGAGGCGCTGAGGGCTTTGTATTCGTGGTCGGTGGCTGCTTTTCCGCCGCCGGGTCGGACGAGGCCGAGGGAGACGAGGAGATTGGCGACCGCGACGAGGAGGATGACGGCGACGAGGGGAAGGACGGCGTTTTTCATTGTAGGGGGGATGGATGGATCGGAGTGAGAAGGGAAATCAAACCGGATTTGGAGGAATCTGTAAAGCACAACCTACAAAATCCTCCCGCCCGCCGTTCCCCGGGCGGCGGAGTCGAGGTGGGCGGCCATCCGCTCCGCCGCCGCCACGCCGTCGCCCGAGGCGAGGGCTTCGAGCAGGCCCTGATGCTGCCGCCAGCCTTCGCGGAGATGGCGGTCGCTGTCGTTTCCGGCCTCATAGGAGAGGCGTTTGTAGCTCCAGCAGCGGCGGAGGATCTCGCGCATCGCGAGGTTCCCGCAATGCTCGGCCACGACGAGGTGCAGAGCTTGGTCGAGCCAGCGCGCCGCGATTTGCCAGCCGGGCCGCTTCCCCGGCTTCGCGTCCTCGAGCAAGGTGCGCAAGTCGTCGAGGACGGGGGAGGGGACCTGTCCGGCGCAGGCGCGGGCCGCCTCGGTTTCGAGGCGCTGGCGGACGCGGTGGAGATCGACGAGCCAGTTCTCCGCGCCGGGCCGCACCGAGGCGCGTTGGTTAAGCGACTGGCTCACGATGCCGTCGGCGGTGAGCCGGGCGAGGGCTTGGATCACCGGGGTGCGGCTCATCCCGAGCTCCTCGGCGAGCCGGGTGCTTTTCAATTCCGCGCCCGCCGCCAGTTCGCCCCGGACGATTTTCAGGAGGATGCGGTCGTGCGCCTCGTCGGCGAGGGAGCGGCGCTCCGGGTCCACGATCTCCTCGCCAAGGAGGGCGCATAGCTCGGGATAGCGGCGGGGGTTGAAGGAAGGGGAGTCCATCGGCGGGAAATTTTCGATTTGACGGCGACGCTAAAGTGAATACACTTCAAAAATTGAATTCATTCAAGACTTTTCTTTCCCAAATCCATTTGCGAAAATTCGCGGCCATTGGCGCCCATTCGCGCTAAAAAATCAAAACCGCAAACCTTGATCCCCATGAGCACTCCTCTTTCCGACGCCACCATCCCCGTCCTCCGCGGCGGCATGGTCGGCATGGGCATGATTTTCGACGAGACCTACGCGCCCTTTTTCGAGACGGCTCGGGGCGGGCTTTACGATGCGGCGGCGGGCCTCTTCCGCGTCGAGTTGGCGGGCGCGGCCACGCGCACGGGCGACCGCGCCGCCGCCTACCAGAGCCGCACCGGGATTTCGCCTTTCGGCAACTTCGCCGGGGAGAGCGCCGTCGCCGACCTGCTGGCGAGCGGGATCGACTTCCTCTGCGTCGCCTCGCCGGACGACAAGCATTTCGAGGCGGCGCGTCTCGGGATCGAAGCCGGACGCCACGTCATCATCGAAAAGCCCTCGGTCCTCTCGCTCGACGAACTCGACCAACTCGCCGCCTTGGCCCGGGAAAATGGCGTGCTCGCCAAGGTCGTCTATCACAAGCTCCTCGACCCCGACCACAAGAAGCTGCGCACCCTCGTCCAGGATGGCGTGCTTTCGCATGTCAACAACGGCTACTGCACCCTGCTGGAGCCGAAGTCGATCTCGGGGAGCCAGTTCGCGAGCTGGATCACGGGGCGGAATCCCGGCACCTATGTCGCGGTCCATTATCTGAAGCTGATCGATTTCACCTTCGGCGGGCGATTGAAGAGTGTTTCATGCACCGGTCAACGGGGTCTGGTCGGTCCGTCGGACGGTCCCACTTGGGATTCGACGCAGCTCCGCCTCGTCTACGAATACGAGAGCGGTCGCGAAGCTGCTTTTGACATCCACACGAGTTGGGTCACGCCCGACAATTTCCCCGGCTACGTCGAGCAGGAGGTGCAATTCCGCTTCGACAACGGCGTGTGGAACGGCCATAGCCGCAAGCGCGGCGTCGAGTTGACCGTCGAGGACCGCACCCCGCATGAGTTGAAGACGACGATCAACAACCACTACAACGGCAGCTTCCTCGAACCTTGGAACGCCCGCAGCCGCCGTGGCTACGGCATCGAGGTGATCGAGCGCTTCGCCCGCGAGGTCGCGTATGTCGAGCTCGGCGGTCCGGAAGAAGGCCGCGCCGGTCGTCTCGCCGAGATGGCCGCGCTCGACTACAACGATCTCGCTGCGGATCGCCAAGTTGTCGCGGCGGTGCAGGCGATGGAGGCGATCCTCGCGAAACACGCCGTCGGCGAACCTAATGGCCTCGTCGAAGTCAACGGAAAACACGGCGGCCTCGCCCTCTTCCTCCCTGGCAAATCCGAGCCCGAGATGCTCTATCAGGGCACCGTCTGACCGATCCTTTCTTACTCCATACTCTTACCTCCTTACTCTTACTCCTCGAATGTCGCCCGTCCCTCGCCTTTGAGTAAGAGGTAAGAGTAAGGAGTAAAGAGTAAGAGAAAACACTATCGCCATCTGATCCCCACCTTTCACCTTTTACTCCCTATGAACACCCCAAACCACCTCGTCGAACACAACGGCGAAAACACCTCGAACCACCTCCGCCACGACCTCGTCGCGACCGAACCGCTCTGCCTGCGCACCCGCACGTCGAGCCTCGCCGTCCTCGCCCGCAGTGCCGGGTCCTACCATTACACCCCCGAAGGGCGGAGGCTCGCCGACTTCACCTCCGGCGTGCTCGTCGCCAACCTCGGCCACCATCCCAAACGCTGGTGGAAACGCGTCCTGCAATACATGGCCCTCGAAGACGCTGCCGGAGACAGCGGCTATCACGAAGCCGTCACCTTGACCTCCTACAACGCCGCGACTTCCGTCGAGATGGAGGCGAACCGCCGACTCCTCGCCAGCCTCCAGGCCACACCGGGCGGCAAGCGCCTTGAGCAGGTCCTCTGGGCCGCGAGCGGCAGCGAAGCCGTGCAAAAAGGTCTCTGGGCCTCGCTCGCAAAGCGCCCCGCAGGCGACGGGATCATCCTCGCGACGCGCGGCGGCTTCCACGGCAAGAAGGGCCTCTCCGGCGCAGTCACCGGCAGCGAGACGGACAAGGAGCGCGATCCCCGCGTCCGCTTCATCAGCTTCCCGAAGGAGGAATGCCGCAGCCTTGAGGCGCGCCGCCAGCCCCTCGACCTCGCGCCCTACCGCGCCGAGCTGGAGGCGCTGAAGGCCGAGTTCGGCGACCGCCTTTGCGTCCTCATCACCGAGCCCTACCTCGGCGGCGGCGGTTCCTACCATCCGCAGAAGGAATACATGCAGATGCTCGCCGAGTTCTGCCACGAGAACGATATGCTCTTCTTCCTCGACGAGATCCAGGCGAACTTCGGGCGTACCGGATCGATGTATGCCTTCAGCGAATACGGCGTCGAACCCGACCTCGTCACCCTCGGCAAGGGCCTCGGCAACGGGATGCCCGTCGATGCCGTCGTGGGCCGCGCCGACGTCTTCGCCCGCCTCGGCTACGGCGAGGGCTCGGACACTTGGAGCGCCCATCCCCTCGGCTGCGCCGCCGTCCTCGCGACCTTGGACGAGTTCGAGCAGGAGGATGTGATCGGACAAGGACGCACCCTGAGCGCCGCCATCGAGGAATGCCTCGTGAAGCTGAACGAACTGCCCGCCATCCTTCATGTTCGTGGCGAAGGCACTGTCTGGGGCATCGAATGTCAGGCCGTCGGCGACCTCAGCGCCGAACAGGTCGCCCACGAGATCGTGCGCCTCGCCTACCTCGGCGACGAGCAGGGGCGCGGCGTGCATTTGCTCGGCCCGCTCGCCGGAAAGGTCATCCGCGTCGCCCCGCCCCTCACCATGTCGGTGGCGGAACTGCGGGAGTATTTCGACGTGCTGCACGGCATCGTCGCGCGGCTGGGACAGTGATCGTTCGGGAAAGCACCGGACTTGCGCGGGGCGGAAGAGATTCCGCCCCGCTTTGTTTTACGGGATGTCGCATGGGTATCCTGCCCATGCGACTTGTTACCCGACCGGGATCAAAATGATTTTCGGGAAAGGCGCTTTTTTCATGTAACCTTTGCCGCCGCATTCCCCATGCAGGCGGTATCATGAACGAGCCTTCCCCCGACTCCGACCCTCTGCATGGCTTGAATCCGGAAGCCCTCCTCGCCGCCGCCGCGATTCCGACCGAGGACGGAGGGGCGGGCGGATCGCTCGCTCCGGGCGATCTTCCCTCGATGGAGGAGATTGCCGATGCCTTCCCGGAACTCGAGATCCTCGGGCTCATCGGACATGGCGGGATGAGCGCCGTCTTCCGCGCCCGGCAGCCGAAGCTCGACCGGCTCGTCGCGCTGAAGGTGCTGCCCCAGTCCCTCGCCGCGACGGAGGGCTTCACCGAGCGCTTCATCCGCGAGGGACGGGTGCTCGCCCGTCTCAGCCATCCGCATGTCGTGGCCGTCCACGACTTCGGCGAGAGCGGCGGGTTCTGTTATCTCGTGATGGAGCATGTCGACGGGGTGAACCTCCGTCAGGCGATGCGGGCGGGGCGCTTCACGCCGGAGCAGGCCCTCGCGGTTGTTCCGGCGCTCTGCGACGCCCTCCAGTTCGCGCACAGCCAAGGGGTGCTGCACCGCGACATCAAGCCGGAGAACATCCTCCTCGATTCGAAGGGCCGGGTGAAGATCGCGGATTTCGGCATCGCGAAGATCGTCGGCGAGGAGGGCGGCGACGCGGCGCTGCTCACGCGCAGCGGGGCGAGGCTCGGCACCGCTCCCTACATGGCCCCCGAGCAGTTCGAGCAGCCCGCCAGCGTCGATCACCGGGCCGACATCTACAGCCTCGGCGTGGTGCTCTACGAGATGCTGACGGGCGAACTGCCGATCGGTCGCTTCGCGCCGCCTTCCGAGAAGGCCGATGTCGGCGGAGGCATGGACGAGGTCGTCTTCCGTGCCCTTGAGAAGGAGCGGAGCCGCCGCCAGCAGAGCGCGGAGGAGTTCAAGACGCAGGTCGCCGGGGTCGGGACGGCATCGGGGAGCTGTCTGGAAGGGATTTCGAGACCTTGGTCGCCTTTCGAATACCGGTCGCGGCGCACCCTTTTTGGAATGCCGCTGCTGCATGTCGTCATGGGGCGAGATCCGCAGACCGGGCGCACGCGCGAGGCGCGGGGCTTCTTCGCCTTCGGCGACCGGGCGAGGGGAGTCGTCGCCTTCGGCGGCATCGCGCGGGGCTGGCTCGCCTGCGGAGGGATGGCCATCGGGGGCGTGGCGTTCGGTGGCGCGGGCATTGGCCTGATCTCCTTCGGCGGACTGGCGGTGGGATTGCTCCTCGCCTTGGGAGGGTTCAGCGTGGGCGGGCTTTCCCTCGGCGGACTCGCCGTCGGCTGGCATTCGATGGGCGGGTCCGCGGTCGGCTGGCATGCCATCGGCGGCAGGGTCTTCGCCCATCAGGGCATGGGCAGGCATGTCGATGCCGTCCATGTGGCGGCGGAGCTCGGCGAGATGCCTGTTCTGACGCAATGGCTCGCCTCGATCTATCCCTACCAGTCGGTGCTCGGCTATCTATGGGTCCCCCTTGTGGGAATCATGTATCTGGTGCCATGGTGGACGCGCCGTCGCTTGCGGGCGGAGTCGGGTGGCCGCTTCCAGGGTTCCGCGTCTTCGAAGGCGGCGTTCTGGTTCGTTCTCGCGCTGGCGATGATAGCTGCTGTGTCCAAGTGGGTGTTGCCGTACTCCCCGAAGAACTTTCTGCCAGCCGGGCGTGGGCCATCGGTGGCGGGGGAAGCCATCGACGAAGGCTCGGCGAAGGCGCTCGGCAGAATCGCGGACCTGCGCTTTCTGCGGCTGAAACAGAATGGGACAGACTGGTCGTGGCCGGTATGGAACCGGGACGGCGATCCCGCGGACGATGCGGAGTCGATGCCCTTGATCGAGGCCTCCTCGGGAGGGGACGTCGAGACGGAGAATCCGGAAGATTGCTGGCTCCAGCTATGGTTCGAGCATCCCGACTTCGACCGCTACAGCCAACTGGAGGTGCGCCTCGTCAGCCTGAAGGGCAGAGCGCTGGAGAATCGTGACGCGAGCATATGCTCCACGGCGTGGGCGGCTTCGCAGCCAGCTCCCCGCCTCCTCGACTTCGTGGCCAGTCCGGGGCGGGTGGGGAGCCTGCCCAAGGAGGTCGGATTGCAATGCCGTTACGGCATCGGTCCTTGGAAACTGGGCAGATCGGTTCCGAGCGACTTCAAGGGACAGATGGCCCTCGACAAGGGATGCCATTTTGCCGCCGTCGGAACTGGCAGCGACGGGAAGGCGTTTGTGGCGTGGACGAGGAGGGACGACGATCGGCAATACGACGCGATCGCCATTCTGAAAGGTGGCCGCCGCTTGGGATCTGGCGAATGGTCCCGTGGCGGTGTGGAAGGGGAAGGAAGGGTGGAGAAGGTGAGCTTCGCCGTGCCTCTGGACGAGATCGTCTCCTTTCAAATGAGGTCGAGAGCGATCCAAACGGTGCATCTCTCGACCGTGCTTCCGCCCCTGCCATGAGCGCCCGCTTTCACGAGACACGCTGGACTCTGGTGTCCCGTTCCAAAGGCGACGATGCCGTTTCCCGGGCGGCGCTGGGCGAGCTGTGCGAGGCCTACTACGCCCCGGTCGTGGCCTTTCTGCGCCGCGACGGGCGGACCGAGGATGCCGCCCGCGACCTCGCCCACGATTTCTTCGCCAGACTGCTCGCCGGGGGAATGATCGCGGGAGCCGACCCCATGCTCGGTCGGTTCCGGACCTATCTGCTGATGGCGCTGAAACGATTCGCCGCCGATCAGCGGGAGCGGGCGAACGCGGCCAAGCGTGGAGGCGGACGCGGCCATGTCGCCATCGGAGCGGAAACAACGGAGGCCGGAACGGGATGGCAGATCGCCGACGAGAGGGCCGAGGCCCCGGATGCCGCCTTCGACCGCCAATGGGCGATCACCGTTCTGGCCCGCGCCCTCGCCACGGTCGAAGCGGAACTGCGCGGGAGCGGGAAGGGGGATCATTTCGATGTGCTGAAGCCTTGGCTGACGGGCGACGCGGGGACTCCGTCGCAGGCCGAGGCCGCCGGGAGGCTTGGCATGGGCGAGGGGGCCTTGAAGGTGGCGATCCACCGTCTCCGCAAGCGTTTCCGCGCCGCCGTGAAAGCGGAGATTGCGCAAACCGTGAGCGGCGAAGGAAGTGTCGAGGAGGAAATGGCGGCCTTGATCGCGGCTCTGTGTGGTGGGTAGGGGGCGGTAGTTGAGAGTTGAGAGTTGAGAGGGCGGAAGGGAGCGGCTTACGCCGAAACTTGGATTCACCCGAAGGGAGAATTGCCGCATCGAAACCATTCGCTGGTCCAGATACTCTCAACTATCCCCTCTCAACTCGGCCAAAGGCCGCCCGCCCTACCGCGTCCTGCGCACCTCGTAGAGATCGGTCCGCCGCTGCCGCAGGTTCCGCACGCTGCCGTGACGGTGGAGACGGTCAAGTGATCGGAGATCAAGCTCGGCGACGAGGGCCGTCTCGATTCCGACCGGGGCCTCGGTGACGATGGCGTTTTCAGGAAAGCCGTAGTCGCTCGGGGAGAAGACGGCGGAGCGGGCGTATTGGAAATCCATGTTCGCGACGCCGGGCAGGTTGCCGACGCTGCCAGCCGCGACGACGTAGCATTCGTTCTCGATGGCGCGGGCTTGGGCGCAGTGGCGGACGCGGTGGTAGCCCGAGGCAGTGTCGGTGCAGAAAGGCACGAAGAGGAGTTGCAAGCCCTCGTCGGCGAGGAGGCGTCCGAGTTCGGGGAACTCGACGTCGTAGCAGATGAGGATGCCGACTTTCCCCGCGTCGGTGTCGAAGACGCGCAGGGCGTCGCCGCCGCTCATCCGCCATTCGCTCTCCTCGCTCGGGGTCGCGTGGATTTTGCGCTGCTCCTCGACGCTGCCGTCGCGGCGGCAGAGGTAGACGACGTTGTGGAGGCGGTCGTCTTCGACGAGGGGAAGGCTGCCGGTGACGATGTTGATCCGGCGGGCGACGGCTTCGCGGGAGAAGAAGTCGCGTGTCGGGAGGGTCAGTTCGGCCAGTTTTCGGATCGCGGCGGGGGTGCCCTCGTCCTTCCACGGGGCCATGAGGGGGGCGTTCACGTATTCGGGGAAGCAGACGAAATCCGCTCCGTAGCCCGCCATCGCCTCGATGAAGAAGCTGACTTGGTCGAAGAAGGCCGCCAGATCGGTGAGGGGCCGCATCTGGAGTTGGACCGCGCCGACGCGGACGCGCTGGGGGTCATGGGTCATGGGTCATGGGTCACGAGGTCAGCCGAAAATCTCGCGGATGCGGCGGCAGACTTCCTCCACGTTCGCCCGCGAGTTGAAGGCGGAGATGCGGAAGTAGCCTTCGCCCGCCGCGCCGAAGCCGGAGCCGGGCGTGATGACCACGTTGGCTTCGTGCAGCATCTTGTCGAAAGTGTCCCACGAGGTCAGTCCCGCCGGGCAGGCGACCCAGACGTAGGGTGCGTTGACTCCGCCATAGACGGCGAGCCTGGCGGCGGAGGCGGCTTCGCGGAGGAGCTTGGCGTTGCCCATGTAGCCTTCGATCAGCGCGGCGACCTGCGCCTTGCCCGCCTCGGAGAAGACGGCGGCGGCCCCTTTCTGCACGGGGTAGCTGGCTCCGTTGAACTTCGTGCTGTGGCGGCGCGACCAGAGCGGATGGAGGGCCTGCTCCCCGCCGTCGGCGGTGCTGCCCTTGAGCGCTTTCGGGATCACGGTGTAGGCGCAACGCACCCCGGTGAAGCCGCCGTTCTTCGAGAAGCTGCGGAACTCCATGGCGCATTCGTGCGCTCCCTCGATCTCGAAGATGGAGCGCGGCAGTTCGGGGTCTTGGATGAAGGCTTCGTAGGCGGCGTCGTAGAGGATGATGGCCTTCTCCCGGCGGGCGTAGGCGACCCAGGCTTCGAGCTGGGCGCGCGTCGCGGTGGCTCCGGTGGGGTTGTTCGGGTAGCAGAGGTAGACGAGATCGACATGACCTTCGGGAATGGCGGGGACGAAGCCGTTCTCCGGCGTGCAGGGCAGGTAGACGAGCCCCGCGTAGGCACCCGCGGCGTCGGCGTTGCCCGTGTTGCCGACCATCACATTCGTATCGACGTAGACCGGATAGACCGGGTCGGTGATGGCGATGACGTTGCCGGGGCCGAAGATGTCGAGGATGTTCCCCGTGTCGCACTTCGAACCGTCGGAGATGAAAACCTCGTCCGGCGAGATGCCGAGCCCGGCGTACTGGTTCTCGACGATGGCCTCGCGGAGGAAGGCGTAGCCCTGCTCGGGGCCGTAGCCTTTGAAGGTGGCGGAGCTGCCGAGTTCGTCGATGGCCTCGTGCATGGCTTGGCGACAGGCCTCGGGGAGAGGTTCGGTGACATCGCCGATGCCGCAGCGGATGAGCCGTTTCGCGGCTTCGGGATTGGCCTCGGTGAAGGCGTTGACGCGCCGGGCGATCTCGGGGAAGAGGTAGCCGGCCTTGAGCTTGAGGAAGTTTTCGTTGATGCGTGCCATGGGGGCGCTAAATGAGTGAATCCGGGGCGCGGGGCAACCGCTTTTTTGCGGCGGAGCGGGATTTTCCGGGGTGGCAAGGATGACGCTCTTGGGAGAAGGAGGAATTGCGGTCGTCGGCCCGGTGCCGTAGAGTGCCGCCATGAGCACCGTGCTGGAGCATCCTGCCATCGAGCTGGCCGAGACCGACCGTCACGCCTTCAATCTGGCCGTGTGGGAGAGGCTGCTCGACGATCCTTTCCTCGCCTCGCTCGACTACCGCATCGAAACCGACCGGCACGGTCAGATCGTCATGTCCCCGCCACCCGCCCCCAGCCACGGAAACAAGCAGAGCGAAATCGCCTACCTGCTGAAAAAACTCCTCCTTGGAGGCAAAGTCGTCTCCGAATGCCCCGTCTCCACCCGCGACGGGGTGAAAGCGGTCGATGTGGCATGGTGCTCGCCGGAGAAGTGGGGCAGCCTCGATGACCGGGCCTGCTTTCTCGAATGCCCCGAAATCTGCGTCGAGGTCCGTTCCCCCAGCAACACGCGGAGCGAACTGGAGGAGAAGAAGCGGCTCTATTTCGAGGAGGGGGCCGAGGAGGTGTGGTTCTGCGAGACGAACGGGACGATGCGCTTCTTCCATGGCCCGGAGGAAGCGGCCCGCGAACGGTCGGCGAAGGTGCCCGAGTTCCCCGGAACCATCGTGTGACGGGCCGGGGCCGCTTGCGCGAGTCCGCGATCCCCGCTATCCTGAGGTCATGAGCGCAGTCCTCGCCACCATTCCCGAGGTCGCCGACCAGCAGGAGTTCAATCTCGCCCGCTGGGGCGAGTTGGAAGCCGATCCGTTCTTGGCCTCGCTGGAGTATCGGATCGAAACGAACAAGCATGGTCAGATCGTCATGTCCCCTCTTCCGGGATTTGAACACAGCGACTTGCAAAGCCGCATCTTTTTCGCGTTGAGCGAGGCAGCTCCGTCGGAGGAGGGGAGCGTCCTCCCCTTGTGTCCCATCTCCACCAACGGCGGCGTCAAAGGAGTCGATGTCGTCTGGGTGTCGAACCGCCGCGTCGAGGAGGGCTTGCGCCGGAACGTCCTCACGATCGCTCCCGAGATTTGCGTCGAAGTGCTTTCGCCCGGCAACACGCGGGCCGAGATCGAGGAGAAGAAGCGCCTCTATTTCGAAGCGGGTGCCGAGGAGGTCTGGATCGCTTCGCCCGGAGGCGAGATCGCGTTTTTCAGCACGGACGGCGAGTTGGAAAGCTCCGGCCTCTGCCCCTCGTTCCCCGCGAACATCGACTCCTGACCCATGCCGGAGCGCCCCCCCATCGAAGCCGTCGGCCGCGTCGTCGAAGTCCGCGAGCCGGGCCGCCTCTACCGCGTCGAGATGGCCAACGGCTACCGCGCCTACGCCATCGTCGAGCGGAAAGGGCCGCATCTCCCCGATGGCGACGATCCTCTCGGTCGCGAGGTCGTCCTCCATTTCTCCCCTTTCGACATGAGCAAATGCCGTCTCGTCGGCTGGCTTTCATCCGTGACCCATGACCCGTGACCCATGGCCCTCCTCGAAGTCCGCGATCTGAAAACCCACTTTCACACCCGCGACGGCGTCGTGCGGGCGGTGGACGGGATCTCCTTCGACGTGGAGGCGGGGCAGACCGTCGGCATCGTCGGCGAGTCCGGTTCGGGCAAGTCGGTGGCTTGCTACTCCCTCCTCGGCCTCATCCCCATGCCGCCGGGCCGCATCGAAGGCGGCGAAGCGCGTTTCGGCGGAGTCGATCTGCTGAAGCTGCCCGAGGCGGAGATGCGCACGATCCGGGGACGCCGCATCAGCTTCATCTTCCAGGACCCGATGACCTCGTTGAATCCCTATTTGCGGATTTCGACGCAACTGGTCGAGCCGCTCCGGCTCCACCTCGGCTTGTCCAAGAGCGAAGCCCTCGCCCGTGCCATCGACGAGCTCGCCGCCGTCGGCATCCCCGATCCGGCGAGCCGCATCCACTCCTACCCGCACGAGTTCTCCGGCGGGATGCGGCAGCGGGTCATGATCGCCATGGCCTTAGTCACCCGGCCCGAGATCCTCATCGCCGACGAGCCGACCACGGCCCTCGACGTGACGATCCAACGGCAGGTCCTCGACCTCATCCGGGCGCGGCAGCAGGAACTGGGCACCGCCGTCATCTTCATCACCCACGACCTCGCCGTCGTCTCCGAAGTCTGCGACTACGTGAACGTGATGTACGCCGGACGCTTCGTCGAGCGCGCTCCCGTCGCGACCTTGTTCACGAAGCCGCGCCACGCCTACACCCGCGCCTTGCAGCGATCCATCCCGGCGATGCAGGAGAAAGGGCGCGAGCTCTACACCATCCCCGGCCTGCCTCCGAATTTGGCGAACGAGATTTCCGGCTGCGCCTTCGCACCCCGCTGCGAGACCCGCGAGGGAGCGCCCGCGCACGCCGGCACGCGGCCCGCGCTCGTGGAGTTGGAGACGGCGCATTGGGTGCAGGATTGTCCGGGCTGTCTGGCGACGACGCTTGCTTGATCGACTATGATCCTCGATGCGGTCATCGCCTTTTTTGTGATGCTGTTCGAGGCATTGTGCTCCGTGGCCGTTCCTTGCGTGAACCTGTCGTTCGCCTTGGTTGAGATGGTTGCGGGTCTCTTCGTCCCTGGCTTCCAACTGGGGCGATGGGAGCGGAAGGGGCGACGGAGTTCGGGTGCCGCCGCCAAAGTCCGGTCGGCGGTTGCCTTGATCGCTCTGCTGGCGATTCTCTGGCTCCTCGTTTCGCCGAAGGTGATGAACCGAAGCATCACGTTGGTGGCCGAGGATGGCCACAGCCTCCCCTTTGCCGCCTTGATCGTTCACTCGATCCATCAAGATGACCACCGGAGAACCGACCGTACGGGAAAGGTCCGTGTCCCGCGTTTCAAGACGAAGGGGATCACGGTGAAAGACCCTCGTTATGTCGAGGAGACTTGGGGTTTTGAGAAGGTCGGCAAGGAATTGGTCGTTCGCCGCACGGTCTTGGGTTCCAGCTTGGACTCGCTTGCCGATCAATGGATGAAGCCGGAGAGCGACCGACCCTGATCGCGGAAATGAACGGAGTCTGCAACCATGCCCAATGCGTGGCGACCTTCGCGGGTTCTGAAATCGGCACCCCGATTCCCTCTTCCCCCTCCCGACCGTCGCTGCGGCGCAGGTTGCCGCTCCTTGCCGCCTTGGCGTTGCTCCCTGCCATCCCTGTCCCGGCGGCGGAGCCGCTGCTCGGTGTCTACGGAGGGAACTCCATGCAGCGCGTGTTGGACTTCGAGGCATGGCTGGGCCGACCGGTGGATGTGATCCTCTGCACGGTGGATTACCACAAATGGGAGAACTACCGTTACGCGGACTGGCTGAGCCAAACGGTCTATGGCGAGCGCGGTGACCGCCGTCTCGTCTACGACGTACCCATCATCATCCAAGGCGCGAGCTACGCCGAGGCGAAGACGGGGGCCTACGACGACCATTGGAGATGCTTGGCGGAGTCCATCGTCGCCAACAATCCGGGCGGTTACGACATCGTCATCCGTCCCAGCCATGAGATGAACGGCGAATGGTTCGCGTGGGGCGTGGGCGGCTCGAAGCAGGAACAGATCCCCGACTTCATCGCGTCTTGGCGGCGCTTCCATGGCGTGTTTCGCGGGGTGAAGGGTGGCGAGCGATTCCGCTTCAGCTTTTCCACCAGCGAGGGGGCCAGCGATCCGCGCCCCATGTGGCCGGGGGATGAATATGTGGACATCGTGGGCCACGACCTCTATTGGAAGCCCAAGGCCATGGGCGGCGAGGGCTGGGAGACCAACGATCCTCTGGAGGCTTGGGAAAAGCGCGTCAGCCCCCATGGCTACAATGAGTGGGCTGTGGGCGGCATGCTGGCCTTCGCCAAGGCCAAGGGGAAGCCTTTCCAGATCGACGAATGGGGAGTCTGGGGTCTGAATGGCGGGCGCTTCGTGGAGGCCATGGCCGCCTTCCTCCGCGACAACGGCGTGCGCAGCCACACCTACTGGAATTCCGACGCGGACTACCCCGGCGAGTTGCACCAGCGCGAGCGGGAATGGCCCGCCACCACGGAGGCGTTCAAGGCGGCGTTTGGAAAGCCAGGTGTTCGCTGAACCGCATCTTCCGGTTCCTTCATGGCGTCTTCGCCTTCTTCTGGAGAAACCGGTGCTCCACGATGTGCATCAGGTAGTCCGCCCCGGTCTTGAGGCCGGAGAAGAGCAGCAGGGAGGCGAGGCCCGATCCCATCTGGCTCCCGAGGAGGATCATGAGATGCATCGGAATGACGCGGGCGTAGGGGAGGAACATCATCGTTCCCAGATTCGGGCGTCCGGTGAGGTCGGCCTTCACGTTCTGGTAGAAGGAGTAGCCGTGGCCGAAGAGGAATCCGAGCACGGAGAGAAGGAACCAGACGAATCCCGCTCCGAGTCCCGCGACCGGGTTGCCCTCGCCCTCGACGGCGAGGACGATGAGAAAGATGGCGTAGCCGAAATGGAAGAACCCGTAGTGGACCGCGAAGAAGAAGGCCGTGCTCCTCTTTCCCGCCGAGGTTTCCGGAACCCGTTGGCCGTTGCTCGTGAAGCCCTCCGTGGAGAAGGATTTCAGGAGGAGGATGCGGAAGAAATGGAAGAATCCGATGATGACGCTCTGCACCCAGTAGACGCCCATCATCGCCCCGAGATCCCATCCGGCGATCAGCGCGTAGACGATGGCAAGGACGTTGCTCAGGAGGATTCCGATGCCGGAATAGTCCTTCGACGGGGTTTCGACAGTCTCCTTGTAGAGTCTCACGCGGGAAAGGTGGGGACGCTCGCCGGGGAGTCCAGTGGAAATAGTGGACGTGAGATTCCCAAGGCAAAGGAGGGGGACTTTTCAAGTCCCCTTCGACCAGACGGGACTTGAAAAGTCCCGCTCCTTGGGGCCGAAACCACACAACTCCCTTTTCCACCCTCCCCGAAAAACGAAGGCGAAACGCCGGATGTCGGATACATTCCTCCCGGCATCGCCGTTCCATGGCCTATCTCGAACTCGAACACCTCAGCCGCCACTTCGTCCGCCGCGAGGGCTGGCCGGTTCCTCGCAGGACCGTGATCCGCGCGGTCGACGAGGTTTCCCTCTCGATCGAAAAAGGCGAGATCCTCGGCCTCGTCGGCGAGAGCGGCTGCGGCAAATCGACCCTCTCGAAGCTCGTCATGCAGCTCCTCGCCCCGACCTCGGGCAGCGTCGTGCTGGAGGGCGAGCGCCTCGCCGACCTGCCTCTGCGCGAGATCCGCAAGCGGCGGCGCGACTTCCAGATGATCTTCCAAGACCCTTACGCCTCGCTCAACCCGAGGATGACGGTTTTCAGCACCCTCGCCGAGGCGATCATAACCCGGCATCCGGACTTGCGCCGAGACCGTTCCGCCCTCGAATCCGCCGTGGCCGCGCTGATGGCCCGGGTCGGACTCGACGCCCGCTATCTGCGCAAATACCCGCACGAGTTCTCCGGCGGGCAGCGCCAGCGCATCGCCATTGCCCGCGCCCTCGGTCCCGAGCCGAAGCTCGTCCTCGCCGACGAGCCGGTCTCGGCCCTCGACGTCTCGATCCAGTCGCAGATCCTCAACTTGCTCCTGAAGCTGCGCGAGGAACTGGACCTGACGATGGTCTTCATCTCGCACGACCTTTCCGTGGTGCGCTACCTCGCCGACCGCATCGCGGTGATGGAGGCGGGGAGGATCGTCGAAGTCGCCGGAGCCGAGGAGTTGTTTGCGAATCCGCAATCCGAAGCGGCGCGAAATTTGTTGAAGGCGATTTCGAAGATCCGATACGAGCGGGCGGCGTGTTGAGCGGCGCTACAAAGGCTCCCGCCGGGTCCTCCGCGTCCGCTCACTCCACCTTCATCACGCCGTTCATCACCATCCAATGCCCTGGGAAGGTGCAGAGGTAGGGGTAGTCGCCCTTCTCCGCCGGGGCGTCGAAATGGATCGTGAACTCGCCCTTCGGATTGACCATGTCGGTCCAGACGAGCGCCTCGTCGGACTCGGGCACGTAGTGGCGGGCGAGTCCCTGCGGGTCGGTGATCATGAGGTTGCACAACTCGCCGAGCTTCTGGAGGCTGCCAGGTTTGGCGAGGAGCCAGTTATGCGGGACGAGGTCGGGGTTCTTGAAGACGAGGGTGATCCGTTCGCCCGCCTTCACCCGGAGCTCCTTCTGCACGAATTGCAATCCCACGTCCGCATCCACGACGATCTCGCGTCCTGCCGCGCCGCCGGCCCAGGGATTCGGCTTCGAAGGAGCGGGCGCGACCAGGCCGATCTGCGCGGCGTGGTGCGTCTTCGGAATCTTCGTGTAGCCGGGGAAAGCGGTGTAGGGCTCGCCTAACTCGTGGACGGTCAGGAAGAGATCCTGCCCCGTGCCGAGGCGGAGGTGGACCTGTCCCGCCGGAAGGATCTGCGGGATCTCGACGAAGATCGCATTGCCTCCGTCGAGGCGCTGCACGCTGCGGACCTCCAGCGGGTCGTGGCCGGGGGTGTCGGGATGGTGCAGGGAATATTCCGGCGAACCGTAGGCGGCGCTGTATCGGTAGGTCCAAGTCTGCGCGAAGGTCTTCGCCGCCTCCGCTGCGGATTCGGGAAGGGCTTCGTCGAAACGCACGAGCACCCCGTTCTCCCGTGTCTCGAAGGCGATTGGCACGGGCGCGCCTCCGGTGAAGCGGACGCGCTGGAAGCAGCCGTCGAGCGGCGTGTAGGTGCCCCAGCCCTGCAAGCCGGTCACGTAGAGCTGCCCGTCGCGGGGATGGAAGCGGGCGCATTGCGGGCCGGAGTCGAAATTCCCCGTGATCCGCAGCGCGGCGGCCTGCCAGCGGTCCTTCACCTTCTCGCGCATCACGAGCCAGGCGCTGCCGCCGCCGGAGGAGAGGTGGACGAGGTTGCCGTCGCCCGCGAGCGCCTGCCACGCCTCGCCGGAGACGAAGGCTTGGCTGCTCGCGGAGTTGTCCTCGCCGCGCGGCAGGTAGAGCAGGACGGGCTCAGGGGCTTTGCCGTCCTTCGGTCCGCCCGCGCCGAAGTGCGCCCCTTCGTTCGCTCCGAGTTCGACTTGGCAGAGGCTCGTTGCGGGCGTCCAGTCGCCTTCCTGCACGCTGGTGGTGAGGAAACGTCCGTCGGGGGAGAGACCGAGGCCGTTCGGATTGCGGAATCCGGTGGCGAGGACTTCGAGCGAGTCGTCGCGATTCACACGGCAGAGTCCTTGGTTGCCCGAGGTGAAATACCAGCGCCCCTCGCCGTCGAGCTCCAAGCCGACGAGGAAGTCGTGCCCGCCGGGCGAGGTTTGCATCGCCTTGGTGACGCATTCGTGGAAGTCGGCCTCGTCGTCGCCGTTGAGGTCGTGGAGGCGGGTGATCTGGTCGCGGCCGAGGACGTGGATTTTCCCCTCGACGATCTTCATCCCGAGCGGCTGGTGCAGGCCGGTGGCGAAGCGCTTCCAGCGCACCTTCTCCAAGGTCTCGTCGATGCCGCGCGCGAGCCAGACTTCTCCGGTCATCGTGGTGACCGCCGCGCTGCCGTCGTCGAAGAAGTCGTGCGCGGTGAGGAAGAAGAGCGTCCCGTAGGGATTGTCGAAGGGCACGGCGATGCGGTCGGTCGCGAAAGGCTGCTGGGTTCCGACCTCGCCCTTCGTCTCGATCCACTGCGGCCATTGCGCGGGACCGCCTTTCGTGAGCGCTGCGAGCGCCTCCTCCGCGTCGCCTCGAGCGTTCAGGTAATGCGTGCGGCCATCGGCCTCGTAGGCGAAGACGACCTCCTTCCCGTGACGGTAGAAGCCGAGGTAGCGACCCTGCCGTTTCCCCTCGGATTTCGCGACGACCTCCCCGTCCATGGGTGCGCCGGACATGAAGCCGTGGCGGTGGTCGTTGAGCCTGACAAAGCCACCTTTCCAGACCACCGGGAAGCTCAGGGTCTCAGGATCGAAGACGGCGGCGCGGTCGTCGAAGCGCACGCAGACGCCCTTCGGCAAGGTGAGTCCCGCGCCCTTGAAGACGCCGCTGAAGAGATTCCCGAGATCGCCCTCGGCCCAGCGTCCGTCCTTCCAGGTGACTTGGTCGTTCTGGTTGCCCCAATGGCCCTGCTTGCCGCCGTCGAGCCCGGTGAAGGGAGGGATCAAGGCGGGGGGCGGGTCCGCGTCGAGGAAGGCGAGGGCCTGCTTTCCGTAGAAATCGAAGACGCGCTCGCGGTTCACCGTTTCGCGCCAATGCTCGTTCGTCGCGGGATCGAGGGGGGCGGGATCGGGCGCGAAGGGGGCGGGGACGGGCGCTTTCGCTCCTCCCGTGAGCGCGTCGAGGTCGTCGAAATTCCACAGGCCGAGGGTGTTGTCCATGCGCTCGCGCGAGGCGTTGCCGGGGCGGGGGCGCATCACTCCGCGCGAGAGGCGCGCGTCGTCGAGGATTCCGTCGCAGCCGATCCCGCCTTCGACGAGGCGGCCGAAGGCGATGGACTCCACATTGGCGTGCCGAACGAGTCCTTCGCTGGCTCCGGTCGGCTTTTCGAGCACCTTCTTCCCGTCGATCCAGAGGGTCACGAGCGCCTGGTCCACGCTGGCGACCAAGTTGTGCCATTTCCCGTCGCAGACATCGACGCCGGAGTCATAGTCCCCGCCGCGTCCGGGCAGATAAAGCGCCAAGGTGCCGCGCTTCGCATGGGTGTAGAGCTCCCAGTGCGTGCCTGCCGACTTCGGATTGCAGGCGACGAGGATGTTGTATCGCTCCTTGCCTTCCAGTTTTGCCCGGCATTCGATGGTGAAGGGTAGGGTGTGGTATTCCGCATCGCCATCGAGGACGAGACCCCCGGAAAGCGCCGATCCAAAGGCCCCGTTCAAGGAAGCGACGCTCTCCGCCTCCCGAACTTCGGATTTCGGATTCCGGGTTTCGGATTTCCCTCCCTCCGACCAAGTGCGGTATGTCGGCTTCTCGGCGGGCGGATTGTCGTCGAGTTGGGGCAGGAGCCAGGCGAGTCCGTCGAGGTTGTCGAGGAGCCGACCCTCGGCGTCCTCGTCCGTGTGGTTAAGGAGGCCGACGGGACCGCTGTAGCCGCTCGCGCGGAGCTGGCGCAGCACCTTCACGTCCTCGGTTCCGACGCCGAGGGGCAGGATTTTGCGGCCATTCTCGTCGCCCGCGACATCCATGCCGTTGAGGTTGAAACAGAGCAGCCAAGGCTTCATCGCCTCGATCGCGGCGGGGAGCCGATCGAGGTGGCTGTGGCCGTGGTGGAGGTTGTAGACGATGCCGACGTTCTCGATCTGGTGATGGGTCTTCAGGTGTTCGCAGACCGCGACCAGGTTCTCCGGCTCGCCGCCCCAGCCGCCGTGGTTGTAGAGGCCGACCTTGCTGCCGATCTTTTTCGCCTTCTCCAAGGCCGGAAGGAGGGCTTCGGCAGCGGACTTGACCTTCTCCTCCTGTGTTTCGCCCGAGGGCTGGAGCATGACCCAGATCTGGGGGCTGAGCCGGTGTTCCTCGAAAAGGGCGAGGGCCTCGTCATGGATTCCCCAGAAGGCGAAGAATTCAATGCCGTGTTTTTGATAGGCGAGGATCTCGCGTTCGAATTCGGGGACGTGCTCCTGCCGCCAGTCGTAGGCGATCTTCGTGAGGCCCAGTTTCGCGACCATCTCGGCGCGTTCCTCCGGGGAGCGCTTCTTCGCGTCGAAGGGCACGATGCACCAAGCCGCGAGATTGGATCGGTCGAAGAGATCCGTGGCGAGGAGCGGGTGGCCTACGAAACACGCGGAAAACACGGAAAGGAAAAGGAGAAGAGCGTTGGATCTCATGCCGGATCGATGGGGCTTTGGCTTGGATTCAAATTGGGGATTTGCTCCGGGATGGAGCGATCACTGAGGTTCAGGAAACGTTCGATCTCGACTTTCGGGAAATGGCCGAAGTTCCGCACCCCTTCTCCTTGTAGACCTCGAAATAAGCGCCGCGAATTTGGTAGCTCTCCTGCCGATATAGGATGTTGCCCATGGCCGACACCATACAGGAACCGCCCAAGAATCAAACCCTTCCGTGTTTTCCGCGTGTTCCGTAGGCCATTCCGCCCAACTGGGTTCGGTCGCGCATCCAACCCGGTCAGGCGCGCCTTTTCCGCACCATCCTTATCACCAGCACGCCGAGCGCCCAGGCCAGCAGGATCGAGGAGAATCCGGCGAGGGGCAGCCTCGGATGCTGGCGCATCACTTGGAGCCATTGGCTTTTCATCGCGAACCCTGCGGAAGGCCAGGCGAGGTTGACGAAGAAGGTGCGGTCCTCGCCCATCGGCGTGGTGCTGCGGACGGAGAGGACGTTCCCAGCCGCTTCGGCGGCGACGGCGGGGCCATGCCGCTCGGCGGCGGGATCGACTCCGGTGGCCGAAGGAGTGAAGCGCGAGAAGGCCACGCCCTCGGGCAGGCGGATCGTGGCCGAAGCCGCGTCGAGGGGAAGCCGGGGCAGGGGACCGACGAGATCGAAAATGGTCGAGAATTCGCCCTCGCCCCTGCGCCAATCGGCCCGCATGGACCCGCGGATGGCGTAGTCGTGGACGCGGTGCTCCAGTTCGCGTTCCGCCGAACCCACGTAAAGGGAGAGGAAGCCTTCCCCCCGCTCGACACGGAAGGGCTCGGGTTCGCCGTCGCGGAGGACTTCGGCGACTTCGAGTTCGTTGTCGAGGATGAGCCCGCCTGGCCCGGAGAAGACGGTGAGGTAGTTCAATATCGGTCCCCGCCGGATCATCGACCCTGCCACGCCGAGGCGGAAACGCTGCTCGAAGGCGACGGTTCCATCGCGGCGGATCTCGTAGTCAGCTTCGAGGGAATGGAGACGCTCGTCGGGATGACGGGCAGGATGGGCCTGATCCTCGCCAGCCAACACGGCACCGCCGGACGCGATCCACACAATCGCGACGGTGAGATTCTGGAGGAAGGGCGGCAGGTTCAAGCCGCCAACGCTAGCCTCGATCCTTCCAGTTCGTCTCGAAAAATCGCGGAAATCACAGTTTTTCCAGCAATTTTCCATGGATTCCGTCGAATCCTCCGTTGCTGAACACGACGATCACGTCCCCGTCGCGGGCCTCGGCTTCGAGCCGGGAGACGATGGCGTCGGCGTCGGATTCGTAGAAAGCGGGCAGGCCGCGGTCGCGGAGGGTTTTCATGAGGAGGTCGGTGTCGAGCCGCTCGTCCTCGGCGAGGAGCCCGGCGCGGGCCACGGCGGCGAGGCAGACCCCATCCGCTTGGCCGAGGGCCTCGGCGAGGGTTTCCTGGAAGACGCGGCGGCGGGTCGTGTTCGAGCGCGGCTCGAAGACGGCCCAGAGCCTCGCGCCCTCGAAGCGGCGGCGCATCCCGGCGATGGCCTCGCGGATCGCGGTGGGATGGTGGCCGAAATCGTCCACGACGACGATGCCGCGGGCCGTGGTTCCCTTCACCTCCTGCCGCCGCTTCACGCTGCGGAAGGCGGCGACGGCGGCGCGGATGGCCTCGGGTGCGACCCCGGCGAAGCGGGCGGCGGTGATGGCCATGGCTGCGTTGCGGACGTTGTATTCGCCGTTCATCCCGGTCTCGTAGCGCTCGCCTTCCAACGTGAAGGCGGTGCCGTCGGGGCGGTAGTCGAGGTCGGTGAGACGGGCTTCGCAATCCGGGCCGAGGCCGACGCGCTTCATTGGGCTGTGGCCCTGCTTGGAGAAGACTTCGAGGGCGTTCGCGTCGTCGCCGTTGAGAAGGACGAGGCCGTTCTCCGGAACGAGCCGGGCGAGGTGGCCGAAGGTCCTCTTCACCGCGTCGAGGTTTTCGAAGATGTCGGCGTGGTCGAACTCCAAGTTGTTCACGATGACCAGCTCGGGCAGGTAGTGGACGAACTTGGAGCGCTTGTCGAAGAAGGCGGAGTCGTATTCGTCGCCTTCGAGGACGACGATCTCCGACCCGGCGAAACGCGCTCCTTGGCCGAGGTTCTCGGGGATGCCGCCGATGACGAAATCGGGGGAGAGGCCGGCCGATTCGAGAATCCAAGCGAGGAGGGAGGAGGTCGTCGTCTTCCCGTGGGTGCCGGAGACGACGAAGTTGCGTTTCCCCCGCAGGACCTGTTCGCGGAGCAGTTCGGGCAGGGAGACGTAGTGGAGCTTGCGGCGCAGCACCTCCTCGACCTCCGGGTTGCCGCGGCTCTGGGCGTTGCCGATCACGAAGAGGTCCACGTCGTCGGGCAGGTTTTCGGCCTTGTAGCCGTCGAGGATGGAGATGCCGCGTCCTTCGAGAAAGGACTTCATCGGGTCGTAGACCGAGGAGTCGGAACCGGTCACGCGCCAGCCCGCGTCGCGGAAGGCTGCGGCCACGGAACCCATCGCAGTGCCGCAGACGCCCATGAAGTAGAGATGTTGGTGGGAACTCATGGCGGAGGTTTACGCTGGCTCGCTGGCGCTCGCAAATGCGAAATCCGAAGCCCGAAATCCGAAACGGCTTCGGGACCGCTGATTGGCGCTGATCTGCGCTGATTTTCTCAGCCCCAAAAATCAGCGAAAATCAGCGGTCGCCGTAGGCCAAACCCGGAATCGCCCGGCTGCGGTGGCTCCAGACGGCCCCTTATGGTCCGTTTTTGCACGCCAACACGGCAATTGACCGCTAAGCACCTTCGCGCGATGATCGCCCATGAGTCATTTCGTGAAGCACGGAGTTCCCCAAAAAACCTCGGTCAAACTGGCGCTCCTCATCGGCGTCGTCTGGGCCGCGCTGATCGGCGCGATCTGGTTCGCCTACCGCAATGGGTCCGAGCCGGGGGGCTTCCTCCATTTCGTCGCCCGCTTCCACGTCCTCATCGTCCACCTGCCCATCGGCCTGATCTTCCTCGCCTTGGCGATGGAGTTCCTCGGCTATTTCACCGCCTTCTCCCACCTCCGGCCCGCCCAGCCCTTCGTGCTCTGGCTGAGCTTCCTCAGCGGGATCGGGGCCACGGTGGTCGGCTACCTGTTGATGGAGCTTGAGGATTACTCGGGCCGTGCCATGGACATGCACCTCTATTTCGGGCTTGCCGTGGTCGTCCTCACCCTCGCCGCGCTGTTCTTCTCGTTGAAAGGGAAGCGCTTCCTCTCCGGTCTCGGCACGGCGGCGGCGGCCTTCGCGACAGGGGCGACCGGGCACTTTGGCGGGGCCATGGTCCACGAACCCAGCTACCTGACGCAATACGCGCCAGAGATGCTGAAACCGGCATTGCTCGCCGGCCTCGGCGAATCGGAAAAGCCTCACGGAGACGGGAGCGGCGAGGCGGCGCTCGAAAAGCCCATCGCCGAGCGGCTCGTCTACGAGGACTTCGTCGTCCCCATCCTCGACAAGACTTGCAACGAGTGCCATAACGAGAACAAGACCAAGGGCAAGTTGCGCCTCGACACCCACGAGCTGCTCCTCGCCGGGGCCAAGGGCTCCGATTTCCCCACCGTGGTGCCGGGCAAGGCCGACGAATCCGAGCTGATCGCGCGCGTGCTCCTGCCCCAGGACGACGACGAGTTCATGCCCCCGCAGGGGGATCCGCTCCAGCCCGCCGAAGTCGAATTGCTGAAACTCTGGATCGCCGCTGGAGCCAAGGTCGAGACCACCGTGGCCGAACTCGGCGACGATCCCGCCATCGTCTCGACCGTGACCGAGGTCGCCGCGATCCATGCGGGCAAGGAGGCCCCAGTCCCGGCGGAAAGCCAGGCTGCGCCCGTCTCCCTCTGGGACAGCCTGCCTGCCGAGGAGCGGGCCACCCGCCTCGCTGACGTGAACGAAGCGGCGGAAAAATACCATTTCTCCGTGATGCCCGTCTCGGCCGAGGACGAGCGTTTGCGCGTCAATGTCATCAACGCGGCGAAGGATTTCGGCGACGAGCAGCTCAAGCTCCTCGAACCCGTCGCCGGACGCGTCGTCTGGCTCGACCTCGCCCGCAGCCAGGTCACCGACGCGGGGATGAAGACGGTGCGCCTCATGCACGATCTGGAGCGGCTCCACTTGGAGAACACCGCCGTCACTGACTCGGGCGTCGCCGAGCTCGCCTCGCTCGCGAAGCTCGAATACATCAACCTCTACGGGGCCAAGGTGGGCAACGGGATTTTCGCGACCTTCGCCAAGCTGCCGAAACTGAAAAAGGCCTACGTCTGGCAGACCGCCGTCGATCCCGCCGAGGCGAAGGCTTTCGAACACAGTGTGAACCTCGAGATCAACACCGGGGTCGAACTCGCCGAACCACCGCCCGCGCCGCCCGCGCAGGAGATCAAGGGGAAACCTGAGGAGAAAAAGCCCGAAGTGCCGAAGCCAGCGGAGAAGAAGCCGGAGGCGCCCAAGCCCGCCGAGCCGGCCAAGGCGGACGCACCCAAGCCCGCCGAGAAGAAACCGGAAGCGCCGAAGGCCGAGGCCCCGAAGCCCGCCGCGCCGAACCCGGCCAACAATCCGGTCGACGCCCCCAAACCAGCGGCGGAAGCCAAGCCTGCGGAAGCCAAGCCCGCTCCCGCTCCGGCGGCGAAACCGGCGGAGCCTCAGCCAGCCGCACCGAAGCCGGAGGTTCCCAAGACCGAAGCGCCGAAACCGGCGGAACCTGCAAAACCCACCGAACAGCCGAAACCAGCGGCCCCAGCCCCCCAGCCGGAGAAGAAGGAGGCCTGATCCCGCTTTCCCGCCAAAGGCCGGATTCGAGCGCCGATCATGCCCTTGTGGTCGTATTCTTTTCCAACGGATACCCGATGATTCCCTCTTTCAAACACCCGACACGGATGCCTCGACGAGGCGTCCCTACCACCGAACCGTGCGCCTCCGGGCAATCCGGTAGGGACGGCTGGCTCAGCCGTCCGTTGCCTCTCGCCGCAGCCCTCCTCGTCCTCCTCCCCGCCTGCGGCGAGAAGGACACCCCCGGCTTGGTCGAGCGGCCTCTTTCCGTCTCCGAGAAGAACTTCCGCCTCGTCGATTCGAGCATGGAGCGCTTCCGCTACACCGCCCGTCCCGCCGCCTCCGCAGGGACGGAAAGCGGCTCCGCCACTCCTCGCGGCCTCGTCTACGACACGCCCGAGGGCTGGACCGAGAAACCCGGAGCGGCGATGCGCGACGTCAATTTCACCTTCGGCGAAAAAGGCGAGGGCGAATGCTACGTCGCCCGTCTCCCCGGCACCGGCGGCGGCCTCGCCGCGAACGTGAACCGCTGGCGCGCGCAGATGGGCGCGGCCCCGCTCTCCGACGAGGAGGTCGCGGCCCTGCCGACTCGCCCCCTCTTCGGCCAGCCCGCCCGCTTCGTCGCCGTGGACGGCACCTTCTCGCCCGGCATGGGCAGCAGCGAGACCTTCCCCGGCTACCGCCTCGTCGGCCTCATCCTCGCCGCCGACGCCGGGGCCGTCTTCGTGAAAATGACCGGACCGAAGGAGGTCGTCGAGAAAAACGGCGCGGCCTTCGACCAGTTCGTCTCCTCCCTCGACGTGAAAAGCAACTGACCCCCGGCCATGGCAAAACACCCCATCGACTGGTCGCCGAAAAACTGGCCCCGTCTCCTCTACGGATTCTTCACCTCCTTCAAGCTCGCCACCGTCGTGCTCGTTTTCATGACCGTGGTGACCCTGCTGGGTACACTCGGCCAGGTCGAGCACGGACTCCACTCGGCGAAGGAGAAATACTTCCACTCCTTCTTCTTCACCGAGAAGATCTTCGGCGTCCCCGTGCTCCTCCCCGGCGGCCTCCTCCTCATGATCCTGCTCTTCACGAACATGGTCCTCGGGGCTCTCGTGAAGGTCCGGAAACGCTGGAAGGGCGCGGGCCTCCTCATTTCCCACCTCGGCATGCTCATGCTCCTCGCGGGCGGCTTCGTCACTTGGGCCTTCTCCACCGACGGCTATATGGCCATGTATCCGGGCATGACCAGCGACCGCGTCGAGAGCTATCGCGAATGGCAGCTTGAAATCGTGCCGCTCTCGCCGGAGGGCGAGGCGGAAAAAGCCTGGATCTATCCAGCCAAGCTGCTTGAGACAATGCGCCCCGACGAGCAGCGCGTCATCCATGCCGAATCCCTGCCTTTCGATGTCGTCATCAACGGCTTTTCCAAAAACGCCACGCCCGTCCCCGTCTCCGCGCCCATCGCCGCGAGCGTGACTGGAAAGGAGATCGACGGCTTCAAGCTCTCGCCGCAGAAAGCGTCGAAAGAGGCCGAGCAGAACCTGCCCGGATGCTTCCTCGAAATCCGTCCCCGCGACGGAGGCGATCCCGTCGAGGCCATCCTCTGGGCGGGCTCCTACAAATTCGATCCGAGGGAGAAGGCCATGCCTTTCACCTTCCCCGTCGGCGATCAGCTCTACGGCGCCCTCCTCGTGAAGAAGTCCTGGACCGTGCCCTTCTCCGTCCGCCTCGACGAATTCATCTTCGAGCGCCATCCCGGCGTCAGCACCGCGCGCAACTACGAGAGCCGCGTCACCCGCTTCGAGGAAGGGCAATCCGACAAGGCTTTGGAAATCAAGATGAACGAACCCATGCGCCATGCGGGCTACACCTTCTTCCAAGAATCCTTCGGTCCCTCCGGCTCGCAACCCGGCGACGAGATGTATTCGCAATTCGCCGTGGCGAACAACCCCGCCGACCAATGGCCACTCTGGTCCCTCGTCGTCACTGGCGTCGGGCTCGGCGTCCATTTTGTGATCATGCTAGTGAACTTCACGGTCCGCTCCCGCCAACGTCGCTCCAGCCCCCCGGTCGCCCCATGAACGCTCGATCCCTCCTCGCCGCCCTCGCTGTCGCCCTCCTTCCCGGTGCCCTCGCCGCCCGCGAGCTGCCGAAGAGCGCCTTGCAGAACTACGTCCCCTGGCAGGACGAGACCGTCCACGCCTTCGAGAAGCTCCTCGTGCAGGAGGACGGGCGCGTGAAGCCGATCTACACCGTGGCCCGCTTCACCCTGCTCCAGTTCCTCGGCAAGTCCGCCGTTTCCTTCCAGACGCAGGACGGCAAGGATCACCGCATCCACTACGCCGCTTGGTTCCTCGACGTGCTCTTCCGGGGCGAGGTCGCGAAGGATCTGCCCGTTTTCATCGTCGACGACTCCGAGGTCGTCGTGCAGATCGGCGTCTCGCCCAAGTCGAAGCGTGATCGCTACTCCTACAACGAGCTCCTCCCCGGTCGAGCCAAGCTCGCCGAACTCGGCGCCCAGTATGCCGAAAAGGAGCAGAAATACCGGGACAGCGAGAAGGATCCCCAGTACGAACTCGGTCGCGTCGAGGGCATGATCCTCACCCTCGCCCGCAACATCAGCGCTTTCGATTATCTCCTGGGCCAGTTCGGCTTCGCCCGGCAGGACGGCTTCCTCGTCAACGCCAACATTCTCCCGCCCGAGCTCGTCGAGCTGTCGAAGCGCATCGATATCGTCGAAATGATCGACAAGATGCCCGAGATGGGTGTCGACCAGCTCGTCCAGATGGTCAGGCAGCCGTCCGGCGGGAGCGAGGAGGAGCGGATGTTCTCCGGCGCCCTGCGACTTTTCTTCTTCCACGCGAGTTCGGCGAGCGTCCTCAAGTTCTTCCCTCCGCAGGACGAGAAGGAGGAAGTCTGGATCACCGCCCGCGACCTCATGCTCGCGGGGCTTGAATCGAAAGCGCAGCGCCCTTGGGCCATGGAGCAGCTCGCCGCTGTCCAGACCCTGACCAAAGCGCAAAAAGAGGGCGAGCCCGCCTTCCTCGCCGCGCTCCAAGCCTATTCGCAAAAGCAGCACGAAACCGCCGCCACCCGCGGCGAGGGAACCCGTGCGGGACTCGAAATCCAGCTCTATCGGGGCAAGTGGTTCGCGAACTCCCTCGTCTGCTTCATCCTCGCCTTCGTCGTGATGGCCTTCAGTTGGCTCACCCCGGAGAGCAAGATCGGGAGGACGCTCCTCCTCGCGGCGGGTGTCCTCGCCTTCGTTGGCTTCGCCCTCGACGCCTACGGTATCGCCCTGCGCTGCATCATCCGGGACCGCCCTCCCATCACGAACCTCTACGACACCATCCTTTTCATCACCGCCGTCGCCGTGCTCCTCGGGCTGTTCATCGAATACTGCACCCGCTTCGGCGTCGGCACCTTCGTCGCCGTGGTCTCGGGCGTGCTCGGGATGTTCCTCTCGATCAAATACGAGGCGAAGGAGGCGACCGACACCATCAGCCAGCTCCAAGCCGTGCTCGACACGAACTTCTGGCTCTGGACCCACGTCACCATCATCAACATCGGCTACGCCGCCGGGCTTGTCGCCGCGATCATCGGGCTGGTCTACCTCACGAGCCGCTTCGCCGCGCTCTTCCATCGGCGCGAAAACGCCGACTTCCACCGCGCCCTCACGCGGATGAACTACGGCGTCATCTGCTTCTGCCTCTTCTTTTCCCTCGTCGGCACTGTTCTCGGCGGGATCTGGGCGAACTACAGCTGGGGCCGCTTCTGGGGCTGGGACCCGAAGGAGAACGGCGCCCTCATGATCTGCCTCTGGACCCTCGTGATCCTGCACGGGCGAATGGCCGGCTGGATTCGCGAGATCGGCATCCACATGAACAGCCTCGTCCTCGCCATCATCACGACCTTCAGTTGGTGGGGGGTGAACAACCTCGGCGTCGGGCTGCACAGCTACGGCTTCACCGAGGGCGTCTGGGGGGCGCTCTACACCTCCTGGGCCGTCCTCGGGATCTTCATGGCCATGGGCATCGTGCTCTGGTTCCAGGACCGGGAGGCGAGGCTCTCCAAGCGGGTTGGCGCGGCGGTATGAGAAATAGGGAAGTTCCCGCGAACTTCGCTACGGGAAGGATTTGGCAAAACCCGGATCTGTGCTAACACTTTCGATTATGGCCATTTTCCTCGGACTTGTCGTTGCGATCACTTTCCTCCTCGTCGGAGCCGCCGCCTTCCGCTATCTCGTGAAGGGCTGATCCGGATTCCTTTCTCCGGCATCGAGGCATGATCCCCCTCCGCCTCCCCGTTTTGGCCGCGGTCCTCACGGGCCTGCTCATCCACGCGCCGGGCATGGCGCAGCCCTTCGCGGCGGCGGAATGCGAGGGCGACTACCGCCACCACCTCCAAGGCGTCTGCACCGACCGCGTCGGGGCGGTCTACTGGAGCTTCACCACCGAGATGGTCAAAACCGATCCCTCCGGCAAAGTCCTCGCCAGCATCCCGGCGGACAACCACCACGGCGACCTCTGCTTCGCCGGCGGCAAGGTCTATGTCGCAGTGAACCTCGGCAAGTTCAACCATCCCGAAGGGCACGCCGATTCGTGGGTCTACGTCTACGACGCCACCAGCCTCGCCCTCCTTGCCAAGCATCCCGTGCCCGAGGTCTTCCACGGGGCCGGCGGTATGGATGTGCGCGAAGGGCGCTTCTTCATCGTCGGCGGGTTGCCCGAGGGCGTCGAGGAGAACTACGTCTACGAATACGACGAGGCCTTCCGCTTCGTGAAACGCCACGCCATCGCGAGCGGATGGACGAAGCTGGGCATCCAGACCGCCCTTTGGCACGACGGGGCCTGGTGGTTCGGCTGCTACGGATCGCCGCAAATCCTGCTGAAAACTGACGCCGATTTCCGTCTCCTCGGTCGCTATGAATTCGACGGCTCCCTCGGCATCGTCGGGATCGGCCCCGGCCAGTTTCTCGTCGCCAAAGGCCCCCGCACTCCCGAGGGGCGGCATCGGGGCGTGCTCGGGCTCGCCAAAGCGGATGCGGAGAAGGGCCTCGTCCGTCTCGTGATCCAGTGACTCCGATGAACCTGCGCCATTTCCGTACGATCCACCCCGACCTGCTGCCAGGCCTCGTCAACACGGCCTTGCGCGACGACTGCGAGGATCTCGACGACCTCTGCGCCACCCACGATCTCGACCGGGGCGAACTGGAGCAGCGTCTCGCCGATATCGGCTACCGTTACGTCGAAGAGACCCGGCAGTTCCGACCGGGGACCCAAGAGGGTTAGGCGAACGCCCCGACCCTGTTTCCGGAGTTTCCCTAAAAAATATCCGGCTCGGGTATCTCCGGGCCGTGATGCAGAAAGCGGAAGTCGCAGCCCTCGGGCGCTTGGGTGATCTCGTTCTCGTAGAGCCGCGCGTAGCCGCGATGGTAGCGGGTTTCGCGGGGCTTCCACTCCGCCCGCCTCGCGGCGAGTTCCTCGTCGGAGACTTCGAGATGGAGCTTTCGCTGTTCGACATTCACCTCGATGACATCCCCGTTGCGGACGAGGGCGAGGGGGCCGCCGATGGCGGACTCGGGCGCGACGTGGAGGACGCAGGCTCCGTAGCTGGTGCCGCTCATACGGGCATCGGAGATCCGCAGCATGTCGCGCACGCCTTGCTTGAGCAGGTAGTTCGGGATCGGCAGCATGCCCCATTCGGGGATGCCGGGCGCGCCGATGGGGCCGGCGTGTTGCAGGACGATGATGTGGTCGGGGGTGAGGCCGAGGGATTCGTCGTGGATGCGTTTCTTCAAATCGGCATAGTCCGAGAAAACCGCCGCGACGCCGCGATGGGCGAGCAGATGCGGCTCGGCTGCGGTCGGTTTGATCACCGCGCCGTCGGGGGCGAGGTTGCCGCGCAGGACGAAGGTGCCGCCCGCTTTCGAGACGGGGCGGTTGAGGGGGCGGATGACGTCGTCGTTGTAAACCTGCGCGCCTTCGAGATTCTCCCCGAGAGTTTTCCCCGAGACGGTGAGGCAGTCGAGACGGAGGTGGTCCCGAATTCGCGAGAGGAGGGCGCGCAGGCCGCCGGCGTCGTAGAAGTCCTCCATCAGGTAGTCGCCGCAGGGCCGCAGGTTCGCGACGACGCGGACCTCCTGGGAAAGGCGGTCGAATTGTTCCAATGTCAGGCGGATGCCCGCCCGCCCGGCCATGGCGATGAGGTGGATGATGGCGTTGGTCGAGCCGCCGAGGGCCATGTCGGCGACGATGGCGTTGTGGAAGGCGCCCTCGGTGAGCAGCGTTCGCGGGGTGACACCCTCCCACACGAGATCGACGATGCGGCGGCCGCAGGCCGAGGCCATGCGCGCGTGGGTCGAGTGGACCGCCGGGATCGAGGTCGAGCCGGGGAGGCAGAGGCCGAGCGCTTCGGCGATGGCGGTCATGGTCGAGGCCGTGCCCATGGTCATGCAATGGCCGGGCGAGCGGGCGATGCCGTCCTCGAGCTCGAGCCAGCCGTCTTCGCAGAGATTGCCGGCTTGGCGCTCGGCCCAGTATTTCCACATGTCCGTGCCCGAGCCGAGCGGCTCGCCGCGCCAGCAGCCTTTCAGCATGGGGCCGGCGGGGAGGAAGAGGGAGGGCAGGTTCGCCGAGGTCGCTCCCATGATCAGGGCGGGCACGGTCTTGTCGCAGCCGCCCATGAGCACGACGCCGTCGAGCGGGTAGCATCGCATCGTCTCCTCCACCTCGAGGGCGAGGAGGTTGCGATAATACATGCTCGTGGGCTTCATGAAGCTCTCCGACATGGACATCACCGGGATTTCCACGGGGAATCCTCCCGCCTGCCAGACGCCGCGCTTCACCTCCTGCGCCCGGTCGCGGAAGTGGGTGTGGCAGTTGTTCATCTCCGACCAGGTGTTGAGGATGCCGATACAGGGTTTGGCGCGGAAATCTTCCGTGTCGAAGCCCATCTGCTTCAGCCGGGAGCGGTGCCCGAAGCTGCGCTGGTCGTCGGGCGCGAACCAGCGGGCGCTGCGCAGGGAGGAGGGGTCGCGGGGCGGTTGGGCGAGGTCGGGCATGGTGCTATTTTGGCGAAGCGGCGGGGAAAGGGAAGGGGAAAATGGGCTTGGGCTTTGGCCCGGTGGATGGTAGAGTGGGGCCATGCCCGCTGCTGAACAATTCCAACTTTACACCGCCGAGGAGTATCTGGAGGAGGAAGCCTCCCGCGAGGTGCGACACGAGTATCTGGGCGGAACCATCCATGCGATGGCTGGGGCCAACAGGCGGCACAACGAGATCGTGTCTTCGATTCTCGCGCATTTGAGGCCACAGTGGAAAGGCGGGCCGTGCAAGGTGTTCATCGAGGCGGTGAAGCTCCACATCAAGACCTCTCTCTCCGAGTATTTCTACTACCCCGACGTGATGGTCGGCTGTGACCCGAGCGACGACCACGAATATTGTCTGGAGAGGCCCAGCATCCTTTTCGAGGTGCTCTCGCCCCCGACCGAGCAGATCGACCGGCGCGAGAAACTGCTCGCCTACCAGGCCATCCCGACGTTGCGGCACTATGTCGTCGTCGCGCATGACGAGCGGCGCGTCGAATGGCTGCACTGCGAAGGCAACGCTTGGTCGCTGACGGTGCTGACAGCGGCGGATGACCGGATCGAATTCCCGGAACAGGGAGCGACGCTCGCCCTCGCGGAGATCTACGAGGGGATCGGGTTCGAGTGAGGGATCAATCCTCCTCCGGATACTCCTCGTCGTAATCGTCCTCCGCCGCGAGGTCGATCACGGTCTCGGAAGGGGCGCATTCGAAGTATTGGAAGAACTCGTTGAGATTGCGGACGGGCGGCCAGTCGCGCTCGTCGGCCCACCAGGCGCCGAACTCGCTCGCGGCGATGTCGAGGTAGTAGGCTTCCAGCAGGTCGGTCGTGGCGGAGGCTTCGAGCCGTTCGATGAACTCGACGAGATAGACGGTTTGGATGAAGATCGAGGTTTCGTCCTCGATGGGGTCGGTATCGAGGGTGTCCAGCCACTCGGCGAACTTCCAAGTCGGGCGCACGATAAGGGCGCAGCGGTCGATGTAGACGAAATCGTCGGCAGGGTCGTCGGACATGGTAGGTCAAGTGGCTCAAGGGCGGGCCGAAGGGCCACGGGAGACGGGACGGGCAGAGGACGGCGAGGCGGCGGTGCGCGGGGCGGCGGCCTGTCGCGAGCTGGAGTTGGCGGGCTTTCGGGGGGAGCCGTTGAAGACAGGCGTGGCGGAACTTCTCCGGCAGGGGGAGATCCGCCGCGACGCGGGGGAGGAGGCCGGGAAGAAGCGTGCCGCGACCGTTGTCGGGGCTGCGGGGGAGGGACGTGCTCCGGATCGCGGCGGCGTGATGGCGGGGACGGGGCGTCCAAGCAGCCGGGTCTTTGCGGCGAGGAGGGCCAGAGGGGCGGGTAGAGGACGGGCCGGGCGATGGGAGGAGGGGGCTTCTGCCGCAGGCCGGGGCCGGACGAAGGGAGTGGTGGGACGCTTCTTCTCGCGGAGGCGCTCCGCCGCGCCGGGAAGGCGGTACGTTTGCGGAGCGGGCGATTGGGCGCTTGCCAAGCTTGCAGCGGGGGGGGGTGAGGCCGGGGAGACTGAGACCGATGGCTCCGCGCTTGGGCAAGGCTGCGTCGCGGGGCGGTGGAGCCGTTGCCGGGCCGCTTCGATGGCGGGAACCGGACCGCGCTTCCGGGAGGTGGGACGCCCGGGGCTGCGTTCGGGAGATTTGCCTAGTCCGCGTCGTTTGCGGAAGACTGTCGTGAGCGGCAGGATCGCGGAGGGTGCGTCGGGATGAGCGGCCATCGGCGGGGCCGGAATGGCCGCCTCGACGACCACAGCGGCGGGTTCGGAAACGGCGATGGCGGGCGCCTCCGCAGCGGCGGCGATGGCGGGAATCGGTTCTGTCGGGAGGGGGTGAGGGCGGATCGGCCCGGTCGCGACCCGGCGGAGCCGGTCGTGGAGGGCTCCGATCATCGCCAGCCCGGGCGCGCCGGGAGGGAGCGTCGCGGTGGACGGGGTGCGGCCCAGGACACGGGTTTTCGATTTCGAGAGGATGCGGTAGTTCACCCCGGCCCAAGTGATGCGGTTCTGCGTCCAAGTGCTGACGAGCAGCAGCCAGTGCAGCGTGATCCAGAGGGGGGTGAGCATGTGCTCCAGCCAGCTGGAGGCGAAGATTTTCTGCCGGGCGGCGTTGTCCCGGAAAAGGGAAAGATAGACCTGCTGCCGGGCGAGGGCGCGGAACTGGTCGATGACATAGGCCGCCGCGACCGGTACCCAGGCGAGGAAATAGCCGTAGACCAAGGCGGCGACGATGGAGGCGAGGCCGACGGCGTAGATGGCGAGGACGGCGTTCGTCGCTGTGTAGAGGATGGGACTGAAAAACTTCACTTGGGTGTACTGCCGCTTCACGAACTCGAAGAAGCTCCGCCAAGTGAAATCGATGGGGGTAGGCAGGATGAGGGAGCGGACGAAGGCCACCTTCTTCCCCGTGGCCTTCGCCGCCTTGGAGAGGCGGAGGTCGTCGTTGAGCGATCCGGCGAGGAGGCTCGGCGTGTCGATCTCGTCGAAGAGGGCGCGACTGATGGCCATGGAGCCGCCCCAGAGCACGTTGGTGAACTCGCCTCCGCCTTGCGTGACGATGGAGGCATTGATGACGCTGGCGAACTGGTTCGGCAGGGTGGGGCGCTTCGGGACGAGCCAGCGGTAGGTCGTGGAAAGCTCGTAGCCGCTTTGGTTGATCGGGGCGACGAGGCGGGCGAGCCAGTCTGTCCCGAGCTGGATGTCCGCGTCGGCGAAGGCGACGATGGCGTCGCGAGGGGAGAGGTCGGCGAAGGCGGCGCGCTGGTTGTGGACCTTCTGGCCCTCGTCCTCGGAGAGTCCGCCGCAGGCGAGGGTGATGCTGCGCAGCCCGTTGGCAGGGTCGGGATGGGTCCAGACGCGGCGGTCGGGGCCGAGTTCGAGATGCTCGGCGAGCCATTGCGCCACCGGATCGTCCCAGCTCTCGAAGCAGACGACGACTCGGTAGTCCCCGTAGGTCTGGGCGAAGAGCGTGTCGAAAAAGCGCGGCGTCGCCTGGAGGTCGAAGCCCTTCACCGCCACGATCAGGACGACGGGTTTCTGCGGCCCCGAGCCGTCGCCCCAGAGCCTGTCCTGCCGCCGTCGGGCGAAGGGATAGCCAAAGACACGGAAGGCCGCGACGAGGATCAGCAGCAGCCAGGCTCCCCAGAATGCCAGCAAGCTTTTTTCAATCATGAAAACCCGTGCAAAATGGGCGGTGGCGTCTAGACTGCAAGCGCGAAAGCGCCGCCGTCCCATGAAAGTTGCGGAGACCCGGAATCTCAAAAAAACCTACCATTTCGGAGACACGGAGGTGTCGGCCCTCTGCGGGATCAACCTCGAAATCGAGGAGCGGGAGTTCGTCGCGGTGTGGGGACCCTCGGGTTCGGGCAAATCGACCCTCTGCAACCTTGTCGGCCTCCTCGACACCCCGACTTCGGGCGAGGTCGTCATCTCCGGGCGGACCGCCGCCGGTCTGGGCGACGCGAAACGCAGTGAACTGCGCAACGCCTCCATCGGCTTCGTCTTCCAGAACTTCAACCTCATCCCCGTGCTCACCGCGCTGGAGAACGTGATGCTGCCCCTCCAGATCCACGGGGTTTCCAAAACCGAGGCGGCGAAGCGGGCGGAGCGGCTCCTCGATGAGGTCGAGCTCGGCGAACGCCTCCACCACCGGCCTCAGAAGATGAGCGGCGGCCAGCAGCAGCGTGTCGCCATCGCCCGCGCCCTCGTCACCGATCCCTCCCTCGTCATTGCCGACGAGCCCACCGCGAACCTCGACACCCGCAACGCCAACCTCATCATCGACCTGATGCGCCGCATCAACCACGAGAAGGGGGCGGCCTTCCTGTTCTCCACTCACGACGACCGGCTCCTCGACCGGGTCGATCGCCGCATCCATCTGCAGGACGGTGAGATTCTGGAGGATGAGCGGTTGTGATGAGAGCCTCATACTCTTACTCCTTACTCTTACCTCTTACTCCTGCCCAGGCGGGGCAACCGGACTTGAGATTGAGTAAGAGGTAAGAGTAAGGAGTAAGGAGTAAGGAGTAAGAGATCACGCCCCCCAACATGAAAATCGCCAAGGACGGCATCCGTTCCATCGTCAAAGTCGGCTACGACGGCCGCGTCCACAAAACCTTCCGGGGCACTGACAAGGAGGAGCGTTTCGCCAACGAGGTGAAAGTCCTGAAGGCCTTGGAGGCGCGCGGCTGCGAGATCGTGCCCCGGCTGCTGGAGAGCGATCCCGGGGACCTCACCATCGTGACGACGAATTGCGGGGCGCCCGCCCTCGGCAGCATCAGCGAGGCGAAGGCGGCTGAACTCTTCAAGATGCTGGAGGAGGAATACGGCATCGTCCACGACGATCCCTTCCCGCGCAACATCACCTACAACTCCCGCATGGGGCAGTTCTGCATCATCGATTTCGAACTGGCCAAGATTCTCGAAGATCCCAAGCGCCGGGGCGGCGGCGACGAGGCCCACCGCACCTTGCAATGGTGCGGGTTGACCTGCGACGGGACGAGGCGCCCCGGCAACCAGGACGCCCTCGCCGTCTTCTCCTCCGACATGGGCTGGGCCTACAGCGCCGACCTCTCCGGCGAGCGCTCCATCGATGCCAACGGGCTCATCTTCGCCGTCAGCGACGGCATGGGCGGCCCCGCCGCTGGTGACGTCGCCAGCGCCCTCGTCGTGCGCGAGTTGAGGCGCTTCCTGCCCGCGATGATGGGCGACTTTCATGGCGCGGTCGATCCCGAGGGCCTCCTTGAGGCGGCGGTGAAGTCGCTCCACGGCTACGTCACCCGCGTCGGCGAGCGCGACCCGAAGCTCACGGGCATGGGCGCGACCGTGGTCTGCGGCCTCTTCTACCGCACCCGCGTCACCTTCGCCCACGTCGGCGACAGCCGCTTCTACCAATACCGGGGGGGCGAGCTGACGCAACTCACCTTCGACCACACCTATGTGGGGGCGATGTACCGGGCGGGCAAGCTCAACGAGCGGGAGGCCCGCACCCATCCGCGCAAGAACGTGCTGCAGCAGGCCATCGGCGGGGGCTGCCAGTTCGTCCATCCCCAAGTCTCCTCCACGTCGATCGAGGAGGGCGACTGGTTCCTCATCTGCTCCGACGGCGTCGTCGACGGGCTTTGGAACCGGAACATCGCCGAATGTTTCGCCGACGCCGAGAGCAGGGGCGATTCGGCGGAGCAGCTCGCGCACCGTCTCCTCGACCGGGCGACGGAAGAGGCTGGAGGGGACGACACGACCCTATTCGTCGTGCGGGCGGTGCGGGGGGAGGGGGATTGATTTCGCAAAGCCAGGGGAAACCGGAAATTTCACCCCAGCCGCCGCACCAGCAGCACCGCGTTCCGCCCGTTGCCCGCCCATTTCTCGCGGCGTTCCTCCGGCAGCAGGTTCAGGTCGTTGCTGCGGGCGAAGCCTTCGCGTTCGAGGTAGCCGGCCGCCTGCGTCGAAAGGGCGAAGAGGATGCCGCAGCCGGACTGCCGCGCCCGCTCCACCGCCGCGTCCACGAGGGTGCCGCCGTAGCCTTGGCCGGTGTGGCCGCGCTTCACAAAAAGACAGGCGAGCTCGGCCCGGTCGGTCCCGGGGTGGGGATGGACCGCGACGCAGCCGACGATGTTGCCGTCGATCTCGATGACGATGTAGTCCCGGATCGCTGCTTGGATTTCGGCGCGGCTCCGCTCGATGAGCTGCTCCTCCTCCACGGCGCGGAGGATCAGCAGGTAGAGCTCGTCCACGTCGGCGTGGGTCGCGGGGCGGATGCGCTGGTAGGCGTCGGAGTAGACCATCACCCCGACGCCCTCGTTGCTGAACAGCTCAGCGAGGAGGGCGTCTTGGCTGCGGCTGCCGACGAGGTGGACGCGGGGCACGCCGTCGCGGGTGGCGCGGGCGGCTTGGCGCAGTTTCGAGCGCATCCCGGCGGGCAATTCGGAGTTCGCCTCGACGAAGGCGAGGGCGTCCTCGGCGGACCATTGGCGCTCGCGCCCCCCGGTTTGGTCGCGAGGGTCGTCGAGGGAGACGAAAAGGATCTTCGAGGCCCCGAGGGCGGCGGCGACCTCGCGGGCGACGGCGTCGGAATTGACGCGCAGAGTCTGGCCGTCGGCGTCGAAGCCGACCGGGGGCACCACGGGCAGGATGTCCTGATCGAGGAAGCTCCGCAGTACGCCCGCGTCGATGCGCTCGACCGTGCCGGTGAAGCCGGCGTCGATCCCCTTGATGATGCCGGCGGGATGGGCGTGGATGGCGTTGGCCGTGGCCGCTTGGATCTTGACGGTGGTGAGGCTCTGCATGACCGCGTTGCTGAGCCGCGAGATCGCGTCCATGCTCACTTCGAGGGTGGCCTCGTCGGTGGTCCCGGTGCCGTCCACGTTCGAGAGGGCGACGCCGCGCCGTTTCCCCAGCGCCTCGATCTGGGCGGCGGCCCCGTGGACGAGCACGACCTTCACGCTCAGCGAGCGCAGCACGGCGAGGTCGAGGAGGATGTTCGAGAAGCCGGACGACTCGATCACCGCCCCGTCGAGCGCGACCACGAAGGTGCGTCCGCGGAACTGCGGGACGTACTGGAGGATCGCTCTCAGATCGCTGAAATTCATGGTGGGGCCGGGGAGGGGGGAATCTCACCGTTTCCGCGAGATTATCAACCGGGTCCGTGGCGGGGCTGGCCTGTTCGCGGCCCGTCAGTTCCTGCGGATTTGTATTGAACGGAGCGGCGCTCCATTGTACTAAACTCTGTATCGTGCTAAGTGGGTTGCCCTATCCTTGGCAAGCCCGACATCCAAAAACCAACATCCATTATGAAAACTCTGTTGATCGCTCTGATCGGAACCGCGTTCGCCCTCACCGCCGCCCAGGCGGGCGAAAAGAAGCAGACTCTCGAAGGCGAGATGTCCTGCGCCAAGTGCAACCTGAAGCAGGCCGACGCCTGCGAAGACACGCTGAAAGTCGGCGAAGAGCTCTACCTCCTCGAAGAGGGCGGGAAGCGCAAGACCAGCGAACACGTCTGCTCGGGTACGGCGAAAGCGAAAGTCACCGGCAAGGTCGAAGAGCGCGACGGGAAGAAGTTCCTCGTCGTCTCGAAGATCGAGGTCGAGTGAGCCACGCGCGTTGCCGCGACATTCCTCGCGAAAGCAAGACGCCGCTTCGGGGGACCGGGGTGGCGTCTTTTTTGTTCGGGGGAATCGCAAATCCCCGCTTTTCCGCTACCTTCGTCACATGACACCGGAAGCCCTGGCCCATCTCGCGAAGCGCTGCCCGCTGATGCGCCGTCTGATCAAACAGCACGGCCCCTGCACGCTCGCGCCGGAGCCGGGGCATTCGCCCTTCGAATCGCTCGTCCGCGCCGTCGCGCATCAACAGCTCAACGGCACGGCGGCGGAGACCATCCTCGGGCGCTTCCGGGCGCTTTTTCCGGGAAAGCGGTTCCCGACGCCCGATTGCTTGGCGGCAGTGGACGACGAGGCCCTGCGGGCGGCGGGCTTTTCGAGGGCCAAGATCGCCTCCATCCGCGACCTCGCCACGAAAGCTCTCGACGGCACCATTCCCACCAGCCGCGCCATCCGGCGGATGTCCGACGAGGAGATCGTCGAGCGGCTCGTGCAGGTGCGCGGGGTGGGGCGATGGACCGTGGAGATGCTTCTGATTTTCAAGCTCGGTCGGCCGGACGTCTTTCCCGCCGACGATTTCGGCGTGCGCAACGGTTTCCGCCTCGCGACCGGGGAGGAGGAATTGCCGAAGCCGAAGGCTCTCCTCGCCCACGCCGAGCGCTGGCGTCCCCATGCGACGACGGCGGCTTGGTATCTGTGGCGGGCCGCCGACGCCGCAAAAGAGGCCAAGCCGATCAAGGGGGTGAATTCGTAGGGTAGGCTGGGGCGCGGCGCGGCCCCGCTGAGCAGGGCGTTTCTTGATAGGCTGAACTCGGAAGCCGCTTGACGGGATCGCAGCCGTCCGGTAATACTTTGGTATGAGCGCAGCGAAGATCGCCATCTCTATCGAGCCGTCCTTGCTCCAGAGGGTAGACTCGCTCGTTGAGCGCAAGCTTTTCCGGAGTCGAAGCGAAGTTTTCCAGCTTGCGGTTGCGGAACAGATCGAGCGGTTTGGCGACGACGTATTGGCGCGTGAGTGTGCCAAACTCGATCCTGCCGAAGAGCAGGCCTTTGCGGACTTCGGGCTTACCAACGACATCACCGAATGGCCGGAATACTGAGGGGCGACATCTACTGGGCCGATCTGGATCCGACCATCGGGCACGAGCAGGCAGGGCGTCGGCCTGTTCTCATCCTGAGCAGACCTGCTTTCAATGATCGTTCCGGCACCGTGGTGGCGGTCGCCCTCACCAGCGTGGAGCCACGAGCCGGGTTTCCCCTGACGCTTGAGCTGACCAAGACATCCCTGCCCAAACGGACTTGGGTGAAGATTTCGCAGATCAGAACTTTGTCCACGCAGCGTCTTGCCGGTCGGCTGGCGTCGTGCCATCCCACCGAGTTGCAGCGCGTCGTCGAGGGACTCAACGAACTCATAGGCAAGCCATGAGCGGCTACACCGGCCGCAGGACGCTCTTCACGACCTCGCCCCGGTGCATTTTCTCGAAGGCCTCGTGCCATTCCGTGACGGGCCAGACTCCGCCGATGATGGGCCTCACGTCGAACTGCCCGCTCGCGAGCAGGGCGATGACGCGCTCCCAGACGGGCCAGTTGTGGCTGAAGCTGCCTTGGAGGGTGACATTCTTCTGCACGAGGGGGTCGAGGTTGAAATTCAGCGGCTGCGGCCCCCAGCCCACCTTGCTGATCCAGCCGGCGGGGCGGACGAGATCGAGGGCGATTTTGAGGGTGACGCTGGCCCCGGCCGCGTCGATGACGCCGTCGCAGCCGAGCCCGTCGCGCTCCTGCGCCCAAGGCTTGGCGTCGCCGATGATCACTTCGCAACCATAGCCTCGCGCGATTTCGAGGCGGTGGGCGTCCTGCTCCAGCCCGACGATGGCGACCTCGGCCCCGCAGAGCCGCGCCATCGCCGCACAAAGGATGCCGATGGTGCCGGGACCGAGCACGACGATCCGGTCGCCGGGCTCGATGCGGGCGTTTTTCACGACGGCGTTGTAGGCGACGCAGCAGGGTTCGGTGAGGCAGGCCTGCTCGAAGGGGAGCCCGTCGGGGACGTGGTGGAGGATGCGGGCGGGGACGCGAACGTATTTGGTCATGGCCCCGTCCACACCGTAGCCGAAGCCCTTGCGGGTGGGGTCGAGATTGTAGAGGCCGCGCCGGGTCATGGGATTGTCCTGGCTGATGATGGCGGCGGTCTCGGAGACGACGCGGTCGCCCTCACGCCAATGCTCGACCTCCTTGCCGGTTTCGACGATGCGCCCGCCGAACTCGTGACCGAGGACGACGGGGTAGTTCACCGGCCAGGAATGGTCGGCGGTCCACTGGTGCAGGTCGCTCCCGCAGACGCCGACGTTGGCGACTTCGAGGAGGACGTCGGCCGGGCCGATGGAGGGGCGGTCGATCTCGCGGAGTTCGACGGAGTGTTTTTCAGGGGCGTAGTTGACGACGGCGGCGGATTTCATGGGGGAGGGGTGGTTAAGGGCGTTCGGGACAGGGAACATTTGCGAAAATTCGCGGCCATTTGCGGCCATTCGCGTTGAAATCGTTTCCAAGGATCATGCTGCCTATTCCCTATGGGATCGCACGACCCTTTGCCATTCCAGCTTGGGATTCTTGAAGTTGATGACCAAGCCAAGCTCCAAACGCGAGATGCGAAGATAGTTCAACATCTGGGCGACTTCGTTCTCGCCAATGGCATCGATGGATTTCGCGTCGATGAGAACTTCCCGGCTGACGGTGATGTCCGGGATGCAGTCTCCGACAACTTGGTCGAGATAGAGGATGGGATAGGCTCTCTGTTGTTCGGCATGGAATCCGCTGTTTCGCAGTTCGATGGCGAGAGCGTTTTCATAGGGCTTCTCTCTCAAGCCCGGTCCAAGGGCGTTGTGGACCCGCATCGCGCAGCCGATGATGGCGTAGGAGCTGTCGTCGAAGGACATGGGCGGTGGATTCAACGCAAATGGCCGCGAATTTTCGCAAATGGCAACAAGAACAGATGGGGAATTCTTGAGGGATGGATCAAACTCGCGCCACCTCCTGCCCATGCACCGCCTCGCAAATCATCCGCAGCGAAGCCTCCAGATCGCCGTCGGCCGTCTTGAACGCATCCGCGTCGATCGTCAGCGGAGCGCCGAGGACGACGAGGGGCGCGCCGTATTGCGGGCACTGGATGGCCTGCTCCAAGCTGAGCCCGCCGACGGCCTGCACCGGCACCTTGACCGCCCTCACCACTTCGCGGAGCTGGTCGAGGGGGCTGGGCATGCGGTGCCCGGCAGCGGCGAGGCCGCGACGCTCGTCGTAGCCGATGTGGTGGATGACGTAGTCGCAGCCGATATCTTCGAGGAGCCTTGCGCCCTCGACCATGTCGGGGCAGCCGAGGTTGTCGCCCATGACTTTCACGCCATGGTCGCGCCCGGCTTGCACGACGACTTTGATGGTTTCCTCATGCGCGCGGGCCATCACCACGACATGGGTCGCCCCGGCCTTGGCCATCATCTCGGCTTCGAGGTAGCCGCCGTCCATGGTTTTCAAATCGGCGACGATGGGCGTTCCGGGAAAGGCCTCGCGCAATTTGCGGACGCCGTGAAGGCCCTCGGCGAGGAGGAGGGGCGTGCCCGCCTCCAGCCAATCGACCCCGGCCCGCATCGCGAGGGCGGCGGTTTCGAGGGCTTCGTCGATATGGGTGAGGTCGAGGGAGATCTGGACGACGGGTTTCATGGGGACGCTTGCCAAGAGTGCCAGATCCGGCGAGTTTCGTCGCGACAAAAGCTATGGGAAATACGACGCCCCTGAAACCCCTCGCGCGGAGCGGCCGCCCGCCCGCGGAGCTGCGCCGTTGGGCGCGGGCGCGGGAACGCTGGGTCGCCTCGCTCGATCCGACCGGGCATTTTCCCCGGCTCTTCGACCATCTCCCGGGGCTGCACTTTTTCGCCAAGGACCGCGAAGGTCATCTCATGTTCGCGAGCCGGGGGCTGCGCGAGCGCTACGCGATGCGCGACGAGGGCGAGATCCTCGGGATGACGGATTTCGATCTCAACCCCGATCCCATGGCGCGAGCCTACGTGGACGACGACCGCCGCCTCCTCGCGGGCGAGGCCGGGGTGGTGGAGCGCATCGAGCTGTGGTGGGACAGCCAGGGCATGCCCGACTGGTTCCTCGTGACGAAGCTGCCCCTGCGCGGCCGGAGCGGGGAGGTCGCCGGGGTGATGGGTCTGCTCCGCCGCCCCGACGAGGCGGACCGCGAGCTTCCTGTCTTCCAGACGGTGGCGAAGGCGGTGGAGCGCATCCGGCGCGACTATGCGAAAGCGGTCGTCTTGGAGGACGTGGCGCGGGAGTGCGGGCAGTCGCTGCGGCAGCTCCAGCGGCGCTTCCGTTCGGCCTTCGGGATCGCGCCGCAGGAGTTCCTCCTCAAGACCCGCGTCCTTGCGGCGCAGGCATTGCTGGACTCGACCTCGCTGAACGCCTCCGAGATCGCCCGGCGCTGCGGCTTTGTCGACGCGAGCGGTTTCGCGCAGCATTTCCGCAAGCGGATCGGGCTGACGCCGACGGAGTACCGGAGGAGGAGGGAGGGGTGAAAGTCAGAGCCGGGCGAGCGGACTGTCCCGTTTCTCCAGCGGCAGCGTCACCTTCGCCCCGCCTTGGCGGTGGGATTCGAAGACGGCGAAGGTCATTTCGACGACGGTCCGCCCGTCCTCGGCCGAACAGAGCGGGGCGCGGTCCTCGACGACCGAGGCGATGAGGTCGCGGACAGGTCCTTGGTGGCCGCCGACGAGCTGGCGGATGTCGCCGACAGGCTCGGGTTGTCCAAGGCCGGCGCTGGTGACGGGCACCCACGACCGTGGCTCGAGGACCGGGTGGAAAGGGCTGCCCTCCAGAAAATGCGCGAGCGGTTCGACATCGATTCGCAAGTCGATGATCCCCTCGGTGCCGATGAATTGCAGGCCGAAACCGGCTTCGCGCGTCCCCGCCCCGGCGATGGAGTCGAAGAAGACGGGGACGCCCTTCTCCGTCTCGAAGCGGGCGTGGAGTTCGTTTCCGGCGAGGGGGCCGATGCCCTCGGCCCCGTCCTGTACGTCGGACGCGACGACGGGTCGTCCGTCCTGCAACACGGTGGCGGAGCAGGCGAGCGGTTTCCCGGTGAAAACATGGCAGAGGTCGAGGAGGTGCGAGCCGAGCACCCAGAGGTCGAGGGCGCCGCCGCGGGCGTCCTCCTTGCCGCGGGCGCGGATTTCGAGCCAGCGTCCGATGGCGCCGTCCTCGATCAGCTTTGCGACGACGGGGAGGACGGGATGGTAGCGGTTGCGGTGGGCGATGGCGAGCTTCGCGCCGTGCTTCTCGCAGGCGGCGACGATGGCGTCGGCTTCGACGAGGCCGCGGCAGAAGGGCTTCTCGACGTAGAGCCCCTTCGCCCCGGCCTCGACGGCGGCGAGGATCATGTCGTGGTGCTGGTCGATGTGGCGGGGGCACACCGCGACGAGTTCCGGCTTGGCCTTGGCGAGCATCTCGCGATAGTTGGCATGGGCGTCGGCGGGGGCTAGCTTCAATCGCCCGACGGCTTGGGTGCGGCCTTTTTCGTCCGGGTCGGACACGGCGACGATCTTCGTCTCGGGCAGGCCCAACCAGACCGTGTCGAGTCCGTGACCATACCCTCCCCGGCCGGTGTGGCCGATGACGCCGACGGTCCAGAGCTTGTCCGAGGCGGCTCGGGCGAGCGGGGGCAGGGAGGAGGCGAGCCCGGTGGCGAGGGCGCCGCGAAGGAGGTGGCGTCGGGAGGGGTGTGGCATGGGGATGGGTCAGTGTGGCAGCGGGGGCGATGTGTCGCAAGGGCGCATCTGGGGTCGAGGGATAAGCTTGGTTTGCGGGGGTGTTCACGATTTGGATTGATCTCGCCGGACTCTTCCGCTAAACCCGGTCCATGTTCAGACTGCGCCAAATGAAGGCGGCGGACTTCGACGCCGTCGCCGAACTGATCTTCCTCTCGACGAACGCTTGGTACATCGAGCATCTCGGCCATCCCATCTTCCAGTGCGGGTCCGAGGACTGCCGCCTTTTCTGCGAAGTCTACGACGATCTCGATCCCGGTTGCGGGCTGGTTGCGGAGCATAGCCGCACCGGGTTCATCGCGGGTTCGTGCTTCTTCCATCCCCGCGAGACGCACGTCTCCCTCGGCATCATGAACGTGCATCCGAATTACTTCGGCCACGGCATCGCGGGGCGGCTCCTCGCCCGCATCATCGACGAGGCGGAAGGGCTCGACCTGCCCCTGCGGCTCGTCTCCAGCGCCTTGAACCTCGATTCCTACTCCCTCTACAACCGCCACGGCTTCGCCCCCTTCTGCCTCTATCAGGACATGCTGTTGAACGTGCCACCCGACGGGCTCGGCGGCGGGGGCGGGGAGGGGCTGCCGGAGGTGCGCGAGGCCGGTCCCTCGGACATCGTCGCCATGGGGCGGCTGGAGTTCGAGATCAGCGGTATCTCTCGCGAGAGGGACTACTGCTACTTCGTCGAGAACGGCTCAGGCCTCTGGAAGACCCTCGTGGCGGTCGGGGAGGGCGGGGGGATCGAGGGCTTCCTCGTCTCCATCGACCATCCGGCGCTTCGCTTCATCGGCCCCGGCGTGATGCGTACGGAGGTGGCGACGGAGGCGCTGCTGAGGGCGCAGCTCGACCGCTTCCGGGGAAAGGCCGTCGTCTTCCTCCTCCCGGCGGGGGAGAAGGGCCTCGTCTCCACCGCCTACGGATGGGGGGCGAGGAATTGCGAACTGCACCTCGGCCAGGTGCGGGGCGTGGTGCAGCCGGTCTCCGGCATCGCCATGCCGACCTTCCTGCCGGAGTCGGCTTGATCCTTGGCATTGCGGCGGCGGAGCCTCTTGAAAACGCCGAAATCGCGGGGTCGGGATCAAAAACGAGAAAAAAAATCGAAAAAAATCTTGTATTGTCATTGTATTTCCTTCAACATACATCGTAAATCATTCTCCCCTCGCCATGAAACTTCCGGAAACCCTCCCATCGAGTCGTCGGCCCCTTCCGAAGAGCCGCCGGGGCGTCGCCCTCGTCACGGTCCTCACGGTGATGGCCCTCACCACTATCCTCGTGCTGACCTTCTTCTCCCTCGCCACCAGCGAGCACCGCGCATCAAGCACCTACTCCCAAGGGCTCCAAGCCCAGCAGGTCGCCGAGCAGGCGGTGAACTTCGTCATTGCCCAGATCCGCGAGGCGACGGTGAGGCCGGGGGTCACGGAGCCGATTTCATGGGCCTCCCAGCCCGGTGCCATCCGAGTCTGGCACACCAACGGGCAGAAGGAGGCATTCAAGCTCTACTCGGACGACGTGATGAAGTTGAAGGACAACTGGGATGACTTCCAGAAGGACTTCGCCGACCTCGACGGATGGAGCTCCCGCCCCGAGCATTTCGTCGATCTCAACGAGCCTGTCATCCGTGGGGACAAGGTCTACTATCCCATCGTCCACCCCGCTGCCGCCATCGAGCCGGAATGGCCCAAAGCGTTCGGTGATGACAAGGACGGGGTCGAGGGGTTCCGCTTTAATGCGGACGGACGGAGCTTGGCCGACTACGGCGCCATCGGGGCGAAGGCCGCTGGGATTGCGAAGACGGGAGGCCATGTGTCCATGCCAGTGCGGTGGATCTACCAGTTGGCGGATGGGACCTTCGGGGTGCTGAGTAGCGGCGGCGGGGGGTCTTCGTCGGCTTCCTACAGTTTCGTCGCCACTTCCGGCAGCGGGACGCCCTCGGCGAAGAACCCCATCGTGGCGCGCTTTGCTTTCTGGGCCGATGACGAGACTTCGAAGCTCAACATCAACACTCACTCGGGCGGCCTCGCTTGGGACATCCCGAAGGCGGGCGGTTCCATGGACATGGAGATGGGCAAGCACCAGCCGGCGCAGAAGGAGTGGCAGCGCTACCCCGGCCACCCCGCGACGACCCATTTGAGTGTCGCCCTCGCCCCCGGCGTGATCGACATCGTCAACGACCGCGACGCCATGGAGATGCTCTACCGCGTCGTTCCCCGCGTCGTCGGCGGCGGTTCGGAGTCGGGCACCAGGGTCATCAACACCCGCGACCCGAAAGAGATGAACGGCCTCATCGCCGACACCGAGCCCCTCTTCCCCTCGCTCGACGACGTCATCATGCGGGCCAACCGCAGCCCCCATGAGTTCCCCGACGCCAAGGGCCGTCCTATTCCTGCGGACGAGCTGAGCGACTATCTGGAGAGGGCCAAGTTCTTCATCACCGTCAGTAGCCGAGCGCCCGAGACCAACCTCTTCAACAAGCCAAGGATCGCGATGTGGCCGATCAGCAACGCCAGTGGAGGCGACTACAAAACCTACCTCACCACCTTCGACCAGCTCATCCATTTCTGCTCGTCGATGGGGAAGAATCCGGGGGCCGGCCCGGGTGGCTATCCGCGCTACGAGTACATCTTCAAACGCGAAAAAGCCGACAGCTCCACCTACGACTATACGCAGATCACCCGGAACAATGAGCTCTACAATTACTTGGTGAGCCTTCTGGACAAGCCCGTCCCCGGCTACGGGGCGAGCTTCAGCGACAAATATGGGAAGCAGGGTGCCGCCCAGTTGGCGACGATGATCTTCGACTACATCCGCTCCACCAACCTCCACGACGACACCCTCTACCAGGACGACTTCGCCAACGCCTTCGCGAAGGAGAACACTAACAAGCACATCACCTACACCAACCCCCGCGACCAAAACGAAAAGGGTTTCGGCCACAAAGGCCACGGGCAGGTCACCCCGATCCGGATCGACATGGCAGGCGGGATCAAGACCAAGGGGATGGGCCGCTTCTTCACCCTCGCTGGCGCGCACATCCACGCCATCTGCGCGGGGGACTTCGGATTCCAAGCGCCAGGGGCCGGAAACGGTCTCTATCCTGGGGTGACCCAGTACAACCGGGGCACGGTGGAGCCGTCCGAGGGCGTGCTCTACACCAATCTGCCGCCCCTCTCGTCGGCGTTCGTGCTGAACGACAAAAACACTTGGCCGGACTGGTTGAGAGGCTTGAAGGAGCTGGCGGACGATCCGGCGCAGTACATCCAGAATGTGGATCACCAAGCCCGCATCCAGGCGCTCGCTTTGGATGAGTTCAATGCCGCCTTGGATCCCGCCCAGTGGAACTGGCAGCTCGCCTTCCTCGATCCGCTCTACCGGCAGAACGTGCTGAACAATCCCACCCAGAATAAATACAACCGGAACGCGCTGAGCGCGAAGACGAATGTGACGCGCCTCCAGTACGGGGAGAAGCTCGTTCAGGCCGCTTTTCTTTTCGACCTGTTCAGCCCCAGCATCGGCTGGGGGTCGATCAACCCCGACATGGAGATTCACTTCAAGAAGGAGGATGGGATGCAGTTCTTCAGCTCCTTGGCCTCCGAGTATTTCCTGCCGTCGGGCAGCATCATGGGCTTCACCTACGAGCCCTTCCTCGCCTTCGGGAGCCCCTACGAACACCAAGGGAGCAATGACACCTTCATCTGGGCGACGAACTGGGCGAAGCCGCACCGCCAAGGCGGGGGGCGCTCTTGGGGGGGGCTGCTCTCCTTCGGCTACACCCTGTCGGCACGCCAGGCGGCGCAGACGGAGGACGGGCGCAACGTCTGGTGGCAGATGTCGCTGGGCAGAGGGGGGGGCAACCGCTCGAACTGGGATCTTCTCAACACGATCACCCGCTGCCGGCTCACTCCGCTGGATGTCGGCTACGACGGGGACCGGATCGAGAGCGCTTTGGAGAGGGTAACCCGGCCGGTGACCGGTGGCCCCGGCAACATCCATCAAGCCTATCGCTACGATCTCGTCACCGCACCCTTCAAGATCGGGTACCCGCCCGGCGTCACGCCCGATCCACCGGGGCCCGGCGAGCCGGCGCCGCCGGTGCCGGTGCTTCCCGAGGGGGCCTACTATCTCCCGAACCCGAATGGCGGCACGGAGCCGATCAGGAACGGGGACATCATCACCTGCTTCCACCAGTCCCTCGACAGCCGCGACAACCTCCAGAGTTTGGCTTTCCTGAGCAGCGAGATGAACGTCAAAATATACAGCGGCGGGCCGCATTGCGAGAATTCGTCTCCCGACTCCGCCCAAGAGCTTGTTCAGGAAATCGATCTCGACATCCCCGGCTTCCAAGTTCCCGCCCCGGTGATGTCGCCGGGTTTCACGGGGTACATCGACGAGTTCACCCGGCTTTCGCACGATACCCACAACGCCGTCGAACTGGCCAGCCTGACGGCCGATCCGGGGAACCCCATCGCGGGGAAAATCGACGCGGAGGGGCCGATGAAGGGTAAGGGGGTCAAGGCGACCCGGCGGAGCGGGGTGGGTCGGACGGCTACGACGGTTAACAACGACCGCCGGGACTGGGACAACTACGGTCGCATGGCCTTGGTCGTCCACCACTGGGACAGCGGCTCGACCTACGTGCGAAACGGCGACGTGGTCCAGTCCGTCGCCATTCCGCACGGCGACGTGCGCGTCGCCGCCGCCATGCCGGAGATCCGCCCTAGCGACGATGTCTATGTGAAGCACCGCAACTACGGCAGCGATATGATGGCGCATTCCATGACCAACTCCGCGGGGCAGGCGCTCTCCGGCTACAGCACTGGCGACTCCGCCAACGCGCCCTACCTTCTCGTCCCCAATCTGCCGAGCCGGGATCCCTATGGCAAGGCCTTCCCGCCCTACCGCAACACGGCCGTCCCTATGGCCTTCACCGGAGGGTCGCAATATCACTCGGACAAGGTCCAACTCCACGGGGATTTCGACAACGGCGCTGGTCTGATGATCGATGGGCCCTACATCAACAAGCCGGACGAGGGGAACGTCCACTCGTTGCGGACCCGCTTCGTGCAGGAGGTCGTCGACTTCTGGGACCAGCGCAGGAACTACGGCGAATTCCCCTATTTCAGCAGCGTCGACATGGCCGAGGCCGGGGGGCCGGCCTATTTCTCGCCGAACCGCATCGTCTCGGGGCCGGGTATGTTCGGCTCCCTGCCCACCGGGCTGTCCGAAAACCCGCCCAAGCCGTGGCAGACCCTCCTCTTCCGGCCCGATGTCGATGGCAACGGCTACAAGACCCATCCCGGTGCCAAATCTCCGCCGGACCACGTCATCATGGATCTCTTCTGGATGCCCGTGGTCGAGCCCTACGCCATCAGCGAGCCGCTCTCGACGGCGGGGAAGGTGAACATGAACTTCGAGATCGTCCCCTTCCTCCACGTCCACCGCGACACCGCCCTGCGGGGGGTCTTCCGGTCCGAGTTCATGCTCTGCGTGCCGGTGGAGTGGCACTCCAGCTACAAGCACGACTACGGGCGCGGCGAGGGCTACCACTGGCGCGACAACCCCTACGGTGGCGCCCTCCAAGGCAAGCGGCTCCGCACTGTCATCGTGGAGGGGGAGACCCTGAAGCAGTTCACCCGCAAGAAATTCAAGGGGGGGATGGATCTGTTCCAGTCCTCCACCGAGATCTGCGACATCCACCTCATTCCCGAGGAAGTCTCCAAGCGACTCGGTTTCGGGAAACAGGGGTCGATGTACGTCAACAATCCCCCGGAAACCCCGGAGGTCGCCAGCGACGGGAGCGTCCCCGACATGGCGAACGGAAAGTTCTGGCGCGCCCATGCGCTTGTCGGCGACAACTCCCGTGAGCGGCCTTACACGAACATCCAGACCCGGCTCACGACGAAGTCGAACACCTTCCAAGTGCATTTCCGGGCCCAGGTGCTGAAGCAGGCTCGGCGGGACAACGATGCCGACTACGCCGACTGGCGCCCTGCGACCGATTCGGTGCAGGCGGAGTACCGAGGTTCGTCCATCGTCGAGCGCTATGTGGATCCGAACGGCGAGATGGAGGATTTCGCCAAACCCGACGCCAAGTCTATCGATGACTACTACCGGTTCCGGGTGATCAACCCCCGGCGCTTCGCGCCTTGACCGGCTCCGGCCGGAACCCGGACGAAATAAAATGAACCTGTCCAACCATTCCAAAAAGAGCAAGGCGAGGCGTCCGGATTCCGGGTTCAGCTTGGTCGAAGTGACGATCGCCATGGCCATCGCCGCCGTGGCTGTGGCGACCCTGATGGGGCTCATTCCGCAGGGGATCACGACGATGCGCGAGGCCGGGGACGAGGCCATCATCGGTCGCATCCACCAGCAGATCCTGAACGAGCTCCAGATGGCCGACTTCGACGCGCTCGACACCTACAACAACATGGAGGTCTATTTCGACGACCAAGGCGAGGAGCTCAGCGACAGCAAGAACCAGGGTGCGGCCCAGGATGAACGAAAGAAAGGTGCCTTCGCCCACGTCTACACGGCGAGAATCTCCGTGCCCGCCCAAGGCAACAGCATGCCTCCGAGCGTGGGAGGGGCGGGTTTCGCCGGCGTTAGTTTCGACAACAAAGTCACGGTGAATCCGCTGCTCCGCTCCGTCATCATCGAGGTCGCCGCCGTCGCGGGACTCGGGGGCGACTTCGACTGGAGTTCGGAAGAGCACCGTCGGCTGATCAAGATCTACCAGACCAACGTCGCCAAGATGGGGAGGGCCTTCCAATGAACATCGCCGACCGAAAGATGAAAGACATGCCGAAAGCTCCCCGCGAGGGTGGGTTCTCGCTCATCGAGCTGATGGTGGCGATGGGCATCCTCACCATCCTCATGCTGATGCTGACCGTCCTCCTCGACCAGGTTCAGAAGAGCTGGCGTTTCTCGGAGTCGAGGATCACCCAGTTCCGCGAGGCGCGGGTGGCCTTCGACGCGATGGCGAAGAACATTGGGCAAGCTTCCCTCAACACCTACTGGCAGGCGCTCGACGATGACAACGACGGGATCTACGACGGCTACTTCCGCACGTCCGAGCTGCACTTCCTGACCGTGGAGGCGGGCAGCCTCGGCTCGAGCAGCACCCAGCAGCCGGTGGGCCAGGCGATCTTCTTCCAGGCACCTCTCGGATTCTCGACCGAATACCGGAACTTGAACAACCTGTTCAACGGGCGGGGCTATTTCGTCGCCTTCGGCAGCGACGAGTCCTTCCGCCCCCGCTTCCTCGACTCCGCCTATCGCTACCGGTTCCGTCTCATGGAGTTCAGGCCACCAGCCGAATCGAACCAGATCTTCGCCGACGGGCAGGAGGAACTCTCGGGGGGGGGGCGCCAGAACTTCACGAAATGGTTCAAGCAGTCCGCTGGCGTCGGCCAAGGCGGCTTCGAGGAGCACCTGAACCCGCTTGCGGAGAACATCATCGCTGTCATCGTCAGCCCCCGCGACTCCCTCGAGGTCGGATCTGCCTCGCGCGAAGCGACCTACAGCGAGATCGCGCCGAACTTCGCCTACGACTCCAACGACGGAAGCAAGGGCCGGGAGGAATACGCCCAGCAGATCCCCCCCTTGGTCCGCGTCACCATGATCGCGATCGACGAGGATGCCGCAGCTCGTTTCGCGAACGGAACCGGGATGCCCGTGGACTTGACTACTGCGGTCGCCGGCCTCTTCACGAAGACGGAGGACTATGCCAAGGATGTCACCACGGTCGCCGAGCGGCTCAACAATCTCAATGTCGGCCACAAGATCTTCAGTTCGCTCGTGATGCTGCGAAGCTCGAAATGGAGTTCCGAACCCACCTCCTGAACCCCCGCCGGAAATCTCCCATGACAGGCCCATCCCCATCGAAGCGGAGCGCGTTTTCACTGATCGAACTGATGGTCGTGCTCGCGGTCGTCGGACTTCTCCTTGCTTTCGCCGCGCCGAACCTTTTCAGCTTGATTAGCGCCAACACCCTCACAGGCGAGGGAACCCTGCTTCGCAACCAGTTCACCTACGCCCAGCAGATGGCCGTTTCGAAGAGCGCGGACGTGGAGGTCCGCTTCTTCAAGTTCAAGGACGCAGACTCGGCGCGGACAGAGGAGAGCTTCGGCGCCTACCAGCTTTTCCAATACAACCAGGACGGAGAGATGGCTCCGGTCAGCACCCTGTTCAGAATCCGGGCACCGGTCGCTGTCCACAGGGAAAGCACCCTGCTCGATCCCTCGGCGAACTCCGCCACGGCGAAAGACAAGAAATTCGGCTACGCTGCGCCGACTACGGGTCGCTACGATGCCCCGACGGGGAGTGGGGGCGAGATCGTTTCGACCGAATACGTCGCCTTCCGCTTCCGACCCGACGGCTCCACCGACCTTCCGAACCGTTCGAGAGGCGGCGGAGACACATGGTACATCGTCCTTGTCCAAGGGGAGGGCGCGATCGATATTCGGCTGGACAGCACTTCCGAGGAGGAGAGGATTCACAATTTCGTGTGTCTCCAAGTCAATCCCTACAACGGGCAGATCGCGGAGTTCCGGCCTTGAGGGTGGCCGGCGGAAGCTGAAGGCAATTTCTCGCGGCTCGCCCCCAGACAATTGTTGCCGAAGTTCTCACGAAAGGAACCGTAGAAACCGTAGAGAAGTTCGTGAGAACTTCTCCCTGCTCGAATCCCGAGCGAACTTCACCACGCCTCACGCGAGGATGTCCTTCACGACATGCCCATGCACGTCGGTGAGGCGGAAGTGGCGACCTTGATACTGGAAGGTGAGCCGCTCGTGGTCGATCCCTAGCAAATGCAGCAGGGTGGCGTGGAAGTCATGCACATGCACGGCACCGTCGGCGATGTTGTAGCAGTAGTCGTCGGTGATGCCGTGGGTGTGGCCCGCCTTGACGCCGCCGCCAGCCATCCAGATGGAGAAGCATTTCGGGTGGTGGTCGCGCCCGAAGCTGTTGGCGTTGAACTTGCCCTGGCAGTAGTTCGTCCTGCCGAATTCGCCGCCCCAGACCACGAGGGTGTCGTCGAGCAGGCCGCGTTGCTTCAGGTCGATGACGAGGGCGGCGGAGGCCTGGTCGGTCTCCTTGCACTTCCTCTTGAGACCGCCGGGCAGGCCGCCGTGGTGGTCCCAGTCCTGATGGTAGAGCTGAATGAACTGCACTCCGCGCTCGGCGAGGCGACGGGCCATCACGCAGTTCGCGGCGTAGGTGCCGGGGGTGCGGGCGTCCTCGCCGTAGAGGCGGAAGGTCGACTCGGGCTCGTCGGAAAGGTCGGTCGCCTCGGGGATGGAGGACTGCATCCGGAAGCCCATCTCATACTGTGCGATGCGGGTCTCGAGGGTGTCGTCTCCCGATTTGCCGATCTGCATCCGGTGGAGGTCGCCGAGGGCATCGAGCATCCGGCGGCGCGAGGAGCGGTCGAGTCCGCCGGGATTGTTGAGGTAGAGCACGGCGTCGCGGGCGGGCTGGAAGCGCACGCCGTCGTGCTTTCCGGGGAGGAATCCGCTGCCCCAGAGGCGGCTGACGAGGGGCTGGCCCGTCATGTCCTTGGTGACGAGTACGACGAAGCATGGCAGGTTCTGGTTCGCCGAGCCGAGCCCGTAGCTGAGCCACGAGCCGATGCTGGGCCGGCCGCCGATCTGCGAGCCGGTCTGCATGAAGGTGACGCCCGGCCCGTGGTTGATGGCATCGGTGTGCATGGAGCGCACCACGGTGATCTCGTCGGCGATCCTCGCGGTGTGGGGGAGCAGCTCGCTCATCCAGGTGCCGCTCTCGCCGTGCTGTTTGAATTGGAAGGGCGAGCCGACGAGGGGCAGGCTGGCCTGGTTCCCCGACATGCCGGTGAGCCGCTGCCCCATGCGGACGGACTCGGGCAGCTCCTGCCCCTGCTCGACGTTGAGCCTCGGCTTGTAGTCGAAGAGGTCCATCTGCGAGGGACCGCCGGACTGGAAGAGGTAGATGACGCGCTTGGCCTTGGGGCGGCCGGTGAGATGGGGCGGGACCGTGCTGGCAGCGGCCTCGGTTTTTCCAAGGAGGCTCGCGAGCGCGATGCTGCCGAGCCCGCCGCCGAAGCAGGCGAGGGTTTCGCGACGGGTGGGGAAGGGGGGGGAGTCACGGGTCATGGGTCACGAGTCATGGGTGGGCTGCTCCTACTCTTTACTCTTACCTTCTTACTCTTACTCCTCCGATTCCGAGCAAGGAGTAAGAGTAAGGAAGTAAGAGTCTCATCGTTTCGAGATGCACTCGTCGAAATTCATCAGCGTCGAAATCAGCGTCGCCACAGCGGCGACACGGGCGGGATGGTCGGTTTGGCAGGGCGGGGAATCGCCGATGGAGAGGAGGGCTTTGGCGTCTTCGGCGCGGGTGGAGAAATGCTCCGTCTCGCTGGCGAGGAGCTTGAGGAGGACTTCGCGCTCCCGGTCGTCGGGCAGGCGGCTGGCGAGGCGGCGGAAGGCGTCGTCGATCACGCCCCGGTCGTCGGCTCCGTGCTTTTCCGCGAGCGTGGCGGCGAGGGTGCGGGCGGCTTCGGCGAACTGGGGCGAGTTCAGCATCACGAGTCCTTGCAGCGGGGAGTCGGCGCGCTCGATCTTCACTTGGCAGACATCGCGCTTCGAGGCGTTCAGGGTGATCATCAGCGGGCTGGGCGCGGTCTGGCGCATGTAGGTGTAGAGGCTGCGGCGGTAGAGCAGCCTGCCTTTGCTGGGAGGGGACGGCTTGAAGGCGTGGGCGATGTCGTAGGGGCTCACGGAGTTCCCCCCGAGTTGCTGGACGAGCAGGCCGCTGGCCGCGAGGACGTTGTCGCGCAGCATCTCCGCAGGAAGGACGGCCACCGGGTAGCGGTAGAGCAGGGTGTTCTCGGGATCGGCCGAGGCGACTTCGCCGGAGGGCACGTCGGAGCTCTGGCGGTAGGTGGAGGAAAGGACGATCTGCTTCAGCAGGCGCTTCAGATCCCAGCCGTGCTCGACGAAGTCGCGGGCGAGCCAGTCGAGCAGCTCGGGATGGGTGGGGAGACGGCCCTGGCTGCCGAAGTCCTCCGGGGTGGCGACGAGCCCGTTGAGGAAGAGCCGCTGCCAGTAGCGGTTCACCGTGACGCGGGCGGTGAGCGGGTTGGCCGGGGAGACGGTCCAGCGGGCCAGCCCGAGCCGGTTCGCCGGGGCGTCCGCAGGCGGCGGGGGCAGGAAGGCCGGGGTACCGGGCGAGACGGGTTCGCCGCGGTTCTGGTAGCCGCCGCGCTCCAGCAGGTAGCTCTGGCGCGGTTCGCCGTCGAACTCCTCCATCACCATGATCTCCTGGATCTTCTCGACGAGGGCACCGCGTTCCTGGCGCTTTGTCAGGATTTTAGAAAGCAGGTCCTTATAGTCGGGATCGGTGTGGGTCAGGTAGTGGGCGAGATCGGGGGAGAGCGTTTCGGAGTTGGCCGAGAGCGCCGCGACCTCCGCCGGGGAGAGCGTGTGCTCGTAGACGCGGAATTCGTCGACAAGGCCGTTCTTGAATCCGCTGTCTCGCATCCGTTCGCCGATCACGATGGTGTCGCTGCCTCCGCCCTCGATGCCGCGGGTGAGCTTGTCGCGGACGATTTCCACGGCGACCGGTTTGCCATCCAGATAGAGCCGCAGCCCGGCGGCACGGCTGGAGCCGTCGTAGGCGAGGGCGACGTGGCGCCACGAGCCGACGGGGAATTCCTCCTTGGCCTTCACCCGGAGGGCGTTGCCCGGTTCGTAGTGGACGAGGGCGGCGACGAGCTTGCCGTCCTCGAGCAGCAGCTCGTATCCCCGGCTGGCTGCGTCGGTCCAAGCCTTCGAGCGGCTGAAGACGACGGCCCGCTCCTTGTGGTCGGGCGTGTTCATCCAGAGCGACACGGAGAAGGGCTGGTCGCGGGAGAAGTTGCCGACCGGCAGGGTCACGGCATCGTCGCCAGTGAGCTGCACGGCGTTTCCGACTTGGCCGGGGACGACGCGGTTGTTCGGGCTGGTCTTGGCGGGATCGCCCTCGACGAGATTGGCGAAGGTGTTCTTCTCGTTCGCGTCGAAGGAGAAGGCGGCGGCCGGGGCGGGGATGGTGACGGGACCGGGATGGGCGGCGAGCCATTGCTCGAAGGCGGGCTTGGCGGCCTCGGCCCGCTTCGCGAGCTCACGTTCGAGCCGGGAGATTTCGCCCTCGAGGCGGGCGATGTCCTCCTCCTGCTTCGGGTCGGGCAGCCAGAGCGTCGGCGTAGGGACCGAGGGGGTGAAGAAGGAGTAGAGCCCCGCCTCGTCGATGTTGGCGAAGTAGGCGAAGAGTCGGTAGTAGTCCTTCGCGGTCACGGGGTCGTATTTGTGGTCGTGGCAGCGGCTGCACTCCATCGTCAGGCCGAGGAAGGCGGTGCCGTAGGTGTGGACGCGGTCAGCCACATACTCGACGCGGAACTCCTCGGGGATGCTGCCGCCCTCCACGTTCTGGGGATGGAGCCGGTTGAAGGCGGTGGCCAATTTCTGATCGCGGGTGGCGTCGGGCAGCAGGTCGCCGGCGAGTTGCCAGACGATGAACTGGTCGTAGGACAGATTCTCTTTGAAGGCGCGGATGACCCAGTCGCGCCACGGCCAGACGGTGCGGTTGCCGTCCACTTGGTAGCCGTAGCTGTCGGAGTAGCGGGCCACGTCGAGCCACTCCGCCGCAAGCCGCTCGGCGCAGGCGTCGCTGGCGAGGAGTCGGTCCACGGCCTTTTCGTAGGCGTCGGGCGAGGTGTCGGCGAGGAAGGCGTCGAGCTCCTCCACCGTCGGCGGCAGACCGGCGAGATCGAAGGAGACGCGGCGGAGCCACTTCTCGCGGCTCGTCTCGGGCGAGGGGGAGAATCCCTTTTCTTGCAGCGTTGTCAGGACGAAGGCGTCGATCTCGTTACGGATCCAGTCCGACTCGACCTGCGGCACCTCGACCTTCTCGGGGACGGGGACGAAGGACCAGTGCTCCTGGTATTCGGCACCCTCCTCGATCCAGCGATCGAGGATCGCGATCTCGGCGGGCGTCAGGCTCATTTTCGACTCCGGCGGCGGCATGATGTCGGAGGCGTCGGTGGAGTGGATGCGCCAATGCACCTCGCTGTCCTGCGGCTTCCCCGGAACGATGCCGCGCACGCCGTCGATCTCCGCAGTGGCGTGCCCGAAGGTATCGAGACGGTATTCGGACTTCGCGTTCTTCGCGTCGGGTCCGTGGCACTTGAAGCACTTGTCCGAAAGAATGGGCCGGATGTCGCGATTGAACTCCAGCTTCTGCGCGAACGCAGCGGGAGCCAAGGCGACGGAAAGGAAGATGGCGGGCAGACGCATCACAGGGAGATGTGGACAATCGCCCGCTTCTCACGCAAGTTCGCCCTCGCATGGATCGCGCGATCACGGCCTACCCGGAGACGCTCGCTTGGCTCGGGGAAACCGTTTCCGCGATGTCGGTGGACGCGGACTCCTTGCGCCGTCCCCTGCGCTGCTGCGATCTCGCGGAATGCCGGGGCACCTGCTGCCACGACGGCGTCTATCTGGATGTCGAGGAGGCCAAGGTGCTGCGGGAGGTCGTCGAGGAATCCCGCGCCGAGATCGAAGCGATGGGCTTGGAGCTGCCCGAGCGGGTGGTGGTTTACGGCTCGTGGCGGGATGAGGTTTCGGGTCCGAAGACGGCGGTGCGGCAGGAGCCGAGACACGGCGTCGTGGCGGGCTATCCGACCCATTTTCCCGAAACCGCCTGCGTCTTCCTGCTGCCCGACGCGCGCTGCGCCCTGCAAGCTCTTGCGATGAAGTGCGGGTTGCCGCCGTGGTTCTACAAACCGCTCACCTGCTGGCTGCATCCCCTCGCGATCGAAGGTGTCGTGGAGGGGCGGCCCGTTCTCGTGCTGCACGACGAGGAAAGCGATCCGCAACGTTTCCCCGACTACGACGGCTTTGTCAGCCGAACTCCTTGCGGGCGCACCTGCGCGGAGGGCGAACCGGCTTGGCGGGTGCTGGAGGAAGAACTGCGCTTTCTTGGAGAACTCGGAGGACGGGATCTGGTCGAGGAAATCGCAAGGTAGGGCGCGCGGCTCGCGCGGTCGTGAAGGGCGCTCTGGGATGGCCGTGCGCCCACCCCCGACCGGGCCGGTCGGGTCTACCCCCGGGTAGAAGCCGCCCAATCTCTCACGGCGTCCGCATTTTCGCCGCGAGCCATTTCGCGGTCTCGTCGGCGATGGTGTTGTAGCCGGCGAGGTTGGGATGGCGGTCGCCGAACCAGCCGGGGAGATGGCCGAGGATGGCGTCGAATTCGTTGTCCATGACCACGACGCGGTCGCCGATGACGCGCGGCTTCACGAGTTCTTGGTATGGCGGCGGCACCTTCTCGACGGGGAAGCGCCGGTAGTTGAGCAGGTTCGGGCCCTTCTCCAGCTCAGCCGCGTAGCGGGGATGGAGGTCGAAGACCTCAAGCCCCTCCTCCTTCGCGACACGGAGGATCAGGTCGTTGACCTCCGTCGTGGCGGCCTCGTCGGCGAAATAAGGGATCACCGTCGTCGGCACGATCTTCGCCCCCGGATGGTCGCGGCGCAGCAGGGCGATCAACTCCTTGAAATCCTTCGGGAAATTCTCGATGAAGCCCTCGCGCCGGCCCCGGTCGTTGAGCCCGTAGCGGATGAAGATCCAGTCGAGGCCGGGCAGTTTCGATGCCGCTTTCTCGTAGCGGCCCGTGTCGAGGAGGCGTCGGATGTATTCGCCGCTGAGGCCCAGGTTAATGACATGGCAGGGTTTCAGGTCGCCCTTGGCGGCGAGGAGCTGCTCGATCACCGATTCGAGATGCGGTCCCTCGGGCTTCAGGGTGCGCGGAACGATGCCTTCCGTTGTGCTGTCGCCGAGGAGGAGGATCTGGACCTTGCCCTCGTGCTCGGCGCGGAGCGAGGCGACGGCGAATGTAGCGAGGAGGAGGCAGAGAAGAGGGACGGGCGTTTTCATCCCCGTATCGTTCCGGCTCGCCCGGCTCAGGGAAAGGAAAATCCGTCCGGGGCGGGGGCCGTCATGCCGCCATCCCCCTTCTTACAAAACCGCTCGGTGGCGCAGATTTTGCTTGGATTTCCCGCCGGTCTCGTTCAATCTCATTTCCTCATGGGCTTCATTCTCGGAATCCTCTTCGGCGGCGTCGCTTGGTTCATCGTGCGCTGCGTCCTCACTGGCTTCTTCACGGTCGAGCAGAACGAGCGGGCCGTCGTCACCACCTTCGGGCGGGCGCAGCGGATCAAGGGCAAGACCACCCTCGACACCCCGCTCGCCGACCATCTCAGCGACGACCACAAGAGCCGCTACGCCTATCCGCAACTGAAGGTGATCGGCCCCGGCGGCCCCTACGTCAAGATGCCTTGGCAGAAGGTCCACAAGGTCAGCATCGCCATCGAGACCGCGAGCATCGCCTACGACCCCGAGGACCCCACCGTGAACCGGAACTGGACCGTTCTCGAAGCGGTGACGAAGGACCAGCTCAACATCGGCGTGACCGGCCAGCTCCGCTTCAAGGTGTCGGAGCGCAACCTCTACGCCTACCTCTTCGGGGTGAAGCATCCGGTCGCCCACATCATGGGCTACTTCGTTTCCATTCTGCGCGAGCGCATCGCGAACTTCCATGCGAATCACGACGACGGCGTCGGCCTCGACCAGATCGACGACGCCATTCTTGAGGGGGGCAACCCGCAGATCGAGGGCGTTTCCATCAATGACCTGCGCAAGAACCTGAACGAACTCAACGAGCAGATGAACCGCGAGTGCCTCAGCTCTTCGGCCCGTTACGGGATCGAGCTCGACGCCTCCCTCATCACCGGGATCGACCCCCCGTCCGACATCGACTCGGCCCTCGCCGCGATCAACACGGCGCACAACGAGGTCTCTGCCGACATCAGTCTCGCCCAGGCCGAGGCCGATCAGAAGATCGAGCAGTCCAAGCGCGCCGTCGAGATCCAGACCATGCGCGTCCAAGCCGAGGTCGAGCCTCTCCGCCGCGTCGCCGGGGAGCTCTTCGCCCTGAAGCAGAACGGCGGCTCCGCCTCGCTCCAGGCCTATCTCCGCAACGTGAAGCTCCAACTCTTCCGCCGCGCCCGCCGCGTCATCTCCGACAACCCTTCCCTTTCCTCATGAACTTCTTCGCCGGCGCCGCCCTCAGTTTCTTCGGCCTCCTCATCGGCCTCCCCATCCTTCTCGGGATACTCAAGTACCTCTGCTGGTTCACCACGGTGAACGAGTGCCGTTGCAAGGTCTTCGTCCTCTTCGGCAAGGTCATCGGCGTGATCTCCGAGCCGGGCCTCCACATCACCCCCTTCGCCATCGGCCCGAGCGTCCTCCTCGTGCCCTTCTTCGGGAAGGTCCGCACTCTCGACCTGCGCCTCGACCAGCGCTACCTCCGCAGCCGCGCGGTGAACTCCGAGGAGGGCACGCCCGTCGGCATCGGGGTCTGGTACGAGATGCGCGTGAGCGACCCTGTCGCCTACCTCTTTGAGAACACCGACCCCGAAGGCTCGCTGATGGCCAACGTCACGAACACCACGGTGCGCAGCCTCAGCAACATGCCCCTCGACAGCATGATGCAGAACCGCCACCACATGAGCCGCGAGGTCCGCTCCGAGGTCTCGCCGAAGTCGGAGAGCTGGGGCTACTCCCTCGGCTCCGTCTACATCCGCAAGGTGCATTTCCGCGACGCCGCGATGATCCACCAGATCGAGCAGAAGGTGGTGAACCGCCTCCGCCAAGTCACCTCCGCGATCCGCCAAGCCGGGGACAACCAAGTCGACATCATCAAATCGCGCGCCGAGCGCGAAGCTTCCATCGAGTTCGCTAAAGCCCAGGCGGTGCGCCCCCGCCTCGTCGGCGAGGCCCTTCGCGAGATCGGGCGCGATCCCGAGGTCGTCGACACCCTGTTCAATGTGCTGGAGACGCAGGAGATGGTCGCTGGCAACGGGGAGATCGTCCTCATGCCTCCGGGGGGCAGCATGCTGTCCGCTCTGGAGGCGCACCGGGACGCGGCGAGGACCCCGCCGCCGACCGGGAGGTGAGGCGGCGGAGGCAGGAGATGGAGCAGGGTTTCAACAGCGATCCCGGCCTTCTCCCGGCCTTGCTGGAGGTGTCGGGCATCGGAAAATCCTTTCCCGGCGTGCGGGCCTTGCGCGACGTGAGCTTCTCCGTTGGCAAGGGCGAGGTCGTCGCCGTGCTCGGGGAGAACGGGGCCGGGAAAAGCACCCTCATGAAAATCCTCGCGGGCGTGCAGACGCCCGACTCGGGTCTGCTGCGATTCGACGGCGAAGCGGTGAGCGTCCGTTCGGTCGCGGAGGGCCTCTCCCTCGGCATCGCCCTGATCCACCAAGAACTCAACCTCGCGACCAACCTCAGCGTGGGGGCGAACCTCTTCCTCGGTCGCGAGCCGGTGAAGCACGGCCTGATCGACGAGAAGGAGATCGCCGCGCGCTCGCGGGAGCTGCTCGGGCGCGTCGGCCTCGACCTCGACCCCGCGACCCTCGTGGGCGACCTGCCCATCGGACGCCAGCAGCTCGTCGAGATCGCCAAGGCCCTCTCCATCGACGCCCGCCTCCTCATCATGGACGAGCCGACCTCCAGCCTCTCGCAGGGAGAGACGGAGCGCCTTTTCGAAGTGGTGAAGGATCTCCGCGACAAAGGCGTCAGCATCCTCTACATCTCCCACCGCCTCGGCGAGGTCGTCGAACTGGCCGACCGCGTCGTGGTGCTGCGCGACGGGGAGAACGCGGGGGAGCTGGCCCGAGGGGAGATCACCCACGACCGCATGGTGGGCCTGATGGTCGGTCGCGATCTCTCGCAGTTCTACGCCCACGAGCCGCATTCGCCGGGCGGCGTCGCGCTCTCGGTCTCAGGCCTGCGCACATGGGCGCATCCGGCCCACGAGATTTCCTTCGAGCTCCGCGCCGGCGAGATCGTGGGCATGGCCGGGCTCGTCGGGGCGGGTCGGACGGAGGTGCTCCAGACGCTCTTCGGCATCGCGCCCATGCGTGGGGGCACCATCGCGGTGGACGGGGAGGCGAAGACAGTCGCCGATCCCCGTGCGGCCATCGCCGCGGGACTCGCCCTCGTGCCGGAGGACCGGAAGCAACAGGGTCTGATCCTCGACATGACCGTGTCCGAAAACCTCTCCCTCGCCTCCGTGTCCCGCGATCAGCGCGCGGGCTTGCTGAACTTCGCGGCGGAGCGCGAGCTCACCGGGAAGATGACCCGACGGATGCGCATCAAGACGCCTTCGCCGAGGCAGATCGTGCGTTTCCTCTCCGGCGGCAACCAGCAGAAGGTCGTGCTCGGGAAATGGCTCGCGATGAAGCCGAGGGTGCTGCTCCTCGACGAGCCGACGCGCGGCATCGACATCGGGGCGAAACGCGAGATCTACGCGCTGATGGAGGAACTGGCGCGGGAGGGCGTGGCCATTCTCTTCGTCTCCAGCGAATTGGAGGAGGTGATCGGAATGTCCGACCGCGTCCTCGTGATGCACGAAGGTCGCCTCGCCGGCGAGCTGCCCCGCGAAGCCTTGGGCGAGGAGGCCATCATGCGGCTGGCGACGGGGAAGGGAACGCCCTTGCCCGCCGCTTGAATTTTCGATGCGGGCGGCGACGCTTGCGCTCTTTTCCATGACCGCCAAAGCCTTCGCCTTCCTCCTTCTCCTCTTCCCTCTCCTCCCCCTGTCCGCCGAGGAGGCGGGCACTTGGCCCTTGGAGCGACTCCAGTCGGAGATTCCCGCCTTCCGCATCGAGGACGAGGCCGCGCCCATCCAGTCCCTGCTCTACGCCGGGGAGCCTGTCGGCGGGGAACCCACGGAAGTCTTCGCTTTCTACGCATCCCCCCGGACGCTCGGCACTGCACCGGAGGGCGCCATCTTTCCCGGCATCGTCCTCATCCACGGGGGAGGGGGCACGGCCTTTTCCGACTGGGTCTGGATGTGGGCGCAACGCGGCTACGCGGCCATTTCGATGGACTTGTCAGGGCACCGCCCGCCCGCACCGGCCTACGATGCGGCGGGCGGGAAGATTCCCGACCACGGCCATTCCAAGGAGCAGCGCGTCCGGCTCGGGAAAGGCGGCCTCGACCAAGGGCATTCCCAGAAATTCGACAGCATCGGTGGACCCATCGACGACGATTGGCCCTACCACGCCGTGGCCAGCGTGATCAAAGCCCACACCCTGCTGCGGAGCTTCCCCGGAGTCGATGCGGAGCGCACCGCCGTGACCGGGATCAGTTGGGGTGGCTACACCACCTGCCTCGTCGCCTCCCACGACGACCGGTTCAAGGCGGCCGTGCCGGTCTACGGCTGCGGCTTCCTCCACGAGGGCGAGTCCGTGCAGAAACCGGCCATCGACGCGCTCGGCGAGCGACGCGCGGCCTGGGTCGCCGCCTACGATCCCTCCTCCCATCTCGGGAAATGCCGTGTCCCCACCTTTTGGGTCAACGGCACCCACGACGTCCACTATGTCCTCGGCAGCTACGCGAAATCCTATGCCCTCGTGCAAGGCCCGCGCACCTTCCGCATCGAGCCGCGCATGAGGCACAGCCACGCCGCCGGATGGGAGCCGACCGAGATCGGGATCTACGTCGATTCTTTCCTGAAAGGCGGCGTCCCGCTCCCCGAGGTCGGGGAAATGGCGGTCGAGGGGGAAACCGTGACCGTCCCGGTGAAGTCGGCGACGAAGCTCGTCAAAGCGGAACTCCATTTCACCACCGCGACGGGGAAGCGCACCGAGCGCGAATGGTCGAACCTCCCCGCTCGGATCGAGGAGGGCCGCGTCATCGCCGCAGGACTCCCAGCGGAGGCCAACACATGGCTCGTCACGATCACCGACGAGCGCGGGGCGATGGTCACGAGCGCGGTGGGTTTGCGTTGAAATACCGCCCCGCGAGGTCGTCCATGGCGCTTTTCAATTCCGCTTCGTCGAGGAGGCGGTCGTAGACGAGGAATTCGAACCAGACGTTGCCCGTAGGGGTTTCGTCAGGATCGTCGAAGGCTCCTTTTCCGATCGCGATCCGGCCGAAGGCGGCGCCCTCGAACTCGATCGGCCCTTTTGCGACCGTTTCCTCGGAGGCCCCGGCCAGATGCGAGAGGAGGCGGTGCTCCTTCCGGTCGGGATTCCACAGGTAGGCGAGCACGCCGGGCGACCCGCCCGGCCACGGGATGGAGAGGCGGTCGTCCCTCCTCTCGACCTGTCCGCGATAGACGGCGATGACTTGGCCGTCTCCGCCCGCCACCAGTTGCACGGAGCGCCCGTCCGCGACCGGCGGCTGGATGAGGAAGAGGCGGTCGCCCCCGGCGGCGATGCGCATCGCCGCGACCAAGGTGAAGCCCCGAGGAAGGACGCCGGGATGTTTCAACATCGCCAAGGCGGAGCGGTTCGTCGTGCTCAGTCCGGGAAATTCGGCACGCAATCCAGGGATTCCCGTGCCGTCGTAGCGGTCGAAAAAGGGGAGGTGCTTGCCCTGCCCGTCGCCCTCGTCGCGGAGGAGGGACCGTTCCGTTTCGGGCGAGGCGAGATTCGCCCAAGCGGCGACGGCTTCGCCTGGCTCGGGGGGGCGGAGGTAGTCGCGGGCGAAGACACCTTTCGACGCGGAGAAGTGCGCGAAGAGACCGTCATCCACTGGCAGGGGCGGCGGTTCGGGCCGTCCGTCGTCGGCGAGCCGGGTCGGCCAAGCGAACTCTGCGGGAGGGGCGGGATCGCGAAGAAGCAGGGCGGTCGCGAGCAGGGCGGCCACCGTCCCGGAACCGCCGAGGATGAGCTTCCAAGGCAGCGGACGGGGGATAGAGGCTGGCTTCGTTGGAACTCTGGCCGCAACCGGACGGGCCGGACCCGCCGTCCGGGTGCCTGCGGGGGGGAGTGATGACGGTCGCTCCGCTCCGGCGACCGGGCCGGTTTTTCGGGTGGGCACCGGGCCGCTCGCCATTTTCAGGGTGCGGACGGGAGCTGCCCCGGCGGTCGGCCCGGCCGAGGGAGTAGAGTCCTCGCAGCCATCCTTTTCCGGCTCGTAGGGGATGCCTTTCAACGCGTCTTGGAACTGGCGCAGCGCCGTCCTCGCGTCCGCTGGCCGGTCCTCGGGATCGCGGGCGATCAGACGCATGATCCAGTCCGCCACCAGCGGCGGCAGGTCGGCGCGCCGCTCGCCGATGGGGCGGCAGCGGTGCTTGATGTGGTTCATCGAGGTTTCCGCCGGGTTGGCTCCGGTGAAGGGCGCGGTCTGCGCCAGCATGTAGTAGAAGACGCAGCCCAGCGAATAGAGGTCGGTGCGCTGGTCGAGGGGTTTCAACTCCAACTGCTCGGGAGCGATGAAGTCGATCGAGCCGAGGAAGGAACCGCGCTGGTCGAGGGTCTGCAAAGAGGGCTGCTGGCTGAACTTGGAGAGGCCGAAGTCGAGCAGCTTCACGAGGAGGCGGCCCGAGGGCGTCGTCGAAAGCATCAGGTTGCCCGGCTTGATGTCGCGGTGCAGCAGATTCAGGTCGCCCGCCGCGACGAGGGGTTCGAGACATTGCCCGGCGACGTCGCGGAAGTCGTCCCACGAGAGGGCGCGCTCCTTCACGACGTTGTGGAGGTCATCGCCCTCGACCAGTTCCATCACGACGAAGGGGCCCTCCTCGTCCTCCTCGAAGGCGAAGATCGTGACCACGTTCGGATGCTGGAAGCGGGCGAGGGCGGCGGCTTCGCGGGCGAGCGATTCGCCGGCGTCCTCGTTCAAATTCGTCTCCTCGATGGGCAGGAGGCGTTTCAAGGCGACCTCCCGGCCCATCACCGTGTCGTGGGCGCGGTGGACCGCGCTCATCCCCCCCCTGCCGATCCTTCCGTGTATCTGATAGCGTCCTGGCATTCCGATCCGGGCGCCGCAAGACCGCCCTTCCGATACTGTCGTCGTTTTCGCGCTTGATTGTCCAACGATTCCTGAGCATATCCACGAAATCGCCACCATTCCATGGCCCTCTCCACCCCCCCTCCCTCCGACGCCCTTCCACTCCTCCCCCTGCTCGGCGGGATCGAGGCGGGCGGAACGAAATACGTCTGCGCCGTGGCCTATGATCCGGCGAAGCCGCTGCTGGAGGCCCGCTTCCCCACTGGCGAGCCTAGGGAGACGGTCGCGAAAGCCGCCGCCTTCTTCCGCGAAGCCGCCGCGATCCACGGATCGATCCGCTCGCTCGGTATCGGCACCTTCGGCCCGGCGCGGATCGATCCGGCGGCCCCCGATTTCGGGACCATCCTGACCACGCCGAAAGCGGGCTGGTCGGGCTTTCCCCTCGTCGAGGAATTGAGGAAGGCCCTCGGCATGGACTTGCCCGTCGCGTTCGAGACCGACGTGAACGCCGCTGCCCTCGGCGAGTCCGTCCACGGCGCGGCGCGAGGGGTGCGGAACGTCGCCTACATCACCGTCGGCACCGGCATCGGAGGCGGGCTGCTCGGCGACGGGCGCCTCCTCCACGGACGGATGCATCCCGAGATCGGCCATCTCGCCGTACCCGATCTCGACGCGGCCTATGGCAAGGCCACGCAAGTCTGCCCCTTCCACGCGAGCTGCCTGGAAGGCCGCGCCAGCGGCCCGGCCATCGAGACCCGCTGGGGGAAGCCCGGCCACGAGCTGCCCGACGACCATCCTGCTTGGGGGCTTGAGGCGCAGTATCTCGCCATCGGCTGCCTCCAGCTCACCGCCGCTTGGTCGCCCGACCTCATCCTCCTCGGCGGCGGCGTCTCGCAAAAAAGCGGTTTGATCGATCGGGTGAGGGACGAGTTGGTGAAGCTGGCGGGCGGCTATTGGGATCTCCCGCCGATGGAGGACTATCTGAAGCTCCCCGCCCTCGACCAGCAAGCCGGCATCGTCGGGGCGCTGGAACTGGCGCGGAGGGCGCGCGGAAAGACGTCGGAGGATGCGCCAGCGCTGTAGCCGACCTCATTGAGGCCGGATCGAATGTCCATTCGACGCTCCCATTACTCCGCCCGCGCCTTAGCATGGTCGAGGAGAACCTGCTCGGCCAGCTTGACATGTCTGGCGCGAGGATTCGTGCCCCAGCCGCTGTAGGCGTCCACATAGCCCACCCACAACTCGCCGGGTTTGGCCTCCAAGAGGTAGGGATAGGTGGCGCTGCCGCGCACGACGGCGAGGGACGGCCCCCAAGTGCGACCGTCGTCGTCGGAAAGGGCCAAGTGAAGCTGCCGCCGCTGATGGACAGCGGGATTCCACGCCATGGCAAGACGGCCGTCGCCGAGACGGATGACATGGGCGGGGGAGTGGCTGCTGTTGATGCTCGTGACCTTGGCTTCGCTCCAAACGAGGCCACCGTCCTCGGAGAAGGACTCCCAGAAAAACTTGCGCGAGGTGCGGATGACCATCCACAGGCGCTTGTCCTTCAGTTCCACCACGCAGGGTTCCAGTGCGCCCTCGTGGTCGCCCGCGCCGCCGATGTCGAGGGAGTTGCTGAGCTGCCAGGTCTTGCCTCCGTCGGCGGAGACCGCGGTGCGCGAAACGAGCCGCCCCGGCTGCGCCACGTAATGCGAAAAGGGCACCACGAGACGCCCGTCGTGCGTTTCCTCCGCGCCGTTGGTGGAGCCGGTGTAGCCTTCGAAGACCATCTGCGGCTCCGTCCAGGTGCCGCCGTCGTCCGCGCTCCGCACCGTCCACAGATCGCTGCGGGTGTTGGCGGTGGGATTGCCCGTCGCCTTGTCCCAAGCGTGCTGTTTGTAGCCGAGGAAAAACAGGTGGATGACGCCGTCGCGCGTGCGATGCGCGGTGGGGTGCGCGGCGCGTCCTTGCGGCAGGCGCGTCAGTTCGCGCTCGGTCTCCCAAGTGCTGCCGCCATCCCGCGTGACGCGACCGGCGATGAAGCACTCCCCCGGCTTGCCCGCGTAGCTGGTGGGAGTGGAATAGACCGACATCACCGAGCCATCGCCCAGCTTCACCAAGGCGGGGCCCAGCACGGCGGGCCCGGCGGCGTCATGGGTGATGTCCGTGGCATGGGGGCTGACTTCGTTGATCTCGCCGCTGGGCGTCCAGACCGTGCCGGGTTTGCGGGCGAAACGAGGGTCAGCGGAGGCGAGATGCTCCACGAGCAGCTTCGCCACGAGGCGGTGTCCCGCATCGCCCGGATGCATGCCGTCGGGGCACAGCCAGCCGGGCTTGCGCTTCGGCAGTTGGTCCGCGGTTTTGAACGCGGCGTAGACATCCACCAAGTCCGCCGATTCCTCCCGCGCCAGTTCGCGCACGGCCTCCGCGTAGTCGCGCAGCAGCACGTTCATGCCGTCGGGATCTTCGGGCAGGTAAGGCGCGCTGCCGTAGAGCTTCCTCAGAGGTTCGGTCCAGGAGATGGGGTTGGGCGTCATCAGCACCACTCGCGCGCCGCTTTGCTTCACCGTGCGCAGCATTTCGCGGAGATGGTCGCGGTAGTCCTCCAAGGGAACGCGCGGCCCGGTGGCCGGCGGCTTTTTCCACACGTCCACGGCGGAGTCGTTGATGCCGAACTGCATGATCACCACTGCCGGTCGATGGGCCAGCACATCTTGGTCGAAGCGGGCTTTCGCGTTCGCTGTGGTGTTGCCGCCGATCCCGGCATTGACCACTTTCACGTCCCCGCCCTCGAAGGACAGTTCCTGGCCCAGCAGCGTGGCATACACCTCCGTTTCGCCGCGCGGGGCGGTGGTGGAGTCGCCGAAGGCCACGATGACGGGCTGGGACGCCAGCGCCGTCTGAACGGATAGCGCTGTCAACGCTGTCAAGAGCGCGAAAACCCTGGGGGATGAGGAAGGGGTCGAGGGAGCCATGTCGTGGAAGAATGCCGGATTTCGGGGAGGAAAGAAAGGCTTTTTCGGTTTTCTCTCCCGTGCTGGCATCGCCGCCGGAAGCGGCTACCTTCCGCCCATGTCGATCGAATGGCAGGTGCTGGGACGGGCGGGAGCGGACAACGCGCTCCATGTCGTGGTGGATTCGGGGCAGTCGAGGGAGAGCCTCCTCTTCGACTGCGGCGAGCGCTGCCTCGACGGCTTGCGGGCCTCGGAGATCCAAGCGGTGGCGCATCTCTGCTTCTCCCACTTCCACATGGACCACGTCGCGGGCTTCGACGGGTTTTTCCGGCTCAACTACAATCGGCCCGATTTTCCCGTCGGGGTGTGGGGGCCTCCCGGAACGGTCAAGGTGATGGAGCACCGTTTCCAAGGCTTCGTCTGGAATCTCCACACCGGGCAGCCGGGCGAATGGGTGGTGCGGGAGATCGGTCGGGAAACGATCGGCACGGCGCGTTTCTACGTCGACGAGGCCTTCGCGGCGCAAGGCCAGCCAGGCCGTCCTTGGCACCCTCCCGTGGTCCACCGGACGGAGGGCTGGAGGCTGGAAGCGCGCCTTCTCCCGCACGGTTCGATTGCCTCGGTTGCATGGCGGGTCGTGGAAGCGCCGAAGCGAAACATCGACCCGAACGCCTTGAGGAAGCTCGGCCATCTTCCGGGGCCGTGGCTGAAGGACGTGGCCGACGGAGACAAAGCGGACGGGGAACCCGTCGAAGTCGGCGGTCGTAAAGTGCCCGTGGGCGAGTTGAGGAGGGAGCTGCTGGTGACGACCCCGGGCGAGTCGATCACTTGGCTCACCGACTTCCGCGTCGAGCCGGGCACGGCGGAGTGGGACGGGCTCATCTCCTGGCTCGCCGGGACGACGACGCTGGTGTGCGAATGCCAATACCGCGCCGCCGACAAGGCGCTGGCCGAGAAGAACGCGCACATGACCACCGATCTCGTCGGACGCCTCGCCGCCGAGGCCGGGGTGGGGCGGCTCGTGCTGCAGCATCTCTCGCGGCGCTATTCGGTCGCGGAATGGCTGGCGATGCGCGACGAGGCGAAGGCGGTCTTTCCGAGGACGGAACTGCCGTGGGAGTTGAGGGAGGATCGTTGAGAGTAGAAAAGCGTTCTTCGAAGTGTTTCTCTACTCCTTTTCCTACTCGTCCTCATCCTCCTGCTCCTACTCAAAACCCGGCGAGTATGAGCAGGAGGATGAGTAAAAGTAAGAGGACAAGCAAGAAGCAGCTCGCTACGCGATCAGCTCATGGAAGACCTTCCCATGCACGTCGGTGAGGCGGTAGTCGCGACCGGCGTAGCGGTAGGTGAGCCGCTCGTGGTCGAAGCCTAGCAGATGCAGAATCGTTGCGTGCAGGTCGTGGACGTGGACGGGATTCTCCACCGCCTTGAAGCCGAAGTCGTCGGTCTTGCCGAACTGGAAGCCGCGCTTCACTCCGCCGCCGGCCATCCACATGGTGAAGCCGTGGTGGTTGTGGTCGCGGCCGAGCTTGGTGTTCGCGTCGTTCGCGCCGGGGGTGGGCAGCTCCACCGTCGGGGTGCGTCCAAATTCGCCGCCCCAGATCACGAGGGTGTCCTCGAGGAGGCCGCGCTGCTTCAGGTCGGCGAGCAGGGCCGCGATGGGCCGGTCGGCTTCGCCGGCGAGCCGTCCGTGCTCCTTGGCGATCTCGTTGTGGCTGTCCCACGGCTGCCCGGCTCCGTGCCAGACCTGGACGAAGCGCACCCCGCGCTCGACGAGGCGGCGGGCGATGAGCATCTGGCGGCCTTGCAGGGTGTCGCCGTAGAGCTCGCGCACATGGGCGGGCTCGCGCTCGAGGTTGAAGACGTCGGTGGCCTCCATCTGCATCTTGTAGGCCAGTTCAAGGGAGTGGATGCGGGCCTCGGCATCGGGATCGATGACCTGTCCGGCCACGTCCTGATGGTTCATCTGCTGGATGAGGTCGAGCTGGCGGCGCTGTAGGTCCATCGACATGCGCGGGTTGCGGATGTCGGGAATCAGCTTGGCGAGCTGCGTGTTCTTCGTGTCGATATGCGCACCCTGGTAGGCACCGGGGAGGAAGGCGGAGCGCCAGTTCTGCGTCTCGACGATGGGGACACCGCCGGGGCAGAGGGAGACGAAGCCGGGGAGGTTCTCGTTCTCCGTGCCGAGGCCGTAGGTGACCCAGCTCCCGACGCTGGGGCGCACGAGGTTGATGCGCTCGGCCCCTGTGTTCATCAGCATCAGGGAGGGCTCGTGGTTCGGCACGTTGGCGTGCATCGAGTTGATGATGCAGAGCTCGTCGACCATGTCGGAGACCATGGGGAAAAGGTCGCTCGCCCAGATGCCGGACTGGCCGCGCTGGCGGAACTCGAAGGGCGACTTCATCAGCGTGCCGGTCTTCCGCTCGGTGCGGAGCTGCTCGCCGGGCATCTCCTTGCCGTCGTATTTGGCCAGCTCGGGCTTGTAGTCGAAGGAATCGACGTGCGAGGGACCGCCGTTGGCGAAGATGTGGATGACGCGCTTGGCGCGGGCGGGGAAGTGCGTCTTTCCGGGCGAGAGCGGGTTGAGGGAACGCTCCGCGCCGTTGAGCTGGGAGAGCAGCGGCCCGAGACCGAGGGCGCCCATGCCCATGCCGGCGCGGTGGAGGAAGCTTCTGCGGGAACAGGGTGTATTCATGTTCTTCGTTCTTGGTTCTTCGTTCCTCGTTTTCAGTCGATGAAAAGGAATCGGTTGGTGTTCAGCAGCGCGTGGGCGTAGGCACCCCAGGTCGAGGCGGGGGTGGCGGGGCCGGAGTAGGATTCGGCCATGCCCCAGCGGGGCCAGCGTCCGTCGAGGTCAGTAATTTGGGGATTCCACTTCACCGAGTCGAAAGAGGAGTTGTTCTCGTGCGGGTCGACGATGAAGTAGAGGCATTCGTGCTTCGCCAGCCTCACCTCGGGGAGGTTCACGGGCAGCTTGTCCTTCGAGGGATCGAGGACCTGGTCGAAGATGACGCCGCCTGCGGTCGTGGCGACCTTCACGCGCACGCCGTTGCCCTTGCCGACGTTCGGGCGGAGGAGCTCGCCGCTGACGGAGACGCGGAGATTCTCCGGCGCTCGCCATTCGTAGATGGCGCTCTCCTTCGCGGTGTAGCCGGAATGGGTGCTGCCGTTGGCGTCCGCGTAGAGGTAGCTGAGCGGGTTGTCCTTCAGCGGCCGTTCGGTGCCGACCTGCCAGACGTTCTTCACCCAGTGCTCGAAGGGATGGAAGACGACCTTGCCCGTCGCCGGATCGATGTCGCCCCAGCCGTAGCTCCATTCGGTGTTGGTCTGGCGCTTGCCCCTCGCGGCGGTCTCGCTGCCGAAGACGGCGACAAAGCTCTCGGCGAGCTGGCGGTCGGACTCGGAGGGATCCCGCGCGAAGACGGCGCGGTGGAGCGCGGCGATGCGGTCCGCCTCGCCCTCCGTCCTCTTCGCGAGGATCTCGGCCTGGTCCATGACGAAGTCGTTGTTCAGGGTGAAGAGCGCCTGCATCGGGATGGTCGTGGAGGGACGCTTGCCCGTGGTCTCCTGCGGATTGGAGAAGTCGAAGTTGCGGAAGGCGGGGTTCAGGTTCTGCCGGTCGATGAAGGCGTAGACGGAGCGGCGGTTCTTGTATCCCGGAGCGAGGATCTCGACGGGACGCCCGTGCATCTCGTTGCTGAGGTTGCCGACGACGTCGAGCATGCCGTCGCGCATCTGCTCGAACTCGAGGCGCTTTGCCTTGTATCTCCAGAGGAGGCGATTCTCCGCGTCGGCGAGCATGTTCTCCGTCGCCTTGGGATTCCGGGACTGCTGCCGCCAGGTCTCGGAGGTGAGGATGAGGCGGTGCAGCTTCTTCACCGAATGGCCGTTCTCGACGAACCAGTGCGCGAGCCAGTCGAGCAGCTCGGGATGGTCGGGCTTCTCGCCCATCAGACCGAAGTCGTCGATGCTCCGCACGATGCCCTCGCCGAAGTGCCACATCCAGACGCGGTTGACGAGATTGCGCGCGGTGAGCGGATTGCCGGGGCGCACGATCTCGCGGGCCATCTCGAGGCGGCCGCTGCCGGTCTCGAAGGGCTTCGGCTCGCCCTCGGAGGCGATGGAGAGGAACTGGCGCGGGGCCAGCTCGCCGGGGCGTCCGGGATTGCCGCGGATGAAGACGTGCTGGTTCGCCGGCTTGTCGCGGTCGCGCAGGACGATGGCCTTGTCGGGCTCCATGCCGGAGTCGGCGATGAACTTGTCGCGCTCGCCCTCGAGGTTGGTCAGCTTGCGGCGGTGCTCCGTGGGAACCTTGCCCAGCAGAGCGCCGGGATTCGAGGCGAGCTCGGGATGCTCCTCCTTCGCCTTTTCGAGGTGGGGATTGATGAAGTCGTCGATCTTCTTCTGCTTCTCGGCGAGGCCCTTGAGATACTCGTCGTATTCCGGCCCCAGCTTCGGCTCGCCGATGGTCGGCGTGTCGGTGGTGAGGGAGTTCAGGAAGATGCCGTAGAGGCTGTAGTATTCCTTCGTCGAGACGGGGTCGAACTTGTGGTCGTGGCACCTCGCGCAGGAGACGGTCAGGGCCATCGTCCCGCGGAAGGTGGTGTCGATGCGGTCGTCGAGGATGTCGCCCTGGCTGCCGTTCTTGCTCAGGGAGAGGAAGCCGAGCGCGGCGAGGTGGCGCTTGTCGGGGCCGTTCGCATCGACGAGTTGCTCGCCGGCGAGCTGATAGAGGAGGAACTGGTCGTAGGGGATGTCCTCGTTGAAGGCCTTGATGAGCCAGTCGCGGTAGGTGTAGCTGTAGATGAAGCGCCGCTCGCGTCCCGCACCCTCGTAGCCCTTCGTGTCGGCGTAGCGGGCCACGTCCATCCAGAGGCGTGCCCAGCGCTCGCCGTAGTGCGGCGAGGCGAGGAGATGGTCCACGAGAGCGGCGTAGGCCTCGTCGTCGGAGCGCGGATCGTCGACGAAGCGCTTCAGCTCCTCGTATTTCGGCGGCAGGCCGAGCAGGTCGAAGTGGAGACGGCGGTAGAGCGTGGCGCGGTCGGCGCGGGGCGCGGGCGCGACTCCGGCGGCGGCCTGCGCCTTGTGGACGAAATAGTCGATGGGGTGTTCCGCGTCGGCGGGCAGTGGACCAGGCTTCACTGGCTGGAAGGACCAGTGCTGGCGCGGATCGCCGAGACCGTCCAGCTTCGCCTCGGCAGGCCAGGGCAGGCCCATGCCAATCCATTCGACGAGGACGGCGACGGCCTCGCCCGACAGCTTGTCGCCCTTTTCCGGCATCGCGGGGATGCCCTTTTCGCCGGAGTGCGAGACGGCACGGATCAGAACGCTCTTCGCCGGATCCGCCAGATCGACGACCTTGCGGTAGTCGCTGCCCTTGAGCCAGCCCTCGCGGTGGTTCAGTTGCAGGCCGACCTGCGCCTTCGTGCCCGTGTGGCAGTCGAGGCAACTCTCCGCGAGCATGGGGCGGACCTTCTTCTCGAAGAACTCGATCTGCGCCGGGGCGAAGGCGGGCGCAGCCTCCTCCGCCGCCAGCAGGGTGGCAAGGGAGGCCGGGGCCAAGGCGAGGAGGGAAAGCCGGGTTGTGATGGGTCCAATCATCCGAGTCTAAGGTGCTCCACGACCGGTCCAGCCGCAATCTGCGTTATCGCGCTCCATATTCGATGGCCAGAAAGAGCTTTGGGGAGGTTTGGAAGGGATCGCAGTCGCTCTTGAGGACCGGAGTTTGACGGGGCGATTCGTGTTCATCCGTGTCATTCGTGGTCCAAATCAAATTCTCGCGAGTCGGCACCAGCGGTGTTGTCGGTGCTGCGGGGCTTGGGGAGGAGTTTTAGCCACGAATGACACGGATGAACACGAATCGATCCGCCGTTCTGGTTTGAGGCTTGTGCCCATTGGCGTTGATCGGAAAATAGAGCCCCAATCTCCACAAACCTCCCGAAAAGGAACGAACAACCCGGTTGGCCAGCGCAGGAAAAACCCCCGTAAAACCTGCTAAAAGACTTGTGGCCAACCGGGTTGCCGTTTTGGTTTCAACCCTTTGTCATCAGGTCTGGGACCCTCTGACAAAAGCATAAAAAGCAGCCCGCGTGCCAAGCCCGATCCCAAAGAGAGAGAAATGAACGATTTTCCGAACGAATCCTTCCGCATCCGTCCGGCCGCCCCGGAGGACGTTCCCGCGCTGCTCGCGATGGTGCGTGAACTGGCCGAATTCGAGCATCTCTCCCATCAAGTCGTCGCGACCGAGGCGGACTATCGCGAGAGCCTCTTCGGCGAACGGCCCGCCGCCGAGGCCTTGATCGCCGAAGCGGGTGGCGAGGTGGTCGGCTACGCGATCTTCTTCGCGACCTTCTCCACCTTCCTCGGTCGAGCCGGCGTCTGGCTCGAGGATCTCTACGTGCGTCCGCCGCATCGGGGGAGGGGATTCGGAAAGGCGCTGCTCAAGTCCGTCGGTGCCATCGCCCGCGAGCGCGGGGCGGGCCGCTACGAGTGGAGCGTCCTCGACTGGAACCAAAAGGCGATCGATCTCTACGAGCGGGTCGGAGGTGAAATCCTCCGTGAATGGCGCATCGTGCGTCTGGATCGCGAGCGCCTCCGCGACCTTTCCGAACGATGAGCATCGCCGACAACCTCGCCCAAGTCCGCGCCAACCTCGCCGCCGCCGGGCGCGCTGCCGGGCGCGATCCCGCGTCGGTCGCCCTCGTCGCCGTCTCGAAAACTTGGCCCGCCTCCGACGTGGCCGAGGCGGCGGAGGCCGGGCAGCGGGTCTTCGGGGAGAACAAGGTGCAGGAACTCCTCGCCAAGGCACCCGAAGCGCCCGCCGGGTTGGAATGGCATCTCATCGGGCATTTGCAGAGCAACAAGGTCCGCAAGGTCCTGCCCGCCTGCGCCCTGATCCACAGCGTCGATTCGGTCGATCTCGCGAGACAGATCAGCCGGGTCGCGGGGGAGCTTGGGAGGCTTGTCAGGGTGCTTCTGCAAGTGAATGTTGCGAGCGACGAGGCGAAGTTCGGTTTCCCCGTCGCGGTGGTGAGGCGCGAGTTCGCTGCCCTCGCCGCGCTGCCGAATCTGGAAATCCGCGGGTTCATGACCGTGCCGCCCTACGACGAGGACGTGGAGCGGACGCGTCCGCATTTCGCCGCGCTGCGCCATCTCCGCGACGAACTGGAGCGCGAGCATGGCCACGCCCTGCCCGAATTGTCGATGGGCATGAGCCACGACTTTCGCGTCGCCATCGAGGAGGGCGCGACGATGGTGCGCGTAGGGTCTTCGATTTTCGGGCGGAGGGGGTGATCCGAGCTTCCGTGGGCCTTCCAACCCGAGTCCCGCCTCACGCCCCCAGCACCGCCACCGGATATTGCCGGATCGTCGCATCCCGCGTCACCATTACCAGCCCCTCGACCAGCGCTTGTGCGATCAGCAGTCGGTCGAAGGGATCCTCGTGCAGCGGCGGCAGGGTCAGCGACTTCGCCGCGTGTTCGACGGTGACGGTGAGCGGGCTGAAGCCATCGGCGACGAGGACGTCGGCGAAGTCGTGCGGCATCAGGAGCTTGCCTTTGCGGATCTTCAAGCCCAGCTCCCAGACGCTGGCGGCGCTGAAATAGACCTCGTTCGCCGGGTCGGTGATGGCCTCGCGGGCCGCGGGCGCGAGGGAGGTGGGATGGCCCAGCCACCAGACGAGGGCGCAACTGTCCGCGAGCAACCTCATTCCGGCGATCCTTCGGCGACCATCAGGGGAGTAGCCGATGCAATGGCATGGTAAAGCGGTGCCGCGATGGACTCGTCCAGTTCGCCGCCTTCCCAGCAATCGGGGGCCTCCTCGATCTGCCCGGCGAACTGTCCTCCGCAGCGCGCCACGCCGGGAGCGCGGAAGGGAACGAGGCGAACGAGCGGTTTCCCGGCCTTGGCCAGCACGACCTCCTCGCCCGCGACGACTTCGTCAACCAGTCGGGAAAGGTGGGTTTTAGCTGCTTGGATGTTGATCGTTTTCATCGGAAGCAAAACTAGACTAAACCAAGTCTGGTCTGTTTTCAAGTTGCGTTTTGTCACTGCCTTTTTCTTTTCCCGGCCCGCCATCCGTCCGCGACCACGGCGGCGATGATGACCAGACCGGTCACGAGCAGCTTCACCGGTTCGGAGGCGCCGATCTGGTTGAGGCCGGCGCCGAGGGTGGCGATGATGAGAACCCCGAGGAAACTGCCGACGACGGAGCCCCGTCCGCCCATCAGGCTGGTGCCACCGACGACCACGGCGGCGATGGCGGAAAGCTCGAACCCGGTTCCGGCGTTCGGATCGACCGCTCCCATCTTCGAGCTGTCGAAGGCGGCGGCGAGCGCGGCGAGGGCGCCAGCGATGACGAAGACGGCGACGCGGACGGGGCGGGTGCGGATGCCCGAGTAGGTCGCGGCCTCCTCGTTCGCCCCGACGACGAGGACGTGGCGTCCGAAGACGGTGCGACGCAGGACGAACTGTCCCGCCGCGACGAGGAGCACGGCGACAAGGATGGCGGGGGAGAGGCCGAGGCCGGGGAGCGGCGCGCCGAGCCATTCGACCGGCTTGCCGAGGTAGCGCGTCTGCGATCCGGTGGCGAGGTAGGCGAGGCCGCGGGCGATCTGCATCATGCCGAGGGTGACGATGAAGCTGGGCACGCCGAAGCGCACGGTGACGAAGCCGTTGGCCCATCCGCAGGCCGCCCCGGCGAGCGTGGCGATGGGGAGGGCGAGGGGGAGGGGCAGCTTCGCGTCGGCCATGGCGAGGCCGAGGACGGCTCCGGCGAAGGCCATCGTCGAACCGACGGAGAGATCGATCCCGCCGGTGAGGATGACGAAGGTCATGCCCACGGCGAGCACGGTGAGGGCGGGGACTTGGTTCGCGATCTGTTGGAAGGTGGCGGCGGAGAGGAAATTCCTCCCGAGGAGGCCGAAGATGAGGACGAGGCCCGCGAGCACGCCGACGAGGCCGAACGATTCCCCGAGGCGGAGTCCGAAGCGAGGGCGGGGAGGCGCGGAGCTCATGGCAGTTGCGCCTTGGTCACGAGATCGACGGGCGTCTTGCGGTCTTCAGGCGCGGTTTCGCCTTTCAGGATGGACAGGGCCGCCTCGATCCCGTAGACGGCGAGCCGGTCGCCGTGCTGGTCGGCGGTGGCGAGGACGCGTCCGTCGCGGATGAGGTCCCGTACCGCGCTGATGTTGTCAAAGCCGACGAGGCGCACCTGCCCCTCCTTTCCGCCCGCCTTCACCGCGGCGGCGGCGCCGAGGGCCATGCTGTCGTTGCTCGCGAGGATGGCGGCGAGGTCGGGATGGCTCGTGAGGATGGCGGCGGTGACGGCGTTGGCTTTCTCCATCTCCCACGAGGCGCTTTGCACGGAGACGACGTCGGCCCCGGCGACCTGCATCGCCTCCTCGAAGCCGGCGCGGCGTTGTTGGGCGTTGAAGGCGGTGGGGACGCCCTCGAGGATGGCGACTTTGGCTCCGGGCTGGAGCTGCTTGGCCAGTTCTTCGCCGACGAGGCGGGCACCTTCGCGGTTGTCGGGTCCGACGAAGGGGATGGCGGCCCCGGCTTGGGCGAGCACCTCGTGGTCGAGACGGTTGTCGATGTTCACCACGACGATGCCGGCGTCCTGAGCGCGTTTCAGCACGGGGACGAGGGCCTTGGAGTCGGCGGGCGCGATGACGATGGCCTCGACGCCCCGGGCGATCATCTGCTCGACGAGGGCGACCTGCTGGGCGAGGTCGGTCTCGTTGCGGATGCCGTTGACGACGAGGTCGAAGGCGTCTGCGTTCTGCGTTTGATAGGCTTCGGCACCTTCGGCCATGGTTTTGAAAAACTCGTTGGCGAGCGACTTCATGACGAGGGCGACCTCGGGTTTGCCGGGCGTCTTGGGGTCGCTCTTGCAGGAGACGAAACAGGCGAGGGCGATGGCCGCGAGGAGGTGGGGGAGGACGGGGATTCTCATGGGGGCGGGGGAATGGTGGCAAAAGCGGAGGCCCGACGCGAGTCTTTTTTCGGGGCGCGTTTCACGCTTCCCCTCGGAAGACCTTCGCGAGATAGGCGCGAAAGGAGGGCGCGAAGAACTCCTCGTCCGAGCCGAAGCACTCGTAGCGGTAGATCGAGGGGCTGTGTCCGAGCGAGAGCAGATAGAAATGCGTCGCGCTTTCCCCGAAGCGGAGCCAAGGATGGGAGCAGGCGCAGTCGTCGTCGAGGAATTCCCAACGCGCGAGGGGCAGCACCGGCCAGATCAGCCCACGCGCCGCCTCAAGCCCGTCGGATTGGGCGAGGTAAGAGCGGATTTCCTCGGGGATGTCGGTGCCGTGCCCGCGCTCCCAATCCTCAAGGCGGTCGGACGGCACAGGCGGGAAGAAGGAGGCGTCGATCTTCGCGGCGCGGGCCTCGGGGCCCTCGGTGAGGGCGATGATGTCGGCTTTCCAAGACGGGAGCATCCCCGTAATTTGCCGACGCGGTGCGGATGCGCAAGGGCGGCGGAGGTCAGCGGTTGAAGCTCAACTGGCCAATCTCGACGAGGGTGCCGTAGACTTTCGTGGTTGCGGAGTGGCCTTCGAGAACGTGGAATTCGTCGAAGAGGGAGATGCCGTTCGGGGTGCTGTTCCCGAACTCGAGCTGGAAGCGGTATTGAATTCCGTTGAAATCGAGGATCTGGCTTGCGACGGGATTGGCGAGGCGGACATAGTCGGCGTCGGCCCAAGGGTTGTTCAGATCGTTCTGGTTGACCACGTTGATCAGTTCGAAGTCGAAAGCGAAGGAGGCTTTCTGGGAAACCCCGTTCATCAGGAAGGTGAGGTCGGTGGAGAAGGAGACGGTGTTCGCTCCAGTGCCCGAGATGATCGTGCCGTTGTAGTAGGTGAGGCCGCCGAGTTCGAACCGCTCGTCCGAGGTGATCCCGTTGAAGCTGCTGCCTGCGAACTCCAGCGAACTCTGCTTGAGGCTTTCCAGCAGAACGCCGGATGCGAGCTTTTCGCCGGGGAGGAGGTAGTCGCGTCCCCAAGCGAAGTGGTTGGAGACGCCTCCGGGAAGGAGGCTGGTGATCATGTTGTTCTCCCCGATCGGATTCGAGAAGCTGCCCGCCACCGTCCCGGTGATGGAGGCTACCTCGACCCCGAGGGTGCGGAGCGTCGCGGTGCTGGCGAGGTAGTTGGGATCGACGGGCATGGCGCGCGCTTGGACGAAAGCTCCGGAAGGGTGGCTGTCGCGGTTCAGGGTGAAAGGTCCGGAGTAGGACCTCCAAGGACCGTCGCCGATGCGGTATTCGAGGCGGGAGATCGAGGTGGAGTTGACATCCGTGAGGGTGACGGTGAGTTCACGGTCGACGAAGAGGCCGAACTTGGGTCGGCTCGGCGTGATCACCGGGGGGAGCAGGCCGACGGGGAGGGCGGTGTAATTTTGGTCGGCGCGGGGGCTGTTGCGGTAGAGGCTGCTCGTGGCGATGGCTTGGGCGGCGACGACGGATCCGGGGGCGACCCGGATGGAGCTCGTATAGAGCAGCCAGTTCCCGAAGTTGACGGAGTAGTAGAGATCGGAGGAGCCGACCGGGTTCGGGTTGTGGAGGGAGAGAGGCAGGTCGAAGGAGGTGATCGGATAGGCCCCGGTGGCTAGGGAGAAACCCGGAGGTGCCAGCAGTGTGGTCGGGCTGGCGGGAGGGGCGGCGGGCAGGGCCGCCGGGGGCGGCGACGAGTCGGGAATCTCGCCGACGGGGATGTCGGACGGGCCTGAAAGGACCGGGGCGACGGCATCCGTGTAGTCCCACACCCAAGTGCTCTCCCCTGCATAGAGGAAGGGCGTTTTCGACTCCGGGCCCTCGGTCTCCGGTCCTGCGGCTGGAAGGGCAGGCGCGGAATCGGAGAGGACGAAGCCCTTGATCCCGCCTCCTGCGCCGGATTCGACCAGCACGAAGCGCTGGCTCCCCGCCCTCCAGTAGGCTCGCAGACCACCGCGTGCCGCCTCCTCGGCGGTCTGATAGGTGAACGAAAGGCGCTCGTCGATTTTGGAGCCGCCCAAGCCGGGAAGGCGGGAGGCGTTTGCGAACTTCCGTTTCATCAAGGAGAGGACTTCCTCGGGACTTTCCGCCCCGGACAGGTCGCCGCCCGAGGCGATGTAGGCAGCGACGCTGCGGTTCAAGGTCTCCACATCGGAGTAAAGCTTCTGCTCACGGGTTTTGCTGACCACATGCGAGGTCGTGATCGTGCCGATGGTCGCAAGCACGCCGACCATCGCGACGGTGATGAGCATCTCCGCGAGGGAGAATCCACGATGGAGTTGTTGGGACATTTGAATATAAATACAATAATTTCCATATCTTATCAAGAAATACTTTTGTGGATTTTTAAAAAACCGAGACTTGCGTTCAACCGCTGAATTTCCAAGATCTCCCGGCGACGGCGGAAGCATCGAATCGCTTGCGGTTCCGCCGCCTTTGTGGCGTAATACCAGCATGAAACTCCCGTTCGCCTCCGTGTTGGCTATCCTCGCTATGTTCGCCGCGCCTTCGCTTCGCTCCCAGACGCCGAATCCCGATGGAGAGGAGCCGGGACTCAAGGGATTCTGGGAAGTCGTCACCGTCAGCGGGCGTTTCGTCGCCCGGCTCGACCAGATCAGCTCGGTGAGCGAGCAGGAGTATCTGATCGACGGGACGGTGCGCGTCTTCGAATGCACCGTGGATACCAATGGTGGGCAGACGGCGCGTTTCTACTATCTCGAACCGGTCACCGAAGGCTCCTCCATCACGACCGGCAGCGCGACGCTGGAGCGGATCAAGAGCCTCGCCGACAAAGTCGGGGACAAGACCGGCGTCGGCGATCCCGACGCGGTGGTGACGAAGCACTACCCCGACACCACCCACGCGAAGACCAGCGAATACCGGGTCAAGAACAAGGTGACGATCGGCCAGATCTACGACCACATCCGCCGGGTCTGGGCGGAGGAGCGCGGCAATGGAGGGCAGAACCGGCTCGTCATCCGTAATGGTTGAGGAGTTGAGAGTCGGTAGTTGAGGGTTGAGAGTGGATAGACTCGAAACCGACGAGCTTGGTTGCCGGTGAAGCCGCTCATTTCCTCCCATTCAACTCTCAGCCCTCGACTCTCAACTCCCATGAAATACAAAGAGATTCCCCACACCGACCTGCGCGTCAGCCTCATCGGCCTCGGCACGATGACTTGGGGCGAGCAGAACACCGAGGCCGAGGGGCACGGGCAGATGGACTACGCCTTGGAGCGGGGCGTGAATTTCTTCGACACCGCCGAGATGTATCCGGTGCCTCCGCGCCCCGAGACCTGCCACGAGACCGAGCGCATCATCGGCACCTGGTTCGCCGCGCGGGGGACGCGCGACCGGGTGATCCTCGCGACCAAGGCCGTCGGCCCCGGCCCCCACGTCACCCATGTGCGCGAGGGCAACCGCCACGACCGCGCCAACCTCGCCGCCGCGCTGGATGGCAGTCTGCGGCGTCTACAAACCGACTACATCGACCTCTACCAGCTCCACTGGCCGGACCGCCCCGTGCCCCTCTTCGGCAAGCGCGACTACGTGCCGACGACCCAGGAGAGTGTACCCATCGAGGAGACCCTGTCCATCCTCGCCGACTTCGTCGCGCAGGGGAAGGTGCGCCACATCGGGCTTTCCAACGAGACCCCGTGGGGGACGATGCGCTTCCTCGAGCTCGCGCGGGATGGGAGGCTGCCCCGTACGGTCACGATCCAGAACTCCTACAACCTGCTGAACCGCACATTCGACGGCGGCCTCTCTGAGATCTGCCACGAAGAGGGGCTGCGCCTACTCGCCTATTCGCCGCTCGCTTTTGGGCGTTTGTCAGGCAAATACCGGGGTGGGCGGCGTCCCGAGGGTGCGAGGCTGACCTTGTTCGAGCGCTTCGCCCGCTACAGCGGCCCCAACGCCGACGCGGCCATCGAGGAGTATGCGAAGATCGCGGACGAATCCGGGCTCGACTTCGCCCAGATGAGCCTCGCTTGGATCAACCAGCGCCCCCACGTCGCGAGCAACCTGATCGGGGCGACGACGATGGAGCAACTGAAGTCGAATATCGACAGCGCCGATCTCGATTTGTCCCCGGACCTGCTCACCGCGATCGAAGTGGTGCATCGCCGCTATCCGAATCCGTGCCCGTGAGGGGCGCGGAGCCGCCGTAAAAGGTGAAAGGTCACAGAAAGCGGCGCGATGCGCCGGAAGAAGTGGGGAGAGCGGGCGCTTCTGCCCGAAACTGGACCGAAGGCAGCGGAAAAACCTCGAACAACGCGTCAGCGTTGTAGCCGACCTCAGTGAGGCCGGATCGCAGCGGGGGGCATCCTGCGGATCGAGACTTCATGGGCGGCTTCCGCCTCCTCCTCGAAACGCAGTAACCGCCTTCCCACAAAGTAGCCCAGGTTTTCGCTCCGCGTAACCTGGGTCCACCGGGTTTGGGAACCCCGGCTTAGCCGGAGGCAAAAGCCGAGCTACTTTCCCGCCCACGACGGCTCGGCGGGGACGCTTCGCCCCACCTGTCCACTTTGCTGGAAACGCGCCATGGGGAGAAGCTCCCGCGATTTTCTCTACCATGTCGCAGTGACTGCTCACTGCGCCACGAACTTCGTCAACAACCCCTTCTCCCGCGCTGTCCTCATCACGCGGACGAAAAGCCATCCGGCGAGGGCGAGGTAGACCGCGTTCAAGCCCGTGGCCATCGCGAGATCGTTCCACGAGACGACGCCGTCCTTGAGACCGTCGCGCATGCCCTCGAAGATGTGCGAGCAGGGAATCCACTGCGAGATCCACTGGATCGCTGGCGGGAGCGAGGCGACGGGATAGTAGACCGCCGCGAAGGGTTGGATGAAGAAGGGCACGGCCCAGGCCAAGGTCTCCGCCGCCGGGCCCCAGCGCACGATCAGCGCGGTGGAGATCATGCCCAGCGACCAGCCAAAGACGAGCAGGTTGAAGACGAAGGGCAGCAGAGACCAGTTCAGCTCGAAGAGGTTGAAGGAGTAGAGGACGATGGCCAGCACGGCGAGCAGCAGCGAGGTCACGGCGGCACGCAGGAAACCGATGACGTAGGTTGAGACGAGATAGTCGGCGTTCGTCACCGGGGCGGAGAAGACGTTGAGGAGGTTCCTCGACCACACGTCCTCGAGGAAATAGAGGGCCACGCCCTGCTGCGCGCGGAAAAGGATGTCCCAGAGGATGACCGCCCCGATGAGGAAGGTGATCTGGTAGGGGAAGCTGTCGCCCGTGTGCTTTTGCAGGAAGACGGTCAGGTAGCCCCACACGAGCAGGTCCACGAGCGGCCAGAAGACGAGCTCGACGAGGCGCACCGGGGTGCGCGTGTAGAGGTAGAGATTGCGCAGGACGAGCGCTTGGATCGTCGAGAAAGTCATGTCGTCGCGTCGGGTTCGCCCTTCCCCTCGCCCGATTCGATCTCCCCGCCCCGGGCGACGCGGATGAAGAGGGATTCGAGGGATTGCTCGTTGGAATGGCTCAGGATCTCCGCCGCCGTGCCGGTGAAGAGGATGCGGCCTTTGTGCATGAAGACGACGCGGTCGCAGACTTCCTCGACGTCGCGCATGTTGTGCGAGGTGTAGAGGATGCTGGTGCCGTCCTCCTCGCGGATGCGCTTGGTCACGGTGCGGACTTTGTCGGCGATGTCGGGGTCGAGGCTGGCGGTCGGCTCGTCGAGGAGGAGCAGCTCGGGCTTGTTGAGGAGCGCCTTGCAGAGGTTGAGTCGCGTCGATTCTCCGGCGGAGAGATGGCCCGAGACGCGGTCCTTCAGGTGGCGGATCTCCAGCAGATCGAGCACCTCGTCGATGCGCCGTTTCAGATTGGGGACGCGGTAGATCTTGCCGAAGACGGTCAGGTTCTGCCAGACGCGCAGGTTCCCCGGTAGCTGCGTGTAGGTGCTGCAGAAGTTCATGCGGCGGAGGATCGCGATGCGCTCGCGGGCGAGATCCTTGCCGAAAACGCGGATCGTCCCCGAGGTCGGGGTGACGATGCCGAGGATCATGTTGATCGCCGTCGTCTTGCCCGCCCCGTTCGCCCCGAGCAGGCCGAGGATCTCGCCGCGCCGCAGCTCGAAGGAGATGTTGTCCACGGGCCGGACGGCACCGAAGTCCTTTACCAGATCGGTCGCTTCGAGAACGGGGGAGGCCATGGGGAAGCGGGGACGGTGGACGCGGGAGGCGTCGTGGTCAAACGGCGAGATGGGGGCGCCAAGCGGAGCCGCGCCTCATCCTCTCACCTGCCCGCTGCCGAAGGCGAGGTATTTGTAGCTGCACAGCTCCTCCAAGGCCATCGGCCCGCGGGCGTGGAGCTTGTCGGTGCTGATCCCGATCTCCGCGCCGAAGCCGAACTCGCCGCCGTCGGCGAAGCGGGTCGAGGCGTTCCAGAAGACGCAGGCGCTGTCCACCTCAAGCTGGAATTTCGCCGCCGCCGCCTCGTCCGCGGTGACGATGGTGTCGGTGTGGTGCGAGCCGTAGCGGTTGATGTGGGCGATGGCGTCGTCGAGGCCGTCGACGATCTTCGCCGCGAGGATGGTGTCGAGGTATTCCGTGGTCCAGTCGGACTCGGTCGCGGGGACGACGGGGACCGATCCCGCCAGCTTCGCAAACTCCTCGTCGCCGCGCAGTTCGACGCATTTCGCCGCGAGGGTCGCGGCGATGCGGGGGACGAAGGACGAAGCGATCCCACGATGCACGAGCAGGGTCTCGGCGGCATTGCAGACCGAGGGTTTCTGGACTTTCGCGTTCACGGTGATGGCCTCGGCCATGTCGAAATCGGCGGTCTCGTCCACATAGACGTGGCAGATGCCGTCGTAGTGCTTGATCACCGGCATCCGCGCCATGCCCACGACCGCCTCGATGAGGCCGGCCCCGCCGCGCGGGATGATGAGGTCGAGCCAGCGGTCCATTTCGCAGAGGTGGCGCACGCTCTCGCGGTCGGTGAAGGGGATGAGTTGGATGCTGTGGTCGGGCAGCCCGGCGGGAGCCCCGCCCTCCTGCAAGGCGGCGGCGATGGCGCGGTTCGAGTGGATCGCCTCCTTCCCGCCGCGCAGGATGGTGGCGTTCCCGGTCTTGAAGCAGAGCACGGCGGCGTCGGCGGTGACGTTGGGACGGCTTTCGAAAATGATGCCGATGACGCCGATGGGGGTGCGCTTCTTCTGAAGGCGGAGTCCGTTCGGCCTCGTCCATTCGCGCAGCACCTCGCCGACGGGATCGTGCAAGGCGGCGACCTCGCGGACGCCTTGCGCCATCGCCGCGATCCGCGCGGAGTCGAGGCGGAGGCGGTCCTGCATCGTGGCGCTCAGCCCGGCCTCGGCCGCGGCGGCGAGGTCGAGGGCGTTGGCTTCCAAAATCTCCGGCTCGCGCGCGACGAGGGCCTCGGCCATGGCGAGGAGGACGGCGTCCTTCCTCTCCGTGGGGAGCTTGGCGAGGGCGTGGGCGGCGGCGCGGGCGCGTTCGCCCATGGCGCGCACTTCGCGGGCGATGTCTTCGGAAGTCATGGTCAGGGGACGGTGGTCGTGGCGGTCGGGGCCTTGGCGCGGAAACGGGTCGCGACGCCTCCACCGCCGACGAGTTCGGGGAGTTGCTCGGGACGCAGCCCGCTCGCGATGAGGGTTTCGATCCCGGCGGAGACGGCGGCTTCGACGGCGCGCAGCTTGCTCGCCATGCCGCCGACGGAGAGGGCGCCCTTCTCGTCGCGGACGAAGGACAGGACCGACTCGATGTCCTCGACGCAGGGGATGATGTCGTCCTCGGATTTCGCCTCCGGCCCCATCAGCCCGGCGACGCTGGTGAGGAGGATGAGCTGGTCGGCCCCGGCGAGCCGGGCGACGATGGAGGAGAGGGTGTCGTTGTCCCCGACCTTCAATTCGTAGACCGAGACGGAATCGTTCTCGTTCAGGATGGGGACGACGCCGCGATGGGCGAGGATGGCGTTCAGGGTCGCGAGGACGTTGCCGCTGCGGCGTTCGTCCTGGAGATCCTCGTGGGTCACGAGAAGTTGGGCGACCTTCAGTCCATGGTGGCCGAACTGGCTTTCGTAGAGGTGCATCAGCCGAGCCTGGCCCGCCGCCGCGCAGGCTTGGAGCATCTCGGTCTCGACGGGGCGCTGCTCCAGCCCGAAGGCGGGGAGTCCGGCCCCGACCGCGCCGGAGGAGACGACGATGACCTCGTGCCCCTCGGCGTGGACGTCCGAGATCGCTTGGGCGAGCCGGGCGATCATGGCATGGTGGATGCCGCCGCCCGCGTTCCGCGTGAGAACGCCGGTGCCGATTTTGATGACGATGCGTTTGCCCGAGGCCATGGATGCGCCGCCGGGAGGGAGGGGAAGTCCCGGTTCCAAGCGGGCGGGACGATAGGGCCGGGCGGCAGGGGTGTAAAGCGGCTTGTGGAAGCGGCTTCGTTTGGTTGTGTGGCCAAAGCCAAATTCGGATTTCGGATTTCGAGCTTCGGATTTCGAGCTTCGGGTTTCCCGCTTGCGCATCCGCGGGGAAGGCCGCATCTTACCCGCCCTGCGGATCGGCCCCTCGCCGGTCCCTGCGACGCACCCATAGTAAAATGGATATTACGTCGGCCTCCGAAGCCGAAGGTCCAGGTTCAATTCCTGGTGGGTGTACGCAAATCTCTGGAATGCCCGTCGGACGCGCAAAAGACGTGTCCGGCCAAGGTCAATGACCGGGGTCGAAGACGGGCACCCCGCCCAGCCGGACATGGAAAGGCGCGAAGGCGACGACGCAGCAGGCCGTCCCCGCGTCGGGCAGGGCGACGGGAGCGAGCCAGGCGGGTGGATCGGTCGGGGCGACGACACGGTCGGGGAATCCGCCGGAAAAGGCCAGTTCGATGCGTTTCGGTTCGAGCGAGAAGCCCTCCCCTCCCGCCTTCATCCTCGCCTCCTTCGCCGTCCAGAGGCGGAAGAAGGCGAGGTGCCTTTCCTCGGGAGGGAAGGCGTTCATCCACGCGATTTCGGATTCGCGGAAGCAGCGCCGCGCGAGTCCGTCCAGATCGACGCGGCGGTCGCAGCCCTCCACATCGACCCCGATCCCCGGCACTTCGCCGAGGGCAAGGACGGCGCGGCTCTCCGAGTGGGAGAGGTTGAAGGAGAGCGACGCGCCGGGGAGAACGGGTTTGCCCTTCCCCACCTCGGCGAAGGCCAAGTCGCCCGGCGCGGTCCCGAGCCTCCGGGCGAGCAGGGCGCGCATCATGCCGCGACCGCGGACGTAGCGGTCCCGATGGACTTCGAAGCGAAAACGATCCGCCCTTTCCCTTTCGGCGTCACTCAGCCATGAACGGGCGAGGGCGAGGGGCAGGACGCCCTCGTCGTCGAGGGGAAAGGGCGTCACTTCGATCTCGTTGGGCGCGGCGGGAGGGGAGGGGGGCATGGCGTAGATTCGGAATCAAGCCGCCGCCCGCCACAGCTCCCACGCGATTTTTGCCGCCGCCGCCGCGAGGACCGCGAGGCTCAAGGCCGAGAGCACCCGGGCCGCAGGACGCGCCTTCGGCGGGGCCAAGCGGATCCACGGCGAAAAGACCAGCCCGAGCAGGATTCCTCCGAGGAAGCCCCCGGCGTGCGCCGCGTTGTCGATGAAGCGGCTCCCCAGCCAGCCGAAGATCGCCACGACGAGGCTCGCTTGCAGCAGGTTCGTCCGCAGGAAGCCGGGCAGTTCCGCGCGGAATTTTCTCGTGACCACCAGCAGGAACCCGAGGCAGCCGAGAATCCCGCCCGAGGCCCCCACGCTCGCCGGACCCGGACCCAGCCAGAGGCTCGCCAGCGATCCCGTCACCACCGTGAACAGAAAGACCACCCCCAGCAGCGACGGGCTCACCAGAGCCGCGACGATCCGCCCCAGATTGTAGAGCGCCATGCCGTTGAACAGGATGTGGAGCAGGTGCCCGTGCATCAGCCCCGTCGTCACGAGCCGCCACCATTCCCCGTCATTCCGCACCCGCGCCTTCACCAAGGCCGCCGCTTCGATCGAGGGATCCAACCCCACTGCCGTCTGCCCGACGAAAATCGCGACCATCAGCCCGACGCCGACCATCAGCAGACGCGAGCGTCGCCCCAGCAGCCAACGGCGGAAGAACTCGAAATTGACGAGACGGCGGTTCAACTCCGGCACCGGGAGCCGGTCGATCCGTTGCAGCCACGTCGCCGCCGACTCGACCAAAGGGAAAAGCCCGTACATCGTGGCGGCCAGCAGCGCCAGCATGGAGTAGTTTGGAAAGGCGTAGCCCAAGCCGAGCGCCGCGCCCGTGACCAGCAGCGCCCGGACGAATCGCCCCCCGGCCTCCGCCCGGTAGGCCGCGAGATCGATCCTCTCCCGGTGCGGGCTCAAGAGCGCGACCGGGACCATACGGTTGTACCATGGGAAGACCAGATCCGTGGCCTCCTTCAGGCTTGGCAGCAGGCCGAGCAATTCCTCCGCCGAAGCCGCCGGCACGACTTCGCCCCGCCCGTAGCGCTGTCCGTCCACCTGCGCATCCTCCCCCGTCCGCGCCCCGTACGACCCGGTCGCCATCTCCGGCACCGCATCGAGCAAATCCTCCCGGCCCCAAGGCAGGTGCGTCGGGATCAGGTCGCGAAACCACACCTCTCCCTCGCGCCAAGCTCCGAAGGGGCCTTCGTCCACGGCATCGACAGGGGAATCCGGATTCATCGCCGCCACATTAGCCCGGAAAGCCCGTTTTGTGCAGGAGGAATGCAGCGCTCATAAAAAGTGTTCACTTGGGCATAAATTTTTCTTGCGCCGCTCCGTCGAAGCGGCTATATCCTTGTAAAGTGTTCTTTTTAACACTGTTTGATCGAACTAAATCAAGGCAACTGAATCCATCCATGAATATGAAAACGCTCAAGCAATCCACCAAGGCGATCCTCGGCTTCGCCTCCCTCGCGACCTTCCTCGGTCTTTTCCCCTTCGCCTTCGCCGAAACCCGGCCGGATTCGGCGGAAGCCTCCCCCGCCGTCCAAGCGAAGAGGAAACCCGTCGCCACAGGCGCCGTGAAGACCGCTCCGACGGTGATGGAGAAAAGCCCCTTGACCCCGTCGCAGGAGGGGAAGCTCCTTGCCCTGCTCAACGAGGGTGGCACCGACGAACTCGAAGCCATCCCCGGCGTCGCCGCGACCCGCGCCGCCTCCATCGCCAAAGCCCGCCCCTTCTCCGGCGTCCATGAGGTCATCCTCGTCGATGGCATCGGCAACGCCACGTATGAAAAGATCCTCGCCCACGGGAAAACCCTGAATCAAGCGTTCCCAGCGAAATCCACCGGAACTGCCAAGCCCGCCAAAACCAAGACATCCTGAAGGGAGGGCGGAAATCCATCTTCGACCGCGGCAACGATCATTCGGGGGACTGGTTCTCCTCCCGCATGATCCGCCGCGAGTCGCTTGGGCGGGCGTGGACGGGTCGCAGAGCGGAGGACGTTGTTCATCGGAAAAGCGCCTCCGTCGCATTCCGCACAGATTTTGTCGTGGCGGAAGAGCCCCACCTTTCGCTACAATCCAAAATCCCGTCGATGCGTCCCCCTCACAGATTGCGGAGACGGGCGCATGGTGGTGAAAACGCCCTCAACCCCGCCCCAATCATGACCGCGACGACAGACCCCCGCACCCGGCAGACGCGCCGACGCTTTGTCGGCCAATCCACCGCTGCGCTCGCCCCTCCGCTACTCATGGCCAAGGCCTCCGCGCAGGAAGTGCCCCGCAAAGCGGCCATGCGGGAAATCACCACCGATGTGCTGGTATGCGGCGGAGGTTGCGCAGGCACCGCCGCCGCATTGAGCGCCGCCCGTGCGGGGGCGAAAACCCTATTGGTCGAGAAAGCCCCGTTCGCCGGTGGCATCATCACCAGCGTCGGGCTCCCCTACTTCGACGGCATCTCCGACATCCATGACCACCGCGTCGTGGTCAAAGGCATCGCGTTGGAACTGCTGGCCAAAACCGGCGTTTGCGAGCCGGACGCCACCCACATCAAACCCCACAACCCGACCATCCCGAACACCTTTGAATTCAAGGTTCTGCTTGATCGCGAATTTCAAGCCCTGCAGGACCGTCTCACCGTCCTGTTCAACTCCACCGTCTGCGATGTGGAAAGCGAAGCGGGCGAGATCAAAGCCGTGGTCATCGCCAACAAGGACGGCTTGGTCCGCATCAAACCCAAAACGGTGGTCGACTGCACCGGCGACGCCGACGTCGCCCACTGGGCGGGCGCGCCCACCGAGCAAAACGCCGAAGTCCAGCCCCTGACCCTGCATTTCCGCATCGGCAACGTGAATCGGGATCTGAAATGGGGCACCGCGCACAGGGACGCCTTGATCAAAGCCCAGAACCAAGGCGAACTGCCCCACTTCTACGGCCCCGGCGTCGGCTTCCTCTTCAGCAAAACCGAGGTCTACGTCCACGGCGTGCGCGTCCCCGCCAACCCGACCGACGCCGCCGACCTGAGCCGCGCCGAAATGCAGGGACGCGCCGACGCACTCGCCATGTTCCACGCATGGAAGCGGGAACTCCCCGCCTTCGCCGACGCCTATTTCATCGAGGCCTACCCGTGGATCGGCGTGCGCGAATCCCGCCGCCTCGTCGGCCAGCACATCTTGACCGAGGAGGAGATCATGTCGGGGAAACGCTTCGACGACGCCATCGCCACCGGCTGCTGGTATCTCGATATCCATCCCAACAAAACCACCTTGGGCAGCGCCAACGACTTCCAGCCGGAAAAAGTCCAGCCCAAACCCTACGACATCCCCTACCGCTCCCTGTTGCCTCGGGGGATCGGCAACCTGCTCGTCGCCGGTCGCTGCCACTCGGCCACTCGGGGAGCCCACGCCTCCACGCGCGTGACCGTCACCGCCATGGCCATGGGGGAGGCGGCGGGATGCGCCTCGGCGATGGCCATCGAGTCGAAGAAACAAGTGGGCGAACTCGACGGCCAGCGCTTGCGCGAGAGACTCGCGAGACAAAACGCCGGTCCCTTCACCCACGCCTGAAACCGGAGCCTCCACTGCCCATGCGCCTCGCCCACAAAGTCGTCATCGTCACCGGAAGCTGCACCGGCATCGGTCGGGCCATCGCCATCCAATGCGCCGCCGAAGGCGCACGCGTCGTCGTCCACGGGCTTGAGCGCGAGCTGGGCGAGGAGGTCGTCGAGGAGATCGGCTCCGACCGCGCCGTGCTCCACATCGAGGATCTCGTCGCCGAAGGTTGCCCCGACCGCCTCGTCGCCCTCGCGGTGGAGCGGTTCGGGCACCTCAACGCTGTCGTCAACAACGCCGCTCTTGTCGCCTCCGGCAACCTCCATACCACTGATGCGAATTTCTTCCGCAAGATGTTCGAGGTGAACACCCTCGCCCCCTTCCTCCTCATCAAGGCGGCCCTGTCCCATCTTTCCGAGCGGCGCGGCGGCGTTCTCAACATCGGCAGCGTCAACTCTTGGAGCGGCGAGCCGGACCTGTTGCCCTACAGCGTCTCCAAAGGAGCCCTGATGACCCTGACCCGTAATCTCGGCGACACCCTTATGCGAGAGAACGGAGTGAGGGTGAACCAGATCAACCCCGGCTGGGTGCTCACCGAGAACGAGGCGCGGCGCAAACGCGAGCACGGCCTCTCCGACGACTGGCCCGCCCACCTGCCCAAAGTCTACGCCCCCGCCGGACGCATCCTCAAGCCCGAGGAGATCGCCATGGCGGCGGTCTACTGGCTCGCCGACGAAAGCGGCCCCATCAGCGGACAGGTTGTCGATCTGGAGCAGTATCCCTTCATCGGGCGCAATCCGCCGAAGGACGCGACGACGATCCCGACGTAGTGTCTTCTGTCGGAAAAGTGGATGGGTGAGGCCATCGAAGGAAATCTGTAGATAAGGTCAGGCAAGTGTTATTTTGCGAAAGTCTCCGCGAAGGGGGTCTCGTGCTTGAGGACGCCGAAGGCGATGCGCAGGATGCGGTGCATGGTGGCTCCGAGGGCGACCATCTTGGGCTTGCCGCGTTCGACGAGCTGCGCGTATCCCCTGCGCAGCGGGTTGTCCCGCTTGACGACGTTGAGGGCGGCCATGTAGAGCTGGGCCCGCAGCGCGGCGCTGCCCTCCTTGGTGAGCCTGCCGCGGCGTCGCACGCTGGTGCCCGACTCCTGCAGGCCGGGGGTGAGCCCGGCGAAGGCGGCGACCTCCCTGGCCCTTCCGAAGGAGGAGATGAAGGGGATCTCGGCCAGGATGGCGGGGGCCACGACCCTGCCGACGCCGGGGATGGTGCGCAGCAGGGCCTCGGCCTTGCCGAGGGTGACGCTGCGACGAAGGAGGGAGTCGATAGCCCTCTCGATGAGCTCGAGCTCCCCGCCGAGGAAGTCGATCTCGCGCCGCACGGAGTCCGCCGCGTGCGTGCCCTAGGCATCACCAGAAGCGGCTTCGTGCTCGCGTGTCGGCTCAAGCAGCTCGGCACCG
>DDTJ01000059.1 GCA_002344525.1 Akkermansiaceae bacterium UBA2367
GGCAACCTGGCCCGCCCTCCGCGACTTTTGCTGGAGTAGAGACCGTAGTATCTCACGGTCTGCTGCCCTTTCGGTGGGATGTGCTCGACGGCGGCGGCGAGGAAGTCGGCGGCCTCGAATACTTGGAAGTTGCATTTGGTGTGCCAGCTCCGGTTGGAGCGGTAGACGACCTTGCCGGTCGTCTCGTTCCAGACGATCTTTTCGAGGGAGAAGGGCGCGCGGAGGAGATACTCGGCCAGACGCCGCCGCCCCTCGGCATCGTGCGGGGCGACGGGCTTCTCCCCGGCGTCGAGGCTGAAGCCGCTGTGGGTCCAGGCGAGGAGCTGGCGGAGCTTTCTTTCGCCGATGAGCCTCTCTGCCGGAGCATGGCGAGGAAGCGGTGGCGGAACAGTTCGGAGAGCGGCTCCAGACTCTCGACAGGAAGGACATGGAAGCGCCCCTCGCAGTCCACCAGCCCCGAGGCGGCGAGGACGTGGAGGTGGGGGTGAAAGTTGAGGTAGTCGCCGAAGGTCTGCACGGCGGCGATGGCGGCGATCTGCCCGTCGGGCAGATCGAGGCGCTCTCGCATCCAGTCGCGGAGGCTGTCGGTGGCGGCGTGGAAGAGATGGTCGAGGAGCTTGCGGCGCTTGCGGAAGATGCCTCGCAGGGGCTTGGGCATGGTGAAGACGAACTGTCGGTGGGGCACGTCGAAGCAGAGGACGCGGGCGATCCAGTCGGCGGTCTGGCGGATTTTGCGCTGGTGGCAGCTCGGGCAGAAGTGCCGGGTCTTGCAAGTGAAGGCGAGTAGCCGCTCGTGGCCGCAGTCGGGGCATTGGAGGCGGGTGAACCCGGCGGCGAGGTCGCCGCAGCGGTGGAACTGGCGGACGACGGCGACGGCGTCAAAGCGGAGGGGACCGTGGATAGAGCGGTGGCGGCTTTCGTAGCCCGCGACGAAGTCGCTCCAGCAGCGGTGGACGATCTGCCAGAGGGGCGAGGCGCGCGGACGGCGGGGGCGGTAGATGGATGGCACGTTAACCGTTCTAAAGAACAGTTAACGTGCCCACAAGATTTTTTCTGCCGATGCTTGGATAGCGTCAATCCACACTGCCGCCTGCCATCCCCTCACGGCAACCCCGTCACGCCCATCAGGAACCGGTCGCACTCCCTCGCCGCCCCACGTCCCTCGTTGATCGCCCAGACGACGAGGGACTGGCCTCGGCGCATGTCGCCGGCGGCGAAGACGCCGGGGAGGTTGGTGGTGAACTTGCCGTGCTCGGCCTTGACGTTGGAGCGGGCGTCGGTCTCGAGGGCGAACTGCTCGACGATCTCCTGCTCGGGGCCGAGGAAGCCCATCGCCAGCAGGACGAGCTGGGCGGGGATGATTCGGGCGCTGCCTTCGATCTCCTTGGGGGAGAAGCGGCCACCTTCGTTGACCCATTCGATGTTGCAGATTTCGAGGCCGGTGAGGTTGCCGGCCTCGTCCTTGAGGAAGCGCTTGGTGTTGACGAGATACTGGCGGGGGTCATCGCCTTGGACGGCGGCGGCTTCCTCCTGCCCGTAGTCCATCTTGTAGACTTTGGGCCATTCGGGCCAAGGGTTGTTGGCGGCGCGCTCCAGCGGGGGCTTGGGCATGATCTCGAGCTGGATCACGCTCTTGCAGCCGTGGCGGAGGCTGGTGCCGACGCAGTCGGTGCCGGTGTCGCCGCCGCCGATGACGACGACGTCCTTGCCGGTGGCGTTGAGGGACGGGTTGCTGCCGTCGAACTGGTGGTCGAGCTGGTGGCTGGTGTTCGCGGTGAGGAACTCCATCGCGAGGTGGATGCCCTTGGCGTCGCGGCCTTCGGCGGGCAGGTCGCGGCCGAGGGTGGCTCCGCAGCAGAGGACGATGGCGTCGAAGTCCTTGCGGAGCTTCTCGGCGGTCCATTCGGGGTCCTTGCCGATGTGGACGCCGGTCTTGAAGACGACGCCTTCGGCGGCCATGAGATCGACGCGGCGCTGCACGACTTCCTCCTTGTCGAGCTTCATGTTGGGGATGCCGTACATGAGGAGCCCGCCGATGCGGTCGGCTCGCTCGAAGACGGTCACTTCGTGCCCGGCTTGGTTGAGCTGGTCGGCGCAGGCGAGGCCGGCGGGGCCGGAGCCGACGACGGCGACTTTCTTGCCGGTGCGCGTCTCGGGCTGGCGCGGGGTCATCCAGCCTTCCTCCCAGCCTTTGTCGATGATGGCGCACTCGTTGTTCTTGATGGTCACGGGGGGCTCGATGACGCCGAGGACGCAGGAGCCTTCGCAGGGCGCGGGGCAGACGCGGCCGGTGAACTCGGGGAAGTTGTTGGTCTTGAGGAGGCGTTCGAGGGCCTCGCGCCAGCGTCCGCGGTAGATGAGGTCGTTCCACTCGGGGATGAGGTTGTTGATGGGGCAGCCGCTGGCCATGCCGGAGACGATGTGCCCGGTGTGGCAGAAGGGCGTGCCGCAGTCCATGCAGCGTGCTCCTTGGGAACGGCGCACGCTGTCCTCGCCGTGGATCTTGAATTCCTTCCAATTCTTGAGGCGCTCAAGGGGATCGAGTTCGGAGTCGGTCTGGCGGTCGATCTCGAGGAATCCGGTGGGTTTGCCCATGATGAATCAGCGAAGAGGGTGGTACGATAGGGTTGGGTGGTCGGTTGAAGAGGGTTCAGTTCCCTCCGACGCGGGAGAGGTCCTTCATGTTCTCCTCGAAGGCGGCCATGGCGGCTTCGTCGCCGGAGAGGCCCTGCTCCTCGACTTTGCGGAAGCATTCGAGCATACGCTCGTAGTCGCGGGGGAAGACCTTGTAGAACTTGGGCAGTTCGGCGTCCCAGTGGTCGAGGAGGAACTGGCCGCGGGCGGAGCCGGTGTATTCGACGTGCTTCCCGATCTCGGCCTTGAGGTTGGCGATGTCGGCGTCGGTGGTCTCGATGACGTGGTAGAGGTTGACCATCTCGCGGTTGAGGCGCTTCTCGAACTCGCCGTCGATGTCGTAGACGTAGGCGATGCCGCCGGACATGCCGGCGGCGAAGTTGCGCCCGGTCTCGCCGAGGACGATGACCTGGCCGCCGGTCATGTATTCGCAGCCGTGGTCGCCGACGCCCTCGACGACGGTCTTCACGCCGGAGTTGCGCACGCAGAAGCGCTCGCCGGCGATGCCGTTGATGTAGGCGGTCCCGGTGGTGGCGCCGTAGAAGGCGACGTTCCCGGCGATGATCTGCTCCTCGGCCTTGAACTTCGATCCCTTGGGCGGGTAGATGATGATCTTGCCGCCGGAGAGGCCCTTGCCGACGTAGTCGTTGGCGTCGCCTTCGAGCTCGAAGGTCATGCCGTTCGGGCAGAAGGCGCCGAGGGACTGGCCCGCGCTGCCCTTGAACTTCAGGTGGATGGTGTCCTCGGGCAGTCCGGCTCCGCCGTGGTGGCGGGTGACCTCGCTCCCGGTGATGGTGCCGGCGACGCGGTTGATGTTCACGATGGGCAGTTCGAGGCGCACCTTCTCCCCGCGCTTGATGGCGGGTTCGCAGAGCTTGAGGAGGTGAGTGTTGTCGAGGGACTTGTCGAGGCCGTGGTCCTGCGTCTTCTGGCAGTAGGTGCCGACCTCGTCGCCGACGTCGGGCTTGTGGAAGACGGTGGTCAGGTCGACGCCCTTGGCCTTCCAGTGGTCGGTGGCCTCGTTGGTGTCGAGGCACTCGACGTGGCCGACCATCTCGTTGAGGGTGCGGAAGCCGAGCGCGGCCATGTGCTCGCGCAGCTCGGTGGCGATGAAGGTCATGAAGTTGACGACATGCTCGGGCTTTCCGGTGAAGTTCTTGCGCAGGCGCGGGTCCTGCGTGGCGACGCCGACGGGGCAGGTGTTCTTCTGGCAGACGCGCATCATGAGGCAGCCGACGGACACGAGGGGGGCGGTGGCGAAGCCGTATTCCTCCGCGCCGAGAAGGGCGGCGATGGCGACGTCGCGCCCGGTCTTGAGCTGGCCGTCGGTTTCGAGGACGACGCGGCTGCGCAGGTCGTTGAGGAGAAGGATCTGGTTGGTCTCGGCGAGTCCGAGCTCCCACGGCGCCCCGGCGTTGTAGATGGAGGAGGTCGGGGACGCGCCGGTGCCGCCGTCGTGCCCGGCGATGAGGATGACGTCGGCGTGCGCCTTGGCCACGCCGGAGGCGATGGTGCCGACGCCGACTTCGGCGACGAGCTTCACGTTGATGCGGGCGCGCAGGTTGGCGTTCTTGAGGTCGTGGATGAGCTCGGCGAGGTCCTCGATGGAGTAGATGTCGTGGTGGGGCGGCGGCGAGACGAGGCCGACGCCGGGGGTGGAGTGGCGCACCTTCGCGACCCAGGGATAGACCTTGGAGCCGGGCAGTTCGCCGCCTTCGCCGGGCTTGGCCCCCTGCGAGATCTTGATCTGGATCTCGTCGGAGTTGACGAGGTATTCGCTGGTGACGCCGAAGCGCCCCGAGGCGACCTGCTTGATGGCGGAGCGCTTGCTGTCGCCGTTGGGCAGGGGCTTGAAGCGCTCGGGGTCCTCGCCGCCCTCGCCGGTGTTCGACTTGCCGCCGATGCGGTTCATGGCGATGGCGAGGGTCTCGTGGGCCTCCTGCGAGATGGAGCCGTAGGACATCGCGCCAGTCTTGAAGCGCCGCATGATGGCCTCGATCGGCTCGACTTCCTCGATGGGCACGGGCGCGCGGTTGTGGCGGAACTTCATCAGCCCGCGCAGGGTGGAGAGGTTCTGGCTGCGGTCGTTGACCTTCTCGGCGTATTGCTTGTAGACCTCGTAGTTGCCGGTGCGCACCGCCTTCTGGAGGAGGTGGATGGTCTCGGGGTTGAAAAGGTGGAACTCGCCGTCGCTGCGCCATTGGTAGACGCCGCCGGAGTCGAGAGCGCGCTCCTCGATCTCGATGTGGCGGTCGGGGAAGGCTTGGCGGTGGCGGATGAGGGCCTCCTCGGCGATTTGCTCGATGTCGGAGCCCTCGCAGCGGCTGGAGGTGCCGGTGAAGAACTTGTCCACCAGCTCGGTGCCGAGGCCGATGGTCTCGAAGATCTGGGCGCCGCGGTAGGAGGCGACGGTGGAGATGCCCATCTTCGCCATGGTCTTGACGACGCCCTTGATCGAGCCTTTGAGGAAGTTGTAGACGGCCTTGTCGAAGTCGAGGTCGAGCATGTCCTCCTCGATCATGCGGTGGATCGACTCGAAGGCCATGTAGGGATTGATGGCGTCGGCGCCGTAGCCGATGAGGGTGGAGAAGTGGTGGACCTCGCGGGCCTCGCCGGTCTCGAGGATGATGGAGACCTTCGTCCGCGTGCCGGCCTTGACGAGATAGTGGTGCAGGCCGCCCATCGCGAGCAGGGTGGGGATGGCCGCGTTCCGCGCGTCGATGCCGCGGTCGGAGACGATGAGGAGGTTGCAGCCCTCGGCGATGGCGGCGTCGGCCTTGGCGCAGAGCGCGTCGAAGGCCTGCTCCAGCCCCTCGCCGCCGTCGTCGGCGGGGAAGAGCGCGTCGAGGGTGGTCGCCTTGAAGCCGTCGAGGTCGATCTCGCGCAGCTTCGCGAGCTGCTTGTTGTCGAGGAGCGGCTGGTCGAGGCGGATCATGCGGCAGCTCTTCGGCCCGGGCTCGAGGAGGTTGCCCTCGGACCCGAGGAAGGTCTCGGTCGCGGTGACGAGCTCCTCGCGGATGCAGTCCAGCGCCGGGTTCGTGACTTGGGCGAAGATCTGCTTGAAGTATTGATAGAGGTGCTTCGGCTTGTCCGAGAGCACGGCGAGGGGCGTGTCGTTGCCCATCGAGCCGATCGGCTGCACGCCGCTGGTCGCGGTGGGGCCGAGGAGCATGCGCAGGTCCTCGTAGGTGTAGCCGAAGGCGAGCTGGCGCTCGAGGATGCGGTCGGGCTCGACCGTCTTCGGGGCCTTCGCCTCGGGCAGGTCCTTGAGGAAGACGCGGTTCCCGTCGAGCCACTGCTTGTAGGGCTTCGCCGAATAGACGCGCTTCTTCACCTCGTCGTCGGGCACGATGCGGCCTTCCTTCATGTCCACGAGGAACATGCGGCCGGGGCGGAGGCGGCCTTTCTCCACGACGGTGAGCGGGTCGATGTCGGGCACGACGCCCACCTCAGAGGCCATGATGACGAGGTCGTCCTCGGTCACGTAGTAGCGGCTGGGGCGCAGGCCATTGCGGTCGAGGACCGCGCCGATCATCTGGCCGTCGGAGAAGGTGATCGAGGCCGGGCCGTCCCAGGGCTCCATCATGCAGGCGTGGAACTCGTAGAAGGCCTTCTTGTCCTCGTCCATGAAGGTGTGGCGCTCCCACGGCTCGGGGATCATCATCATGACCGCGTGGACGAGGTCGTAGCCGCCGAAGTGCATGAACTCCAGCGCGTTGTCGAAGCGGGCGGAGTCCGATCCGTCCTCGTTGATGACGGGGAAGACGCGCGAGATGTCCTCGCCGAACTTGTCGCTCTGGCAGAGGGCTTGGCGGGCCTTCATGAAGTTCGCGTTGCCCATCACCGTGTTGATCTCGCCGTTGTGGGCGATGAAGCGGTTGGGGTGCGCGCGCGACCAGCTCGGGAAGGTGTTCGTCGAGAAGCGCGTGTGCATCAGCGCCAGCGCCGACTCGAAGTCCGGGTCGTGGAAGTCGGGGAAATACTCCGCGAGCTGGCAGGGCGTCAGCATGCCCTTGTAGACCATCGTGCGCGACGAGAGGTTGGGCATGTAGAAATAGGCGGCGCCGGGGAAGGAGCTGGACTTGTTCCCGTGGACGTCGGTGTAGCCGTTCGGCAGCTCGTTGTTGCGGATCGCGAGGGCGGCGCGGCGGCGGATGATGTAGAGCTTGCGCTCGAACTCCGTCGCATCGGTGATCGAGGGATCCTTGCCGACGAAGATCTGGAAGATGGCCGGCTCGTAGCGGCCCGAGGTCTTGCCGAGGATCTCGCTTTTCACGGGAACCTGTCGCCAGCCGATGAACTCCTGATCCTCCTCGTGGATGATGTGCTCGAAGACCCGCTTCGCCGCGTCACGCTCGCTCGGCTCAGGGGAGAGGAAGACGAGGCCTGCGCCGTATTCGCCTTCGGGCGGCAGCGTGATGCCCTTCTTCGCCATCTCCTTGCGGAGGAATTTGTCGGGGATCTGCACCAGCATGCCCGCGCCGTCGCCTGTCGCCGGATCGGACCCGCTCGCTCCGCGGTGGTCCATGTTCTCGTTCATCGTCAGGGTCTTCAGGACGATGTCGTGCGACCGTTTTCCCTTCAGGTGTGCGATGAACCCGACGCCGCAGGCGTCTTTTTCACGGGAAGGATCCCAGAGTCCCTGGGGTTGAGGCCAGCCAAGCGGGGAGGTCTTCGAGACGGACATGGAATTCGGATGGATGGGTGTGGGAGACCCGGCCCTCCGGGGACCGGGGGGGGGAACATTGACGAGAATTTGGGAAAATCCAACAACTTCGATGCCACAAGCAAACAACTTCGATGCCAAGCAAATCCGTTAAATTTGAAAAAGTTCCGCCGGAAACGAGGCACAGGAGGGCGGCGCAGGGCGGAAACCGCGCCCCGACCCTCATCGCCGCGGGACGAGACCCTCTTGCCCGAGGCGGTTTTCAGCCCTGCCACGCCCGGATTCCGGTGATGCGGTAGCGCTCCGTGCCGCCATTGCCGAGGGGGAACTCGACTTCGTCGCCGATCTTCTTGTCGAGGATGGCGTTTCCGCGCTCGGAAAGGTAGGCGAGGATGCCCTTGTCGGGATCGGAATCCCACGCACCGAGGACGGTGTAGGTCAGCGGGGCGCCCGGTCCGACCGGATCGAGGGAGACGACGGTGCCGATGGAGACCTTGGAGGTGTCGGGATTGGAGAAATCGGTGGGCTGGGCCAGCTTCAGGTCGCGCTCCCAGTCGCCCTGACGCTTCATGAGGACGCGCTGATACTCCTTGGCCGACTTGTATTCGAAGTTCTCGCGAAGGTCGCCGTAGGAACGGGCGATCTTGATGTCCTCGCGGTTCTGCGGGATCTCCTCCTTGATGAGGCGGTCGTAGGCGGCCTTCTTCTCGACGAGGCTGGATTCGGAGACGATGAGGGTCTCCTCCTGCTCCTTCTCGGGGCCGCTCAGGAGATCCTGGATCTCGGGATGCAGCTTGACGATGCGGGCCATGAGCGATTTGCGCGTCAGCTCGTCGAAGGAGGCGGAGCCGACGAGGCGGCCCGCGAAATTGCGGATGGTGTTGATGTTGGCCCCGTCGATGAGGTCGGGGATGAGGCCGCCGTCGTCGGCGACGAGGTCGCGGAGGCGGTTCGCGGAGCGGACGGAGCCCTCCTCGTTGAGCTGGTCGGCCTCCAGCGAGCTCATCACCGAGAGGCAGAGCGTCGGGGTGAAGACCGAGGCGGCGAGGCCCTTCCGCTCCCGGCAGATCCAAGCGAGGGCGTCGGAGGTGAGGCTTCGCTGCTGCAGGCCGTTCTCCATGTAGGAGAGGAGGCCGGGCTGGTGGCCCGCCGCCTCCAGGCAGTTCGCGATCTCCCCGATGGAGCGGAGGTTGCAGGAGGGGACGAGGCCGAGCATTTTCGCGACCCATTCCTCGCCGAAAGCGTCAGGGAAGCTCTTGAGGACCTGGCGGAGGCGGGTGAGGGAGAGATCCTCGAAGAGGCCGGGGATGGCGCTCTCGCCGACGGCGAGGATGTCGACGGTGGAAATCTGGCCGGGAGCGGGTTCGTATCCCTTGATCCGGCTTTGCAGCTCCTCGCAGATGAGGACGAGCTCGGCGGCGGGGACGTATTGCAGCTTCACGCCTTTCCGGGCGATCTCGCTGATCTCGCCGACGAGTTCGACGAGCGTGTCCTGCTGGTCCTTGAAGACGTGGATCTCCTTGATGATCGCCTCGACCGCCTTCACCTTGGCGCGCAAGTCGCGGGCGGCGCGGAATTGTTCGATGAGGCCCTGCGAGGGGTCGAAATCGTCCTCGCGCAGTTCGAGGGGGTCGGTGCGCTTCGCTGGCACGATGAATTGCATGTCTTCGCGCAGCTTCCTTTTGGTCGCTTCCCACCAGCCCTTGTATTTGCCTTCGGGGATGACGTGGCCTTTCAGCAGTTCTTCGAGCTGGTCGAGGGAGAGGCGCCCGCCGCTGCCGCGCAGGGCGAGCTTGACGAGGGCGGAGGGATCGGCGGCGGCGAGGGCTTTCAATTCGTCGGCGGAGGTGAGCCGCTTCGCGAGGAAGGAGTCCTCGGCGAGGGGGGCCAAGGACAGCGCGGCGAATTTCATCCCCAGCTCGTGTCCCTTCTTCGCCTCGAAATCGACGATCACCTTCACCCCGAGCCGGTCCCAGTCCACCACTTGGCCCGCCCCCCAGCTTTTGTGATGGCAGAAGGTGCCCGGGGGGAGGAGCTCCAACTGCTGGGCCGTGGCCCGGTCGATTTTGTCACGTTGGACCAGCTTTTCGAGATCAGGATGCATTTGTCCTCTCAACATAGGAAGAAGCGGCCCCGCGCCAAGCGAAAAATTTTTTTGGTTGCCAAAGCGCCGTCATCTGTCTAGTCTTCGGTCCCAGCTATGAAAACCCTCTTGGCAACCCTCTTGTTCTTCGGCCTCGTCGCCTCCGCCGTGGCGGACATCCACGAACCGCCGAAAACGAAGTACACCAAGACCCGCAAACTCAGCCGCGGGATCTCCAACATCGTTTACGGCTGGACCGAGATCCCGATGACGCAGCACCGCTGGCTGGAGCTTCACACCGAGCAGTCCACCGGAATCGTCACGGCGGGCTTCCTTGTCGGGGTCCAACGCGCCGGAGCCCGCATGAAATACGGCATCTACGAGGTGATCAACTGGCAGCGCCCCCTCTACAAGGACACCTACCGTCCGCCCATGCCCGACATCGACTACCTGCCGATCCGCGGCTACGAGGAATTCCCTCCCCAAATCGGTTTCATGACCACCACTGGATACGTCCGTGGCCGCACTTGGTGAACCGGGACGGTTTCAAAAAAACTCGCGAAAAGCCGCCTCCGGGCGGCTTTTTTTTGTCGCCAGACGTCCAGATCGGCGGGAGCAACCTCCATTTCTGGCCGGTGTTCCATCCCGGCGTCCCTCCTCCATGAACCCTCCCCGCCTCTTCCACCTCCCCCTCGACCGCCGCCGCCTCTTGCGCAGCCTCCTCCTCGCCAGCGGCGGACTGGTGACCAACGAACTCCATGCCGAGGCCCTCGCCCTGACGCCGCGCGCCACGGAAGGCCCCTACTACCCGAACCATCTCCCCCTCGACCAGGACAACGACCTCACCCAGATTCTCGGCGGCGCAGCCCCTGCGGGCGGAACCGTCACCGAATTCGGCGGTCGCCTCCTCAAAGCCGACGGCAGCCCCGTCGCCGGGCGCGTCATCGAACTCTGGCAGGCCGACGTGAACGGCTGCTACATCCACAGCCGGGGCGTGCAACGCGGCAAGGAGCGCGACCCGCACTTCCAAGGCTACGGCAAGGTCACGACCAACGAAAAAGGCGAATACCGTTTCCGCACCATCCGACCAGGCCTCTACACGGGACGCACGATCCACTGGCACCTCGCGGTGAACGAGGGCGAGACGCGGCTCCTCACGACCCAGCTCTTCATCGCCGGGGTCGAGCAGAACGACCGCGACGGCATCCTCCAGCGCATGGGCACGCCCGAGCAGCGGCTCTCCGTAATCCGCGAGTTCAAGCCGCCGACGTCGGGGAGCGGGGAGCTTGTCGGCACTTGGAACATCGTCCTCGGCGAGACGCCCGAGGAGCCGGAGGAACGCCGCGGAAGACCGGGAGGCCCGCCTCCCGGAGGGCCTCCGCCGCGACGGCCTTGAGCGACGGACGAAATGCGGGGAGGGCCGATTTTGAATCTGTGGACGCCGTGACGCCACCCCTCATCCGCGCCTCAGTTCCATCACCTTGAAACGCTGCCCCATCGTCGAGGGATGGGTGAGGGTCTGGAACTGCCGCAGCCGCTTCGCCGTGGCGGGACCGGGCGCTTTTCCTTCGATCGAGAGCAGCCAAGGCCGTGCCGCCTCGATCAGGAAATGGTGCTGGTCGGTGAAAAGGCGTTTTTGCAAGCCCATCCGCGCGGCGGCCTCCTCGACGCGGGTGAAATCGACGTCGGCGGTCAGATCCTGCTCCCCGGGAAAGGCGAAGGGATCGTCCCCGAGGCGGTGCTCGCGGTAGCAGCGCAGGGTGCCGGTGCGGCGCTGCGGCAGATAGTAGTCGGCCCGCTCGTGGCCGTAGTCGATAATCCACCAGAGCCCCCGGTCGAAGAGGCGGGCCGCCTCCGCCATCCAAGAATCAACGGCGGGGCAGATTTCCGTGACGTAGCCCTCGGGGAAATCGACGCCCAATTCCGCCGCGAACCCGGCGAACTCCTCCCGCAAGGGGCGGGTCGCGAAGACCGGACGCCCTGCCGATTCGTCCCAGGCGACCTGGCGCTCCCGCCAGCCACTCCCTTCGAAGACGAGAAGATCGGCGGGAAAGGCGTCGAGGAGTTCGTTGCACAGGAAGATCCCCGCCGATGCCCACGCCGCGTCGAGCGAATCGACGATTTGGACCTGCGGCTCGGGCCGGATCGAGAAGGACTCCTCCAGCACTTTCCGCAAGGGTTCGCGAGGTTCGACGAGACGGTATTCCATCCCGTCGAGCAGCGGCGAGCCGATCTCGCGGAGGCCGGAGAGGACATCGCGGGCGAGTTGCCCGTCGTGCCCCCCTTGTTCGACCACCACGAAGGTCTGGGCGCGGTCGAAAGTCGTCTCCCACTCCCGCGCAATGCGATGGGCGAGGAGAAGGCCGAAGGTCTCCCCCACCGAGACGCTCGTGTAGAAATCCCCGCCCCGCCCCAGCTCGCGGAACCCCGTCTCCGCCCCGCGCCGGGCGTAGTAGCCGTGCTCCGGATCGTAGAGGGCCATCCCCATCCACTTCGAGAAAGGGATCGCGCCCGCCGGACTTTCCGAAATTCTTTGAAAGACGAGATCGAAAAGGGGCGTATCTTGGAAGCCGGGCGATGGGTTTCCCGCAGTCATGCGCATGTTCCCCATCCTACCCGTTCCCAACCCCGATTCCAGCCCTCTTCCGTGGCCAACGACTTCGACGACATCGATTTCGACGCGATCGCTTCCGGCGGCGACCGTGAGCCCCGCCCTGTGATCGACCTCCCGCCCCAAGCCTTGGACAAGCGCGCGCGGAAGCGGGCGAAGCGCCGCCGCCGCCTCATCTTCTGGGCGAAATTCTTCGGATTCCTCTTCGTCCTCCTCTTCGTCGTCGGGCTCGTCGGCGCGGTCGGGGCCTTCTGCTACCTGAAACCCCGCTACGACCTCGCCCAGACCTTCGACCTCTCCGAGCTGGAGGAGGTCGAGGTGGCCAGCCGCATCTTCGACCGCAACGGCAGGGAGCTGGGCCGCATCTTCGTGCAGAACCGCCGCCCCGTCTCGCTCGACAACGTCTCCGACCACTTCGTCCACGCCCTCCTCGCGGCGGAGGACAGCCGCTTCTACCAGCACAACGGCGTCGACTACCTCGGCATCCTGCGGGCGCTCTACTACGGCGTCCGCTCGAAGAACATCAACCAAGGGGCCTCGACCATCACCCAGCAGCTCGCGCGGCAGACCTTCGAACTGAAGGACCGCACCCTCAGCCGCAAGTTCACCGAGATCTTCCTCGCCCAGCGCATCGAGAAGCGCATCAACAGCAAGCAGCGCATCCTCGAACTCTACATCAACCGCATCTACTTCGGGAGCGGCTACTACGGCATCGCCTCCGCCGCCGAGGGCTATTTCGGCAAGGACCCCGAGCACCTCTCCGCGGTCGAGGCCGCCACCCTCGCCGCGACCATCCCCAACCCCTACCACCGCTCCCCTCGCAGCTTCCCCGAGGCCTCGAAGAAATGGCGCGACCACATCCTCGACCGCATGGCCAAGGAGGGCTACATCGACGAGGACACCCGCAGCCGGCTCCAGAAAACCAAGGTCGAGATCGCCGCGAAGACGAACCTCACCGGAAAGTCCGCCTTCGTCTACGAGAAGGTGCGGCAGGAGGTGATCGAGCTGCTCGGCTACGAGGCCGTCTCGAAGGGCGGATTCGCCATCCACACCACCATCGACGGCGGCCTCCAGGAGTTCGCCGAGAACGCCCTGCGCGAGCAGCTCGACAAGATCGAGCAGCGTCCCGACTTCAAGCGGGAGACCATGGAGCAGTACAAGGCGAAGAAAGCCGCCTTCCAGGAGTCGGCCCATCCCGACCAGACCTTCCCCGCGCCGAAATACCTCCAGGGCGCCCTCCTCCTGATCGACAACAAGAGCGGCGCCGTCCTCGCGCGGGTGAGCGGGCGCGACTTCAACGACAGCATGTTCGACCGCGTCTCGCAGGGGCGGCGGCCCACCGGCACGGTTTTCAAGCCCTTCGTCCTTGCCGCCGCCTTCGAGGCCGGCTCCTTCCCCGGCACCCTCGTGGACGACACCCCCATGGACACCCGCCAAGTCATGGTCGGCGGCACCACCGGCATCCTCGGGGAATGGGGCGTGGAGACCTCCGACAACGTCTACGAGAACGTCATCACCGCCCGGCGCGCCCTCGTCCGAGGGAAGAACGCCGCCACCGTCCGCCTCGGCCAGAAGGTCGGGACCGAGGCCGTCGTGAACCTCGCCCGCCGGGCCGGCATGTCCTTCTCCGGCGACTTGCAGAAGTTCAACGCCACCTTCCTCGGACGCAATCCCAACTCGCCCGAGGAGGTCGGCCTCGCCTACACCATCTTCCCCAACCACGGACGCCGCGCCGAGAAGGCCCACGTCATCGCCAACATCCGCGACAGCCTCGGCAACGTCATCTACACGCCGAACACGGCCATGCACAAGGACCCGGCCATCGACCGCTACACCGCCTACCAGATCAGCAGCATCCTCGCCGACACCTTCAAGGACGGCACCGCCGTCAAGGCGAAGGAGAAATACGGGCTGGGCGACTACCCTGTCGCGGGCAAGACCGGCACCGAATACGACTTCACCGACAACTGGTTCGCGGGCTACACCACCGAGGTCACCTGCGTCGCCTGGATCGGCTTCGACCAGAGCGGCACGATCTACCCCGGCGCCTTCAGCTCCGACACCGTGCTGCCGGTGTGGACCTCGGTGATGAACGAGGCGGCGAAGAAATTCCCCCCGAAAGACTTCCTCCCCCCGCCCGACGCGGTGCCCGTCGAGATCTGCCTGAAATCTGGCGAACTCGCCTCGGACGACTGCTACGAGGTCGTGCAGAGGGAGGGCGGCATCGCCTCCCAGGTCCGCTGCACCTACACCGAGCACCTCCGCCCCAACACCAACCTCGGGACGATCTGCCGCCTGCATGGCAAAGGCCGCGGCCGCCTCCAGAATTCGTTGACGCAGCAGCGCACCAAAGACGGCCTGCTCCGCCCCGACATCGTCGTCCGGGAGAACGTCGAACCCGTCCTGCCCGTCGACCACACCGTGATCGGCGGCGACGACCCCTACAAATCGCTCGCCCCCGTCATCCGCGCCCGCGTCGCCACCGTCCTCCCCGCCATCGTCGCCGAAGTCGTCGAAGAGGCCTCCGACGAGGAGGGCGCAGCGGCCCCGGAGGAGCCGATCGGCAGCAACGGCATTCCCGTGGCCCGGCCCATCCTCACCGAGACGGAGACCGAAGCCCTCCCCTCCCAGCGCGCCCAGCTCCCGCGACCCCGCGCCATCGAGTTCGTCGAGTGATCCGATTGCGGGATGGTAAAAACGCAGCGGGTTTGCTAGTGTCCCGCCATGCTGACCGTCATCAAGTTGCTGGTGTCCGCGGGACTCATCTACGCGGTGAACGAGATCGTCATCGCGCGGAGCCGCCCCTTCCTCGGCAGCCTCGTCGCCTCGCTCCCGCTGGTGAGCCTCCTCACCTTCGTCTGGATCTGGTTCGGCATGGCCCGTCCCGCCGAGCGCGTCGAGAAGCTCGCTTCCCATTCCTCCGGCGTCTTCTGGTTCGTCCTCCCGAGCCTGCCCATGTTCCCCTCGTCTTTCCGTGGCTCCTGCGCAAAGGCCTCTCCTTCTGGCCGACCTTGCTGATCTGCTGCCTCCTCACCATGCTGCTATACGCGGGCACCGCCGCGCTCTTGAAGCGGTTCGGCGTCGATTTGTGACGGGCAAGCGATGGACAAAGAGGGTCACCCCACCGACCCAACCCTGTCTGGTGGCGCGACTCCCCTTCGCCTCAGGCCTTCGGTTTGATGAAGAGCACCTCGGCGCGGTCGATCCAGCCCGTGCGCAGATCGACGCGGAACCAGCCCTCGGTGTTCTTCGGATGGAAGCGCACTGGCGAGCGCGGGCCGAACTCGGCGAGGTCGTGCTCGGCCCAAGTCTTCCCGAGGTCGAGCGACACGGCGATGCCCGTCTTGAGGGTCGAGGCGGGAGCACAGTGCGAGGCGAGGATCGTCTGGTCCTGGATGATCATGTTGGCCATCTCGAACTCGGCGTCGAAGAGCAGGGTGTGTTTCGACTTGTCCGCGAGCTCCGCCGGATCGCAGCGGAAGATGCCGCGGTCGTGCTTCTGGTTCGGCAGCTTGACGCCGTTCGCGTCGGCCGCCCAGTAGAGCTGGCCGTCGACGAAGTTGAAGCCGCCCGACTTGTAGCGCGAGTTCGAGTTCACCGAGACCAGCACCTTCCAGTCCCAAGCGTCGGCGGCCCAGTCGTAGGTGCCGCGCATCCAGTGGACCTCGTGGCCGTGCCCGCGGTCCACGTCTCCGGTGCAGGCGTAGAAGGCCCGCTCGGCGGGGTTGTACATCACCCCGTGGATGTGGCGGCAGATCACCGGGTTGTCCGGGTCGCCGAGGAACTGGTCGGGCGTCGCGCCCTTCTGCTGGAACTTCGGGTTCCGTCCGAAGGAGTAGGCCAGCTTCACGGTCTCGCCACCGTCGGTGGAGTAGTAGATGTTCACTGGCACGGGACCGCCGACCACGTTGCAATAGTTGCCCCACACGAGGATTTCCTTGCCGTCCACGTCCCAAGTGTGAACGCCGTCGAGGGAGTGGAAGTACCAGCCCGGCAGATTGGGGTCGAGTGGCGTGTGCGCCTTGTAGTCGCTGCCGTCGGGGCGCTTCACCGTGATCTCGCGGTAGCTGGCGAGATTGTCGGTGCTGAGGTAGAGGTTCGCCCGCGTCGCGAAGAGGAGGTTCCCGTTTTTCAGAAAGGTGCTCCAGAGAAGGTTCGCCGCGTCGGGGAAGGCCGCCTTCCGCGCCCAAGTCCTCGCGTTGTCCTCGGAGTAGAGGAGGTGGCCCTCGTGGAAGGCGAAGGCCTTGTGGTCGCGCTGCGAATCGATGTAGGGGCCGTCCGGCGGGGCGAGGCGGTAGTGGAAATGCTCCGTCTCGCCCGTGCCGTCGGCGGCGCGGAGGCGGGAGAGGGCAGGGAGCAGCGGGGCGGAGGCGGCGACTTGGAGGAAGCGGCGGCGGCTGGGGGAAAGGCGGACGTTCATCGCGCGAGCGTATCAAGCCTCGTGGGCGCGGTCCATCCCGTATTCAGGCCCTCATCCGGTCGAGGAGGTTCCGGGTGATCCGCTGCACGCGGGGATCGGGGCCGAGCGGCTCGGTGTAGACCTTCGGACGCACGTAGCCGGGAGGGACGCTGAGGCCGTCGGCCCACCAGCAGGTCGCGGCGTTGAAGACGAAATTGCCGCCCGCGCCGGGATGGATCGTCGCGGTGAAAACGCCGCCGTTGGGTTTATCCGGCGCGCTCTGCGTCGGCCCGGTGGCCACGATCTCCAGACCGGGGATGGGCGCGGGATCGCCATGCCATTCCCAGCCGACGAGCCCGGGGATGGCGTCCCCCGCCTTCATCCCGGTGCCTTCGAAGACCCAATGCCCCGGCTTCGCGCAGGCCCAGTCCGCTCCACCCGTGACCGGGCCGGTGCTGTGCGCCCCGATGAGCTCGTTGGCGTAGGGCCGCTCGTGGAGGAGCGAGCTCATCGACTTGAACTCGCGCGTCCCGCCGGGAGGGCCGAAGACGCCGATCCGCTCGAAGGCGCGCAGACGTTCGTCGAAGCGGATGCGACCGCACACCGCGTTGCCGGAGAAGAAACCCCCGTTCACCCCGCCGTCGATGGCCGCGCGGACCTGCTCGAACATCTCGATGGACCAGTATTCGTCGTGCCCGATGCTGAGGAAGCCCTTCGCCCGCCTCAGCCCTTCCGGATCGCGGTGGGTGTCGAGATTGGAGACGTAGCTCACGTCGTAGCCCAGCGATTCGAGCCAGAAGACGAAGGGGAACTCCCACAGGAGGAACTCGCCCGACCCGATGGAGAGGGGCTGGTCGAGGATCTGGCAGTATTTGCCATAGGGCCGGTTGAAGCCCACCAGCACTCCGCCGCCCCAATACCATTTTTCCACGCCGTCGTCGTAGAGCGAGAATTGCGAGGGCCAGCGGTTGTAGGCTTGCCAGGTGGTGTCGCTGCACTGGAAGAGAAAATCGGCGCGGCGGTCGTCGCGCACGATGAAGATGACGTAGCTCTGCAACTGCTCGCGCTGTTCGGTGAGCTTGCCGACATAGACGCCGCTGAGCCAGTCCTCGGGAATCTTGAGCTCGGCGCAGGGCTCCCATTCGCAATCGCGCAGACGCTTCTCCCCGACCGGGGGATCGGGCTGCGCCTTGCCGGGGAAAGGCCCCAGCCGATGCACGAGCCGCCCGCCTTCGCCGCCGTAGTAGCCGAGGCGGTAGAGGTCGAGGGTGAACTCCGAGGCCGGGTTCGTGCTGACGAAGAAACGGATCGTCTCGCCCGCGCGGAGGCTCGTGTGCGAGCAGTAGCCCTCGATCCAAGGGCAGCGGTATTTCGTCTCGGAGTCGATGCGGGTGTTCGTCAGCATCCACTCGCGCGTGCCGGGGCGCTCGTTCTCGCGGCGGACGAGGTCGCGAGTGCCGCCTTCCTCCGCGAGCAGGGGGGCCGCGAGCGCGGCGCTCGCTGCGCCAACGGCGGTGTTTTGTAGGAATCGCCGCCGGGTCGGTTGGGGGTCGGGTGCGGTCATTTTCTCGGCTTGGGGATGGCGTTTCACGGCATGGTCCGCCCTCGTGCTTTCTGGAGTGTCGGAAAAAGCGGTGGGGAAGTCCATGCCATTCTTGGGCCGACTTGCGCCCCTCCTTTCTCTGGAGGGCAACGTCCGCTTGACTTTTCGCCCAAGAAAAGTTCCTTACGGACCCGCTTCCGGAGACGGCAGGATAGCTCAGGGGTAGAGCAGAGGACTCATAAGCCTTTGGTCGGCGGTTCAAATCCGCCTCCTGCTACCGTTCCGGGCGGAGGGCGGCAAATGCGGGCGGCGCGGATCGGTTGCGGTTGACCCGGCGCGAGTCTGGCGAATCTTGGCGGCATGGGCGATCATTTCCAGCGCGGCGGCATCCTCTGCGTCGTCTCGGGTCCCTCGGGCTCGGGCAAGACGACGCTGTGCCGCCGCTTCTCCGGCAGCGACGGGAACGCGTGCTACGCGGTCTCGGCGACGACGCGGGCCCCGCGCGAGGGCGAGGTCGACGGGACGGACTACCACTTTTTCGACCGCGCCGGATTCGAGGCCGGCGTCGCCCGGGGCGATTTCCTCGAACACGCCGAGGTCCACGGGAACCTCTACGGCACGCTGAAAGGCGAAGTCCTCGGCCATCTCGCCGCTGGGCGCGACGTGCTCATGGACATCGACGTGCAGGGGGCCGCCCTCGTGCGCGCCTCGACCGACCCGGCCATCCGAGAGGCCCTCGTCGATGTCTTCATCCTGCTGCCCGGCGACGAGGAGCTGGTGCGTCGTCTCCAGGGACGCGGCACGGAGACGCCCGAGCAGCTCGCCCTGCGCCTCCGCAACGCCCGCGAGGAGTCGCGGCACTGGCCGGAATACCGCTACACCCTGGTCAGCGCCGACAAGGAGACGGATTTCGCGGCCTTCCGCTCCATCCTCGCCGGGGAGCGGTGCCGCTCAAGCCGCTTGCGCATCGCCTTCGGCGAACCGAAGCTGCCCGGTGTCTGATTCGCCTTCAGGAAAAACCATCGTGCTCGGGGTGACCGGCTCCATCGCCGCCTACAAGGCCGCCGATCTCGCCAGCCGCCTCGTCAAGCGCGGCCACGCCGTCCATGTCGTGATGACGAATGACGCGCAGGAGTTCATCACCCCGCTGACCTTGCAGGTGCTCTCGCGGCATCCCGTCACCGCCGACCTCTACGACGAGAAGCAGAGCTGGCATCCCGGCCACATCGAGCTGGCCGACCGGGCCGACCTCCTCGTCGTCGCCCCCGCCACCGCCAACGTCATCGCCCGCTTCGCCCACGGCATCGCCGACGACGCCCTCGGGGCGATCCATCTCGCCACCCTCGCCCCCGTCCTGATCGCCCCGGCGATGAACGGCAAGATGTGGCAGCATCCCGCGACGAAGGCGAATGTGGAGCTTCTGAAATCGCGCGGCGTCGAATTTATCGGCCCCGAAGAGGGCCTCCTCGCCTGCGGCTACGAAGGACCGGGCCGCCTCTGGCCAGTCGAGGGCATCGAGGCGAGGATCGAGGCGATGCTCGCGGCAAAGGATTGAACCGCGCCGGACCATGCGTTTCCTCATCACCGCCGGGCCGACCCGCGAGCCGATCGACCCGGTCCGCTACCTCTCGAACCGTTCCTCGGGTAAGATGGGCTACGCCCTCGCCGTCGCCGCGCTGGCACGAGGACACGAGGTGACGCTGGTCTCCGGTCCCGTGGCGATCCCCGCGCCGGAAGGAACGAAGCTCGTCCGCGTCGAAACGGCGCGAGAGATGCACGACGCCGTCGCCGGGGAGATCGGGGAGGCCGACGCGGCGATCTTCTGCGCCGCCGTGGCCGACTACCGCGTCGCCGAGATCGCGGGGGAAAAGATCAAGAAGACTGGCGAGACCCTCACTCTGACCCTCGTCAGGAATCCCGACATCCTCGGCAGCGCGAGGAGCGCCTTCGGCTTCCGGGGCATCCTCGTCGGCTTCGCCGCCGAGACGGAGGACTTGGAGCGCCACGCCCTCGACAAGCTGCGCCGCAAAGGCTGCGACCTTCTCGTGGCCAACGACGTGAGCCGAACGGACATCGCCTTCGACTGCGACGAGAACGAGGTCGCGGTCTTCTTCCGGGACGGACGCCACATGGCCCTGCCCCGTGCGCCGAAGGGCGAGATCGCCTCGGCCATCGTCAGGGAGGTGGAAAAATGCGCCAGCGCTGTAGCCGGCCTCAGTGAGGCCGGATCGGATGTCGAAACGACGCTCGACCGAGGTCAGTGACCTCGGCTACAGATTTCCACCCATTCTCTTTGCTGGAATGGACCGCTACCTCCCCATCGCCTCTTCTTCGATCTCGGCTTCCTCCTCTTCGTCGTGGAAATACTCGCGGGGTCGGTAGAGCTTCGCGACGACGAGGAAGAGCAGGGCGGCGGCGAGCATGAGGCCGCTGAAGAACCAGAAGTAGGCCGCGCCCTCCAGCTTCACCTGGCCGCCGACGAAATACTCTCGCGAGATCGTCGCTCCGGCGGTGGCGACCTCGGCCTCGGTGGGCAGACCGAGCTTCTCGCGGCGGCGGTCGAGCCAGGTGCGCTCGGGACGGAGGCGGTCGAAGAATTTCGCGAACGCGCCAGGTTCGCCTTCCGCCGGGCGCTGGATCGTGAGGATGGCCCCTTGGTCCCACGGCGTCGTGAGGGTTTTGTCAGGGCCGGCGCTCCAGACGCGGAGGCGGTTGCGGTTGAGGAGGCGGTATTGGTAGGGGTTGCCCCAGGGATCGCTCGACGCGGCGGCGAGGGCGGCCCCGTCGGCGTTGGAGGGGGCCTCGAAGCCGCCCGCCGCGATCTTCGCCTCGACTTCGGCGAGGAGACGGTCGAACTCCTCGCGCCCACCGAAGCGAAGGTCGGTTCGTTTCCCGTCGGCGTCGAAGATGAGGAGGATGTCGTCGTCGGTCCCCACGACGCCGTCGTGGCCGCCGTGCGCGGTTTCGGTCCCCACCGCCGCGACTTTCGCGACGGGATTGTCCACCTGGATGAAGTGGTTGATACGGGCGGGCACTTGATTGCCGATGGCGACGGCGGAGAGCCACAGCGACATGATGAACGATTTCATCGACTTCGGTGCCTGCGAATAGCTGAATTCCAAGCTCACGATGGCGACCATCACCTCGGCCATCGTCAGAGGGATGTAGGCGCAGGCCTGCCATGCAATCGTCGGGGTTTTCCCTGCGTCGATCTTCATCTGCGCGACCGAGACGAGGGCAAAGGAGACCACCATGATGAAGAAACCGATCGCGATTTTCCGTATCGGCGTCAGTGGGAAAAAACGGTTGATGAGCGGATAGACGACATAGGAAAAGAGCGGGATGAATATGAGGATGAGAATGGAATTGAGGGATTGCATCTGGCTCGGGAGCCAGGTGACGCCGAGCCATTTCAGATTCATGTTCTCTGCCTGCAACACCCAAGACGAAGCTGTCTGGTCGAAAAGAGCCCAGAAGATCGCGACGAAGGCATAGATGGCGAAGAGCTTCCCGACTGCTTTGAGTCCCTCGCGACTGAACATTTCGCGGAGGAAGCCCAACCCTTTCGGCGGGATGTGGACGAATTTCCAGCGACCTATCCAGAAGACGAGCGTGGCCAAGGCCATAAGGATGCCCGGCACGCCGAAGGCCCAATGCGGCCCGTGCCATTCGAGGAGCCAAGGTGTGAGCAGGGTCGAGGCGAAGGCCCCGAGGTTGATGGACCAGTAGAACCAGTTGAAGACGCGGGGCAGGAGGTGGCGATTCTCCTTGCCGAACTGGTCGCCGACATGGGCCGAGACGCAGGGCTTGATCCCGCCGGAGCCGACCGTGATCAGCCAAAGGCCGACCATCAGCCAAGTCTCCGCCTCGCCCGCGAGCCCCATCACGGCGAGCGCGGCGTGGCCGAGGCAGTAGACCACCGAGAGCCATATGATGACGAGGTATTTTCCAAAAAAGAAATCGGCGAGCAACGCCCCGATCAACGGTGTGATGTAAACCAAGGACGAGAAATCGTGGAATCGCATGGTGCCTTCGGCATGACCCAAACGCGTGCCCGCCGTGTCCCCCATGAGCCAGAGATAGTTCACCATGAAGGCCGTGAGGATGCCCTTCATGCCGTAGAAGCTGAAGCGCTCCGCCGCCTCGTTGCCGATGATGTAGGGGATGCCCGGCGGCATCCCGGTCAGGCGCTGGAGTTTGGAGGGGTAGGCGTTCATGTCGGGGTCACGGGTCAAGAGTCATGGGTCATGGGTCATGGGTCATGGGTCATGGGTGGCGCGGGGTCAAACCGTCCGCTGGATGGCGGCGGGCAGGCGGGACTCGGGGAGGGAGGAATCGCGCTCCTCGACCAAGCGTCGCGAGGATTCTTGGCACCGCTGCGCCACCTCGCTGGAGTTCAGGAGGCTGTCCATCGCCTTGGACACCTTGGGCATGGTGAAGGTGCGGGGAGGGATGCCGACGCCGACGCCGAGCGTTTCGAGGCGCACGGCATTGTCGGGCTGGTCGTGGGACAAGGGCATGCAAATCTGCGGGATGCCCGCGAGGAGGGCTTGGGACAGGGTGCCGATGCCTCCATGATGCACCGCCAAGGCCACGCGCGGCATGAGGCGGCTGAAGGGCACGTAGCGGCAGGCGAAGACGCTGGCGGGCAGTTTCGGAGGAAGTTGCTCGGGATGGTTCGTGGCAAAGACGGCGCGGCGTCCCAGTTCTTGGCAGCTTTTCAGTGCCGTTTCGAAAAACCGATGCCCGTGCGCCATGGCGCTGCCGGGAGTGAAGAGCACGGGGGCCGGGCCGGAGTCGAGGAATTCCAGCAACTCGCGGTCCCGGATCGGTTCCTCGCCGAGATCGTAGAGGGGAAATCCCAAGTGATGCACGGGGGACGGCCAGTCGGGCTGGGAGGGGCCGAACCACTCGGGAAACAGCGCCAGAACCCCGTCGGGCGAATGCCACCATTCGCGGAACACTCTGCCGGGGGCGGCCACACCCTCTTGGCGGCAGGCGGCGCGGAGTTGCGGCAGGGTATGCCGGTCGATGACGCGGTCCATGACGTGGAAGGCCAGCTTTTTCACCCAGATCGGCGAGCGGTCGAGCCAAGCGGTCCCTCGCGAATAGGTCGGCGTGCGGTGGAGGCTGCGGAACAGGCTCGGCTGGAGATGGGCCGAGAGCAGCTTGAGCCCCAGTTTCTCACGGGCCAGCCGTGCTCCGAAAGCCAAGGCGCTGCCGATGAGGAGGGTGTCCGGCTCGTCCCGGGTCAGATCCCGGATGCGCTCGAAATACCGGATCGCGAGCGACGAGGCGGACCGGAGGACATAGGGCGTGCCCCGCCGGGGATGCCACACCACCGGGTCCTGGATCATCGCCTCGTATTCCTCCCTCGACCCGATGGGGACGAGTTCGACGCCCGCCATCCGCGCGGCGCTGTCGAAGTGGCTGTTGGCGAGGATGCGCACGCGGTGTCCATGCGCTTGCAGGATTTTCCCCATCCAGAGGAAGGGATTGACGTCCCCCGAGCTGCCCAAGGGGACGAGCAGGATGGGCTTGGGGGAGGGGGTGGCAGTCATTCGCGTTTGAAAAAGACGATTCACGCCAGCCCGAACCGCTCGTCGATGGCCCTCTGGTAATCCCTCAGCCTGCCGGATTCGATCTCGGCGACGCTCACCTCGCGCCCGGCGAGGGCGGATTCGACGATGGCGTAGGCGCAGGCGAGGTCGCGCAGCCCCTCCGCGCTGGAGCATTCGGGCTGGCCGCCGCGCTCGACGGCGCGGAGCCAGTCGAGCTGGGCGAGGGCGAAGTCGTTTTGGAGGCCGAGGGGGAAATGGCGTGCCTTCAGTTCGGCGGGGGCATCGGCTTCGTAGCGGGCGCTCAGGGATTGCGGCTCCTCGCCGTCGAGGTGGAGGGTGTCTCCGGTGGCCTTGCCCTTCGCCCCGTAGAAGACGATCCCCTCGCCGACGACGGTGTTGCCTCCACGCCCTCCCCAGCTCCCGAACATCGAACCCGCCGCGCTCGAGGCGAGGGAGAAATGGGCATAGAAGGTGTCGTCGGCGTCGCAGGGGACGGGCTCGACTTTCCTCCCCTCGCGCAGAATCCAGCGCACGGGCTCGACGATCTGGGTCCGCGCCCCCACCGAGACGACCTCGCTGCCGGAGATGTGGCGGATCAGGTCGAAGAAATGCGGGCCGAGGTCGAGGGCCATGCCGCCCCCTTCGGCGAGCCGATGGCGCCAGGGTGTCTCCGCGACGACGAGGTCGGGCGCCCACCAGGTGCCGATGTTCCCCATCGCCGTCATCTGCACCGGGCCGACCGGGCCGTCTCCGGAGAAGGCCCAGTGCTGGTGCCGCACCCAAGGGGCGAAGCGCAAGTTCTCGAACACGCCGAAGGTCACACCCGCCTTTTCCGCCCCGTCGACCATCCGGCGCGCGCCCTCCATGGAAACGGCGAGGGGCTTCTGCGAGAGGAGGTGCTTCCCGTGGGCGAAGGCGGCCTCGGCGACTTGGTGGTGCAGGCTGTGGACGGTGAAATCGTTCACCGCGTCGATCCGGCCCGAGGCGATCATCTCGCGGTAGTCGGTGAAGACCGCGACCTCCGTGCCCGGCTGGAAGTCCGAGAGATACTGGTCGCCCACGGCGAGCGGATCGCCGGGGAGGCTTGAGACGGCGCGCCGCTGCGGAGGGCCGTCGCCGCGTTTCACGTAGCCGAGGGCGTCCTCGGCCCGGCGGGCGCAGAGGGCGGTGATCTCGAACCCGTCCACCCCCGCCTCGCGGAGGAGGCGGTAGCCTTCGAGGTGCGCGGCGAGGATGCGGCCGCAGCCGACGATGCCGATGCGTATCATGCCTCGATGGTAGCGGAACCCATGCCGTCGCCAAGCGAAAAGGGCGCCGCTTTCCCGCGACGCCCCTTTGTGGAAGATCGGTCCAATCCGACGAATCGGACAAATCCGTCGGATCGATCACCTACTTTTCGGCTTTGCCCGCGAAGGCCGGATAGACCAAGCCCGCGAGAGCCGCCCCGGCGAGGGGGGCGAGCCAGAAAAGCCAAAGTTGGGCCAGCGCCCAGCCGCCGACGAAGACTGCGGAACCGGTGCTGCGCGCGGGATTGACCGAGAGATTCGTCACCGGGATCCCGATGAGGTGGATGAGGGTGAGACCCAGACCGATGGCGAGGGGGGCGAAGCCCTTCGGAGCACGCGAGTCGGTCGCCCCGAGGATGATCAGAAGGAAGAAGAAAGTCAGCACGAACTCGGCGACGAGAGCCGAGACCACCGAATAGCCGCCGGGCGAATGGTCCGCGTAGCCGTTGGCGGCGAAGCCGCCCTCGGTGCTGAAGCCCGCCTTGCCGCTCGCGATCAGATAGAGCACGCCGGCCCCGGCGATCCCGCCGACGACTTGGGCGACGATGTAGGGGATGAACTCGGACTTCGGATGGCGTCCGCCGATGACGAGTCCGAGCGTGACCGCCGGGTTGAGATGGCAGCCCGAGATGTGCCCGATGGCGTAGGCCATCGTCAGCACGGTGAGGCCGAAGGCGAAGGACACGCCGACAAAGCCGATCCCAAGCTGGGTCGGCGAGGCGCCGTCGGTGAGGAAAAGCGCCGCGAGTACGGCACTGCCGCAGCCGCCGAAGACGAGCCAGAAGGTTCCGAAGAATTCCGCGATGAGCTTGTTTTTCATGGTTTTTTGAAGGATGGGCCGAGGGAGATCCCGGTTCCCTCCAGATTGAGGATCTAGAGATTGCAAGTCAACGGAATTTCCGCAAATAATCGCCTGCGGCAGCATCTTCGGCGCTACACTTGCCATTTATGGAGAAATTCGACGAAAAGGAGCAGTTCGCCCGCACCCGAAAGAGCCTCATCGAGCGGCTGGCCGACTGGGAGGACCAGCGCACTTGGGAGGAGTTCTACCAGACCTACTGGCGGCTCATCTACAGCGTCTCGGTGAAGGCCGGGCTGAACCGCGAGGAGGCCTTCGACGTGGTGCAGGAGACCGTGCTCGCCGTCGCCAAGCAATGGAGGAAGGGCCAAATCTACGACCCGGAGAAGGGCTCCTTCAAGACTTGGCTGATGAACATCACGCGCTGGCGAATCGCCGACCAGTTCCGCCTGAAGCAGCGCAACCCCGCCGCGATGAACCAGGCCGGCGGAACTCCCGGATCGGACGGCGAGGACCGCCGCACCGCCACGATCGAGCGGATCGAGGGGCAGAACGGGGCCGAGATCCTCGATCAAGTCTGGGATCGCGAATGGATGTCGAACCTCACCGAGGTCGCCCTCGGGCGGGTCAAGAAGCTCGTCTCGCCGAAGCAATACCAGATTTTCCACGCCTATGTCGTGAAGGAATGGGAGGTCGCCAAGGTGATCCACGAGCTCGGCGTGAGCCAGTCGCAGGTCTACCTCGCCAAGCACCGGGTCGGCGCGCTGCTGAAGGACGAGATCGAGAAGTTGAAGGGGGAGTTCGCCTGACCGCCCCGCTTTTGCACCGGGGGCAAATCGAGGGGAGCGGCCAAACTTTCGCTTGACCGGACGGCCCTCCCTCCTAAACCTTATCTATGGGTGATCTGCCACTTGGTCTCAGCTTCGACGACGTTCTTCTAACCCCGCAACGCAGCGGGGTACTGCCCGCCGAGGTGGACGTGTCCACCCGTCTCACTGCGGCCATCGGTCTCAACATCCCCATCCTCTCCTCGGCGATGGACACGGTGACCGAGGACGAACTGGCCATCGCCCTCGCCCGCGAAGGCGGCCTCGGCGTGATCCACCGCAACATGCCCATCGGCGAGCAGGCCGACATGGTCGCGAAGGTGAAGCGGTCGGAGAACGCGGTCATCGTCGATCCCTTCACCACCTCCGCCGACATCACTCTCGCCCGCCTTCAGGAGATCATGCGCGAGAAGGGCGTGAACGGCTTCCCCGTGGTCGATGAAAACCGCGTCCTCGTCGGCATGGTCACGACCCGGGACATCTGGCATGTCGAGGACGAGAGCGCCCCGGTCTCCTCGGTGATGACCCCGCGCGAGCGGCTCGTCACCGCGCCGCAGGACACGAAGCTCGACGAGGCGAAGCGCATCCTGCACCAGAATCGCATCGAGAAGCTTCCCCTCGTCGATGGGCAGGGGCGTCTCGCCGGGCTCATCACGGCGCAGGACATCGAGAAACGCGACCGTTTCCTCAACTCTGCGAAGGATGAGAAGGGCCGCCTCCGCGTCGGGGCCGCCATCGGGGTGGGGGAGGATTGCTTCGACCGCGCCCGGGGGGTGATCGAGGCGGGAGCCGACGCGGTCTTCATCGACGCGGCGACCGGACACACCGAACGCGTCCTCTCCGTGATCGAGCGGCTGCGCAGCGAGTTTTCCACGCCTGTCGTCGCGGGCAACGTCGTCACCGCCGAAGGCGCGAGCGACCTGATCTCGGCCGGGGCGGCAGCGGTGAAAGTCGGGGTCGGCCCCGGCTCGATCTGCACGACGCGGGTCATCGCTGGCGTGGGCGTGCCGCAATTCACCGCGATCCAAGCGGTGGCCTCGGTCTGCCGGGCCAAGGGCGTGCCGCTGATCGCGGACGGCGGCATCCGCTACTCCGGCGACTTCGTCAAGGCGATGGCGGCGGGGGCGGACTTGGTCATGCTGGGATCGCTCCTCGCGGGATGCCGCGAGAGTCCCGGCGCGATGGTCCAGTCGCAGGGCCGCACTTGGAAGGAGTATCGCGGCATGGGTTCGCTCAAGGCGATGCGCAAAGGTTCCGGCGACCGCTACGGGCAGAATTCCTCGGGCAAGCTCGTCGCCGAGGGCGTCGAGGCGCGGGTGCCCTACCGGGGGCCGCTCGCCGACACCGTTTTCCAGCTTCTCGGCGGCCTCCGCAGCGGCATGGGCTACGTCGGGGCCGGCAACCTCGAAGAATTGAGGCAGCGGGCCACCTTCGTCCAGATCACCAGCGGCGGTCTCCGCGAAAGCCACGCCCACGACATCACCATCACCGAGGAGCCGGTCAACTACCAGCCGGCGAACTGACTCCAAGGGCGACCGGGCCTGCCTTTTCCTTTTCACCTTTCACCTTTTACCGCCCTCCGGGCGCTATGGACCATCCTATCGCCGTCATTGACTTCGGGTCGCAATACACGCAGCTCATCGTGCGCCGCATCCGCGAGCTGGGCTATTTCTCCCGCCTCTACCAGCCGGGGGAACTCCACGAGACCGGTTCTCCAGCGGCGGTGATCCTCTCGGGGGGGCCGCGCTCGACGCGCGAGCCGGATGCGCCGGACATCGACTTCGACTACCTCCTCGGCATGGGCGTGCCCGTGCTCGGGGTCTGCTACGGGATGCAGCTCCTGAACCGCAAGTTCGGCGGCGAGGTCGCGCCGGGGAACACGCGGGAGTACGGCCCGGCCACCCTCATGGTCGAGCCGGGGGTGGACGGCATTTTCGGGGGGCTCAAGGGTCATTCGCAGATCTGGATGAGCCACTCCGACACCGTCAGCGTTCTGCCCGGAGGCTGCGAGGTGACGGGGCGAAACCTCGACGGCATCCCCGTGGCCTTGAAATGGAACGAGCGATTCCACGGCATCCAGTTCCACCCCGAGGTCTCGCACACGAAGGAGGGCGTCGAGATCCTGAAGAACTTCCTCTCCCTCGCCAAGGATCTGCCGAAGTTCAAGATCGCCTCCTTCAAAGACGAACTCGTCGAGCGCGTCCGCAGGGAAGTCGCAGGGCGCAAGGTCGTCTGCGGGGTCTCCGGCGGGGTCGATTCCTCGGTGCTCGCCGCCCTGCTCCATGAGGCGAAGATCGATACCCGCAATCTCTTCGTCGATACCGGCCTCCTCCGCGCGGACGAGGCGGCGGAGGTGCAGTCCCTCTTCCGCGAGGTCGGCATCGAGATCGAGACCATCGACGCGTCGGAGCGCTTCCTCACCGCCCTCGCCGGGGTGGCCGATCCCGAGGAAAAGCGCCGCATCATCGGACGACTCTTCGTCGAGGTCTTCTTCGACGCGGTCGGCGAGGATGTCGAACTGCTCGCCCAAGGCACTCTCTACCCCGACGTGATTGAGAGCGCCACGAGCGGCTCCATCGCCTCGACCATCAAGACCCACCACAACCGGGTGGACCGTATCATGCAGTTGAAAGGAGAGGGTCGGGTCATCGAGCCGCTCGACGAACTCTTCAAAGACGAGGTGCGCGAACTCGGCCGTGTCCTCGGCCTGCCCGAACGCGTCGTGGGACGGCATCCCTTCCCCGGCCCCGGTCTCGCGGTGCGCTGCCCCGGCGAGGTCACGGCGGAGAAGCTGGAGATCATCCGTCAGGCGGACAAGATCTACATCGACCTGCTGCGGCAGCGGCATTGGTACGACGCCGTGTGGCAGGCCTACGCCGCCCTCATCCCAGTGAAGACGGTGGGGGTGAAAGGCGACGAGCGCAGCTACGAATACGCTCTCAGCCTGCGGGCCGTCACGAGCGAGGACGCCATGACCGCCGAATGGGTGCATCTGCCCTACGAACTGCTCGCCGAGATCTCCAACCGCATCCTCAACGAAGTGCCGGGCATCAACCGCGTCCTCTACGACATCTCGACGAAGCCGCCCGCGAGCATCGAGTGGGAGTAGGGGGAACAAAGCGCGGACATGTCCGCGCTTGAAAGACCAAACTCAATCCTTCTTCTCCGCCCCATCCTTCTTCTCCTCCGCTTTCGCCCCTTCCTCCTCCTTCGCTGGCGGCATCGGCGGCAGGGTCAGCCAGAGGTCGGGGAACTCGTCGATGGCGTAGGGACCTCGGTAGTTGTCGTCCTTGAAGGAGAAGACCACCGTCCGCGCCAAGGTGCCGCCTTCCTTTGCCTCTTTCGCCACGAGGCGGATGGGGCCGTCGAAGGCGGGGGCGTCGGGCTTGGCGTCGAGCTTCAGGACGAAGTCGCCGTTCTTTTCGGGAACCTTGTCGGGCGCGACGAGAAAGATCGTTCCGGGCAATCCTTCGGCGGAGAGGGCCAGCTCCCCTTCGTGCCCGTGGAGACGGGTCAGGGTGATCTTGATCTCCAGCGCTTTCCCGCGTTCCATGGGGTAGGTGTTCTTGTCGGCGGTCAGCCTGAAATCGGGCTGGGGCGGCGCGGCGCTGAGGCGGTAGCGCATCCCCCCCCCTCCGCGTCCGTAGCGGTCGGCCACCTCGATGCCATATTCGCCGTCCTCGGCCACGGTCCAGAGATACTCCGGATCGGGCGAGCCGCCCGTGTCGTCCTCCCTCCGGATTTCGGAGCCGTCCGGCTTCAGGAGGCGAAGGACGGGGTCGATGGGGAAACCGAGGGTGCGCCCCTCGACGCGGACGAGGAGCTTGTCGCCCTTTTTCGCGGTCACGGGATGGCGGTTCGCGACGCCTGGCTCCTTCAGCGTGGCGGCCAACGGCGTCCCTGGCGTCAAGGCTGGAGCGGCGCTGTCGGATCCGGGGTCGGCGGGGCGGAGGCGGGCGGGAATGTCCTCCGGCTTCAAAGCGAGATGCAGCCGGTAGTGGATGTTTTTCGAGCCGACATAGGCCACGTTCACGGAGGGGGGATGGGAGAAGCCGACGAGGGCGAGCAGATAGTCTCCAGCCTCCGGCGCAGCGAAGACGAGCGTGGGATCGAGGTTCGCCGCTCCATCGTGGACGAGGGCGAGGCGGTTGCCTTGGGCGTCGTACAGGTGCAGGGCGGGATCGACGAGGGAGCGCAACCCGTAGGCCTCGACGCGGGCATGGAGGGTCTCGCCTTTCTCCAGAGCGATGCGCCAGGCGTCGAGTTCGCCACTGGCGGAGAAGGTGCCGTTGACGACGCAGGGCAGCTTCGTCCGGTCGAGGGGGGCGGCCCCGCCGAGGGTGTTGCCGTCCTTGTCCTCATCGACCAGCTCGGTCTGCGTGCCGACGACGAAGATCGCGGGGGCGCTCGCGCCTTCGGCGTTGTGGACGCGCAGGAGCACGGGGCCGACCGGGGCGGAGGGATCGATCTTGAGCTTCCCCGTGCCGGGCTTCTCCGGGTCGGGGGTGAAGGCGAAGCCCTTTTCCGAGAACCAGACGGCGCAGGGCCAAGGTTCGAACTTGCCCAAGAGGGTCAGGTCGACCTCCGAACCCTGTCGACCGCCGGGAGGGAAGACCGACTCCAGCGTCGGCGGGGCCGCAAGCGCGAGGAGCGGCGACATCACGAGCGCGAGGACGATGGCGGGTCCGCGCTTCACGGGATCAGGCGAAAAGCTCCTTGATGAGGCGGCCCTTGTTGACGAGCTGGATGGGACGGTTGTTCGTGTCGTGCAGGACCGTCGCCGGGTCGACGCCCATCTTCGTGTAGAGGCTCGCGGCGAAGTCCTCGGGGGCGTAGATGTTCTCGTTGGCGTAGTAGCCCTTCACGTCGGTGGCCCCGACGATCTGCCCGCCGGGGATGCCGGCCCCGGCCATGAGCACGCTCATGGCGAAGGACCAGTGGTCGCGGCCCCCGTCTTTGTTGATCTTCGGGGTGCGGCCGAATTCGCCGAGCAGGACGACCATGGTCTTCTCCAGCGTGCCGCGCTCGGCGAGATCCTGTAAGAGGGCGCTGACGCCGATATCGACCCGCTCGGCCTTGTCCTTCTTGTAATTTGTGAACAGATCGCGGTGGTCGTCCCAGCCTCCGTTGTAGACGGTGACGAAGGGCACGCCGACCTCGGTGAGGCGGCGGGCGAGGAGGAGGCGCTGACCGAAGTCGTTGCGGCCATACTGCTCGCGCGTTTTCTCCGGTTCGAGCGAGATGTCGAAGGCCTTCTGCGCCTCGTCGGAGGTCACGAGGTCGAAGGCGCGGGCGTAGTATTCGTCGAAGGAGACGGCGGGATCCGCAGCCGCCGTGTCGGTGATGCGGCGCATCGTGTCGAGGGAGCGGCGCAGCTCGACGCGGGATTTGGCGCGGCCCTCCTCGATCGTCTTCGGCAGGGTGACGTCGCGGACGCGGAAGTTCTTGCCCTCGGGACTGTCGGCGATGACGAAAGGCGCGTGTTGCGCCCCGAGGAAGTTCGGCCCGCCCGAGCGCGCGACGCGCGGGGTGGAGATGTAGGCGGGCAGGCCGTGCGGGACGCGGCGGTGGTGGCTCACGACCGAGCCGAAGCTGGGGTGGAAGGTGACGTAGGCCCCGCAGCCGACCGGGACGGGGGTCGGTGCCCCGGTCATGAGGTAGTGGTTGCCCGCCCCGTGATTGTTCTGCACATGGGCGATGGAGCGGACCACGGTGAAGAGGTCGAAAGTCTTCGCGAGCTTGGGGAACTTGTCCGAGAAATGGACGCCGGGCACGGTCGTGGGCACGGTGCCGAACTCACCCCGGATCTCCGAGGGCGCGTCGGGCTTGGGATCGAAGGTCTCGTAGTGCGAGGGGCCGCCGTCGAGCCAGATGAAGATGCAGCGGGTGTCGGATGCGGGGACGACCGGGCCGCCCGTTGCGGGACCAGCCGCCGCAGAGGCGGCGCGCAGGCCGAGCATCTGCGTCAGCCCGAGGCCCCCGAGGGCGCCGAGCCCAGTCTGGATGAAATCGCGCCGGGCAACGCCCTCGCAGTTCCGCATGAGTCCTTGACGATTCATACGGAGAAGGTTGCGGCAATCCGGGTCATCGGCAACACGCGTCATCGCGGGCGGGCGACACGAAGTGGCCAGCCGACCCGGGCGCTGCTCAATGGCAGCCGCACCCGCCGCCGCCGCAACAGCCACCGGAGAGTTCGTCGGGTTCGGGGAGGCGTCCGAGTTCGAGGGTCTTGCCGACGAGACGGGAGACTTGGGTGACGATGCCGTTGAGGGTTTCCTCGGCGTCGAGGAAACCGGAGGTGACGGGGTTTTCACGTAGGGCCTCGTGGGCCTCGTCGTAGCCGTCGATGTCGACTTGGGTCAAGTCGCCGGCGTGCTGTTTCTGGTGGAGGCGCTCGCCGAGCTTGGTGAAGTCGCGGTAGGCGGTCTGGGCGGACGCGTCTTGGAAAAAGGCGTCGATTTTCGCCGCATTGTCCCGGTATTCGCCGGATTGGAGGATGAGGGTGCAAAGCTCGCGGGCTTTGTCGAGGATGGCCGAATTGGGGGACAGGGTTTCCATGGCGGGGAATTTCGCGCCTTTTCCCCCGATCACAAGCGGGGATCGCAGGGGGCGGGGCACGGGTGTTTCGGGGACGTCCAGTCCGCGCTCAATGAGCGCGGCTGCAGCGATGATGCGAAATCTGTGGCCGAGGTCACTAACCTCGGTCGAACGTCGAGAAAGCGTCCGATCCGCCCTCAGTTCGCCTCGCCTGCGCCCTTTGCTTGGATGGGTACGGTCTTTTCTCGCAGCTCCGGCTTGGCCTCGGAGATATTCACGGGCTTGCCAGTCTTGCCGACGGCGATGAGATCCTGAAGGACACGCAGGGTCTCGCGCTCGTAGGGGCCGAGTTTGTGGGGGTATTCGAGGAGCTTGTCATCGGGGTTCTCCTCTTCCTCCGCCGCTCCGCGCGACATGCCGCTGAGCTGCTCCTCGGAAAGCTCGTCCCGCAAGACTAGTTTTTCGTCGAGGACGTTGTCTTGGGTGAGCTTGTAGATGGTGAAGAGGCCCTTCTCGGCTTCCCGCACCGAGGCGAAGTATTCGATCTGCCTTTTGCGGCGGGCCTCGTTCTCGGCCTCGACCTTGGCGGTCTCCTCGTTGCGCTTGGCGAGGTTCAGGGAGACGGTGTTCCTCTCGATGCGCGCCCTCTCCTCGGCGATGTCCTTGAGGATGTATTCGAAGTCGCGGCCCGAGGCGACACGGGCCTCGGAGGCCTTTTGCAAGGTCTCGTAGTCGATCGACTTCTCGAAGAAAGGCAGGTAGCGGCTCGGCGCGATGGGATCGACGACGAGGGCGTTGGGCAGGGAGCCTTCGCCGATCTCGGCGATGTCGAGCATGGAGGGCAGGCGGATCTCGGGCACGACGCCGTGGCGCTGGGTGGAGTGGCCGTTGATGCGGTAGAAGGTCTGGATGGTCAGCTTCAGGGCGCCTTCCTGTTCGGGACGGGGGGCGAAAGGCAGGGAGAGCTTTTGCGAAAGGACGGGGCGGAGCTGCTGCACCGTGCCTTTGCCGAAGGTCGATTCGTCGCCGACGATGAGGGCGCGGCCGTAGTCCTGCAGGGCGGCGGCGAAAATCTCCGATGCCGAGGCGCTGGCGTGGTTCACGAGGACGATGAGGGGGCCGCTGTAGACCGCCTCGCCGCTGCGCGAATACTTCTGGTCGCGGTTGCCGCGCCAGTCGAGGGACTGGACCACGGGGCCCTTGCGGATGAAGAGCCCGGTCATGTTGATGGCCTCCTCCAAGGAGCCGCCACCGTTGTCGCGCAAGTCGATGACGAGGCCGTCGATCTTCTCGATGGTGAGGCGGATGAGGAGGCGGCGCACATCGGCGGTGGTGCTGGTCTGGCCCCCGTCCATGTCGGCGTAGAAGGAGGGCAGGGTGATCCAACCCAACTTCTGCTCGGCCCCGGAGGGATCCCTCGTGGTGACGAGGTCGGCGGTGGCGAGGCTGTCCTTCAGGTCGACCTTGTCCCGCAGGATGTCGATGAGGTCGACCTCGCCGGGTTTGCCGGAGGGGACCACCTTCAGCCGCACCACGGAGCCGATCTCGCCGCGGATGAGATCGACGATGTCGGAGAGCTTCATCTCGACGACGTCCACGAATTCGCCCTCGGCTCCTTGGGCCACGCCGATGACGCGATCCTTGGATTTGAGCTTGCCGACCTTGTAGGCGGGTCCGCCCACGACGAGGCCCTCGATGGTGGCCCCGCCCTGGTCCTCGTCCTTCTGCAGCATTGCCCCGATCCCGGTCAGGGATTTGTTCATCCCGATGCGGAAGTTGTCGTACTGCTGCTGCGAGAAATACTCCGAATGCGGGTCGTAGGCGGCGGCGATGGCCTTGATGAAAATGGCGGCGACGTCCACGGTGGTGTTCTCCTTGACCCGCTTGAGGATGCGGTCGTAGCGGTCGGCGACCTTTTCGTAGATCGATTTCTCCGGCTTGGCCCCCTCCTTGGCGGGTTTCGGGGCCTCGCCCGACTTGGCGGCTTTCCCGGCCTCCTTGGCTTTTTTCTTCTCAAGGGCTTCGGCGATGAGCTTCTCGCGGATGAGGTCGCCCTCGATGAGGTTGCGCCAGAGCTGGTCGTGCTCCGCGCCCGCCTTGGCCCAATCGGATTTCTTACGAGAGATCTCGACGGAACGGTCGGAGTCGTAGGTGAAAGCTCCCGGCACAGCGAGTTTCTTGGCCATCTCGACGCGGTCGCGGATGCGCTCCTCGTAGACGGCGAAGATCTCGTAGGCGGCGGGGATGCCGCCCTTGCGGACTTGGTCGTCGATTTGGGAGAGGTATTTCGTTTCGAAGCCCTCGATGTCCTCCTTCGTGAAATAGACGCGGCTGTAGTCGAGCGACTCAAGGTAGGAGGCGAGAGTCTTCGCGGACATTTCGTCGTCGAACTTCTGCCGTAGGAAATGCTCGTCCTCCAGCATCCCGACGACTCGCAGGGCGAGGTCGCCGTACTGGGTCTGGTCCTGGCCGACGGCGGGCGGGGAGAGGACGATGGCGGGCAGGGTCGCGAGGACTGCGAGAAGGATCGGTGGGAGTTTCGCCGAGGCCATGGGGAGGAGGAAGTCTGGGTGTGCGTGTCCGTGTCTGACCCCTGTTGGGAGGACGGAACGGCAGGTATTCTACACTGAAACGGAGGCGGCGAAAAGCCTTTTGTCGGACGCAACACGGATGGTCGAGGCCGAACAGTCAGTCCGCCTCCCGGAAGCGGTAGGCGTAGAGATTCGCATCTCGCAGGACAAAGCGCAGCCGCACCGCCTTGCCCGCGAGGGCGGAGAGGTCGGCTCCGCCCTCCCACGACACCTTTCGCTCGACCGAGTCGCCGAACAGCGGCGGGCAGTCGGCGAGGGCGAAGCCGGGGAGGGGAGTTCCTTTTTCGTCCTGAATCTCCACCCGGATGTCTCCGGCGGCGGAACTGGCGAAATTGAGCGCCAGCTCCTTGCCCGAGAAGATGATCGGCTTCGTCACCAGCTCGCCTCCCGAAAGGGGCGCGGAGACCGAGACGAAGCCGTCGAGACGCAGCGTGTGGCGGCGCAGGAGACTGCTCCGCCCTGTCCAGTAGCTCTCGGTGGCGTAGAGGGACAGCTCGTTCGGACCGCCTTCGAGGGTGCCCTTCGTCTCCACGAGGTGCCAGGCGGGGTATTGATGTCCGTAGTTCCACGTCCCCTCCCGCTCGGGGCCGGGACGGAGGAAGGTCTCGTTCCACCGCTTGAAGAGGACGCCGTCGCGGCTCGCCATGAAGAGCCCCTCGGTCAGGGCCGTGCCGTAGCGCTCGCTCGGCTTGCTCGCCTTGGCGCGCTCCTCGCGATGTTCGATCTCGGGCAGGGCGCGCATCGACTCCGACCAGCCGCGCTCGACGTAGCGGACGGGAAAGCCGAGGAGGAGGTGGGGAGCCCGGTGGTAGGGCTTGACTCCGTTCGTATAGAGTTGCTCGTCGGGAGAGTCGACGTAGGCGAGATCGCGGTGGGGTTCCCAGTTCACGAGATCCTTCGAGACCGCGGTGCGGATCGCGCGGATGCCATCGGGCTTCCATGCCTCCGCGTCGGTCCGGCCACCGGTGAAGATGCGCCAGTAGGCCCGGTAGGCGTCGAGGTTCGGGTCGTAGAAGGCGAGGTTCTGCGAGTCGAAGGCCCCTTCGTCGATGACGGGCTCGGGATGGGCGAGCGACCAGCGGAATCCGTCGGGCGACTGGAAGAGGAGGAGGCCATGGGGCTTCTCGGCCCGGATGATCGCCTTGTAGCGCGCCTCCGGCGGGCATGAGGGATTCTCGTCCTTGAAGACGGCGGGGTGTCCTGGATCGGACATCACCTCGCCGAAGGATTCCGGCGCGAGGACGATGTTGTTCGCCTTCGATCCCTCGAACTCCACGAGTCCCAGCTCGGGCTTGCGCCAGTGGATCCCGTCGTCGCTCTCGGCGTAGCAGCAGAAGAGCGGATGCGATTGCGTATTCGCCCGACCGTCCTTCACCTCGATGTGCCACGCCTTGTAGTACATCCGGTAGAGGTCGCCGTCCTGGAAGAGGCTGTGGTAGCCGCTGCCCGTCCCCTCCCATGGGGCGTCGTGCTCGATCACGATCTCGCGCGGCGTCGGCTCGTGCAGGCGCAGTCTCGCCCCGCCCGAGATGGATTCGATCAGCGAGTCCTCAACGAAAAGCTCCCGGCGGGTGCCGATGTCCACGGGCTGGGCGATCAGGGAAAGGGGCAGAAGGCCGGAGGACAGGAGGAGCAAGGAGGCGCGTTTCATGGGATCCCAGCTTGCCGGGATGCCTCCGTCTGAGCAAGGACGGAAAGGGGCGGTATCGCGTGAGCGCCCTACCGCTCCAGCAGCGCCTTCACCTTCCGTCGGCTCGGCAGGAACACCGCCACCACTCCCAGGAGCGGCAGATAGGCGCAGAGGCGGTAGACGGCCTCGATCCCGATCGCGTCCGCCATCTTGCCCAGCACGGCGGAGCCGATGCCGGCGATGCCGAAGGCCAGCCCGAAGAAGAGTCCCGCGATCAGCCCCACCTTCCCCGGCACCAGATCCTGGGCATAGACCAGAATCGCCGAAAAGGCCGAGGCGAGGATCGCGCCGATCAGCACGCTGAGGACCACGGTCGTGACGAGGTTCACGTAGGGCAGGCAGAGCGTGAACGGAGCCACGCCCAGGATGGACACCCAGATCACCGGCTTCCTCCCGATACGATCGCCGATTGGTCCTCCCAGGATCGTCCCCGCCGCCACCGCGAAGAGGAACACGAAGAGCAGGATCTGCGACTTGGCGGCATCCACGCTGAACTTCTCCATCAGGAAGAAGGTGTAGTAGCTCGTCATGCTCGTCAGGTAGACGTATTTCGAGAAGATCAGGACCACCAGGACCAACAGGGTGAACACCACCGTCCCCAGAGGCAGCCGGGTCGCCGGGATCGAGGGCGCCAGCTTCTCCTTCGCGACCGAGGCCGTCCGCAGGCGCTGCGACATCCAGCCCCCCACGCGCCAGAGCACGACCATGCCAAGGGCGGCCAACAGGGTGAACCAGGCGACCGAACCCTGTCCGTTCGGCATGATGATCAACGCCGCCGCGAGGGGTCCGATGGCGCTGCCCGCGTTCCCGCCCACTTGGAAGAGCGCCTGAGCCATGCCCCGCTTCCCGCCCGAGGCCAGGTGCGCCACGCGTGACGCCTCGGGGTGGAACACCGACGAGCCCAAGCCGACCAGCGCCGCCGCGAGGATGATCGCCAGGAACGAATGCGCGGAGGCCAGCAGTAGCAGGCCCGCCAGCGTGCATCCCATCCCGACGGACAGGGAATAGGGCATCGGACGCCGGTCCGTGACGAGGCCCACCAGCGGCTGCAGCAGCGAGGCCGTGCATTGGAAAGTCAGGGTGACGAGGCCGAGCTGCGTGTAGGTCAGCTTCAATTCCTCCTTGATCAGCGGATACAGGGAGGGAATGAGCGCCTGGATCGTGTCGTTCAGCAGGTGCGAAAAGCTGATCGCCAGCAAGACCACCATCGCGGTCTCGTTTGCTCTCCGGGGCAGGGGCTCGTCTGCCGCCCTGTATTCGCAGGTTGTGTCTTTCATGGATGGGCGATTCCGTGGGCGTGACCGCGTGACCTATCGGTAAACCCGAAATCCGAAGCTCGAAATCCGAATTTGGCCTCCGGCGACCGTTGATCTTCCGAGGCGTGGAAAAAATCAGCGCGGATCAGCGGTCTCGCGTAGCGCTTCGGATTTCGAGGCGTTCCGCCCCGCCTCACACCGTGCCCGGAGTGGCTTGGACCGGCGACAGGACTCCTTCCTCGCCTTCGGGCCAAGTGGCCCCTTGCTCGATCCAGAGGCGCAGCCATTCTTTCTCGGCGTCGCTCAGCACGGCGCCGGTGGCGGGCATGGCGTGGTCTTGGTCTGCCGGCAGCAGGGTGACGAGATACAAGCGGCTTTGCTCGGGATGCCCCGGCACGATGACCGGGCCGTTGTTGCCGCCGCGAAACGCCAAGGCTCGGTTCATCAGATTCAGCCCGCCGAAGAGGGACTGGTCGTTGTGGCAGCGCACGCAGTGCTCCTGCAGCAGCGGTTTGATCTCGCCGCTGAAATCCACCTTCGCTTCCGCGGTCCCCGAGGGCTTTCCGGGGCCTCCGCAAGCGGCCATGGCCACGGCGAACAGGCCCGAAGCGAACACGAAACAGAGGCGGTGGCGAGAAAGGGGAGTCATGGCGAGGGGCTGATGTATGGACCATTGGCCAAAGACGGAGACTCTCAAGGGAAAAAGCCTGGCCGCTCTGCGCCCGGTTCCGGCCCGGAGATCGCCGCCCCGATTCGAGCAGGCGGATGAAGGCGGGGTCTTTACACGCCGGGCGATCTCTCTAAGGTGGCCGGATGCCTTCCACGCCCAAATGGGTCCTCGCCCCGTCGCCCGATCCCGAACTCGTCCGCGAGTATGCGGAGGACTTCGGCCTCGCCCCGGCCGTCGTGGCCCTTGCCTTGCAACGCGGCTATGCGGAGCGGGAACGCTTCGAGCAGTTCCTCCATCCGCGCCTGAAGGATCTCGGCGACCCCTTCGCCCTGCCCGGCGTCGAGGCGGCGGTGCGGCGCATCCTGCGGGCGGTCGAAAACAAGGAGTCCGTGGTGCTCTACGGGGACTACGATGTGGACGGGGTCAGCTCGATCACCTTGCTCTATGCGGTCCTCCAAGCCTACGGGCTGGAACCGCGCCCCTTCCTCCCGACCCGTTTGGAGGAGGGCTACGGGCTAAGTGTGAAAGGGATCGAAAACAGCGTCGAGGGCGACCCGCCGGACCTCCTCATCGCGGCGGACTGCGGCACGAACTCGCGCGAGGAGGCCCGCCTGCTGCGCGAGCGGGGTATCGACCTCATCATCCTCGACCACCACGAGCCTTCGCCCGATGGGGTCGCGGATTGCGTCGCTCTCGTCAATCCGAAGCTCGGCGAGGACTTCCACTACCTCTGCACCGCCGGGGTCGTCTTCAAGATCGCCCACGCCCTGCTCCGTTCGAAACCGCTCCCGGGCTTCGATCTGAAGGACTACCTCGACATCGTCGCCCTCGGGACCATCGCCGACATCGTCCCCTTGGAGGCGGAGAACCGCCTTTTCGCCCGGCGCGGCCTCGTCCAGCTCGAACGCACCATCCACCCCGGCCTCGTCGCGTTGAAGTCCGTCGCGGGCGTGAGCGGCCCGATCCGCACCCATGATGTCGGCTTCAAGCTGGGGCCGCGCCTCAACGCCTCGGGCCGTCTTGACACGGCCCTGGCCTCGTTGAATCTGCTGCTTTGTCAGGATTCGGGGGAGGCCCGCGCCCTCGCCGAATCGCTCGACCGCCAGAACCGCGAGCGGCAGGAGTTGGAGCTCGCCACGCGCGAGGACGCCGAGCGCCTCCTTCAGAGCCTCCCGGCGACGCAGCGCAGCCACGCCATCGTGGTCGGGGCACGGGGCTGGCATCCCGGCGTCGTCGGCATCGTCGCCTCCCGCCTTTCGAAGCAGCACCACCGCCCCACCTTCGTCGTCGGCATCGACGAGAACGGCCTCGGCAAGGGGAGCGGTCGCAGCATCCCCGGCATTTCGCTCGTCGAGGCGCTCGACTCCTGCCGCGACCTCATCGAGGCGGGCGGAGGCCACGAGATGGCCGCCGGCGTGAGCGTGCGCGAGGAGAATCTGGAGGCCTTCCGCGAGGCCCTGATCCGCAGCGTCATCGCGCAAGCCGACGCCGACACCCTCGTACCGAAGCTCTCCATCGACGCGGAGATCCGCTTTTCCGAGCTGAACTTCGACCTCCTCGACAGCTACGAGCTGCTGCGCCCCTTCGGGATGAGCAATCCCCAGCCGGTCTTCCTGTCCACGCAAGTGCGGCTCGTCGAGGAGCCGCGGGTAATCAAGGAAAAGCACCTCAAATTCCGCTTCGAACAGGACGGTGTCGAGCAGGAGGCGATCTACTTCCACGGCGCGGGGCTCGATCTGCCGAAACCGCCTTGGGACATCGCCTTCACCATCGACCGCAGCGAATACCGGGGACGCGAGCAGATGAATATCATGCTGCAAGGGGTGAGGAAGGCCGTGATTGGTTCGTAGTCCAAAGTGGAAGCGACGGCGGCGTCCTCAGCCTTCGGGATCGTCGAGGAGGGCTTGAAGCCGGGGTCGCAGCGAGGCCGGGACACGCTCCAGCCAACTTTCGTCGATCTGGCCGATTTCCATCATGTCGAGGAGATGAACCTGGTCTTTGCGGCGATAGGAGGTCAATTTCATCGTCACGAGGGCATCGAGATCGAGGAGCCTGAATTCGCCGGGCGACGGATCGATCCGCTCGACTCCGGGCGAGGGTTCCGGCGATTCGGAATCCACCTTCTCGCCGGCGAAAATGAGATGGACGGCATCGCGGGCCTTCGCGCCGGGTCCGTCGAGGAACATTTCGATTCGGCCTTTGCCCCGGACCAACTCGGGGCCAGCGGCGAGGAATCCGGCCGCCACAAGAGCCCCGGCGATGGATGGCAAATCCTCGCGCCGGACCAGAATATCCACGTCGGGAGTGTTCCGCACGGCAGAATCGTCCACCCTCGCAACCCATGCGGCGACGGCGTATCCACCGACGACCGCGTAGGGAATGCCAGCCGCCTCCAATGCCGCAGTGACTCGCCTCAACCGTTCCTTGACTTTCCGAATCCCGGCGGCCATCCGCTCCCAAGACACGGGGCCGTATGCGAGAGGCTTTTGCACAGGTGCCGCATCCATCTCGTGTTCACCCCTTCGTCCCCGCCAGCATCCTCTCCGCCAGCGCCACCGTCTCCGGCCCCACTCCACCCAGCATGCGGGCGAGCTCCCCGACCCGCGCTTTGCCCGCGACGGCTTCGAGGCGCGAGTTGGTCGTGCCGTCGCCGACCTCCTTGGTCACGAGGTAGTGCCGGTGGGCGAGGGCCGCGACTTGGGGCATGTGGGTGATGGCGACGACCTGGTGCCGCTCGCCGAGGAAGGCCATCTTGCGGCCCACGGCCACGGCGATCTCGCCGCCGACGTTGGCGTCGATCTCGTCGAAGACCATCAGGGGGATGCGGTCCTGCTCGGCGAGGGCGCTTTTCACCGCGAGCATGACGCGCGACATCTCACCGCTGGAGGCGATGACGCGCAGGGGCTTGAGCGGTTCGCCGGGATTCGGACCGAAGAGGAAATCGACGCCCTCGGCTCCGCGCGGTCCCGGCTCGGGAAGCGGCTCGACCACGATCTCGAAGCTGGAGCGGTGGAAGCCGAGATCCTGCAAGTGCGAAGCGATCTCGGCAGCGAGGGCAGGAGCGGCCTTGACGCGTTTCGCGGAAAGGGCCTTGCCCGCCTTCGCGACGGCGGCGGCGGCTTGCTCGACGGCGGCGGAGAGGCGCAGCAGCTCGGCCTCGCGCCCGTCCACCGAGGTGAGGCGCTGGCGGGCGCGAGCCTCGTAGGCGAGCACGTCCTCGACGCTCTGACCGTATTTCCGCTTCAAGGTCTCGATCTCATCGATACGGCGCTCGATCCGCGCGGCCTCGGCGGGGTCGATTTCGAGCTCCTCGGAATACTCGCGCAGGCTGCCCTCCAGCTCCTCGATTTCGACGCGGGCCGATTCGAACCCGGCGAGGCGTTCGGCGACGGAGGGGTCGAAGCGCTCCAGCTCCCGCAAGCAGCGCTGCGCGTTGCCGAGGTTGGCGGAGGCGGCGCTGAGGAGGTCGACGGCTTGGTTCGCGTTTTCGACGAGGCGGGTGGAATTCTGCGACTGGCGGTAGCGCTGCTCCAGATCGGCGACCTCCGCCGGATCGAGCGCGGCGGAGGCGATCTCCTCGACTTGGAAGCGGAGCAATTCGATCTCCTGGTCGCTGACGAGGCGCTGGTTGCGGAAGTCTTCTAGAGCACCCTTCGCCGCGGTCCATGCCTCGTAAGCGGCGCGGTAGGCGCGGCGCTCGCCCGTGGCATGGGCGTAGGCGTCGAGCATGGCGAGCTGGCGGTCCTGCGAGAGGAGCGACTGGTGCTCGTGCGGGCCGTGGAGATCGACGAGAAGGCCGCCGAGCGATTTCAGGAGCGACAGGGTGCAGGGCGAGCAGTTCACGAACTGCTTGTTGCCGCTGCCGAAAACTCGCTTCACCACGAGGGTGTTGCCCTCGCAAGCATCGAGCCCGCCGCTTTCGAGGAGGGCGTTGACCTGGTCGAGATTCGCGTCGAGTTCGAAGACCGCCTCGACCGAGCAGAGGCTCTCGCCGGTGCGGATGAGGTCGTGGTTGGCCCGCTCGCCGAGGATCAGCTTCAGCGCCCCGACGATCATCGACTTGCCCGCCCCGGTCTGGCCGGTGACCCCGACGAGGCCGGGTCCGAGCTCCCAGACGAGATCGTCCACGAGGGCGAGATTTTTGATTTTCAGAACCGAGAGCATTGCGCGGGGGAGGCGGCGGCAGTATGGAGCAGACCGTTGCGGCACGCAATGGAGACGCAGGCGGAAATCACCTTCCTCGGCACGGGCACCTCGATCGGGGTGCCGGTGATCGGCTGCGACTGCGCCGTCTGCGCCTCGGACGATCCGAAAAACCGCCGTCTCCGCTCCTCCATCCACGTCCGCACGCCCGAGGTCGCCCTCGTCGTGGACACCGGCCCCGACTTCCGCCAGCAATGCCTGCGCGAGGGCATCCGCCATCTCGACGCGGTCCTCTTCACCCACGCCCACAGCGATCACGTCATGGGTTTCGACGACCTGCGGCGTTTCACCGTCCACGAGGACGAGGAAATTGCGATCCATGCGACCGAATCCTGCCTTGAGCGTCTCCACGCCGCCTTCCCCTACGTCTTCGACGGGGAGAACCGCTACCGGGGCTACCTCAAGGCGCGACCGCATGCCATCCACGGTCCCTTCCGCGTCGGCGACTTGGAGGTCGCGCCGCTTCCGGTCGATCACGGCAAGGTCGAGACCGTCGGCTTCCTTTTCTCGAAGGACGGCGAGCGGCTCTTTGCCTACATTCCTGACGCGAAAACCCTGCGTGAGGGAAGCAAGCGCCTCCTCGACGGGATCGGCCTGCTCATCCTCGACGGTCTTCAGCCCGAGCCGCATTGGAGCCATCTCTCCATCGGCGAAGCCGTCGCCCTCGCGGAGGAACTCGGCGCGGGCGAGACTTGGCTAACGCATTTCTCCTGTCGCATCGATTACCGCATCCTCGAGCCGACCTTGCCGGAGACGGTGAGGCTGGCTTGGGATGGGTTGCGGTTGGAGTGTTGAGACCTAGACAATCCGCCATCGAACTCACCGCTTGCCGGAGCGCTTCTCTTGGCCTGCTCCGGTAAATCCACCCCTACGGCTTCCGATGCCCGACGCCGAAAGCAATCTGCGGGCCGCTCTCAATGGTTGCCTGCGTCGGCTTGTTCTGCGTTCATTTTTGGGGCAACAAGGCCACCAATTCCAAAGGGTTTCTGATCTACCCCAAGACTTCGCTGGCCTCGGCTTCTAAAAGCAAATGCCCGGTGACGAGGAGGAGACGCTTCATGGAGCGGGTTCGTCCACGGAGACCAGCATGATGCGGTTGACCTGACGAATCCATCGTGAATGCCGGGCGTCTTCGGGAACGACGAGCATGAAGGGGCCTTCGTGGGCGTCGAGAGGAACGCCGTCCACTCGGTCGGCGAGGAGGGCGGGATTTTTGCGGAACGAGGCGTCGAGCTCGGCGAGGGAGAAGACGACGCGGTAGCCGTCGGACGCGGACAGCAGAAGGGCGCGGTTCATGGCGCCGCCACGGAGGTCGCCTCCGGCGGGGGCTTGGAGGAGTTTCAGCAGTTCCGCGATGGCGACGCCGGAGTAGGTGCGGGTTTCGCCGTTGCGGGCCTTGCCTTGGAGCTCTTGGCGGGGAAGTTCCTGCCACTCCTGCGGCTGGAGTTCCTTCCAGCGGGTGCCGTCGTGCAGGTGCAGGACCGGTTCCGCAGCCAAGAGGGAGGCGCAGAGGACGAAGGCGGGGACGGCGAGGATGAAGGGGAATTTGAAGCGCATGGCGGAGGGCTGCCGGGTGGGTCACGCGATGTCAAAAGGTGAGCCGCGTGCTCAGATAGAAGGTCAATCCCGGTTCGGGATAGCCGTCCGCGAGCTCGTAGTGCTTATCGAGGAGGTTGCGGACTCCGATGGTGACGGAGGCCCGGCTGCTCAATTCGTATTCCACGTTGAGATTGAGGAGGCCGAATCCGGGCATGTGGGTGAACTGATTTTCGAACCGGTCCGACGACCAGCGGGCATCCGACAGCTCGACGCCAGGCGTGATGGTGAGCTGCGGGAGCGGTCGCCAGCGGGCGTAGAGATAGGCCAGATGCTCGGGCGTGCCCACAGGCTTCAGGTCGGGGCGCTGGGGATCGTCGAGACTCCGGTTGAGATAGGTGTAGTTGCCGCCCAGCGTCAGTTCCTCCAGCAGCTCCCATTCGCCGGAGATCTCGAAGCCGTAGGTTCTCCCTTCGCCGACGTTCTGGTTTTGCACCAAGCCTCCGCCGATCGGGATCGACTGGATGGCGTCGGTGAGATCGCTGTAGAACACCGCGCCGCCGATGCGCGCCGTGCCGTCGAGGAGCGTGTGGTCGCCGCCGATCTGGTAGTTGATCGCGCGTTCGGGTTTCAGGTCGGGATTGGGCACCGCTGCGCCGAAGCGGGTGCTGTAGCGCTCGAACAGGTTCGGGAACCGCGTGCGGGCGGAGACGCTGGCGTAAAGTTCGGTGCCTTCCTCGGGACGCCAGACCAGAGCCGTCTGCCAGTTGAAGGCGTCGTTGTCGAAAAGAGGGTATTCGGCGATCGCGCCGCCGCTGAAATACTCCGCCTCCAAGGTCTCGTACCAATCGTAGCTGAGGCCCGTGACGAAATCCAAGGTGTCCGTGGCGTGGAAGGTGTTTTCGGCGGCCACGGACCAAGTGTCCTCCGTCCGGCGCTGGAGGGGCGCGATGTCAGCGGGGAGGTTGTCCGGCGAGTTGTGCTGCCATCGCCGATGGGCGTCGCGCCGGTAGTGGATGGCCGTCTTGAGGGTGTTCATGGGGAGGATCTCCGTGCCGCCCTCGACGCTGAATCCATAGGCGAAGTCGTTGTAGTGGCTGTCGAAGGCCCGGTTCGACGTTTGTGTGCGGAAGGTCGAGTCGTCGAAGGTGGAGAGCAGGTTGTCGAAGGTGTTGTAATAGATCTTGGTCTTCACGTAGGAGTCTTCGCCGACCTGCGTATGGGAGTTGAAGGAGGTGCTGGAAAGATCCCACCCCGGCCAGGTCCAGTCCTGCTGGTAGGCGAGACCGGGCGGCAAGGGGCCGGGAGTGATGCCGCGAACCGGTTGCCTGACGTGATAGGGAGCGAATTTCTCCCCTTCCTGCCATGTGAAACTGACGACGTATTCATCGGTGGGATTGGGCGTGAAACCCGCCTTGAGGTTGACCCTCCAGTCGTCCGTTTCGCTGAAGTCCCGCCGACCCTTGCCTTGGACGGGGCCGCCGAGGCCGGCGGCTTGGGGGATGTAGTCGCGCGACAGGTACCAGCCGTCGCTTTCGCGCAGCGAGGCGCTGGCTTGGAGGTAGAAAAGCTCCTGCTTGGTGCCGACGGAGCCGAACAGGGTGCGGGCCGCCAAGTCGCCGGTATTGCCGAAGTCGAATCCGGTGCGGATTTCGCCCTCCAGTTCGCGGGTGGGCTTGCGGGTGACCAGATTGATCGCCCCGCCCATGCCGCCCGGCCCGTCGAGGACCGAGGCGTAGCCTTTGTGGATCTGGATTTCGGAAAGGTCGGGCGTGAGGAAGCGACCGTAGTCGAGCCGGTTGTCGGCGGGCAGGTAGATGCGCACGCCGTCGATGGAGAGAGGCACCTGCCAGCGGTCGAAGCCCCGGACATACACCATGCGCTCGTTCCGGGCGGCGCCGGTATTGGAGACTTCGACGCCGGGGGTGGTCCGCAAGGCGTCGTCCAAGGTGTTGCGGTTCTGCATGCGGATGTCTTCGGAGGTGACGACGCTTTGCGACAGGGTCTGGCCCCACGTGCGGGGGACTGCGACAGCGGGGACGGTCGGCAAGGTGGCGACCGGGGCGCTGAGGTTCTGCGGGCGGATGCTCGGGGGGGCCACGGCGCGTTGCGGCACTCGGGCGCGGGCGCGACCGTCGCGTCTGCCGTAAACGGTGAGCTGTCCGAGTTCGAACACATCGTCGGCGCCAGCGGCCGCTTGGAGAGGCGGTTTCGGTTTCTCCTGTTCCCCACTGGCGGTTTGCGGATCGACCGTTTCTTCCTGCGCGAGAGTCCAGCCTGGCAGGACTGCCAGAAATCCCATTGCGGCGAGGGACACGACGAGGCCTTTGCTTTTGACGGATTTCGCGAGGGATCGAGCCGGGGGAAAACGGAATCTCATATGGATGGGGCCATACCTGATTTCGATATATTTTTCAATGTATATCGATTGATCCAGATGAATTTTCATCATCTGAACGGGAACGACGTCACATGGGAAACGGGAACGATTCTCGTCTCTCTCTTCCTGCCTGCCTTCGGAAGGCCCACGCCGAGGGCCCAAGAGACCATGGCGGTGGGGGACTTGAAACGGCTCCTGATGGCCGCCCGGGTTTCGAAGGAGTGAGGATGCCAGCCGCCTCACACCAGCTTGTAACCCACCCCATGCACCGTGAGGAGGAAGCGCGGCGTCCTGCCGTCGTCGCCGATCTTCTTGCGGATCTGGGCGACGCATTGGTCGAGGGCGCGGGTGGTGCCGAAATACTTCACGCCCCAGACCGCCTCAAGGATTCGGTCGCGGCCGAGCACCTTGCCCCGGTGGCGGTGGAGGTAAGCGATCAACTCGGCCTCGCGCGGCGTCAGGGGCAGGGGCGCGCCGTCGAGGATGGCCTCGTAGGAGGCAAGATCGACCGTCGCCTTCCCCACGGCGAGGGGTTCGGGGGCCTCCGCTCCGCCGTCGGACGCCCCCCAATCCCGCGAACGCCGCAGCAGCGCCTCGACGCGGGCGAGGAGCTCGTTGATGCCGAAGGGCTTCGTCACGTAGTCATCGGCCCCGGCCTTGAATCCGACGACCTTGTCGATCTCCTGCCCCTTCGCGGTGAGCATGAGGATGGGAAGGCGGCAGTCGGCCTTGCGGAGCCGCCTCGCGATGTCGTAGCCGCTCGCGCCGGGAAGCATCACGTCGAGGACGAGAAGGTCGGGCAGCTCCTCGGCGATCTCGCGCAGGGCCTCGGCCCCGTCGGCGCAGGAGCGCACGGCGTAACCCGCGCCGCGCAGGACCTCCTCAAGGCCGAAACGGATGGAGGGGTCGTCTTCGACGACGAAGACGCGGATGTCGGCGGGGTTCATGCGAGAAGGGGGAGTTCGAGGGTGAAGACGCTGCCGCCCCCTTTGCGGGTCTCGTAGCGGATCGAGCCGCCGTGCCGCGCGGCGATGTGGCGGCAGAGGGCGAGCCCGATGCCGGACCCGTCCACGCCGGAGGCAATGGAGTCGTCGACGCGGTAGAAGCGCTCGAAGATCCTCCGCTGGTGGGCGCGCGGCACGCCGGGTCCGCGGTCGACGACGGAGAGCGTGGCCCGGTCCGGCCCCGCCGCGACCTCGACGGAGACGACCCCGCCGGAAGCGGCGTACTTCACCGCGTTGCCGAGGAGGTTCAGCAGCACTTGGGCGAGGGCGTCGCGGTCGCCGGAGACCTGCGGACCGCCCCCGTCGGGAATGGAAAGCTCAACTTTCATCCCGGCGGCTTCGCCTTGTCCTTTGAAGTCGCCGACGATTTCCCGCGCCAAGCCACCGAGATCGAGAGGAGCGGGGTTCAGGCGCATCTCGCCCCGGTCGAGCTTGGAGAAGTCGAGGAGCCGGTCGATGAGGCGGGCGAGGCGGCCCGACTCCCTCTCGATCACCTCGGCATACTGGCGCGACTTGCCCGGCTCCTGCGATTCTGCGCCGCCGAGGAGTTCGGAGAACATGCGGATGGAGGTGAGCGGGGTCTTCAACTCGTGGCTCACATTGCCGACGAAGTCGGTCTTGCGGGCGGCCATGCGCATCTCGTCGCCGACGGAGCGGAGGACGAGGGCGCTCCCGCCCGCGACGGCCCCGAGCAGGGCGAGGATGGCGATCCACAGGGTGAGCCGCACCCTCCGCGCCGCCGCGTTCAGGGAAGAGGGGTCGAGGAGGTAGGCGGCGACCTCCCAGCGTGGGAGGAGGGGGCCGATCTCGGAGGCGACGAAGGGCGCGCTCCAATCCGCCGCGAAGCCCGAGACGGTCCGGGCAACGGGCGCGGCGTCGGAGTCGAGCAGGGCGAAGGCGGCCTCGCGGGAAAGGGCGGCGGATTGCGGCTCGGCGAAGATCCCGGCGAGGTCGGAGCGGACGGCGGCAAGGTCGAGCTCGGTCCAGAAGGTGAGCCGAGGATCGCCCGGATGACGTTTCCAGAGGAGGATGTGCAGTTCGCCGTCGAGGAGCCGGCTGACGGCGCCTTCGTTCCCCCCGGCGGTGACTTGCCTGTTGTCGACCGTCTCGGGGACGAGGGCGGAGAGGTTCGCGGGCGGCACGGGAGCGGACAGGGTCGGGTCGTCCGCCAGCCCCTCTTCGGTCAGGGAACGCTGCTGCGCGGGCGTGACGCTGCGGAAGCGGGGGGTAGTGGCCGCGTCGGATGCGTCCTCGATTCGGGCATAGGCGTCGGTAGCAGGCGCAGCGACCGGTGCGGGAGCGGGGGGTGCGCTTCTCCGGTCGTAGGCCTCGACCTTCCATTTCTGCGAGGGCGCCGCCTTCGCCACCGGGACGCCTCGCGTGGCCAGTCCTTCCTGCTTCTCGCGTTCAGGGGTGTCGGTCTCGACTTCGCGGCTGAGGGGGCGGGGGGCCTGGTAGATTTCGACGACGCGACGGTTGGTGAGGAAGTCGGCGTGGTCTTCGAGGAAGGCGGCGGCGCGGGTGCCGGGTTCGGGACGGGGCGAGAGGATCTCCGTCCCGTCCCGGACCACGGCGGCGGCGGCGGCTTGGCTCCATTGGTCGCGCACCCGCTCGTCGAAGTCCTCCGCGATCCGCGTCCCCTCCTCCGCGACCAGTTCCTCGACGAGCTGCGAGTGGAAGCCCCGGAGGTCGTCGAGGAAGAGGTTGATGCGGTCGGCGAGGGCGTCGCAGCCGGACTGGTGCAGGCGGGTGCGCTGGCTGTCGAGGACCAGCTCCTGGTCGCGCAGGGAACGCAACGCCAAGGCCGCCAGCAGGATTGCGGGCAGGAGGATGGCAAGGACGAAGACGAGGACGATCCGCTTCATGTGAGGGAGTAGTATCGTTCCTCCCTTGGGACGAAACCAGTTGAAAGGTCATTTGTCCTTGGTCTGTGGTTTGGAATGTGGGCCAAGGACCAAACCCCCTCACCGCTTCGCGTTCCGCATCATCCACGCCCGGTTCGAAAGCTGCTTGCGCTGCTCGCTGGAGAGGCGGTCGCTGTCCAGCTCCTCGCGCGCCCGGGTGATCGTCTCGATCTCCTCGTCGAGGGCTTTTTGCTGCGCGGCGGGGGCGGCGGCTTGGACTTCCTTCAGCTTGAGAATCTGCCGATCAAGGATGCTGCGGGAACTCGCCGCCTCGCCTTTGTCGGCGTAGGCGATGGCCTCCTCGGTGGCGACAGCGTTGTCGAAGATCGCGGCTTCGGCGACGATGGTTTGATCGACGGAGCGGGAGGCAAGCGCCTTGTCTTGCGTGTAGCCGACGACGACGGGGGCGGCCTTGCTTTCCACGACGGCCTTCGAGGAGGCGTCGGCGTAGCGCATCGCGACGCTGGCGATCTCGTTTACCTTGCCGAGGGCTTCTCCTTCGACGCGGCATTCGAGGTAGATCTCGCGCTTCTGCCCGCCCGAGACGGTGGAGAAGGTGACGCTCTCGGTGGAGGACTTCAATTCGCCGGGGCGGCCGAGGAAGCGGATCGGTTTGACGCCTTTGGGGCAGCGGATCTCGATGACGATCTCGCGGGCGACGATGCTTTGCAGCTCGCCCAACTCCTTCGCGAAGACCTCGGGAAGGGTTTCGACGTCGGCGACGTAGTAGTAGTTCGCATCGCTCGCCTCGGCGAGGGCGGTCATGAGGGTCTCGTTGTAGTCGTTGCCGAGTCCGATGGTGGTCACGGACATGCCTTCGCGGGCGATGCGGCGGCCGAGGTCGGCGATGGAGCGGTTGTCGCTGGGGCCGACGTTGGCGATGCCGTCGGAGAGGAGGAGGACGCGGTTGATGCGCTCCTTCCCGAGGAATTCGCGCAACTGCCGCGAGCCTTCCTCGACGCCTCCGTAGAGGGCGGTGCTGCCGCCGGTCTCGATGCGTTCGATGAGACGGCGCACCTCGCGACGGCGGTCGCCGAGGCGCGAGGCGGGCAGGACGACCTGGACCTCGGTCTCGTAGACGACGAGGGAGAGGACGTCGTCCGCGTCGAGCTGGTCGACGAGGAGCAGGGCGGCCTGCTTCGCCTGCTCCAGCTTCGCGCCGCTCATGGAGCCGCTGCGGTCGAGGACGATGGCGAGGTTCAGGGACTCCCGTTTCCGTTTCGGGGCGGCGCAGCCCTCGACTTCGATTTTCACAACGACGGAGCTTCCGCCGCCGCCCGTTTCGAGAAGGGGGCGATCCACGGCGGTTCTCAGCTTCACCGTTTCATCGGAGGCATGGAGCTTGGAGGAGATGGGGGTTCCGCTCGCCGCGAGGAGAAGGGCGAGCGCCGACAAACAGAGGCAACGTTTTGTTTCCATGCGGAAAGCTACGCGGCCTCCGCCAGGAATGTGTCAGGCCCCGGTCAGGAGTTTGTCAGGAAATTGTCATGGAGCACGGAGGGAGGAGGACGCCGCCCCGCCCCAATTCCCGCGACCCTTCCATTGCATTTCCCCCCGCCGCGCCCAAGTTCCCGCATGGCCCACTGTTTCCTCCATCGCCGCCGCGTCGAGTTCGCCGACACCGATGTGGCGGGCATCATGCACTTCTCGAATTTCTTCCGCTTCATGGAGGTGGCCGAGCACGCCTTCTACCGCTCCCTCGGCTTCTCCGTCCATCCCTTCCGCCACGGGGCCGATGACTCGGGGCCGAACGTGGGCTGGCCCCGAGTCCACGCCTCCGCCGACTACCGCCTGCCCCTCCATTTCGAGGAGGAGGTCGAGATCGAACTGCTCGTCGAGGAGCTGCGCGGGAAGACGATCCACTACCACTTCAACTTCTGGAAACACCCCGACTCGCCCGAGGAGCGCGCCCTCGCCGCGACGGGGCGCTTCACCATCGTCTGCGTCTCCTTCGACGCCGATACGCGCCGCATGAAAGCGGTTGCCATCCCCGACGAATGGCGCGAGAAGATCGAGGCCGCCCCGCCCGCCTCCGCTTCCTTCTGAACCACCCCCGCATCTCCCCGAAACCCCTCCTTGATGGATCCCATGAGCAGTTACTCCTGGCTTGTCTTCGCCCTCGGCACGGTCGTGACCTGGGGCCTCTACGGCATCTTCCTCCACATGGGCCAAGTCGGCATGGCCGATCCGGTGAACGGCCGCTACAAGGCCTTCCTCTTCGTCGGCGTCGCCTACTTCCTCACCGCCGTGCTCGCGCCGCTCGCCATCCTCCTCCTGCGCGGGTCGGATTGGAGCTTCCCCGGCAAGGGGCTCTGGCTCTCCCTCTTCGCCGGCATCCTCGGGGCGATCGGGGCCTTCTTCGTGCTGCTCGCCCTCGGTGCCGCCATCGCGGGCAAGGTGCAGAACGCCCCCGGCGTCGTCATGTCCATCGTCTTCGCGGGCGCGCCCATCGTGAACGCCGTCGTCTCCATCTCCATGGCGCACGACTGGGGGAAGGTCCGCTGGCCCTTCATCCTCGGCCTCGTCATGGCCGCCGCCGGAGGCTTCCTCGTGACCAAGTTCAAGCCCGTCCACGCCGCGCCCGCCAAGCCGATTGAAAAAGTCGCCGCCGCCCCCGCCGCCCCGGACTCCCAGCAGGAGAACGATTCCCGCAGCCTTTGACCCGGCCCTAGTGTCCAGCAAGGCGTCGCGCCCTCCGCCATGCCTGATCGCGCCCACATCGAGACCCTCCAGACGGACCGCCTCCGCGCCCTCCTCGGCGAATTGCGCGCCGGCAACGCCTTCTACCGCGAGCGCATCGAGAAAGCCGGCTTGGTCCCGGATGTGGCGACGCTCGCCGAGTTCGTCGTGCGGATGCCCTTCACCACGAAGATGGACCTCGTCTGGGACCGGGAGGAGTTCCCGCCCTACGGCTCGGATTTGACCTATCCGCTCGACCGCTACTCGCGCTACTGCCAGAGCAGCGGCACCACGCGCGGCCCCCTGCCCACCCTTGACACGGCGGAGAGCTGGTCAGCCATGCTCGACTGCTGGGACCGCGTCTACGAGGCCGCCGGGGTCGGGCCGGAGGACAAAATCTTCTTCGCCTTCTCCTTCGGCCCCTTCCTCGGTTTCTGGACCGCCTTCGAGGCGGCGACGCGGCGGGGCAATCTGAGCCTTCCCGGCGGCGGCCTCGGCAGTCAAGCGCGGCTCCAGACCCTCGTCGCCCACGATGTCGAGGTGCTCTGCTGCACCCCGACCTACGCGATGCGCCTCGGCGAACTCTTCGCCTCGCACGCGAACGACGAGACCGCCGCCTACCGGCTGAAGAAAATCATCGTCGCGGGCGAGCCGGGCGGCAGCCTGCCCGAGGTGCGCCGCTGTCTCGGCGAACTCTGGAAGGGGGCGCAGGTCTTCGACCACCACGGCATGACCGAGACCGGCCCCGTCACCTACGAGCATCCCGGCAAACCCTACGCCCTTTGCGTCATCGAGGAGGCCTATTTCGCCGAGATCATCGATCGCGAGACCCAGCTCGAAGTCGCGCCGGGCGGGAAGGGCGAGCTCGTCCTCACCACCCTCACCCGCACCGCCTCCCCGCTCCTGCGCTACCGCACGGGAGACCTCGTGGAGAAGGCCTATTTCGATCCGCCGGGCGGCGGCGGGCCTGTCCTCTGTCTCGAAGGCGGCATCCTCGGGCGCATCGACGAGATGGTCGTGATCCGCGGGGTCAACGTCTACCCGACGGCGGTGGAGAAGATCCTCCGCGGCTTTTCCGAGGTCGTCGAGTTCCAAGTCGTGCAGACGACGCGGCAATCCATGGCCGAACTGGAGATCAGCATCGAAGCCGACGCCCGCGCCAAGCCCGGACTCGCCGAGCGCGTCCAGCGCGAACTCGCCAACGCCTTCACCCTGCGCATCCCCGTGCGGGTGGTGGAGGCGGGGTCGCTGCCGAGATACGAGTTCAAGTCGAAGCGGTGGATCAAGCAGTGAGGGGGTGGACGTGTAAGCTGAGGCACCCGCGCTCGAGAGAGTGTGCCACACATTCGCCCGTTCACGCTCACGGCTACCAAGCCAAGCGCAGAACATCCAAGCCGTCGATGCGAGAAAAATGGGCGTCTCCGGTGGCGAGTTTCATTCCTCCTTCCAAGGCGACGGCGGCGATCCAAGTGTCGTTTTCGGGGATACGCTGTCCTCGCGAGTCGAGATCATGGTAGATTCTTCCGTAGGCTTTCGCGGTCGCTTCGTCGGGCAGGATGATCGCAATGTTTTTCAGAAATGAATCGACCTTGACCCTCTCTTTCTCGGGATGGTCGGCCTGATGGATGCCTTTCTCCAATTTCCCCGCGGTGAACAAGGAGGTGAAGATCAGACATCCATCGGGCAGGATGCCAGCCAGATCGATCTTCTTGCGCATGTGCGCGATGATCGGGCTGGTGTCGAGCAGGATATGGGGCGTCGCCATCAGTGTTCCGCTTCGGCGGCCTCCTTCAAGACGGCCTGCTCGAAAGCTTCGCCCTGCTCGTCGTCCATGCACCCGTAAGATTCGGCTAAGGCCTCGCGCTGGCGTTCCGCAACTTGCGGAACCAGTTCGCTGATGAAGCGGGCGACTTCGACCAGCTTTGCGTTGGGAAGGCAGTGGAGGTCCCTGGTGATGGATTCAACTAGGGTCATGCCCGGAGTGTAACCTATCGGCACCGTTCTTTCCAGCGGGTTTCGACGGGCAGGCGTGGCGCAAGCGATGGTGACTGCTCTACCGCCCCCCAGCCTCTGCGCGATCCTTCTTGAAGACATTTCCCGCTTGAAATCCACCCTCTCTCCCGCCGACATTGGGCGCGTGAATCGGTTTCTCCTCCAGTGCTGCTTGTCGGGCTTGGCGCTTCTCGCGGCGGGTGCGCCGGTCCTGTGCGCCGATGACGCGGACGACGCGGCGAGGAAAACCGTGTTCACGACGCGGGTGCGCACCACCGCCTACACCCACACGGAGGCCGACCATCTCAAATACGGCACCAAGACGGCGCTGGGGACCGAGCTGCGCCATTCGCCCGAATACCACTCGGCGGCGGCGGACTGGTCCCGTTTCCCCTTGGGCACGAAGTTCCGGATCAAAGGCTACGACCGGGTTTTCGTGGTGGACGACTACGGCAAGGCCCTGGTGGGGTCGAACACCATCGACCTGTATTTCCCCACGATGGAGGGTATGAAGCTCTGGGGCGCCCGCTGGGTGGAGATCGATGTGCTGGAGTTCGGCAGCTTCCACGAGAGCCGGAAGATCCTCGCCTCCCGCGCCACGTATCCGCATTGCCTGGCCATGCTGGCCGCGATGACCGGCGACCAATGGTGGGAGCGTTTCAACCGATAGGGGAGCGACGCGGCGGCCCATGGTCGAACTGGAGATCGGCATCGAAACCGGGCCGGAGATCGGAGTCACCATTCCTCTTCCGATTCGGGCGGGTCGGCCATAATCCCTCCATGCGCTTGTTCGGCCCTAATCTCGCGGAACTCTTCTTCTATTCGATCCGGCTCGAATTGAATCGCACCGCCCACCCGCTGACCGGTTCGTCGATCTTCTGAAGGGGAAGATAGATCGCGTTGAGGAATTCGGCGAATCCAGCGGGTGGATTGATTCCGGGGTCTCTGTAGGAGAGCTTGAACGGCATGGTCAGATCCAATTCGCCCCAATGGGATACTTTCGACCGCATGGAGAGGCCCGAGGCCTTCCATGGGTCGGAAGGAACATAAGCGGTGCTATAACATGCGAATTTCAGATACGCGTATCCTCCAAGATAAATCGCAACCAGCAGGACGACCAGCGAAGCTGCTATATGGCGAAGTGTATTCATCCACGGTGCTTTCCTTTGGAGCGTTTCAAGCCGCTTCCATCTTCGTTGGACCGGTCGCCGGGGAAGGCCGGTTTCGCAAGATTTGCAGTCCCGAGAATATCCATCCGCCGGCTCCACGTCGAGCCTTTTCGGCGGCCAGCCTTGCGCGGGGGGAACACTTATTTCAAGGGGCGGGCAAGAGTGCCCGCGCTCCACGCCCCTCCCGCTTCACGATACGGTCGCAGACCTTCTGGCCGCAGAGCACGGCCATGGGCATGCCGCCGCCGGGGTTCACGCTGCCGCCGGTGAAGAAGAGGTTCCGGTATTTCGAGGACTGCTTCGGGGCCTTGAAGGCCTGGTTCAGCTTCCAGTCGCTGACGACGCCGTAGATGGAGCCGCCGTTGGAATAGTACATCCGCTCGATGTCCACGGGGGTGAGCAAATCCTCGACGACGATATGCTTCCGCAAATCGGTCAGGCCCATGCGTTCGAGCTTGTCGAGGACGCGCTCTTTCAACGCGACATAATCCTTGTGGGCGAAGGGATTTTCCGGATCGATGGGCGGGATGTGGGGGAGGATCTTGAGATTGTCGTGCCCGGCGGGCGCTTTGGACGGATCGGTGCGGGTCGGGGCGACGAGGTAGATGGTGGGGTCCTCGGGCAGCTTGCCCTGCTTGAAGACGGTGTCGAAATGCTTGTGCTGCTCCTTCGAGTAGAAGAAGTTGTGATGGGCAAGCTGCTCGTAGACGCGATCTGTGCCGAGGTGCAGGACGATCCCGGAGCAGGCGGGGGCGAACTTCTTCAGCTTCTCCAGAAACGCGGGCGGCTCGTCGAGGAGCCGGCGGTAGGCGGGGAGGACCTCCATGTTGCAGACGACGTAGTCGGCGGGGAGAATTTGTCCGTTTGTCAGGGTGACTCCGGTGACGCTTCTGCCGGATCGGTCGATGGAGGCGACTTCGCTGTTCAGCGAGACCTCCACGCCGAGATCGTTGAGCAGCCTGCCGAGGCCGCGGGCGAGGTTGTACATGCCGCCCTTCACATACCAGAGCCCATAGTCGAACTGGATCAGGGGCATCAGGTTCATGTAGCCGGGCGCGTCGAGGGCGGAGGAACCGACGTACTTGATGAAATACTCGAAGACGCTCCGCAGGTGGGGCTCCTCGAAATGATTGGCGATGGACTCGGCCATGGAGTGCTTGTGGTCCATCTTGAAGATCATGCGCCAGCCGTAGTGGCGCAGCATTTCCCACACGTTGTCGAGCCCCTTGCGGAAGTAGCCATCGTCGACGAGGTCGTATTGCGCACGACCGTAGGCGAGGAAGGCCTCGAACTGCCGCCAGAGCGTTTCGGGATCGCCGGGCAGCTTGGCCAGTTCGGCCTTCATGCGGTCGGGTTCCTCGTGGAGGTCGAGGACGAGGCCGTCCTCGAAGAAATTGCGCCAATGCGGGCTGACCTTCTCCAGTCCGACATAGTCCTCCATGCGCCGCCCGGCGCGCTCCCAGAGGCTGCGAAAGAACTGCGGCAGGGTGAAGATGGACGGCCCGAGGTCGAAGCCGAAGCCGTCGATCTCGCGGTAGTTCAGCTTGCCGCCGATGCGTTCGTTCTTCTCGACGACATGGACCTCGAAGCCCTCGGCGCGCAGCGAGGCGGCGGCGGACAGCCCGCCGAGCCCGGCCCCGACGACGACGACGAGTTTGTTCCGAGCGGGCTTTGTCATGCGGCGATTTCGGTCTTGGTGTAGGAGAGGCCGAAGGTGTCCGAGATCAGGTTCGACGCGATCCGCGCGGATTCGAAGATGGTGGGCAGGCCGCTCCCCGGATGAGTGCCCCCGCCGACGAGGTAGCAGTTGGAGAATTCCTCGAAGCGGTTGCGCGGACGTTTCCAAGCCATCTGGCTGAGGCAGTGGGAGAGGTTGAAGGTCGCCCCCTTGAAGATGTCGAGATCCTCGTTCCAAGTCTTCGGCGTGTAGAGCTTCTCAACCTCGATGCGGCTCTCCAGATCGTCGATGCCGAGGCGGTCGGCGAAGGCCTTGAAGACGAGGCCGCGGTAGCGCTCGCGCACCGCGTCCCAGTCGATGTCACCGTCGAGGTTCGGGGTCGGGACGAGGATGTAGAGGCTCGACTTGCCCGGCGGGGCGAGGGTCGGGTCGGTGACGCTGGCGTTGCGCACGTAGAAGGAGATGTCCTCCGAACCGCGGTTCAGCTTGAAGATCTCATCGACGTTGCGCTTGTAGTCGCGGGCGAAGACGATGCAGTGGTGGGGCAGGTCGTAGAGGCCGTCGATGCCGAGGTGCATCATGAAGGTGGAGCAACTGAACTTCATCCGGTCCAGCTTCTCCGGCGTGTATTTCTTCAAGGCCCCGTCCGGCACGAGGTGGGTCATGGCGTGGGCGAAGTCGGCGTTGAGGACGACGCTGTCGGCGAAATGCTTCTCCCCGTTCTCCAGCTCGATCCCGGCGACGCGGCGGCCATCGAGGAGGAGCCGTCGCACCGCCGCGCCCGTGTGGAGGCGCGCCCCGCATTCGCGTGCGGCGCGGGCGAGGGCTTGGGGGATCTCGGCGAGCCCGCCCTTCGTGTGGTAGATGCCGTGCTCGTGCTCCATGAAAGAGAGCATGGAGAAGGCGCCGGGGCATTCCCAAGCGGACATGCCGAGGTACTTGCTCTGGAAGGAGAAGAGCAGCGCGAGCTTCTCGTCGGTGAAGTAGCGCTTCAGATTGTCGATCACGGTCGAGCCGAGGGAGAGATGCGGCAGGGCGGGCAGAATCTCAGGGGAGAGCGAGCGGAGGGCGTTCGGAAAATCGCTCTGAAAGGCCGGGAGAAGCCGCCGGAAACGCGCCCGCTCCCTCTTCAAGAACGCATCCATCGCTCCCGAGCGACCGGGGAAGAGGCGCTCGATCTCCCGCTTCGTGTCCTCGGGACGGTCGCAGGCGCGGAAGACCTCGTCGTCGAAGCGGACCTCGTACATCGGGTCGAGCCGCACGAAGTCGAGGTAGTCGGACGAACGCAGCCCCGACTCGGTGAAAATCCGGTCGAGGAGCGACTTCATCATCAGGAAGGTCGGCCCGATGTCGAAGCGGTAGCCGCCGATCTCGTGGCAGCCGGTGCGCCCGCCGAGGCGGTCCTGCTTCTCGAAGAGATCGACCCGCACCCCCCGGCTCGCGAGGAGGAGGGCGCTGGCCACACCGCCGGGACCGCCGCCGACGATGACGACCCGCTTGGCGGACTCGCCCGCCCCGGTGGAACCCAGACTCTTCATTTGGCAGGTGAAGGAACCCTCCGGAAACTTGCGGTTTGCGGAAAGTCGCCTTTCATGAAGAATCCATCGTTTCGACCTGGGAGTTCGTCGACCATTTTTTTCAAGGAAGCCCCCCTCCCCATACGCTATACCTTCGGCGTGGCAAGCATGGACGAATCGAAAACCTCCGCCGGGACTGGCGCTCCCGCCGCTGTCGTGGCGCGGGCGCGGGATTTCTTCGCCTCCGGCGCGACGCGGCCTCTGGCCTTCCGCCTCGCCGCCCTCGCCCGGCTGGAGGCCGCCATCGTCCGCGAGACCGACGCCATCCTCGCCGCCCTCGCCGCCGATCTCGGCAAACCAGCCCTCGAAGCTTGGCTCTCCGAGGTCCACTTCGTCCTCTCCGAAATCCGGCTCTTCCGCCGCAGGCTGCGGCGCTGGGCCAAGCCGCGCCGAGTCGGGAATCCCTTCTTCATTTGGCCCGCCCGCAGCGAGATTCGCCGTGAACCCCATGGCGTCGTCCTCGTCGCCGCGCCGTGGAACTACCCCTTCCAGCTTTCCCTCAGCCCCCTCGTCGCCGCCGTCGCGGGGGGGAACACGGTCGTCCTGAAGCCGTCCGAACTCGCCCCGGCCACCGCCGCCCTGCTCGATCGGCTCCTCGGCGAAGTCTTCGAGCCCGGCCATGTCGCCGTCGTCACGGGCGGACCGGAAACCGGGGCGGCTCTGCTGGAGCAGCCCTTCGATTTTCTCTTTTACACCGGCGGCGAACGGGTCGGCCGCCTCTACGCCGAGGCCGCGGCGCGACGCCTCGTTCCCGTCGTGCTGGAACTGGGAGGGAAATGCCCCTGCCTCCTCGACGCGACCGCCGACTTCGACCTCGCCGTGCCGCGCCTCGTCTCGGCGAAATGGTTCAACGCCGGGCAGACCTGCGTCGCCCCCGACTTCGTCCTCGTGCCCGAGGCGCGGCGGGAGGAGTTCGTCGCGAAGCTCCGCTCCCAACTGGAGCGCTGCTACGGCACGGGCGTCCCTCGCGACCTCGCCGCCATCGTGAACGGGGCGCACTACGCGCGCCTCCTCGACCTGCTGCCCGACGAGGCGCTGCGCATCGGCGAGGACGACCCCGCGTCCCGGCTCCTCGCCCCCCGAATTCTGCCGGACGCGACTTGGGACGACCCCGCGATGCGCGAGGAGATCTTCGGCCCCGTCCTGCCCGTGATCGGCTACGGCTCCCTCGACGAAGCCCTCGCCCGGCTCGCCGCCCGGCCCGAGGCCCTCGCCCTCTATGCCTTCTCGAAAGATCCAGCGACCCTTGAGCGCGTCGCCGCCTCGGTGCGCTCCGGCTCGGTCTGCTTCAACGACGCGGTGAAGCAGGCCGTCAACCTCGCCCTGCCCTTCGGCGGCGTCGGCGCGAGCGGGACAGGCCGCTACCGGGGAAAGGCCGGCTTCGAAACCTTCACCTGGACCCGCGCGGTGACGCGGCGCTTTTGGGTGAAGGACCTGTTCCAGACCCTGCCGCCCTACGGGAGGAAGGTGGAGTGGATGCGGCGGTGGATGAAGTGAGGGACCCGACCCTCTCTGGTCGGCGACTCGCCCCTGTCACACCGATATCAGAGCGGCGGATAGACCTTGTGCTTGGGCTCCACGCCCGGCGCGCCCGGTCCCATGCCGACCCCCTTGCTGGCGTATCGGCGTTTCTCGACCAGTTCCTCGCCTTGGAAGCGGAAGTGCGTCTGCTCGTAGGTGATTGCGCTAGTGCCCTGCAGGACGATGAGCGTCTCGCCCCCCTTCACGAAGGCGAAGGCGGCTGCGGCATCGGCCCCACCCTCCTCCGGATACCATTCCCCGGCGAAATCGTGCTTCCTCCCCGAGGCCGTAACGATGCGGATGGGCACCTTCGGATCTTCGCAAGAGACGACCCACTTCCCCTTGGGATGGGAGATTTCGTATTCGCGGAACTTCACGGCGACGCTTTTGACCTGCTTCCACCCCTCCAGCTTCGGCGCATGGGGGATGTCGGTCTGGTAGGGGCCGACGGTCCACGGGCTGTAGCCTTCGGAGGCGGGCGTCGGCTTCGAAGCGCAGGAGGAAGCCACCATCGCGAAGGCGGCGGTGAGCAGGGGGAGGATCAGGCGGACCATGCCCAACCCTTTCCGCATCGGCACGAGGAAGGCAAGGGGAAAGCGGGCCGCCGGGCCCGGTCTCCGTCAGACGCGCCGCGCCCGCTGGCCCTCCTCGATGAGCGCCCAGAACTGCTTCGACTGGGCGAGCACGTCGTCGTCGCCGACAGGCAGCTTCGCGCGGAAAAGGAAGTCCTGGAAGGAGTTCTTGCTGAGGACGCGGTGGACGACGACGGACTGGTGGTCTTTCGAGACCTCGAAGTAGATGCGCACGTCGCTGGCGCGGTAGCGGTAGAGCTTCTTCCCGTCGCGCTCGATCTGGCCGAACTTCGCGCCCGCGCCCGCGCCCGCCGGGTTGTCCTCGATGCCATCGAGGTCCTCGGGCTTCACTTGAAATTCGTTCAGCACCTCAAGTTGTTCGAGGGTCGGGAGCTGCGAAATTTCCGCCGCGCTGATTTCGTTGAAGATGACTTGGAACACAGGTGGACTCTCCCCCAAAGGCGCGGATTCGACAAGGGGGGAAATAGGTCAGTCGAACCGAAAGAGGCAGGACCGATCGCCAAACCACGCATTCACGGCAGCTCCACCACCCGCACCGCCCCCGAATCGGCACCCTTCAGCTCGCGAGGATAGACCGCGTTCCCCAGCGAATGCAGGACCGTCGCGCCGCCGTGCCTCTCCTCGCGCTGGGCGACGTGGGGATGGGCACCTGCGACGGCAACGGCCCCATGGGCGACGAGCCAGCGGGTCCAGCGACGCTGGTCCTCGTTGACCTCGTGGCGGTATTCGTCACCGCCGTGGACGAGGACGACGATCCGCTCGCTTCGGGACCGGGCCTCGCGCATCGCTGCGGCAAGGAGGGATTGATGCTTTGGCAGGGTGGCGACGCCGGGCTGCGTGGGTTCGGCTTCGTCCCCCGGCAGCAGGCTGGCGCCGAACACGGCGAGGGTCACGCCTTGGCGTTCGACGCGCCAAGGACGACAGGCTTCGCTCTCGTCCTTGCCCGCGCCGAAAGAGGGTAGGCTTGCGGACTGGAGAGTGTCCAGTCCTTCGACGAGTCCCTCGGGTCCGGCGTCGAGGGCGTGGTTGTTGGCGAGGGAGACGGCATCGACGCCGTGCTCCTTGAGAAAGGCGAGGCGCTCCGGCGGAAATCGGAAATCGTAGCGGACCGCCTTGCCGCCCTCGCGCATCGAGGGAATGCCTTCGAGGTTGGCGAGGAACAGATCGGCCCCGCCGCGTCCGAAGCCGGGCAGGGCGATGTGCTCCTCCCCCGCGAGCACGATGTCCCCGGCGAAGGAACCCGCCGAACGCGGTTCGACCTCGAGTCGGCCATCGAGATAGGCGACCGCTTCGCGGGTGTGTTCGAGGAGCGTCTCCGCTGCGCCTTCGGGAGCGGGGAACCAGAGGACGCGTTCGACGGGGCGGGGCATGAGGGGTTCGATCCAGTTGAAGACTTGGAGCCGTCCGTCCGTGCGCCAGCCCTCGACGCGGGCGGCGCGCGCTGCGAACGAAGGGACGCGGCGGACCTGCTCGCGCAAGTCCTCCGACCGCTCCGCCGCGCTCGCGTCGGAATGCGCGTCGATGAGGACGAGGATATGCGGCGCGTCGAGATCGACCATGCGGGTGATCCAGCCGAAAGTCTCGGCGAGGAAGACGGGCAGCGACGCCAGATCCCCGCACCACCCCGGCGAGGCGGTGGCCAGCCAAACCAATAGGCTAGCGAGCCTGGCGGATCTCGGGCTTACGGTCGAGGCCGACATGGAGACGGAACTTTCGGAGGCAGAGGTCCTCGAAGTGGTCGCCGGGCCAGACCTCCTCGAAGGTGAGGCGGACCGCTTTCACCGCTTTGCCGTAGCCCTCGATGGCGTAACGAAACTCTTCGGGCGAATCGGGCACTTCCATCGTCACGGCATGCTCGCCGTTCAGCTCAAGGCGCACTATTTTGGGCCGGGCGTTGGCGCGATAGAGTTTCTTGTCCTCCGTGCTGAATCCGGGTTCGAAGCTGATGGCTGCGAGTGGTTTCGGCACCGCCGGCTTGCACTCGATCCACTCGCCGATCCCTGGGCCAGGGGCACCCTCGGCCCAAGCCTTCCACTGCTTCAGGTTCTCCGCGCCGTAGGTGTGCTCGCCTTCCGGCGTGAGAGTGGAGCTGGCGCGGACTTCGTAGTTGGCGTGCGCCAGCGTCCATCGCTCGCCGCGTTGGATGTAGCTGCCGTCGTTTTCGGAGTAGGAGCTGGTTTCGGGTTGGGCCTCGACCTCGAAATCGTCGTCGAAGGTCGGTTCGAGATCGGTGAACTCCCAAACCCAGTTCCGTCCCTCTTTGCGGAAACGATTCACCGGTTTGATCACGCGCAATTCTTCGGGATCGATGCCGTCCGGTTCAAGAACGAGATGCGGCCCTTCGTGATGGCCCCCGCCCAGCAGGCGGCGGTGGAGAGGCGGTATTTGAAGATTGCCGCGCCGATGTGGTCGTCGTCGCTGACCCAATGCACCTTCTTCCAGTAGACGCTATCGAAAGAAATGGTCCACTACTTGACCTCCCCGGGAGCAAAGGGCACTTCTGAAACGAACCATCCCGCGAGATGGGCGAAGCGCTGATCTGCGGCAGCACGCTTCTCGGGCTGCCATTTCACCTGCACCGCCTTCTGTCCGTCAAAAATTCGGCAGTTTTTGCAATAGAGCGGCGATTCATGGACCTTGATCTGGTCAGCGGGAGGAAGCACTGCTCCGATCCCGAGTCCGCGCACATCTGGAGACTCCTCGACGGGAAATCCGAAACGAGCCGAAACGCGTCGTTTCGTCACGTTCTCCATTCGGTAGCGAAGCTCCACCTTGGCCAGCTTGGGGTCGAACTTAATATGGAGATCCTCTGCTGCCATGTGAATGTTTTCGGTCGCCTTCGGCTCGAAACCCGCAATGTCGCCAGCGCGTTGGGTCCCACCAGTGACGTAGCCACCTCCGTTAGCGAAGGCACGAGGACAAAGGAACACGGCGAGAATCAGGAACGCAAGGAAAGTGGTTTTCATCGAGCTGCCGGGGATCGAAACACGATACACCCCGGCGCCACGGTTTCTTTCGGATTCCGAGCTCCGGATTTTCACCCGCGGCTCGGCACGAAGACCCACCGCATCCCGGCGGCTTCGGCGGCGACGATGCCAGGCTGGCCATCCTCGAAGACAAGGCACCCGGCCGGGGCCACGCCCATGCGCCCGGCGGCGAGGAGGAACATGTCGGGCGCGGGCTTGCCGCGCTCCACGTCGGCGGGGGTGATGACGATGTCGAAGAGATCGATCAGGCCGGTCGCCTCCAGCGACGGCGCGACGATGGAGAGGTCGCTGCCCGAGGCCACGGCGATCGGCCGTCCCTCCTCCCGGTAGCGTTTCGCGAGGGCGGCGACCGCGGCGACGGGCCGCAGTTCGGCGAGGTGCCGCGAATACCACTGGAGCTTGTATTCGTGGATCGAGTCGGGATCGAGGCTCGCGCCGTAACGCTCGTTCAACTCCATCACGGTGATGCGGTCGGGCACGCCGGCGTTGGCGTAGAACTCGTCCTCGCTCCAGCGCCATGGCGCGCCGTGGTGGACGAAGCTCGCCGTCCAAGCGCGGTAGTGCAGGGGCATGGAATCGACGAGGGTGCCGTCGCAGTCGAAGATGTAGCCCTCGAAGTCGCGGGCGGGGAGGTCCAGAGTCATACCGCGTTCTCCCGCTCCCAAGGCGGGGGACAAAGTTTCATCCCTTCGGATTTCGAGCTTCGGATTTCAGATTCCGCCGTCAGGCCTTTTTGTTCGCCGAATCCACCGGGAGCGCATCGACCACCTCGACCTCGACCGAGGAGCCGCCGCGCGAGAAGAAGCGCTTGAAGAGGCGGCGCGGCAGGCTCTTGCCCGACTCCTCGCTCTCGATCTCGGCGAGGGCGCCCTCCTTCGCCTTCTCCCAAGCCGGGGCGAAGCCGGGGGCGTTCAGGACCATGGCCTTCTCGGCGCGGGCGTAGAGCTCCAATTCGCGCTCCAAGGCGGCGGAGTCGTTCTGGGCGCGGCCCGAATTGACCTTCATCCGCAGGTTCTCGTTCTCCTGCTTCAGCGCGTCGAGCTTGCCCTTCATTTCGGCGAGCTTCTCCGCCTCGATTTCGAGCTTGTCGCTGAGATGGCCCTTGAGGCGCTTCAACTCGCCTTTGGTCTTCCAGTGGGCGATGGCGGAGAGAACGCAGAAGGTGAAGCCGAGGACGAATCCCCAGAAGAACCAGCTCGTCAGGACAGTCTTGAATGTTTCTTGCATGTGGCCGGGACGATACGGGCGGAACGGGGCCGTGTAAACCGGAGCCTGTCCATGCCCGCCAGAAACAGGCGGCAGGGAGGGGAATGTCAATGCCCATGCCCTGCGTGCGAGCCGCCGACGCCTCCCCACTGGAGCTGGATCTGGAACCAGGCGGCGTGTTCGCCGCCGAGGGCACCATCGACGGTGTAGTCGTATTGGAGGCGGGCGCGGACGCGCTGGGCCGGGTCGAGGAAGGCGGTGAAGGCGGCGGAGAGGCGGTGGCGGTCGTCGAGTTCCGCGACCTCGACGGCGGAAATCCAGTCGTGCCGCAGGGAGACCGTCGCCGCGTCGCTGAGGCCGTAGTGCAGCGAATTCGAAAAGCCGTGGTCGTCGAAGTCGATGGCGTCGCCGTCCTCGGTCATGGCCTTGACCTCGCGAACCAGCACCTCGCCCTGCCACATCCACGCGCCCGAGCAGAAATCCGGCCCGCCCTGTCCATGGTCGTGTCCGTTCCAGACTTTACGGAGGCCCGCGCCGAACACGGTGGTGTCGCGACCGAAACCGTTCTCCCCGAGGGCGAACGAAAGCGATCCGGTGATGCTGTCGTCGAAGGGCAGGCGGAAACGGTAGTCCGCGCTGAAGACCCAGCTCTGGAACCCGGCTTCGTCGAATTCGAAGTGCTCATGGTCGTGGTCATCGTCGTCGTGATCATCGTGATCGTCGTCGTCCTCGTCTTCGTCTTCGTCTTCGTGGCCGTGCTGGTGCGAATGGGACCGCACGCCGCCGAACCCGAAGCTCAGCAAACCGCTCTGCGGGAGATGGAAGAGGATTTGTCCGCCTTGGATGATCAACTCGCCCTCGTTGAGCATGCGGCTGTTCACGAGGTTCTGGTTCACGAACATCCAGTCGTGCAGGTGCAAGTCGGCTTGGAAGCCGAAACGGTTGATGAACTGCCCGCCGCCGATGGAGAGGAAGTCCGTGGCCCGCCAGAGCAGCCTCGCCTCCTCCAGCTCCGCCTCCCAGACGTGGTCGCCGCCTTGGTGGCCGAAGCCCGAGACCAGCCCCTGCAGCGCCTCGCCGAACTCGAAATTCAAATGCAGGTGGATCGCCTGGATGCCCCAATCGTTCAGCGGATCGTGCTCGGAGGAGGCGAAATCCTCCGCCCCCGAGCCGGGCTCGAAGACCCCGCCCGTGGCATTCATGTAGAGGCTCGGGATGAGGAATCCGCCTGGTTCGACTCCTTCGCCGGTGAACCAGTTCACCTCGCCGACCGTGTATTCGAAGACCTCCTCCCCCGATGCGTCCAAAGCACCCGAATCTTGAGCGAAGACGGCGGCGGGCAGGGTCAGGGAGAGGAAGGAGGCGAAGAAAAAGTTCCGGATCATGGGGCTTGTGGCGCAATTTTCTTGCATTTGTCTCCACATGACGCCATAATGCAAGCGAATTGCGACGATAAACGCAATTTTTTTGCATTTCCATCCCCCGTCGACCATGAAACCCTTCGCCTTCCTTGCCCTGCTGCTCTCCCTCCTCCTGCTCCCCGCCTTTTCCGAGGCGGCCGAGGTCACCTACACCGCCAAGCTGACCGGCATCGAATGCGCCGGCTGCAAGAAGTCCATCTCCCGCGCCCTCGGCAAGATCCAAGGCGTCAAGACCATCCGCATCGTCAAGGAGGGCGCCGAGCAGCACCGCCTCACCATCGTCACCGACGGCAGCAAGCCGATCTCCAAAGCCGAGGCCACCGCGGCCCTCGGCAAGGATTCGCACTACACCCTCGTGAGCTGGAGCCAAGGCTGAGCACCCCGCACTTCCCCGCCCCATCCCCCGCCATGAAAGTGCCCTTCCTCTCCCTCGCCGTCCTCGCCCTCGGCTCCGCCCTCATGGCCGGGCAGGGCGGACAAGCCGAAAAGCTGCGCGTCTTCGTCCCCGTGCTGCCCTACGAATACCTCTTCGAGCGAATCGGCGGCGACCTCATCGACGCGAAGGCCATCGTGCAGGAGGGCGGCGACTGCCACAACTACTCGCCCTCGCCGCGCCAGGTCGCCGACATCTCCCGGTCGAACCTGCTCTTCTCCGGCGGCCTCACCTTCGAGGCGAATTTCTACGTCGCCGTGGGCGACGGGCAGAACGGGCCGAAGGAATACGACCTGCTCGAAGGGCTGGAACTCCTCGAAGGCACCTGCGGCGAATGCGCCTCGGTCGCCGCCGAGGGCAAGGAAGCCCACGAGCATGATCACGAGCACGAGGAGCACGACGCCCACGTCTGGCTCTCCCCCCGCGTCCTCCGCCACCAAGCCGGGCGCGTCGCCGCGATCCTGAAGCAGCACCTCCCCGCCGACGCGGCCCCGGCCATCGACGCGAACCTCGCCGCCTTCGACGCCGAACTGGCCCGGCTCGACGAGGAGATCCGGGCCGCCCTCGCGCCGAAGAAGGGCCGCGCCTTCTACGTCTACCACGGGGCCTTCGCCTACTTCGCGCTCGACTACGGCCTCGTGCAGAAGGCCATCGAGGTCGGCAACCGCAAGCCCTCGCCCAAGCAACTCGCGGCCATCGCGAAACAGGCCAAGGAGGAGGGCGTCACGACGCTCTTCGTACAGCCTCAGTTCGACCAGTCCAGCGCCGCCTCCCTCGCCGAGAGCATCGGCGGCACCGTCAAGACCCTCGATCCTCTGGAGAAGGACGTAGTCGCGAACCTGCGCACCATCGCGAAGACCATCGCCGAGGCCCCTTGAACGGCGGTCGCGAGCGCGGACGGGCAGGCTTCCGAGGGCTTGACGCCGCCGACCGAACCCTCTTTACTGGCGCATTGAACCCTCTTGAGCCAAGCCCGGACGACCGCCCCCCCATCGTGGACTGCCGCGGCGTCTCCTTCTCCTACGGGCGGAGCGTGGTGCTGGAGGACGTGACCTTCACCGTGCCGCGCGGCGAGTCGCTCTGCGTCATCGGTCCGAACGGCGGGGGCAAATCGACTCTCGCGAAACTCCTCCTCGGCCTGATCGAGCCGGACCGGGGGCGGATCGCCGTCCTCGGGCGCGAGCCACGCGAGGCCCGCACCGGGATCGGCTACGTGCCCCAAGCGATGCGCTTCGACCCGCAGTTCCCCATCTCCGCCCTCGACATCGTGCTGATGGGCCGGCTCAACCACCTCACCGTCGGCCTGTTCTCGAAGCGCTGCCGGGAGCGGGCCCGCGCCGCCCTCGACGAGGTGGGCATGTCAGGGTACGCGCGGCGGCCTTTCTCCGACCTCTCCGGCGGCGAGCGGCAACGCGTCATGGTCGCCCGCGCCCTCGCCTGCGATCCCGAGATCCTCCTCCTCGACGAACCGACTGCGAACATCGACCTCTCGATCGAAGCGCAACTGATCGAGACCCTCGCGAAGCTGCGCGAGCGGATGACCGTCCTCATGGTCACGCACGACCTCGACCTCGTCTCCGCCATCGGGAACTCCGTGCTCTGCGTGAACCACCGCGTCCACCGCCACTCCCTGCCGCTCTCGGGCGAGACGATCAAGGAGATCTACAGCGGACGCCGCCGTCTCGAGCACGACCGTCGCACCCGCCACCAGCAAGGGGACCACTCCGCCTGCGCCCATGACTGACTTTTTCGCCGACTTCCTCGACGCGGTGGCGGAGGTGCCGCTGATCCGCTACGCCCTGCTCTCCGGGATCGTCTCCAGCCTCACCTTCGGCGTGGTCGGTTCGCTCGTGGTGACTCGCCAGATCGCCTACGTCGCCTCGGCCATCGCCCACAGCATCCTCGGCGGGATCGGCGCGGCGGTCTACTGCAGCCGCGTTTACGACCTGCCCTGGCTCACGCCCATGCTCGGAGCCATCGTCGCCGGCCTCGTCTCCGTCGCGGTCATCGGCTGGGTCACCCTGCGTTTCAAGGAGCGCGAGGACACCATCATCGGCGCGATCTGGGCGCTCGGCATGGCTGCGGGCCTGCTCTTCCTCCACTACGCGCCGGGCAAGGCGGTGAACATGGAGAGCTTCATCTTCGGCAACATCCTCCTCACTTCGAGAAGCGACGTGGTCGCCACTCTCGTCCTCGGCGTCCTCGTCTTCGTCCTCGTGGGGCTCTTCTACCACAAGCTCGTCGCCGTGTCCTTCGACGAGGAGTTCGCCCGCCTCCGCGGCGTCTCGTCGAAGGCTTACTACTTCCTCCTCCTCGGCCTCACCGCCATGAGCGTAGTCCTGCTCGTGCGGATCGCGGGCCTCATCCTCGCGCAGGCCCTCCTCGTGCTCCCGGCGGCGACGGCCTCGCGCTTCTCCCGCTCCCTCTGGGTCGTCATGGTCCTCGCCGTGGCCCTCACCGCCGTCTGCAACACCGCGGGGCTCGCCGTCAGCTACGAATACGACATCCCGACCGGACCCTTCATCGTCTTCCTCGCGGTGGGCTGCTACGCGCTCTCGTTCCTGTTCCGGCGGAACCGGGCGTAGCCCGCATTGCGCTTGGAGGATTTCGGACGACACTCCCGGCATGATCCGGCGCGTCCTCCTGCTGCTTGCCCCGGCCTCGCTCGCCTTCACCGCCGAGATCGAGCTTTCGCCCTCCGGCCCCATCGCCACGCCGCAAGCGGCCCGCGACGCGGCGAGGACGGCGGAGAAACCGGTCCGCATCCTCGTGGCCGAGGGGACTTACGAAATGACCGCCCCGCTCGAACTCGGGCCGGAGGACTCGGGCGTCACCTGGGAGGCCGCGCCCGGAGCGAAGCCCGTCTTCACCGGAGGGCGCGCCATCGAAGGATGGGAGAAGGTCGGGGAAGGACTCTGGAAGGCGGCTCTGCCCGACCCATCCTGGCATTTCGAGCAGCTCTGGATCGACGGACGCCGCGCCATCCGCGCCCGCAGCCCGAACCGCGGCTATTTCCACCTAGAAGGCTCCGTCGGCCCCGGCGCCTTTCCCGGACTGGAGAAGGGTTTCAACTTCCATGCCTTCGTCCTGCCGCCCGAGCACTACGCCCTCGTCCGCGCCATTCCCGAGGCGGAGCGGGCGGGCCTGCTCCTGACCGTCGCGCACGCTTGGGCCGTCGGCCAATGCCGCGTCGAGGCGCTCAACGACGAGCATCGCGCCGTGAAGATCGCGGGCCGGTCGAGCTATCCCTTCATCGAGCGCGAACCCGACCAGCGCTTCTGGATGGAGAACTTCCGCGCCGCCCTCGACTCGCCGGGGGAATGGTTCCTCGACCGGGAAAAGGGCGAACTGCTCTACCGCCCCCTCGATGGGCAGGACATGGCCCAAGCCAAGGCCGTCGCCCCCGTCGCGGAGAGATTTCTCGTCCTCAAGGGCGCCCATGAGGTGACCTTCCGCGGCCTCGCCTTCCGCCACGCCCACTACGCCTATCCCGCCACCGGACTCCACGACCGCCAAGCCGCCACCAGCCTCGGCGCGGCCATCGAGGTCGAGGACGGGCGCGGCATCCGCTTCGAGGCCTGCGAGATCACCCATGTCGGCGAATACGGCGTCTATTTCAAAAACGGCTGCGCCGACTGCGTCCTGACCAAAAGCCATCTCCACGACCTCGGCGGCGGGGGCGTGCGCGTCGGAGAGACCGCCCGGCCCGAGGAGGGCCGCGTCTGCCGCAACATCGCCATCGACAACTGCATCCTCCAGCACGGCGGCCGGCTCCACCCCAGCGCCTGCGGCGTCGTCCTGACCCATACCCGACACTGCGCCGTGACCCATTGCGACATCGGCGACTTCTACTACAGCGGCGTCAGCGCGGGCTGGAACTGGGGCTACGGCGACACCGCCTCGCGCGCCACCCTCGTCGAGAACAACCACATCCACCATCTCGGCTGGGCCTACCTCAGCGACATGGGCGGCTTCTACGGGCTCGGCGTTTCGCCCGGCACCGTCGTGCGGGGCAACCACATCCACCACATCGCCAGCCACCGCTACGGCGGCTGGGGCCTCTACACCGACGAGGGCAGCACCGACGTGACGATGGAGAGCAACCTCGTCCACGACACCTCGAACGCGGGCTTCCACCAGCACTACGGTTTCTTCAACACGATCCGGAACAATATCTTCGCCTTCGGCGACAGCGCCCAGATCCAGCGCAGCCGCAACGAGGCGCATCTCAACTTCCGCTACGAGGGCAACATCGTCCTGTGGGATGCGTCCTCGCCCCTCCTCGACGGCGAGGAGCGGAACTGGAAACTCTTCGACAAGCCCGAACCCGGCGATCCGAGGGACAGCCTCGTCTTCCGCCGCAACCTCTACTGGCGGACCGACGGAAAGACGCCGGAGACCCTGACAAAGACCCATTTCACCTGGGACGAATGGCGGAAGATGGGCCGCGACGCCGGTTCGCTTTTCGCCGATCCGATGTTCGCGGACCCTGCGAAGCGCGACTTCCGCCTCCAGCCCGGCAGCCCGGCGGAGATGATCGGGTTCCAGCCTTGGGACATCTCCCTCGCCGGAGTCCGCAAGGACGACCCCGCCTGGCTCGATCTGGCCGCGAGGGGGCACGACTACCCGACTTGGGCAGCCGACGCGAAACCCTGGCCAGCCCCGGCCTACAAGATCGAGCTCCAGACCTTCGAGACCATTCCCTTCGGTTCGATCGGCCTGCGCGGCGCGAAATACGGGCGCCCTCCCGGCGCCCCCGACCGCGGCGAGGGCTACTTCGTGAGCGAGGAGGCCGCCTCGCCGCTGCCCTTGCCCGACGGCTCCACAGCCCCCTCGAAACGCAGCCTGAAAGCCCAGGACAAACCCGGTCTTCCGCGCAGCTACCAGCCCGTGCTCGACATTTTCCCAGGATGGACGGCGGGCAGCTTCCGCGCCGGCTTCGACCTCATGGCGAGGGAAGGCGCGACCGGATTTTTCGAGATGCGCGCGAAGAACGGCGAGTTCGCCGCCGGTCCCTACGTGCGCTGGGCCGGGGGCAAGCTCGTGGCGAACAACACCGACAGCCTGCCCCTCGGCGACCTCGCCCCGGGCGAGTGGGTGCGCCTCGTGATCACCGCGACCACCGGAGCCGGCAAATACGACCTCGCCGTGACGCGGGCCGACGGATCGACGCGGGAGTTCAAAGACATCCCCTGCCAACCCTCGTGGGACGAGGCGAGCTACCTGCTCTTCAGCGGCACCGCCGACGCCGACACCGCCTTTTTCATCGACAACCTCTCCCTCGTGCCGCTCGACGCTCCCGAAGCCCCGTGACCGCCACTCGTTGACCCGTGACCCGTGACCCGTGACCCGTGACCCGTGACCCGCCACCCGTGACCCCAACGTCACGCGGCCTCGCAACGGCACATCATGCTGATGCAGCCACATTGGCCGCACCAGTCGAAGCGACCGCCGCACTTCGCCGGCAGACCCTCGATGACGCGCTGGATGCGGCAATGGCAGGCGCGGCAGCCGGTGCCAGCGCCCGTGCAAAGCATCACCTCCGCGACCGTCGTCGCGATGCCCTCGTCCACGGCGTGGCGCACCGTCGCCTCGACCACCCCCGTGCAGTGGCAGAGCGGACCCGCTTGGGCCTCGGCGGAGGCGAAGCGGCAGGTCGGAGTGCTCGGAGTCGTGACGGGGGTCGCAGTCATACGGAGGAGGCTCAATCGCCCCCGGACTCGCCGATGTGCTGGGCGAGGTAGCGCTCCAGCCCGATGCGCTGGATGAGGTCGAGCTGGGTCTCGGCCCAGTCGATGCTGTTCTCGGATTCCACGACCATCCGCTCCATCAGGTCGCGGCTGCCGGCGTCGCCCACCTCCAAGCTGAGGCGGATGCCGGCGTTGTAGGTCTCGACGCCTTTCGTCTCCAAGGTGAGGCTGTCCTGTATCTGCTGCTGCGGATTTTCGCCCACGAGGATCCTGTCGTAGCGGGCGATCTCGGGGATGCCTTCCAAGTAGAGGATGCGGTCGATGACCTCCTCGGCGTGCTTCATCTCTTCGATGGATTCGGCGTAGAAATGGGCCGCGAGCTTGTTGAGGCCCCAGTCCTTGCACATCTTCGAGCAGATGAAATACTGGTTGATCGCCGTGAGCTCGATGGTGAGTCCGGCGTTGAGGGCGTTGATGACGTCTGGATTTCCTTTCATATCCGGAAGCTTGGCCGAGCCAAGCGCGTGCGCCAAGGAAATTCCTCGAACAAACGCAACAGATATTGAGACTTACTCCCAAGAGGCGCGCAACGCAAGGACGCTATGCGGCGAAATCGCGCCAGTCGGGAGGGACTCCGAGGAAGAGGAGGGGTCTCAGGGCGTGTGTTTCACGCGCGTCGAGCGGGACGACTGATAGACATCCCAGCCGCCGAAGGGGTCGTTGGAGCCGTAGGAAGGCTGGGGGCCGTAAGCGCGGTTCGAGCCGTAGCGCCAGTTTTGGCGGTTCGAGCAAGAGGCGAGGAGGAGGAGCGCCCCGAGGAGAACGAGGTGGAGGATGGGTTTCATAGCGTTTTGAGGATCCGGCGCGGAGCGTCCCGGCACCGCCTGCCTTGTTGTTGATTGCACATTCTGCCGTCCTTCGTCAAGCATCTTTGATCCGGGTTCGAGGAGGAAGGACCGTGGCGGGATGCCCTCGATCCTCCCTGACGGGGCGGCTTTCCGCGTCTTTTCCAGAAAAAGTCTTGCCCCTCCGGCCCGTTTCCGCTGAAATCCGGCGTCGGAGATCCGACCTGTTCCCGAGCCATGGACCCGACCCCATCCCCCGCCGTGGAGACCCGCCAGCTCACGAAACGCTTCCGGCGCGTCACCGCGCTGGATTCGCTGAGCCTCGCCGTCCTCGCCGTCCTCCCCGGCCAAGTCTATGCCCTCCTCGGCGCGAACGGCTCGGGGAAATCGACGACTTTCCGCCTGCTCCTGAACATCTACCGGCCCAGTTCGGGCGAGGCCTTTCTCCTCGGCCGCCCTTCCCCCAGTCTCGACGGAGCCGATTCCGACAAGGTCGCCTACCTCTCCGAAGGGCAGAAGCTGCCCGCTTGGATGAGCGTGGAGCGCTTCCTGACCTATTGCTAGGGCTTCTACAGCGATTGGGATCAAGCGCTCTGCGATCAACTCGTGGATCGCTTCGGGCTGGCCCGGAAACAGAAGCTGAAGCACCTCTCCCGCAGCCAGCGGATGAAGGCCTGCCTCGCGAGCACCCTCCCCGCCCGTCCGCGCCTGCTCCTCTTCGACGAGCCTTTCAGCGGGCTGGATGTGGAGACCCGTGCCAGCGTGAGCAGCCTGCTGAAGTCCCTCGCCCTCGACACCGGGCTGGCCGTTCTCATCACCACCCACGACGTGGAGGAGGTGGAGCCCGTCGCCACCCATCTCGGCATCCTGGACCGGGGGAGGCTGGAGGTGAACGAGGCGCTGGGCGATTTCCTCGGACGCCATCGCTCCCTCCGCTTGGAAGGGGGTTCGGTCGCGGAACTGCCCGAGGATCTGGCCTGTCGCTTCCGCTCCCCGGCGACCGCCTTGGACGGCGTGGCGGCGTTCACGGACGCGTTTGATGGGGAGTTCGAAACCGCGCTCCTCGCGGACCTTCCTCCGGGGGCCGAAGCCAAATTCGCCCCGATGACCTTGCGCCAAATCCTCGCCGCCGGACGGCCAGCCACGACATGAAGCCGATCCTCCATCTCCTCGGCAAGGATCTCCGCCGATACGCCTGGGCGCTCGCCGCGCTGGTCCTGTTCGGCGGGATCGAAGCCTACCTCCACGGAACGAACGCGGGCCTTCTCGATAACCGCCTGAACCAAGGCCTCGCCATCCTCTCGTCGCTCGTGGGCGGGATCCTCTTCTTCCTCCTCATCGTCGTGGTCGTACAGGAGGAGAACCTCGCCGATCCCGACGCCTACTGGCTGGGCCGGCCGGTCGCGCGGAAAAAGCTGCTGGTCTCCAAAATCCTCTTCGTCGCGATCCTCGTCGGAATCGGCATCCTGTGGCAAGGGGTCACCCTGTCGCTGAATGGTGGTGCGCCCCGGCTGGGGCATGTCGCCCTCGGCATCCTCCCCGCCTTGGCGGCGTGGAACTGGCAGATCTTCCTCGCGGCGCAGACGCGCTCCCTCTCGCGATACCTCGCACTCGCCCTCGTCATCGTGCTGGGGTTCTACGCATCCTTGTTCGGCGTCTCCGGCACGCTGACGCGCTTGGGCCGCCTCGTCGCCTGTCTCCCCGCCGACATCCCGGCCCATGTCGTGACCGCCATCCAGACGCTCTATTGGCTGCTCGCGGGATTCGCGATCCTCGGCTTCTACTATGCGACGCGGAAGCTCCTCCTCGCTTGGCTCATGCTCACCATCGCCGTGCTCGCCTCCTTCGCCCTGTCACCGATCGATTCGCCCCGCGTGATAGGAATCGCCACATCCCAATCCCTGGCGGACATCCGATGGAAAATCGACCATCTCCGCACGCAGGGCTCCCTCTTTGCCGATGGATCGGAGCATGTCGAGATCGAGGCGGTGCTGGCAAAGGTCGAAGCCCTCCCGGACGGAGACGCTTGGATCACCGTCGTCCATGGACAGATCGAACACGGTGGGAAGCCTGTCCGGATCGCGTTTACCCACGGGAGCCAGAAGCTGAGGAAAGACGACTCGGGCAAGGCGTCTTTCACCTTGGGACAACTCAGGAAACAGGACCTCGCGAAAATCGACCGGCCCTTGGACCTGTATTTCTTCTGTTCGATCAGCGCCTCCGTGCCCAAGGAGGCCGGACGTCTTGATCTGCGCGAGGGAAGCGGCCATGCCGGAGGTGGCAACCGCATCGTAGTTCGAAAGCTGTATCGAAACGAGGATCGGCTGGAGATCGAACTCGCCGGCGTCGTCCCGCGCTTCTCCTTCGAGCGCCGCCCTGTCTCCTCTTTCTATGAAGTCTTCGACGGGGAATTCAGTTTCGCGCTCGTGGAGAAAGGAGGCGACACACAACGAACGGATCTGTCGGTGTCGAGAAGCATCGATCCCTTCGGAAAGACACAAATCGGACAGATCACAACGACACTGGAGCGGGGCGCGGCCCTCGAAAACTACGAGATCATCGTCTTCTCACGGAAACTGACGGGAACCTACCACGGCTTCGTCCACGACCGCGCGGTGAGCCTGTCGCAACCGTGACCGGCGGACGAACCACGGCGGGGAGGCCGCTTTTCCCCGGAAAAAAGCGGCTGCGTCCCGGCCCGGCCGGGGATACACTCCCGGCCCACCTCATCCCCCGATCATGTCCGAGCGACGCAAGCAGTTCCCCTTCGACGAATTCGAACCCAAATGGCAAGCCCATTGGGAGACGCGGAAGACCTTCTCCGTGCCCAACCCCGGCGAGCCGGGCTTCGACGCCACGAAGCCGAAGTTCTACGTCCTCGACATGTTCCCCTACCCCAGCGGCGCGGGCCTCCACGTCGGCCATCCCGAGGGCTACACCGCCACCGACATCGTGACGCGCCATCGCCGCATGAAGGGCGACAACGTCCTCCACCCCATGGGCTGGGACGCCTTCGGCCTGCCCGCCGAGGAGCACGCCCGCAAGACGGGAGAGCATCCCCGCATCAACACGGAGAACAACGTCAACAACTTCCGCCGCCAGCTCAAACGCCTCGGCTTCGCCTACGACTGGGACCGCGAGGTGAACACGACTGACCCCGCCTACGTGCGCTGGACCCAGTGGATTTTCCTCCAGCTCTACCACAGCTATTTCGACGAGGCCACGCAGAAGGCCCGCCCCATCGCCGAACTCGAAGCCCAAGGTCTGAGCCGCGACGAGATCGACGCGAAGCGCCTCGCCTACGTCGCCGAGGCCCCCGTCAACTGGTGTCCCGATCTCGGCACCGTGCTCGCCAACGAGGAAGTCGAGGAATGGCGCGCCAAGGGCCACGCCGTGGAGCGCCGCCCGCTCAAGCAATGGATGCTGCGCATCACCGCCTACGCCCAGCGGCTCATCGACGAACTCGACGGCCTCGACTGGCCCGAGGGCATCAAGCTGCTGCAAAAGAACTGGATCGGCCGCAGTGAGGGGGCCGAGGTCGATTTCACCATCGGCGGGGAGAAGGTGACCGTCTTCACCACCCGGCCCGACACTCTCTTCGGCGCGACCTACATGGTCCTCGCGCCCGAGCATCCGCTCGTGGACCGGATCACGACGCCGGAGCAGAAGGACGCCGTCGAGGCCTACCGCCGGACCTGCGCCGCGAAGTCCGACCTCGAACGCACCGAACTCGCCAAGGAGAAGACCGGCGTCTTCACCGGCGGCACCGCGACGAATCCGGTCAACGGCGAGGAAATCCCCGTGTGGATCGCCGACTACGTGATGATGAGCTACGGCACCGGGGCGATCATGGCCGTGCCCGCGCACGACGAGCGGGATTACGAATTCGCGACGCAGTTCGGGATTCCGATCATTTACGTCGTTGGCCAGACCCATGAGCAAGCAGACATCAAGTTCGAGGCAGTAGGTTCTCCGGAAGACAAAGGACCTTGGTATGCTGGAAAATTTGGCTCATTCGGAAAATATCTTTATTACCGAGAGACCGAATGCTTTTCCGGAGATGGTTACGCGATCAACTCCGGTTTCCTCGACGGCCTCCCCACCCCCGAGGCCAAAACCAAGATCATCGCCTGGCTGGCGGAGAATGGCCTCGGCACGAAGACCGTGAACTACAAGCTGCGCGACTGGCTTTTCTCCCGTCAACGCTACTGGGGCGAGCCCTTCCCCATCGTCTGGAAAGATGGCCGCCACGAGGCCATCCCCGAATCCGAACTGCCCCTCCTCGCGCCCGAGCTGGAGGACTACAAGCCCAGCGGCAGCCCCGAGCCCATCCTTTCCAAAGCCGCCGCTTGGGTCGATCTCGGCAACGGCGTCACCCGCGAGACGAACACGATGCCGCAGTGGGCCGGCTCGTGCTGGTACTACCTGCGCTACTGCGACGCCCGCAACGGCGAGCGTTTCATCGGACGCGAAGCCGAGGATTACTGGCTGGCGAAGAACGGCAAGCCCGGCAGCGTCGATCTCTACGTCGGCGGCACCGAGCACGCCGTGCTGCACCTGCTCTACGCCCGCTTCTGGCACAAGGTTCTTTTCGACCTCGGTCATGTCTCCACGCCCGAGCCTTTCCAGAAGCTCGTCAATCAGGGCCTAATCCTCGGCGAGGACGGGCAGAAGATGTCCAAGTCGCGCGGCAACGTCGTCAATCCCGACGACGTGGTCGATGAATACGGGGCCGACGCCCTGCGCCTCTACGAGATGTTCATGGGTCCGCTCGAACAGGTGAAACCCTGGTCGATGAAGGGCGTCGAAGGCGTCTTCCGCTTCCTCGCGCGGGTCTGGCGGCTCGTCATGGAAACGAACCAAGAGGGCGATTGGGTTCTCAACGCGAAGCTCGCCGACATCGAGCCTGACAAAGCCACCGACAAGGTCGTCCACGCCACGATCAAGAAGGTCGGCGAGGACATCGAGTCGATGAGCTTCAACACCGCGATTTCGCAGATGATGGTCTGCACGAACGAACTGACCAAGCTCGAACGCGTCCCCGTTTCCTCCATCGCCTTGCTGCTGCAAGTCCTCAACCCCTTCGCCCCGCACCTCACCGAGGAGCTGAACGCCACCCTCGCCGCCGCCTTCCCCTCGCTCGACGCGGGCGAACTGGCGAACCGGCCTTGGCCCGCCTACGATCCGGCGAAGCTGATCGAGGACGAGATCGAGATCGTGCTGCAAGTGAACGGCAAGGTCCGCGACAAGCTTTTCGTCGCCAACGGCGCGGCGAACGAGGAGGTCGAGAAACTCGCCCTCGCCAGCGAAAAAGTGAAATCCTTCATCGAGGGCCTCACCGTGCGCAAGGTCATCGTCGTGCCGGGACGGCTTGTGAACGTGGTGGCGAATTGAGTTCGGCCCCGCCAGCTTCGCCCCATGGCCCTCTCCCTCCATTTCCGATCCGCGAAGCTCGTCGCGATGACCCTCGCGAAGGTCGGCAATCCCGTCCGCGAGGAACCGCTCCGCACCTCCAAGAAGCTCTGCCGCTTCCGTGACGAGGAGGCGGACCTGCTCACGCACTGCTTCCTCAAGTCCTTCCGCGCTCTCGAACTGCACCAGCTCCACCACCACAGCGCGTTGGAGCAGAACGAGCTCTTCGCGGCGGCCACGGCGATCTTCGAGGACAACGACGCCCTTCTTGAACAGGGCGCGGCGATCGCTCGGCATCTCCACGCGAAGTCGCACCATCCGAACATCAAGTCCGGCGACCTCTGCATCGCCCTCATCGACGACGTCGGCGTGGGCGGCGCGAAGGTGCAGGCGCTCAGCCTCGTGAAGTCGGAGAGCCGCGTCCCCTTCCTCCAGATCTCGGAGCGCGACGGCGACCTCGTCCTCACGACGGAGCAGGGCATCTACCCGGACAAGATCGACAAGGGATGCTTCATCCTGAACCACGGGCGGGGTGACGGCTATTCGGTCTACCTCTTCGACAAGGGCGGCGGCAACACGCAGTTCTGGGTGCGCGACTTCGTCGGGGCGAAGCCGGTGGCGAACGACGACTACCTGACACGCCGCTTCTCCGAACTCTGCGTCGCCTTCGCCCAGCGCGGCCTACCCGAGACGACGCCCGCCGAAGAGCGCATGGAGGTCGCCGACCGCGCCATGGGCTACCTGAAGGAAGCCGACGAATTCGACCTCGACGAATTCGAGGAGAAGGCCCTCGCGCAGCCGGAGCGCATCGCGCAGTTCAAGGCCTTCAAGATCGACTACGAGGAGGAGCGGGGCGAGCCGGTGCAGGAGAAGTTCCCCGTCTCGAAGAAGGAGGCGGAGAAAGCGGGCAAGCGCCTCAAGAGCCGCATGAAGCTCGACGTCGGCGTGGAGCTGAAGTTCTCATCCGGCTTCATCCATCAGGCCGCGCATTTCCTCGAACGAGGGCACGACGAGGAGAAGGGCATGGAGTTCCTCAAGATCTACTTCCGCAAGGAGGAGTAGCCCCCGGCAGATTCTGTAGCGTTTCCCCGCTTGTCATGCTCCCCGGCTTCGGGCACACTCCGCAATACCATGGAGTCGCACGAAGTTCTCAAGGAGGCTTTCGACGGTCCGAACGCGGGCCCGAAAGAAATCGCCGCGGCGCTCGGCGTCTCGCTCTCGCTCGTCTACAAGTGGGCGCAGCCTCCGGAGGGCCAAGGCTCGGGCAGCCGCAACCCGCTCGACCGCGTTGAGGAGCTAGTGCGGCTCACTCGGCACCCCGCCATCGTCGAATGGCTCTGCCAGCGCGCTGGAGGCTACTTTGTCAAAAACCCGAAGGATTGCCCCACGAAAGGCTACTCCGTCGTCCCCGCGACGCACCAGATCGTGCAGCAGTTCGCCGGGCTGCTCGACGCGGTCTCGCGAGCGGCGCAGGACAACGACATCTCGCACGAGGAGTCGCAGGAGATCCGTCGTGTCTGGGACAAGCTGAAGGCCTACTGCGAGGGCTTCGTGCGCTGCTGCGAAGAAGAGGACTTCGAGCCGATCCAGAAGGAACTCGAGGTCCGGCGATGACGATGCCCTCCTCCTCCGAAAACCCGCCGCCGCGCTGCTGGGCCGAGATCGACCTCGACGCCCTGCGCCATAACGCGGCCCTCTGCCGTCGCCTCGCCGGGCCGCGCTGCGGGATCATGGCTATCGTCAAGGCCGATGCCTACGGCCACGGGTTGCCTGAAGCCGTCGCGGCCCTCGCCGGGGAAACCGCTTGGTTCGGCGTCGCGAACCTGCGCGAGGCGAGACGCGTCCACGCGGCGGCGGGAGGGAAAGCGGAGGGAATTCTCATCCTCGGCCCGGCCGCCCCCGAGGAAATCGCGCCTCTCGTCGCGGAGGGCTTCTCCGGCTCCGTCTCCCTGCCCGAGGAGGTCGAGGCCTACGCCGCCGCCGCCGCCCGCTCGGGAACGAAAGCACGGCTCCACGCCGTCGCCGACACGGGCATGGGCCGCATCGGCTGCGGACCTGGAGCCTTCGCCGCCCTCGTCGCGAAAATCCGGAACGATCCGCATTGCGTCCTCGAAGGGATCGCGACGCATTTCCCCTCGGCGGACGAGGACGCGGACTTCACCCGCGACCAGATCGGGCGCTTCCGCTCGCTCATGGAGGCCAGCGCCCCCGGTCCCGGCTGCCATGTCCATCTCGCCAACAGCGCGGGCCTGATCGGCTTCCAAGCGGAGATGCCCTTCGCCACCCTGGCCCGTCCCGGCCTCGCCCTCTACGGGGTCTCGCCCTTGCCAGAGGCGGGAGTCGATCTGCGTCCGGTGTTGGGCTTGAAGACGCGTGTCACCCTCGTCCGCGAGCTCCCCGCCGGAGCGAGCATCAGCTACGGACGCACTTTCACGACCGCAGGCCTCATGCGCGTCGCGACCCTCGCGGCGGGCTACGGGGACGGCTACCCGCGCCATCTCTCAGGATCGGGCGCAAGCGTGCTGATCGGAGGAAAACGCTGCCCCCTCCTCGGCCGGGTCACGATGGATCAAATCGTCGTCGATGTCTCCTCGGTCGATGGCGTGGCGCGCGGCGACGAAGCCGTCTTGATCGGTCGGCAGGGCAAGGAGGAGATCACCGCAGCGGAACTCGCGGCCAAGGCCGGGACGATCCCTTGGGAAATCCTGACGGGGATCACGAGCCGGGTGGAGAGACTACTAAACTGACTGACTGCCAAGAATTTCCTTTTCAGCCTTCGTCCCCCCTTCCCGCCGGAGACTTGGGCGGACACGGGGCTGTGGAACCAATTTCAAATATCTGCGGGCTCCTGATGGTCGCCGGGTAATACGAAATCCCGAAAAGCCCAGGATGATTGCAGATCAGGCTCTGGATCGGAGACGGCATCACCGCCGAGCCACACGAACAGACGAAGGTGGGCGAGGCGCTGCTGCCGAGCCGTCTTCGGTTGGGAAACGCTCTTCCCATCTGACTCGACGTAGTTCCGCAGCGGCTCACCGGAGCGGTTCGCCCCACCTGGCTGCCGCCGGATTGCTGGCTCGAGGACATTGGATTTCCCATCAGAAAACCATCCAATCATCCAAACCTTTTTTGGATTTGGTATAACAGGTGTCAGGGTTGGCACTCCAAGGTCCGGTCACGGATTTTCGATTTTTAATAATGGACTTTTGAACAGTTTTCCACGAAGATCGAGGGATGAGCCTTCCCTATCCACTCGCGGCGACAGAATATGAACGCTTCCGGCGGCTTGTCTGGTCGCGGGCAACCCCAGTGGTGCGCTCGGCGCGACTGGGCTTTGCCGGGGACGAGCTGGAGATCCAAGCCCGCTGGTTCGGCGGGGAGTTCGGGCGGACCTTCACCGGCACGGAGGGCGAACGTGTCGAGGTCGTGCAATTCGGCCACTGGAACCGAGGGGCCGGACCCGACTTTACCGAATCTGCCCTCCTCGTCGACGGCGAACTACGGCGCGGCGCGGTGGAGGTCGATCTCGACGCACGGAACTGGGAGAGGCACGGGCACGGGGACAACCCGGAGTTCAACGGGGTCGTCCTGCACGTCTTCGCCGACCGCCCCGCGTCGAGCCGAGTCTTCACCCGCACCGAGTCCCACCGCCACGTGGCGCAGGTGCTGCTGCCTCAATACAGCGGCCTCCAGGGACCGCCCGATTTCCTGCCCGAGGCCTATCCGGGCCGCTGCCTCGCGCCGCTCGCCCGCATGCACGACCGCGAGATCGAGTCGCTCCTCCTCGCGGCGGCGCAATACCGGATGAGGCGCAAGGCGGAGCGGCTCCGCGTCATGGCCGGGGCGATCTCGCGGGAGCAGGCGCTCTTCCAAGCCGTCGCGGAGGCCCTCGGATTCCGCCACAACAAAACGGCCATGGCCATCCTCGCGCAGCGTTGTCCCGTGGGCGAGCTGCTCCGCATGGACCCGGTGCGGCGCGAGGCGCGCTTGTTCGGCGCGGCCGGCTTCCTCGATCCCTCCCTCGCCGAGATGGCCCGGATGGCCGACACCCGCGCCTACTTGCGGCGTCTCTGGGACCGCTGGTGGACGATGCGCGGCGAGGTCGAACCCGACCCGCGCCGGGCGATCCGCTGGCGCGCCGACGGGACGCGGCCCCTGAACCACCCGCAGCGCCGCCTCGGGGCGCTCGCCGGGCTGCTCGACCGCTGGGAGGAGTTGCGATCCCTCTGGGAAAAACCGGGGGATCGCTTGGAGCAACATGTGAATAACTGGTCGAAAACCCTCGCCCATCCCTACTGGAGCCGACATTGCACCCTGCGTTCCCCGGCGCTGCCGCAGCCCTGTCGGCTCATCGGAAAGGATCGGCTCCGCGACCTGCTGGGAAACGTCCTTTTCCCCGGTGCCATCGGGGTTTCGCCGGATCGCTGGAGCGAATACGCCCGCCTTGGCGGGGTCGATTCCAACCAGAAGTTGAAGCGGGCCGCGCTGAGGCTGTTCGGGTCGGATCAGCAGCGCCGAAAGTTATTCACAAGTTATTACCACCAGCAGCAAGGGCTGCTCCAGATCTATGAGGATTTCTGCTTGGAGGATGCTTCCGATTGCCGCGACTGTCCCTTCCCCGAACAGCTTCTGCAATGGCGGGATTCCGCCCGCGCCAAACCCGCCGCTCGACTGGAAGCGGCGGGGGCGGACGGGAACTTTTTGTAAGCTCCCGCTTTCTTGGGCGTCTTCTCCCTCCGACGCCACCGAACTCGACTACGAACCATGTCCGTCGCCGCCCTTGCCCCCGATGTGATCCTCCACCCTGAACGACGGGTTTTCCCCGAGTTCAGCCTCGAACGCCTCCTCGGCACCGTCTTCGCCCCGACCAAGGGCTGCCGCGTCTGCCTTCTCGTCGATCTCGAAGATCTGTCCCTGATGCGGAACTACGCCTTTCTCGACGCCCCGGGCCACGAGATCCAGAAAAAGGCCTACGAGGAATTCTATCTCGGCCTCCAAGACGGCGGCCTCGCCACCCTCGGCATGAGCGGGGGCGAGATGTACGCCTACCCTGCGACAGGCGGGTCGAACCTCGACCTCCGCGACGAATGCGTCGATGCCGGGGGCCGCGCCCTCAGCCTCGACCGCGACATCTACCCGAACCACGACATTATCCTCTGCCTCTCGACCTTCTCGGCGACCGCGCCGCTCACCGCCAAGTGCAAGGAATACGGCTTCCGTGGGGCAACCCTGCACGGGGTCAACGACGTCATCCTCAAATCCGGCCTCGCCGTGGACTATCGCGAGGTCAGCGCCGACGCCGAGCGCATGAGGCTCGCCCTGACCGGGGCCGACCGCATCGAGATCGACTTCGGTTTGGAAGACGGTCGGGTTCTCACCGCCGCGCTGGAGCTCGGCGGGCAGGAGGCGCAGAAATCGCATGGCCTCTGCCTAGGCCGGACCCCCGACGTGGCGAACCTGCCCGCCGGGGAGGTCTATTTCGTGCCGATCAACGCGAACGGCCAGTTCCCGATGAAATATGCCGACGGCACCCTCGGCGTCCTCGACGTGAAGGACCGTTGCATCGTGCGCTCCACTCTCATCCAAGGCGACCAAGCCACCATCGACGCCCACAACGCCCGCCTTGCCGACGATCCCATGACCGGCACCCTTGGCGAACTCGGCTTTGGCACCCAAGTCCTCCCCGTTTCCGGCGCGGACATCCAAGACGAGAAAATCCTTGGCACCTGCCACCTCGCGACCGGGCGCGACGACCATCTCGGCGGCGACATCGTGCCCGGCATGTTCAAAAAGCACGAAAACTCGACCCACGACGATATCCTCTTCGCCCCGCACAAGACTCCCAATTTCAACCTCCGCCAAGTGCGGATGCGGCGGGGCGGTCAAGAGGAGATCCTCATCGAGGACTTCCGCCCCGGCGAATACCTCCTCCGCGCCCTGCGCGGCTGATTGAGACACCGAGAGGACGGAGCCTTGTAGCGAAGTTCGTGAGAACTTCGGCGTGCGTCCCGTGGGCTTCGGAGGGGAGAAGTTCTCACGAACTTCTCTACCGATACCGCCGCCCGCTTTATTCACATTTCAGGCGCAGCCCGAACCCTTTTCCCGTCTGTCCGAACACGCGGTTGGCCCGTCTCCGTCTTCGACAGCAGCCACCGGACCGATGCCTTTGGTGAGCAGTTCGTCGCCGCCGCGAACTTCTCCTTTCGATACTACCAGAATCTCGTGGGGCCGCGATGGGGCGCGCGGTGGGTGCCCAACTACTACCTCAGCGAAGAGATGCCCGAGAACGGCTGGATGGGAGGACCGGGAGGCACGTTGCACCACATGCAAGTCGGTTTCCGCGACTTCGGGCCGGGCGAGCATGCCTTTCCCGCGAACTACGTCCGGCGCTTCCACACCATGTTGATTGAGCCGGCGATCTATCTGGGCACGCTGCTGCAGGAGGTCCGGCTCGGCGGGGCCAAGGTGGAGATCCGCCGCTTCTCCCGTCTGGACGAGGTGCTGACGCTGCCGCAGGACACGATCTTCAATTGCAGCGGACTCGGTTCGAAGGAGCTTTTTCCTCGACGACGAGCTCATCCCCATCAAGGGCCAACTCAACGTCCTGCTGCCGCAGCCCGAGGTGGACTACAACCTCATCGCGGGAAATCTCTACATGTTCCCCCGCAGCGACGGCATCGTTCTGGGCGGCACCTATGAGCGGGGAAACTGGGACACGAATCCGGACGACGAGGTGTCGGAACGGCTCCTCGCCGAGCATCGGGAGTTGTTCGCGGGATTCCCCGGCTGACTGGGGCCGTACTGGGGACCGGGTTCAGAAAACGAATCCCCAGCAGTCAAATCTCCACCGCGAAGCGGTCGCCCGCTTTCACCGACCGCACAAAGGCCGTCATCAGGCGGATCACATTCTCGACATCCTCGAAGTCGGCCATCTCGACGATGGAGTGCATGTAGCGCAGGGGGAGGGAGACGAGGGCGCTGGGGATACCGCCGCGGACGAGGAAGATGGAGTCGGTGTCGGTGCCGGTGTAGCGCGAGGAGGCCTCGTGCTGGACCGGGATGCCGCTCTCCGCGGCGAGGTCCATGAGGCGGCGCACCATGACGGGATGGTTCGCGGTGCCGTGGGTGAGCGAGGGGCCGCCGCCGAGGACGACCTTGCCGTGCTGGGGATGCTTGATGTCGGGGCTGTCGGTCGCGTGGGTCACGTCGAGGACGAGGCAGAGGTCAGGCTTCAGATGGTAGGCGGCCATGGTCGCGCCGTGGCCTCCGATCTCCTCCTGCACCGCGTTGAGGGCGAGGCAGGTCGCGGCGGGGCGTCCCTCCTCGGTGGCGAGCCGACGGACCACTTCGGAGAGGATGAAGCCGCCGATGCGGTTGTCGAGGGCGCGGCCCACGATGCGGTTCTTCCCGAAGGGCGCGGCCCCGTCGGCGTAGACGGCGGGATGGCCGACGCGGATGCCCAGCGCGGCGACCTCGGCGGCGCTGGAGGCCCCGACATCGACGAAGAGCTCGTGGACCTCGGGTGCCTTCTCGCCGTCCTTGCGGTCGCGGATGTGGATCGCGGTGTTGCCGATGATGCCGGGCACCTCGCCCGCGTCGCTGAAAATGGAGAGGCGCCGTCCCCGCGCGTTGGCCCAGTCCGACCCGCCGATGCGATCGACGCGGAGAAAGCCGTCGTCGGCGATGTATTTCACGATGAAGCCGATCTCGTCGGCATGGGCCTCGATCATGACGCGCGGAGCCTCGGGATCGCCCCCCTTCACCGTGGCCCAGGCGTTGCCGTAGGCGTCGCTTTCGACCGAGTCGGCGAATTCGCGGCAGCGTTTCGCCCAGACCCTCTGTCCGCGAACTTCGAACCCGGTCGGGCTGGGGGTGTTGAGGAGGTCGTAGAGAAAGCTCGTGGCGTCGGCGTCCATGAAAGTCGTATGGGGGTTCGGTGAACGGTGGAGGATGCCCGCAAAGGGGCCTCGCATCAAGCGGGAAGCTGGGGAGGCGGCCAGCCTACGCTTCCACCGGATCGCGCCCGCCGTCGAGGTGGCCCTCGAAACGATGCCGCAGGGGATGCGGCACGACGGCGGTGAGGACGATGTCGTTGCCCTCGTAGTCCTGGGTCACGATCTTGCCCTCGCGATGGAGGAGGGCGAGGAGGTCCGGCCTCGCTTGGGGCAGTCTCAGGCGCAGGCGGGAGACGCGACCAGCCATCATGCCGGAGAGGCGGTGGACCAGCTCCGGGATACCTTCGCCGGTGCGGACGGAGACGAAGACGGCGTCGCGGTCGAAATGGCGCTTCAACTCGTGCAGACGGGCCTCGTCCCCAGCGAGGAGGTCGACTTTGTTCAGCACGGTGACGGTGGGTTTGCCCTCCGCGCCGAGTTCGCGCAGGACGGAGAGGGTGGTCTCGTGGAAGGCGTGGATCTCCGGCGCGCCGGCGTCGAGCACATGGATGAGGAAATCGGCGAGGATCGCCTCCTCCAAGGTCGCCTTGAAGGCCTCGACGAGGCGGTGGGGCAGGTTGCGGACGAAGCCGACGGTGTCGGTGAGCAGGAGGGGCTGGCCGTCCGGCAGCTCGACGCGGCGCGTCGTCGGGTCGAGGGTGGCGAAGAGTTTGTCCTCGGCGAGCACGTCGGCGTCGGAGAGCAGGTTCAGCAGGGAGCTTTTTCCCGCGTTCGTGTAGCCGACGATGGAGGCCTGGCAGATTCCCTCGTCGGTGCGCCGTTTACGCTGGGTCTGGCGGTTGCGGCGCACTTCATCGAGTTCCTCCTTGATCCGCTCGATGCGGCGGCGAGCGAGACGGCGGTCCACCTCGATCTGCTGCTCGCCCTCGCCCCGCGCGGCAGCCCCTCCGCCCTTGCCTCCGCCGGAGCCGCCGCGCTGGCGGTCGAGGTGCCCCCACATGCGGGCGAGGCGGGGCAGGGAGTATTCCATCCGAGCCAGCTCGACTTGGAGCACGGCTTCTCGGGTGCGGGCGCGCATCCGGAAAATGTCGAGGATGACCTCCTCGCGGTCGATCACGGTGAGGTCGGCCTCCTCCTCCCAGGCGCGCTGCTGCGCGGGGGCGAGTTCGTTGTCGAAGACGATGCAGTCGGCCCCGAGCTTGCGCGCCTCTTCCATCAACTCCTCCGCCTTGCCGGAGCCGGTGAGGTATCGTTTGCTCCTTTCCCTGACGAAAACGCAGGCCCGGCCCGCGACCTCGATGCCGAGGGTGGCGACGAGCTCGGCGAGCTCGGCGAGGAGGCTGGCGGCGCCTTCCTCGTCGGCGCGGTTGAAGTAAGCGCCGACGAGGAAGGCGCTTTCGACCATGCGGGGTTTTTCTCGGGTGTCGAACATCGTCAAAGACCGGCCGTCCCAGGTCGGATCGCAGCCGATCCGCGCCCCCTTCCCGAAGCCTCTCCAGCATCCGGCATTCCAAAGAAATCTCTGGCGGCAGACCCGTCAATCATTATTGTTGCGCCCCGCCGCGCCCATCCCCGGCCGAAGGCATGAAGGTTCCCACAAACCAGAAGCTCTCCCTCTTCCGGCACGCCGAAAAGAGGCTCCATTTCCTGCACGTTCCGAAATGCGGAGGCAGCTTCGTGGAAAAAGCCTTCCTCCCTTGGATCAAGAAGTGCGAGACCCGGATCTTCCCAGAGACGGCGGGGCATCTGACCTACCAGCAGTATGAGTCGGCCTTCGCCCGAATTGGCATTGGCATGCCCGACCTGTGGTTCACGGTGATCCGTAATCCATGGGACTGGCATGTGTCGTGGTTCCACTACATCAAGGGAGACCCCACGGGGAAGCACTCGGGGTGCCGCATCGAGGGGGCTCTGTTCCAGTCGTTCACGTTCTCCGATTACATCCGGTGGCTTGAGGATCCCTCCGCGCCCGCGACGGACAGCCGTATGATGCACAAGCAGATGAAGGACTACCTGACCGACGCTGACAGCTCGATTGCCGTGAGCCGTATCCTCCGGCAGGAAAGCTTGGCGGAGGATTTGGATCGAATGATCCAAGATCTGGATTTGAAAACCCGCATCCCCAAGGGCCGCAAGAACACGTCGCGCAGGGAGACGGACTACCGCGTGCATTACACGGACAAGGAGGCCGAGGTCGTCGCACGACGACACGCGGACGACTTGGAGTTGTTCCACTACCGTTTTGATCCCCCTGCGAGTGCCGCAGCGAGCCTCGCCAGGGGAGGTTGACTCGACCGTCGGCCCGGAGCATGGTGTCCACCGATCCTCCGGCAAAGCTGCGGAATCCCATCTACCGACACCATGACCGATACGAAACCCCGGCTGACGCAGTGCTCCGACTTGATCTACGACGTGGGCTTGCACCGGGGGACCGACTCCGCCTTCTACCTGCGGAAGGGCTTCCGCGTGGTGGGCATCGAGGCCAGCCCCGGCCTTGTGGATCTCGCCCGGGAGCAGTTCCGCGAGGAGATCGTTGACGGGAGGCTGACCTTGATCCCCGCGGCCATCGCCCCGGAGGCCGGGCGGATCCCCTTCTACCTCAATCTGGACAAGGATGTCTGGGGGACGATCTCGCCGGATTTCGCGTCCCGGAACGAGCGGCTGGGAACGCGCAACGAAGCGGTCGAGGTCGAGGCTGTCACCTTCCGGAGCGTCTTGGAGCAGCACGGCATCCCCTACTACCTGAAGGTCGATATCGAAGGCGCGGACACGCTGTGCCTCGAAGCGCTCCACGAGTTCCCCGAACGCCCGCGCTTCGTCTCCGTGGAGATCGACCTGACCTGCTTCGCCGAGGGGTTCGACTGCCTCGTCCATCTCTGGAATCTGGGCTATCGCGAGTTCAAAGTGGTCAACCAGTCGCTGAACAAGCGGGTCCAGTGCCCCGATCCACCCTTGGAAGGCGTCTACGTCCCCGCCTCCTTCGGTGCCGAGTGCAGCGGGCCGTTCGGGGAGGAGGCCCCCGGCCGCTGGCTGAGCATCGAGGAGACGCTCCAGCGCTGCCTGTCCGTGATGCGGCAGCAGCAGCTCTTCGGCGCGTCCGGCGGCAAGTACTACGACACTTGGCTGCGGCATCCCGTGAAATGGTTCCGCCGCCTCGCCGGGATGGAGCCGATCGGGTGGTACGACCTGCACGCCAAGTTTTCCTGACGCCCGCGATTGCATTCCTCCCCGAAACGGTGGAGACGTGCCCCTCACCCTGACCCTCCCCACCCGTGCAAATCGCCTGCCTCGACCTAGAGGGCGTCCTCGTCCCCGAAATCTGGATCAACGTCGCCCGCAAGACCGGGATCGACGCCCTCCTCGCGACGACGCGGGACGTGCCCGACTACGATGTGCTCATGACCCGGCGGCTCCGCATCCTCGACGAGCACGGGCTGAAGATCGGCGACATCGAGGAGGTGATCGAGAGCCTCGGCCCGCTGGAGGGGGCCGCCGAGTTCCTCGACTGGCTCCGGTCGGAGTTCCAAGTCGTGATCCTTTCGGACACCTTCTACGAGTTCGCCAAGCCGCTGATGCGGCAGCTCGGTTGGCCGGCCCTTTTCTGCCATCGCCTCGGGATCGCCCCCGACGGTCGCGTCGAGGCCTACCACCTGCGCATGCCCGACCAGAAACGCGAGGCGGTGAAACGCTTCCACGAATTGAAGTTCCAAGTCATCGCCGCGGGCGACTCCTACAACGACATCAGCATGCTCGCCGAAGCCGACCGCGGCATCCTCTTCCGCCCGCCGCAAAACGTCGTGGACGAGTTCCCTCAATTTCCGGTGGCAACGGATTACGCGGGCTTGCGCGAGGCGTTTCTGGAGGCGCGGGCGGACTTGGAGTGAGCGTCGACCCCATGCGGTTCAGATATTGCCGCACGCCGTCGCTCATTTCCTGGCCATCGTTTCCATGCGCTGTCTCTTCCTGACCCTCGCCTTCACCACGGCCCTGTACGCGTCGGACCTTCCCACTGGGCCTAACGCCGACCTCGACGGTCGTCTCCTTCTCCCGCCGGACGACGAATGGAACCGGGACGTCTCCTCGGATCCCGTCGATCCCATGAGCGATGCCATCATCGCCCGCATCGGTGGGGACAAGCCGCTACATGAGGACTTCGGCCTCGTCTGGAAAGGCGTTCCCGGCGGCATCCCCTACCACGTCGTTCCCGGTGGCCAGTCCCTCGTTCCGGTCACCTTCCAGTATGCCGACGAAAGCGATCCCGGCCCCTATCCCATCCCGCAGGACGTTTGGATCGAGGGCGGTCCCGACAGCGAAGGCGACCGCCACGTCCTCGTGCTCGACAAGGACCACTGGAAGCTCTACGAACTCTTCAAAGCCTTTCCCATCGACGGCGGCAAATCCTGGCGCGCCTCCAGCGGCGCCGTTTTCGACCTGAGGAACCCTGTGCCCCGCCCCGCCGGGTGGACCAGCGCCGACGCCGCTGGCCTTCCCATCCTCCCCGGCCTCGCCCGCTACGACGAGATCGTCGGCAAAGGCGAGCTGAAACACGCCCTGCGCTTCACCGTCAGGAAGACCCGCCGGGCCTATGTCCCGCCCGCCCGGCATTTCGCCAGCCGCGAGACCGACGAGGATCTCCCGCCCATGGGCATGCGCGTCCGCCTCAAGGCCGACTACGACCTTTCCCCGTTCACCGGCCCCGCCCGCGTCATTTTGGAAGCCATGAAGAAATACGGGCTCATCCTCGCCGACAACGGAGGCGACTGGTTCATCAGCGGCGCGCCGGACGAGCGTTGGGTCCACGAAGACCTCCTCCCCATCCGCAAGGTCAAGGGCCGCGATCTGGAAGTGGTGCAAATGGGACCTCCCGTCACCCGCTGACGCCGCATCGATTCAAGAGGCCACCTCCCGCGCGATCTCGCAGAAGCGGGCCGCGACCGGGGAAAGCCAGCCTTCCAGCCAAGCCACGCCGACCGAAAGCGGAGGCGGGGCGGGGTGGAGCGGGATGACCTTCAGCCTTCCACCCGCGAGGGCGACCATGCGGCGCGAGACAATCGCGACACCGCGCCCCGCCTCGACCGCGGCGATGAGGCTGGAGATGCCGTCGTGCTCCTCGACGAAGCGCGGAGCTGCACCGAATTCGGCGAAGAGCCCCTCGACCCATCCACGGTATTCGGGGTAGTCTTCGGCGGAGAATCCTGTCAGCGCCTCGTCCGCGAGATCGCGGAGCCCGATCTTCCGCTTCGCCGCGAGGGGATGGCCGAGGTTCAGCGCGATGCAAACCGGCTGGGTCTCCAGTTCGATGAATCCCAAGTCGCCGCCCGCGAAAGGCTGTGCCCTCACGAGGAGGGCGGCGTGCAGGGTCCGTTCGCGCAGCCCGCGCAGCATCTCCGCCGTGGCGAGGTCGTGGAGACGCACCCGTACGGCGGGATGCTCCGCCTCGAAGCGGCGCAGGAGGCGCGGCAGCAGATCCACTGCGAGCGAGGGCGCGTAGCCGACGCGGATCTCGCCGCAGCCGCCCGCAGCCGACTCGCGGGCGACCCGGACGGCCTCCTCGACCCGCCGCATCACGGCACGGGCCTCGTCGAGAAAGGCGCGACCAGCCTCGGTCAGGACGAGGGCGCGCGGGCCGCGCTCGAACAGCTCGACGCCCAGCGCGTCCTCAAGATCGCGGATCTGCCGACTCAGGGACGGCTGGGAGACATGCAGCGCGGAAGCCGCGCGGGTCACGTTCTCCGTCTCCGCGACTGCGATGAAGTAGCGAAGATGCCGCAGTTCCATGTCAGCCAAGAGCATAGCCGCGAGGCATGGTCAGCCAAGAAAAAAAGCATTTCACGCGGGGAGGCTTTTCCCCCATGCTGAGACCGGTCCTGAATCCATCGGTGATTTCCCAACCCAACCACAACCCGTCATCCCATGAGCGACTTCCAATACAAACGCCTCGACAAAAACAACGCTGCCGTCCTCCTCGTCGACCACCAGACCGGCCTCACGAACCTCGTCCACGACTTCTCGCCCGACGACTTCAAAAACAACGTCCTCGCCCTCGCCGACGCCGCGAAGTATTTCAACCTCCCCACCATCCTCACGACCAGCTTCGAGGACGGACCGAACGGTCCCCTCGTGCCGGAATTGAGGGAGCTGTTCCCCGACGCCCCCTTCATCGCCCGCCCCGGCAACATCAACGCTTGGGACAACGAGGACTTCGTCGCCGCCGTCAAAGCCACGGGCAAAAAGCAGCTCATCATCGCCGGCATCGTCACCGAGGTCTGCGTCGCCTTCCCCGCCCTCTCCGCCCGCGAGGAAGGCTACGAGGTCTTCGTCGTCACCGATGCCTCGGGCACCTTCAACCAGACGACCCGAGAAGCCGCTTGGTCCCGCATGGAGCAGGCTGGCTGCCAGCTCTTGACTTGGTTCGGCGCCGCCTGCGAGCTGCACCGCGACTGGCGCAACGATGTCGAAGGCCTCGGCGCGCTCTTTTCGAACCACCTCCCGAACTACCGCTGCCTCATCAACAGCTACCTCTCCGCCAAGGGATCGGCGAAATGATCCTCCCCCTCGACGATGAACTCATGAAAACCCTCCGCCATCTCCACAGCGGCTCCGCGATGCACTGGGTCGGCAACGGCTTCCCGGTGCGCTCCGTCTTCGACTACAACGGCCTCGGACGCGAACTCTCGCCCTTCCTCCTGCTCGACTACGCCGCGCCCCATCCCTTCCCGCCCGGGAACGAACGGCGCGGCGTCGAGGCCCATCCGCACAAGGGTTTTGAGACGGTCACCGTGGCCTACCAAGGCGAGTTGGAACATCGCGACTCCAGCGGTGGAGGCGGTCGGATCGGGCCGGGCGACGTGCAGTGGATGACTGCCGGACGCGGCATTGTGCATGAGGAATTCCACTCCTCCGACTTCACCCGGAAGGGAGGTACCCTGCAAATGGTCCAGCTTTGGGTCAATCTCCGCGCTGCGGACAAAAGCGCTCCCCCGCGCTACCAAACCCTGCTCAAGGGCGACATCCCCGTCGTCTCCCTGCCTGACGAGAGCGGGGAGTTGCGCATCATCGCCGGAGAGTACGCCGAAATGCGCGGCCCTGCTCTGACCTTCACCCCCATCCATCTCTGGGACGTCTCCTTGCGACCGGGCAAGACGACCACCCTGCCCCTGCCGGAAGGCCACACGACCGCCATTCTCGTGCTTGAAGGGAGCGTCGTCACGCCGGACGGACGGAAAGCCGCCCCCGGTGACCTCGCCGTCTACAGCCGCGAAGGCGGCGGCCTCTCCCTCATGGCGACGGACGATGGTGTCAAGCTCCTGCTTATGAGCGGCGAACCCATCGACGAGCCCGTGGTCGGCTACGGTCCTTTCGTGATGAACTCCCTCGACGAAATCCGGCAAGCTTACGAGGAGTTCCAGAAGGGCGGGATGGGCAGGGTCGATTGACCATCCGGAATGGCATACTGTGATTTTCGGCTAACGAGAATATGGGCATCGATGTGCGCCCTTATTATTATCGATTATCGCAAACCACCCCGGATGAACCACAACTGAAAGTTTCGCCGGGTTTGCAGGGCGGGTGACTCAACCGACTGCCAGGGCTTCGCCTTCCCGTTGGCGTCCGCTCAAGGCGTCGGCACGACATGGAGGAGGCGCAGGGTCGAAGTCTGGTGGATCGGGAGGCGCTCGACTTGACCGGGGTCGCCGCCCTCCGCCGGACGGGCCACGACCAGTTGTGAAGTCTGCTCCGAATGGCGCACCATGCGGTCGAGTGGATCGTAGTGGAGGCGGCCCTCGATCCCCCCCGACTCGATTTCCGCCGCCGCGCCGCCATTCGGGAGCGCCCCGGAGAGAACCCCCGCGAACTCGACCGCATCGCAGAGATGCCCTTCGAAAGCCACTTGGCCGACGTGGCGGCAGGCGATCTCGAACTCCACCAACCCCGCCTCGCCGACAGGGCGGCTCCCCTGCACGGTCCACTGGTCGCCCGGCGCGACGGGCTTTTCGGAAAAGGCCTGAGGCAGCCCCGCGACGATCTGCTCCAGCTCCTCCGGTCCGAAGCTAGGCATCCCCGGCAGCAGCGCCGACTCGTCGCCTCCGCCCGCGACTTGCGAGCCATCGACCCGCCCCTTCGCGTCGAGGGTGAGATCGACGGAGCGGTTCAGCGAGACGCGGAGATGCTTGCCCAAGGGCGTCCCCTGGTCGCCGGGTTCGAGCGAGCGGTAGGACAGGGTCGCGCCGCCAGAGGAAAGGGTCGCGTCGAGCCGTTCGGTCCGCCCCTTGAGGACGATGCCGGGCTTGCCGTCCACGCGCACCTTCGCGTCGAAGCGGGCCTGCTGCTCCATCGCGAAGCTCCTGCCCCCGGTCCGCAGCTCCGTCTTCACCACGAACCGATAGGTGAGCCCGGGCTGGAACTCGGGCCGGAGGCGCTCGGCCTTCACCGGGGCGGCGGTCCCTTGCCTCGGCATCGCGGAACCCGTCGTCGTCGCCGGGGAGGGCTTGAAGGTCGGCGCTGTCACCCGCATCGAGGGGACACCGGGGATGGCGGGAATCGGCGGCCCTTCTGGCTTCCCCTCGGGAGATTCCTGCGCCGCGACCGACGACACCATCAGGGACGCCGCGAGGAGAAGGCCGTATCGGGAAAGGGCAGGGTGCATCCCACGAGGAAACCACAAATCGCCCCGCGCGGCAATCCCCTTCGCGACCCGTGGCCGGTCGGTCCCAATGCTTGTTCCCCGCCCTTGACCCGACTGCCCTATCCGTGAAATGATAGGAAACGCCCCGGCCTTGGCGGGGTTGATCCTTTTCCATCCCTCCCATGCCCGCCTACACCTACACCGCGATCGATCCGACCGGGAAGAAGGTCTCGGGCAGCGTCGTGCTTCGGAACAAGGCCGAGGTCTATCGCGAGCTGGAGTCGAAATCCCTCACCCCCGTGGTCGTGGACCAGGCGGCGGAGGCCCCCGCCACAGGCAAGGGCGGCAAAAGAGGCAAAGCCGGCGAGGCTGCGAACGGAGGCAAGGCGCCCCGCCACACCCGTCTGAAGCGGCAGGAGATGGTCCTCTTCACCGAGGAGCTGGCCGATCTCCTCGATGCGGGGATGAATCTGGAGCGAGCTCTGAAAGTGCTCACCGAGCGTCAAGCCAACTCATCGATCCGCGCGGTCGCGGGCTGCCTGCGCGAGGAGATCCGCGAAGGGGCGCGCTTCTCGAAAGCCCTCGGCGTCGCCTCGCCGTCCTTCGACGAACTCTTCTCCAGCCTCGTCGCGGCGGGGGAGGCGAGCGGCTCCCTGCCGGACATCCTGCGCCGTCTCGTAGTGAATTTGAAACAGCTCCACGGCCTGCAACGCCGCACCGTCGGGGCGATGATCTACCCCCTCATGGTTCTGCTCGCGGGCGTGGTCCTGCTCTTCGTCTTCAGCACGGTGCTGATGCCCCAGCTTGGCAAGTTTATGGCGAAGTCGGGGCAGGACCTGCCTTTCGTCACCGAGGTGCTGCTGGCCGTCAGCGACTTCATGGCGGCGTGGTGGTGGCTCATTCTCGCGATCGCGGTGGCGCTGGCGGTCGGGTTTCGCGCCCTCATCGCGACCCCGGCGGGCCGGGAGTGGTGGGACCGCTACAAGATGACCCTGCCCGCCTTCGGCCCCGTCATCCTCGGGCGCTTCTATGCGCAATTCTGCCACACCCTGTCGAATCTCGTCGGCAACGGCGTCCCCCTCCTGAACAGCCTGCGGCTCGTCACCCGCGGCACGCCGAACCGCTACATCCGCAGCCGTCTCGAAAAAGTCGTCGCCGACGTGGGCGAGGGCACCAGCCTGGCCCGGGCGATGGCGAAGACGGGGGCCTTCCCCGAGCAGCTCGTGGACCGCGTCGCCATCGGCGAGCAGACCGGGGAGCTGGGCAAGGCCTTCTCCAAGGCCGCCGCGAAATACGACGAGGATCTCGACATCCGCATCGCGCGATTGACGACCCTCGTTCCGAACGTGATGCTGGCCATCGTGGCCGTGCTCGTCGGCGTGCTGGCCTACAGCGTGATGACGTCGATCTTCGGCCAGATGTCCGGCGTCCGCGGGCGATGACGCCTTTCCTCCCCTCCCTCCCCTAAAGAACGACAACGATGAAACTCCATCCCCACACCCACCCGGACCGTCGGCGGCGGGCCTTCACCCTCGTCGAGCTGGTCATCGTCATCACGATCATCGCGGTGCTCTCCGGATCGGGCATCTACCTGATCATCGGCTTCGTCGACGACGCGAAATACCGGCGCGTCGAAGGCGACATCCAATTGCTGGAGACGGCGCTGAAATCCTACGAGAGCAACAACTACTTCAAGCCCCCGACACAGGAGCAGGGCTTGCGCGCCCTCGTCGAGCGGCCCACCGGCGACCCCCAGCCCGAGCGCTGGCGCGCCTATCTTGAGGAGCCGATGAAGGACCCTTGGGGCAACGAATACCAATACCGCTTCCCTTCCCAAAAGAGCAAAAAGAAGTATGACCTCTTCTCCCTCGGCGAAGACGGGGTGGAGAGCGACGACGATGTCGGGAACTGGTAGGGTTCCCGCCGCGCCGCGCGCCTTCACCCTCGTCGAACTGGTCGTCGCGATCTCCGTGCTGGCGATCCTGACCGGTCTCGCCGTGCCCGCGATCGACAGCGTGCGCAAGGAGCGTCTCGCCCGCGAGCCGGTGAACCGCCTCCACCTGCTCGCCCGCGAGGTGCGGGGCCGCGCCATGAGCGAGCAGCGGCCCTACCAGATCGTCATCGACGGGCGGGGTTTCCGAGCCTCGCGCTTCCTGCGCCCCTACGCGGGGATCGAGGAGGCGGAGACCATCCGCCTGGAGCTGGAACAGATCGCCGAGCGCGAGGAGATGATCGAGGCCTCGCGGGCGCGGGGCATCCAGACGGCACCCGAGGCCGCGCCGGACCCGAAGGCGGAGCAGGTGCGCGAGGGCCTGCGCTACTTCCAGGAATACGCCTTCCCCGAGGGCCTGCGGGTGAGCCTGCGCTTCTGGAACGACACGGATTGGCTCACGCTGTCGGGCGGCGAATACCGGCGCTGGATTTTCCAGCCCTCGGGCATGTGCGAGCCGCTGCGCTTCCGGGCCGAGGCGGACGATTCCTTTTTCGAAGTGGAGTTCCATCCCCTGACCGCCGACGTGAGGTCGGAGAAGTCGTGGGTCGAATGAGCCGATGATGAGAAGGACGGTCCAGCTCCCCTCCCCTCGTGGCAATCCGGGCTACGCCCTGCTCGACGTCGTCCTCGCCGTGGCTCTCTTCGCGATCTCGATCACGGGCCTGCTCAGCGTGCTGAGTGGCATCAACGACACCTCGACGGGCTTCGCGCGGGACCGCTACATCCAGCAGCGGCTGGAGGGGTTGCTCGCGGAAAAGCGCCGCCTCGACCTCGGCGCGATGGCTTCCGAAACGGTCGATGCGCCTTCGAGCATCACCTTCCGCACCTACGTCGAGCCTTTCGAGATCGACAACGGCGAGGGCGAGGCCCTGACCGGCCTCCACAAACTGACCGCCGAGGCCACCTTCCTCGACGACGGAGGCGAGCAGATCGAACGGGCCGAGTTGATCATCCACATGGCCGATTCATGAAGCCTCCCTTTTCCAGACAGGGTGCCAGGCACGGTGGAGCGGGGGGCTTCTCCCTCTTTGAAATCGTCGTGGCCATGACCATCCTCGGGCTCATCTCCGGCGCGATCTTCTCCATCCTCTGGCAGGCGGGCGACACCGCCACCGGAATCCGCGAGATGGACCGCCGCAACGAGGAGGTGTCGCGTTTCCTCTCCCTGCTCCGCGAGACGATCGAGCACCTGCCCCAAGGCGGCACCCTCGAAATGGTCCCGGCGGAGGAGTCGGCCTCGGGCTGGCCCGAGTTGAAAATCGGGAACAGCGCGACCGCCTTCACCTTCGGCGAGATCGTCGGCAGCAGCGAGGAGACGGTCCTCTCCCTGCGTCCCGGCGCCGCGACGGCGGAAGGCGAACCGACCTTCGACCTCGCCATCAGCCGTGCTGACTTCGCCCCGAAGGACACCGACGGCTCGGGCTTGGCGCTGCGGGCCGGGACGGACGACTTCCTCCAGACCGACGAGGAGGGGCGCTACTGGCTGCCCCTGCTCACCGACGTGACCACGGCGAACTGGAATTTCTGGGACCAGGAGCAACAGACTTGGATCGACGAATGGACCGATGATACCCGGATGCCTCCGCTGCTCGCCTTCTCCTTCGCCGACGGCTACCGCTCCGTGCCCCTGCGCGTCGTCTTCGAGGTCCCGGATGCGATCGCCAATCCGCAAACCGAGGAGGGCACGGCGACGAACGCGGCCACGGCAGGCAATCCTTCGAGCGGATCGGGCGGTCGAAACAACGCTGGCAACGGCGGTGGTGGCCGTCCGGGGCGCGGCGATGGCGGTGGCCGCCCCGGAGGAGAGGAAGGGGAGGGCGGCGGCGGTCGGCCCGGCGGGCGTCCGGGTGGTGGTTTTGGCCCCGGTGGTGGCGGTCCTCCGGGCGGTGGCGGCGGCAATTCGGGTGGAAACTCTGGCGGAGGCGGCGGCAGCGGGCAATGAAACGGCGCATCCAGTGGGATCGGCGCGACCGGGGCATCGCCCTGCTGCTCGTGCTCGTCGCGGTGCTGGCGCTCTCGCTCATCGCCGCCGGGCTTTACGAATCCACTCAGGCCTCCTGGGAGGAGAGCACCCTTTCCCGCGCCCGCTACCAGGCCGGCCTCCTCGCCGAGAGCGGCCTCGCCGTGGCGATGCACCCGCAGATCGCGCCCGGCGACGCGGCCCTGCGGCACGAGCTCGCCCCCGGACGGAGCTGGGAAGTGCGGATCACCAGCGAAGGCGGGCGGCTGCCCGTCAACGAACTGACTTCGGAGAGGATGCGCTCCACCGCCGTCGAGCTCTTCGTGCTCTGGGGGCTCGACGCGGCCGCCGCGAGCCGCGCCGCCGACTCCCTCGCGGACTGGATCGACGAGGACTCCGACGCCCTTTCGAACGGAGCCGAGAACGCCCACTACGCCAGCCTCGACTACCCGCACTTTCCGCCGAACGCCCCCTTCACCTCGCTGGAGCAACTCCCCTTCGTCACGGGCATGGACGAGATCGAGAAGTTCCAGCCTTTCTGGCGCGACCACTTCACGATCCAGTCCGACGGGCTCATCGACCTGAACGCGGCCCCGGCGGAACTGATCCAAGCCCTCACCGGGGCGACGGCGGACGCGGCGGCGCATCTCGTCGCCGTCCGCAACGGTGACGACGGCATCGCGGGCACCATCGACGACGTGGTCTTCAGCGACGAAGGCGAAGTCCAGGCCCTCCTCGGCATGTCGCAGGCCGAGTGGTCGGAGATCACCTCCCTCGTCACCCTCGCGGGCACAGTGCGGCGGATCGAGAGCAAAGGCAAAGTCGGTGACCGCACCGAGACCCGGGTGATCCTCGCCGAGGAGACGACACAGGATGGCAACACCGTGCTAAGACCCTTGGTTCGTTTTCGGGAGTAGGGGCGGCTTCGCCGTAGTGAAAGGTAAAATCAATAGACGCATCGATTTGGATGGGAAGATCCCGTTTCCAATCGGTCATCGCCGCATAGCGGTCGAATGTCTCCAAATGCGCGGCGTGTTTCTCCAGCATCGAGAGGAGAAACGGGGTGCCCATCGGCTCGGAACCGGCTATCATTGTGGACACGCGGGAGAGTTCCTCCCTGTCCTCCTTGCTGAAATCCAGTTCCCGTATCTCCGGATACGGATTCTGCGTCGGATCGACCTCCCGTTCCGGCGGGACGAGGTCGGAGTCTTTGACGTGGTATTCATGACCGTCGGCCATCCCTCCCGCTCGCGATCGCCGCTTCGATCTGGTTCCTGCTCACGGTCCGAATGTAGGCCGTCCGAAAAAATCCTGCCCCCGATTTTTATGGGGACTCGACAAGCTCCATCGTCCGTAGCGGTGTCCCAACCGCCGGAGGAAACTCCATCTGCCCGAGCACTTCGCTTTCCAGATCGATCCCCGGCGCGACCTCGACGAGGCGCAGGCCCTCGCCCGTCAACTCGAACACCGCCCGCTCCGTCACGTAGAGCACCTCCTGCCCGCGGGCGAAAGCCGAGGGGCCGTGGAAGCAGACTTCGCCGATCCGACGCACGAACTTGGCGTACTTTCCTTCGCGGACGATGCGGAGCCGCCCGTCCTCCATCGCCACCTCCAGATCTCCGGCGCGGAAGGTGCAGCAGAAGACGAGCCGTCGGGCGCTCTGGACGATGTTCATGAACCCGCCCACACCGGCGAAGCGGCCCGCGAAGCGCGTCACGTTCACGCTGCCCTCCGCGTCGATCTCGACGGCCCCGAGCACGGCGAGGTCGAGCCCTCCGCCGTCGTAGAAGTCGAACTGCGAGGGCTGGTCGATGATGGCCTCGGGAAAGTGGCTGCATCCGAAACTCAACCCCGAGGCCGGCACGCCGCCGATGGGCCCGCTCTCCACCGTGAGGGTGAACTCCCCGAGCCGCCCCGTCTCCGCCGCGACCGCCGCGACGGTCTCGGGCAGGCCGATGCCGAGATTGACGATGTCGCCCGCGCGCACCTCGCGCAAGGCCCGCGCCCCGATGAGCCGCCGTTCGGAGAACCCGAGACGCGGCACTGCGGCGAGGTCGCCGCCGCTCTCGACGTAGCTGGGATTGAAGGCCTCGCCGAAAGTCTGGTCGTGCCCCTCCCCGTCCGAGACGACGAGGTGGTCCACGAGGATGCCCGGCACCCGCACCGCCTTGGGATCGGCGATGCGGTCGACGAGGCGCTCGACCTGGGCGATGACGAGGCCGCCGTGGTTCTTCGCCGCTTGCGCGATGGGGAGGACCTCGCCGATGAAGCCCTCGCGCTCCATCGTGAGATTGCCGCGCCGGTCCGCCGCGGTCGCGCGGATGAGGCCGACGGTCACCGGCATCGACTTGTAGCGCAGCCAGGGTTCGCCGTCGAACTCGACCCGCTCGACGAGGGGCTCGACGGTGCGCTCGTTGAGCCGTCCCCCGCCATGGAGCGGGTCGATGAAGGTGTTCAACCCCACCTTGGTGAACAGCCCTGGCCGCTTCGCCGCGATCTCGCGCAGGAGCACGCAGAGGACACCCTGCGGGAAATTGTAGGCCTCGATCTCGTTGGCGAGGGCGAGGGCGCCGAGCTTCGGGGCGAGGTTCCAATGCCCTCCGACGACACGCCGGACGAGACCGGCATGGGCGAGATGGTTCAGCCCGCGTTCGCCGCGATCCCCTTGCCCGGCGCAATAGTAGAGGGTCAGGTCGCGCGGCGTACCCTGTTGGATGAAACGCCGCTCCAAGGCGGCGGTGAGCAATTCGGGATGGCCCGCGCCGACGAACCCGCCGATGGCGACCGTCGCCCCGCTCGGAATCGCGGCGATGGCTTCGTCGGCAGTGGAGAGACAGGCTTGGGCACGCATACTGCTGAAGAGGAGGGGGACCGCTGATTTGCGCTGATCTTCCGCGCTTCGCGTCCCGATTTTACCTTGGGTCTTTCCTAGATTAGGGGT
>DDTJ01000039.1 GCA_002344525.1 Akkermansiaceae bacterium UBA2367
GAAGCGCAAGCTGGGCCGCCTTCCGAAAAACACCCCTATCCAGAGGTGCCCTTTATTTAAAATGCTCTAATGTTCACCCCCTACTCCTTCTCATCCTCCTACTCCTTCTCAAAACCGGAAGCCGCTCGATGCTCGGATTGAGTAAGAGTAGGAGGATGAGAAGGAGTAAGAGATAACTGCACCACCCGACCCGTCCGCGCGCTATCCACTGCGGCATCGACGATCTCCTGCCCGATCCTTGAAACAGCGACGCTCAGCGGTCCCTCGATCTCCCGCCCTTGCTCCAGGCAGTCGAGGACATACGCCACGGGATTGCTCCCCGGAAAAACCGGGGCGGGCGCGGGAATGCGCCCGCCGCGCGGGTTCGCCCTCGTCCGCAGGGTGACGTGGTCATCGTAGTCCCAGCTCGAAATCGATCCTTCGCTGCCCACGACGACGAAGCCGCATTTCGGCTCGGGCTGCTCGGTCCAAGGATCGGAAATCGTGCCCCATCGCGTCTCGAACTTCGACATGCCCGTCTCATATCTCGCCACGGTGATGCTGTGCTCGTCCACTTCGAGCGACCCGCCGGGACATCGGTCCCACATCGCCATCACTTCGAGAGGCCGCCGCCCGCCGTTGAACCAAGTCGCCAAGGTCGTGCCGTAGCCGAGGTAGTCCCGCAAGCTGCCGCCGCCCTCGGACTCCCGGTAGAACCAGCTCGCCGCCTTCTCCTCGTCCGTCGGCTCGCGCTCGATCTTGTCCGCCCCGTGCCAGAGCGGTCCTCGGTTGCCGTCGTGATAATGCACCTCCAGCACCTCGCCGACGGCCCCCTCGCGGATGAGCCCGTGGCATCGCACATGCGAGGCATACCAAGCGAGGGGCCAGTTGATCGCGAGCGGCTTTCCCGTCCGCTCCATCGCCGCGACCATGCGGTCGGCCTCGACGAGGGAGGCGGCGAAGGGTTTCTCGACGAGGATCGCCGCGCCGGAGGGAGCGACCCGCTCGACCCATTCGGCGTGCCGCGCCGCCGCCGGGCAGAGGATCACGAGATCAGGCTTCGTCTCGACCAGACAGGGTTCGGTCTCGGAGTAGACCCTGTCGGGCGGGATGGCGAAATTCCGCCGGGCCTCCTCCATGCGTTCTGGCCGCTCGTCGCAGACGGCGACGATCTCCGCGTCCGGATGGTCATGGACCATCCGCAGGAGGTCGCCCATGTGGAAATGGTCGAAACAGATGCCAGCGACTCGCCACATGGGGGTGATAGGGGAAAACGAGGGTTCTACCTCTTACTCTTTACTCCATACTCNNGAGTATGGAGTAAAGAGTAAGAGGAAGGCAAAAGACCCGGTCAATTCTCCTGCGGGATCGCTCTCAGCAGAGGACGCTCGGGCTCCCCCCCGCCGAGGAGACCTTTCAACAACTCGGCCACGGCGGGATCGAGCCCCAGTGCCGCCGCCTCCTCGACGGTGCCGGAGATGACTTCGGCGGCGTTTTCCGAACCGACCAGATCCTTCAATCCGGCGAGGGATTCGGGGGTGGTGCCGAGAACCTCGCCGAGGCCGGAGGCGGTGAATTCGATGGGGAACTGGCGGACCTTCAGGACGGGTTCGCGGAGCGGGCCGGAACCCGCCACCTGGATGGCTTTGCCCTTGAGCCCGGTGGCGGCGGCGAGGGCGGGCTCCAGATCGGCGGTGGCGGTGAAGTTCGTCTGCGCCGAGGCGAGGGTGAGGCTGCCGTTGACAACGATGCGGGCGCCTCCGTTGCGCACGGCGAGGTCACTGGTGACGAGCACGCCCGACTCGATGATGTAGGCCCCGGTGACGGAGCCAGCGCCTTTCGCGGCGAAGGCGGGCACGACCCCGCCGACCAGCGACTGGACCGACCCGAGGACGGGGAATTGCGGCAGGGCGGCCTCCTCGATGCGGAAATCGCCGCCGCCGTTGAGACCCGCGAGGCCGCTGTCGAAGCCTCCAGTACCCCGGAAGTTCAGGGCGAGGCGTCCGGAAAGCCCTGCACCGTCCTGCCCGAACCATCCGGCGGCCTCCTTCAGCGACAGGCCAGTGACATCGACACGACCGTTGAAGGGGCGGTTCTCCCGAAGGAAGTTCGCCGATCCGTTGAGCGCGACCTCCCCGCCGAAGAGCCGGGCCGTCGCATCGTTGGTCTCCAAGACGCCGCGCGCGTAGCGGAAACGCCCGCGGAGGTCGGAGAAGGGCAATTCGCGTTCCCCGTCGAGGTAGACGAGTCCTTGGCGATGCGAATACCGGACCTCGATATCGGCTTGGGCGGGTTCGGCGAGGGGCAGGGAGCCGACAATCTGGAGCGACGGGGCGTCGACGAAGCGCACCGCTTTGAACCGCTCCGCCCAAGCCGGGTCGTAGGCCGGGAGCAGGGCGGTGAAATCGACGGTGGACTGGAGGCTCTCGATCGTCGCGATCTGCGAAGCGGTGTCGATGGAGAGGGTGCCGCCGATCAAGCCCCCGCCGTAGCCGGCCTGGACGTTGGGGAGGCTCAGCACGCCCGTCGCCGGGTCGAAACGGAAAGCGGCGGAGAGGCTGGAGAACTCGATCTCGCGCCATTTCACCCCGGTCCCGGCGAAGGTGCCCTCGACCGTGGCGGAGCCGGAATCGCCCGCGTCCGCCGCGAAGATGAGCGTCAGGAGCGGGGCCTGGCCTCCGGTGCCCTCGAAGGCCTGCCAAGGCCGGATCGCGCGGAGGAGGGCGGGGAAATCGATCCCCGGCTGGGCGGAGCGCCCTTTCCCCTCGATCCGCACCCGCAGCCCGTCGAAGGTCGCGGCGAGACGCTCGACGACGATGCCGTCGGTGTCGGCGACGATCTCGCCATCGACACCGGGGATCTCGGAGGACAGCCCGCCCTCCTCATAAAATCCAACGGTCGAGTCGCGCAGGGAGAACTCGGTCCGGCCAAGGCCACCGGGGTCTTTCGCGAGGGAGAGGAAATCGACGTCCATCGCGAGGGGGGAGATCTTGAGGGCGGGCTTCGCCTTCGTCGCGTCGTCGTAGACGGTGACCTCGTCGAAGACAAGGCCGCCGGGGAACTCGTAGCGCCACGAGCCGCAGTCGAGGTGGAAGCCCTGCGCTTCGAGCTTCTCCTGGACCTTGGCGGCGGCTTGCTCCCCGAATTTCCCCGCCTGCGTCCACGCGAAGACCGCCGCCACGACGAGGAGTCCCACGACCCCGATCGTCGCGATGAAGAACAGCGTCGCGAACACGGTCCAGCATCCGGCCTTCCTCTTCGCCGGGGCCGATGCAGCGGGTTCCTTGGGCACGAGACCGTCCCCGATCACAGGCACGGGGGGGGGAGTGGGAGTCCCCTCCCCTTCCTTGGCTGGGACGGGCACCGTTTCAGACTCTGGCTTCGCCTCCGCCTCAGACTCTGCCTCCGGACTTGGGACATCCTCCGTCGTTTCCTCGGCTTCCTCCGTTTCATCCTCCGGCTTCGTGGGCGCGGTGGCCTCCTTTTTTGCGGGGGCGGCGGAGCCGGGGACAAGGGCGGGCTTCGCCTCGAAGGCGTCCTCGAACTTCTCCGGGGCCGGGCCAGGATCGTCCGGCGGAGCCGAGGAGTCGTCGCCCTCCTCCTCGTCGGAGGGTTCGTCCGTTTTGGGACGGTGTTTCACCTTGATCGTCCCGAGGTCGATCTCGGGCATGCCGACGATGGAGGATTCCCCGGCTTCTTCTTCGGCGGCGGCTTCCTCGACCGTCTCGCCCGGATCGGGCTCGACCTTCTCCTCAGGAGCGGGGCGAGGTTTCCGGCTGCGCTTGGCCTCGGCGGCCTCGCCTTCCTCATGACGGCGGTTCTCCGCCTTGCCACGCTCGGCGTCCTCGGACTCGTCCCACCACTTCGGCAGGGGATCGATCTCGTCGCCTTCGACCGGGCCGAGGGCCAATTCCTCGCCTACGGGGATTCCCGGCGCTTCGACCTCTGGCCGGGGATGCGTCCCCTCCTCGCCCTCCTTCTGGCTTGCTTTTTCGTTCATGGATTTGCAACACTCTCCCGAAACCGGAACTCTCCTATCATCAACCCTTCCCAATGATCCGCAAATCGAACCTATCGCCCTTCCGCGCCGCCCTGACGGTCCTCGCGACCGCCGCCTCCGCCGCCGTCGCCCAGGACTCGACGAACTTCCCCGTCCTCGGCGAAATCGTCCGCCTCGACCCCGCCCTCGACGAACTCCTCGCTCCAGACGCGAGGATCGAGGTGCTCTCCTCCGGCTTCACTTGGACGGAGGGCCCCGTGTGGGTGAAGGAGGAAGGCCATCCCCACGGTGGCCACCTCCTCTTCTGCGACATCCCGGAAAACCGCGTCGTGCGCTGGGACGAGGGTGTGGGGGCGCGCACTTGGATGCAGCCCTCGGGCTACACCGGCGTGGCCGACTACGGGGCCGAGCCGGGCAGCAACGGCCTCCTCCTCGACGGGAAGGGCCGCCTCGTCTCCTGCGAGCACGGCGACCGCCGCCTCTCCGTCCTCACCGCAGGCGGTGGGAAGCTCACCCTCGTGGACCACTACCAAGGCAAGCGGCTCAACAGCCCGAACGACGCCTGCCTCGGTCCCGACGGTGAGATGATCTATTTCACCGACCCGCCCTACGGCCTGCCGAAGCGCTGGGACGACCCGATGCGCGAACTCGACTTCTGCGGCGTCTACCGCCTCTCCCCCGACGGTGGAGTCACCCTGCTGACCGACCAAATGACCCGGCCCAACGGCATCGCCTTCTCGCCCGACTTCAAGACCCTCTACGTGGCCCAGTCCGACCCCGAGGCGGCGGTCTGGATGGCCTACCCCGTGAAGGACGACGGCACCCTCGGCGAAGGCTCAGTCTTCCACGACGCTACCGCCGCCTTCAAAGAGGGACTCCCCGGCCTGCCCGACGGCCTCAAGGTCGATGCGAAGGGCAACCTCTGGGCGACCGGGCCGGGCGGGGTGTATGTCTTCACCCCCGAAGGCAAGCTGCTCGGCCGCATCTCCACTGGCGAGCGCACCTCGAACGTCGCTTGGGGCGGCGACGGCGGCACGCTCTACCTCACCGCCGACACCTACCTCTGCCGCATCCGTACGAAGGTCAAGGGGGCGGGCTGGTAGACGGGGGAAAAGGAGCGCGGACCAAGAATCCGGCGCGATTGACATGGACGGAATCGTGCCCAAAACTGGCGGAACGCGCGGGCGGTGCCGTCGCCGGGACGGGCGCGATCCTTTCCACCTAAATCGTCGAATGAACTCCCGAATCCCCCTGCTGCTGCTCCCCCTTCTCCTCGCCGCTTGCGGTGCTCCGCCCTCGCCGGAGACGAAGCCCTCCGCCGATCCCGTCAAGCTCACCGTCGCGGTGGCGGCCTCGATGCGCTACGCCTTCGAAGAAACCGCCGCCGCCTTCCAAAAGACGCATCCCGGCGTCCAGATCGAGGCGAGCTACGGAGCCAGCGGCGCTTTCTTCGCCCAACTCACCCAGCGGGCGCCCTTCGACCTCTTCCTCTCCGCCGACACGGACTACCCCGACCGTCTCATCGCCGAGGGCCATGCCGAAGCCGCCTTTCCCTACGCGACGGGACGCCTCGTCCTCTGGGCACCAAAGGAGGCCGGACTCGAGGTGGCCACCCGGGGGATGGAGGCATTGAAAGACCTCCGCGTCGCGAAAATCTCCATCGCCAATCCCAAACTCGCTCCCTACGGCCGGGCCGCCGTGGCCGCGATGGCGCATCACGGGATCGAGGTGGACGCCGCCAAGCTCGTCCGCGCCGAGAACGTCGGGCAAGCCGCGCAGTTCGTGCAGTCGGGCGCGGCGCAGATCGGGCTCTTCGCGTATTCGCTCACCTTCACCGACGCGATGAAAGACGCGGGCGACCTCTGGCTCGTGCCTGAGACCTCGCACGAACCGCTCGCGCAAAGCGGCACGGTCCTGCCTTGGAGCCAACACCGCGCGACCGCCGAGGCGCTGCGCGACTTCCTTCTCGGACCCGAGGGCCGGGCCATTCTGGAGCGCCACGGCTTCGGGGCTCCATGATTTCCGGGGATGGACTCCGCCGCGCTCTGGCTCACCCTCAAGCTCGCCACCTGCACCACGTTGATTCTCGTGGTCGGCGGGCTGCCCCTCGCGTGGTGGCTCGCGACGACGCGATGGCCGGGGCGGGTCGTCGTGGAGGCCATCCTCTCCCTGCCCCTCGTGCTGCCGCCGACGGTGCTGGGTTTCTACCTCCTCATGGCGACGGGGCCGCGCACTTGGATGGGGGCGCGCTACGCGGAGTGGTTCGGCAGCACCCTGCCTTTCAGTTTCCCCGGCATCCTGATGGCGTCGGTAGTTTTCAACCTGCCATTCGTGCTGCGCCCCTTCCTCGCGGGCTTCAGCGGGGTGGACCGCCGCTTCCTCGAAGCCTCGTGGTGCCTCGGCGTGTCGCGTGTCGGGACCTTCCTCCGCGTCGCCCTGCCCCTCGCCTGGACTGGGGTGCTCTCCGGTGTGGTCCTCGGCTTCGCCCATACCGTGGGGGAGTTCGGCGTCATCCTCATGGTCGGGGGGAACATCCCCGGCGCGACCCGCACCCTCTCCATGACGATCTACGACGACGTTCAGGCGATGCGCTACGCGGAAGCCGGGGAGACGGCGCTCTGGCTCGTCGGCTTCGCCTTCCTCAGCCTCTGCCTCGTCTTCCTCCTCAACCGCCGTCCTCCCACCCTCTAGCGGTCCATTCTGAGAAGGATTGTGGAAGGACGCGCCAGCGCTGTAGCCGACCTCACTGAGGTCGGATCGAACGTCCGAACGACGCCCGACCGAGGTCAGTGACCTCGGCTACAGATTTCCGCCCCTCAACTTCGAGGCAAGGCCGCAGGATCAGATGTTCGGCAATCCCGGCGGGCGTTCCGAGATGCGGTGGAATTCCTGCGCCTCGTATGGCGTCTGCGCCTGGTCCTCGGTGAGACCGCCGACGAGGGTGACCTCGCCGTAGGCGGTGCTCTTCAACTCGGGACGGCTCGAACCCTTCTCGTAGAGCGTCTGCTGCCGCACGGGTTCGCCGTCGATGTTGATGACCGTGTAGCGGTAGGTCTGCGGCGCCGTCATGTGGAGGACGTGAAGCTGGTTCTGCGAATCGAGGGCGTGGACCGGCTGGCGCACGGTCACGTAGTCGCCGATCGGGTAGGTGCGGAAGACCATGCCGGAATCGCTGTCCCTCAGGCGGAAGTAGAGAGCCTTGGAGCGAGCGCCGTGGTAGTAGGTCATCAGCGCGTATTCGCGGTAGGTCCCGGACTGGGGATGCCCCTGCGGCACGCCGACGATCTGGCTCCACATCGGCTGTCCGTCGGCGACCTGCACAGAGACGGCCTTCGTCTCGAAGACGCGGTTGATCTGGGGGAAATGGACGCTCGCCTTCACCCGGTAGGCGCCGAGGGTGGCCATGGGGTAGCGGCGGTTGATGACGACTTTGTGCTTGTAGGTCTGCCCGGCGTTGAGGACGATGGGGCGTTCGCTGATCTCGCCCTGCACAGGGGTGACGAGGTTCCCCCGCCCGTCGTAAACGGAGAAATCGAGCCAGCTCAGCCCCCCCGAATCGCCGAAGATGAGATCGCGACCGGCCATGTTCGAGATGATCAACTCGCCCGTGATCGGCTCATGGGCGAGGTAGAGGGTGCGGTCGAGCTTCAGATCGAGATTGATCTGGGCCGAGGCGGAAGCGCAGACAGCGAGGAGCGCCGCGATCAGGCAGACGGGAAAGGGCCGACGGATCATGCTTGACGGGGTTCTTTCAGGAACCGGGAGGGGACTGTCGCGGCAGGCTCGCGGGAAATCAACGCGAAACTGTCTGGCGGTTTTTGGACCGCTGATGGGCGCGGATCTTCGCTGACTTTGCTTGTAGGGGCGTGGCTTCGGATTTCGCATCTTCGCTGCGAGAGCGATTCGTGTCCATCCGTGTCATTCGTGGTCAAAACCATCGCCCTGCCCGAGAAGGCAAGTTCCCAAGCCATCAGCGCAGATCAGCGCCAGTCAGCGGTCCCAAAACCCCTTCACGAAAACAGCCCCACGATCACTCCCGGAGCCACGCCCGCGAGGACGATGAGGACCATGAGCACGCCCATCGCGGTCCCGGCGAGCGGGTTCACGCGGATCGCGGCGGCATCGGAATCCTTGGCGGGTTCGGAGAAATACATGGAGACGGCGATCTTCAGGTAGTAGTAGAAGCCCGCCGCCGCCGCGACGAGGCCCACTCCGAGCAGCGCCCATTGCCCGGCGTCGAGGGCCATCTTGAAGGCGAAGAACTTGCCGAAGAATCCGGCCGTCAACGGGATGCCGGCGAGGGAGGCCATGGACACGAGGAGGGCGGCGGCGAGGAAGGGCGAACGCTTCGCGAGGCCGCGGTAGGCGTCGAGATCCTCCCCGGCGATGACGGGCCGCAGGCTGGTGAGGACGAGGAAGGCGAGCAAGGTCATCAGCAGGTAGGCGCCAAGGTAGAAGGCGATGGCGGTCGAGGGGAGCATCGCGTCCGCCGAGTCGCGCGGAGCGGAGGCGAGGGCCATGAGGAGGAAGCCGCTGTGGCCGACCGAGGAATAGCCGAGGAGTCGTTTGAAGTTCCGCTGCGAGAGGGCGGCGAGGTTTCCGATGAGCAGGGTCAGGATCGCCACGGCGACGAGGACGGTGGTGACCTTGGCGACGAGGACGGGGCTGGCGAGGAAGGGGCTGACGAGGCGCAGGGTCACGATAGCCCCGGCGGCCTTCGATCCGACGGAGAGGAAGGCGGTGATCGGCGTCGGGGCGCCCTGATAGACATCGGGAATCCAGAGGTGGAAGGGCGCGGCCCCGAGCTTGAAGGCGAGGGCGATGAGGATGAGGGCGAAGGCGAAGAGCGCGGCGGTGGTGTTGACCCCGGGCTTGGCGAGGGCCTCGGCGATGGCGGGCAGCTCCATGCTCCCGGTGACGCCGAAAAGCCAAGCGAAGCCATAGACGAGGAACCCGGTCGAGAGCGCCCCGAGGATGAGGTATTTCACCCCGGCCTCCAGCGAACCGACGTTGCGCCGCAGGTAGGCGACGAGGATGTAGAAGGTGATGGAGACGGTTTCGAGCGAGACGAAAATGCTGACTAGGTTGTTGGCCGAGGCCATCCACATCAGCCCGGCGCAGGCGAAGACGGGCAGGGCGAAGAACTCGCCGAGCCCGGACTGGGGATGGGCTCCGGGTTCGGGGTTCGCGGTCTGGGCGACGACGACGGGGGCGTAGTCCACGGCCATGACGAGGACGAGGATGGTCGTGAGCAAGGCGAGGCCCTTGAAGAAGAGGGAGAGCTTGTCGGCGGGGGAGTAGAATTTCCAGATCGCCCCCTCGGTCGAAACGGGGGCCTCCACGAGGAAAAGGAGGAGGAAGACGACGCCGAGTCCGAGGATGCCGAAGCGGGCGAGGGAGCGCTTGTCCTCCAGCTTGGCGAAGGCGTCCACCATGAGCATGACGAGCCCGAGCGCGACGACGAGGAATTCGAGATAATAGACGGGCATGGGGAGGGGAAAGTTTGGCAGTTTTCAGTGTTCAGTTTGTAGCATGGGCATCCTGCCCATGCCGCACCCGCTTCGCCTCATTTAGTTCGATTGGGATCATGCTTTTCTAAGCATGGCTTTAACCTCGGCGATGGTGAGGGCCTGTCTGCGCGAGTGTATTACGGCATGGCAGTTCGGGCATACTGGAATCAAGTCCTTCTTCGGGTCAACCCGGTAGGACTCATCTATCTCACTCAATGGCTTGACGTGATGGACATGTATGAATCCACTCATCGCAGACCCAAAGTGAACCTCAAAGTCAAAGCCACAAATAGCACACACGCTGCCATGATGGCGAATTGCCGCACTGCGTGCCGCTGAACTCCGCTCATAGGCGTTCACATAGACCAGCTTTACGGCTCCCTCAACATACATCCCCCCATCGGACTCAACGTCGGTATAAAGCGTGTCAACAGACTCAATCAATGAGTCCATCTGGGCCGACTCGGCAGCAGAGAGCGTAACGTAGCTGCGCGGGTATCGCGCCCAACCAAAATCAGGCATCTCTTCGCGAATAACTGACAACGGAATACAGGCATCGAGAAGATGAACATCCGTAACGACTGCCGCATAACGTTGGTTCCATTTTTCAGAAGGTTCGGGTATCGAGTCCACTGTCCCGCAGGCCATCAAGCCGTCTGTGTCTATGTAGAACAATGCCCGGTCTCCTGGTCGAGCACGCTTCGGACAAGTCCAGAAAAGGTCCGTGCCATCATAGGCCGCAGCTAGAATGCACTCCATGTAGTCGCTCTTGCTCGGAAGTAGATGGGTCGTCATTGGAATGGCGAGGGACGGTGTTAGTTAAGCGAAACAGGGTTAACCAGCACTGACAAGGAACAGCCCGTTCACAGCAGGGCGGATGTATTGGTTGAGCAGGTCGGGGGCGAAGCCGACGGCGAGGAGGGCGACGAGGAGGATCAGCACGGGCAGGCGGTCGCTCCAAGCGAGATCGGCGGGCGTTTCCAGCTTCTCCGGTTTCGGTCCCATGAAGACGCCGCGGTAGGCCCGCAGCATGTAGACGGCGGAAATGACGACGCCCCAGAGTGCTCCGATGGTGGCCCAGCGAATCCAGTTCATCCCGGCGTCCTCCCCGGCGAAGGCTCCGAAGAAGATCTCGACCTCGGCGGCGAAGTTGGCGAAGCCGGGCAGGCCGATGGAGGCGAAGGTCGCGAAGCCGAAGAGGAGGCCGAGCCTCGGCAGGGATTTGGCGAGACCGCCGAACTTCTCGAAGTCGAGATCGCCGAAGCGCTCGCGCATCCAGCCCGCGAGGGCGAAGAGCAGGGCGATGGACAGCCCGTGGGCGAACATCAGGAGAACCGCGCCGGAGACGCCGACGACATTGCCCGCCGCGATGCCGAGAAAGGCGTAGCCCATGTGCATGACGCTGGAGTAGCCGAGCATGCGGTCGAGCCTCTTCTGCGCGATGGTGACGAGGCCGATGTAGAGGATGTTCCCGAGGAGGAGGAGGAGGACGAGGTTCAGCCATTTCTCGGCTCCGGCGGGAGCGAGGGGCAGGGCGAGGCGGACGAGGCCGTAGAGGCCGAATTTCTTCAAGACTCCGGCGTGGAGCATCGCCACGGGCGTCGGGGCCTCGGCGTAGGCGGGCGCGGCCCAGCTGTGGAAGGGGAAGAGCGAGACGAGGATGCCGAAGCCGACGAGCAGCAGGAGGAAGATCCACGACTGCGTCCCGGCGTCGTGGTCGGGGGATTTCGCGCGGGAGGTGAGATCGGCGATGTCGAAGGTCGTGCCACCCAAGGAGCCGACCGCGAGGATGAGGCCGACGAGGAGGATGAGGCTGCCGACGCCGAGGAAGATGGTGATGGTCCAGGCGGTGCGGACGCGGTTCTCGCCGTGGCCGAAGATCCCGATCATGAGGAAGGTCGGGATGAGGGCGAGCTCGTGGAAGGCGTAGAGGAAGAAAAGGTCGGTCGCGGTGAAGGCCCCGAGAGCCCCGCCGCCGATGAGGAGGAGGGAGAGGTAGTAGAGCCGAGGGCTGCCTTGGATGGCGTCCTCCTTCGGCGCGACGAGGACGGCGGAGAGCAGGACGAGGGCGGAGAGCAGGACGAGGACGAGGCTGATGCCGTCGAGGCCGAAGGCGAGGTTCAGCTTCGGAAATCCGGCGATATCGAGGAGGGGGCGCGAGCTGGTGAACTGCAACGATCCATCGCCTTCCAGCGAGGTATTGAAGTTGACCGCGAGAATGAGCGCGAGAGCCAGCACAATCACCGAGGCGGCCAGCGCGGTGATGCGGGCGGGCGTCCCGAGGCCGACGGCGAGGGCGGCGAGGAGCGGCAGGAGGACGAGGAGTTCGAGCGTGCTCACGAGGAGAAGGGGCGGAAAATTCGGTCAGAGGACGAGATAGAGAATGACGCCGACGGCGGCGACACCGAAGAAGAAGGCGTAGGTCTGCACGTTGCCGACGTTGAAGACGCGGAAGACGGAGCCGGCGGCGAGGGCGGTCATGGCGGGGAAGCGGGCGACGAGGGGATCGACGAGGTAGCGGTCGGCGAAGTCCATCCCTTTCGCGACGGCGTCTTGGAACAGGTGGACGAGGCCGAGGTAGAGCTCGTCGATCTTGAACTTGTCGCGGAAGAGCGGGATGCTGATGGGGTCTTGGTCGCGGCCCTTGTAGAAATAGATCGCGGCTCCCACCCCGACGACGAGACCGACGAGGGAGAGAATGGCGGTGAGTCCGAAGTGCCCGAAGAGATGCCCGATGTCGGCGTGGCCTCGCGCGAGGAGCGGGCCGGAGACGAAGCCGTAGGCCGAGAAGACCGCGAGGAAAGCGAGCAGGGCGAGCGGCACCCACATGACCGGGCCGACCTCGTGGGCGTGGTCGGCGTCCTTCGTGCGGGGCTTGCCGAAGAAGGCGACGAGGACGAGGCGGGTCATGTAGAAGGGCGTCAGGAAGGCGACGAGGATGGCGATGGCGTAGGGGCCGTGCAGCTTCTCGTGGAGGGCGGCTTCGAGGATGGCCTCCTTGCTCCAGAATCCGCTGGTGAAGGGCACGGCGATGAGGGCGGCGGTGCCGAGGGCGAAGGTCCAGAAGGTGATGGGCAGCTTCTTCTTCAGCCCGCCCATCTTCCAGATGTCCTGCTCGTGGTGGCAGGCGTAGATGACCGCGCCGGAGCCGAGGAAGAGGAGCGCCTTGAAGAAGGCGTGGGTGTAGAGGTGGAACATGCCCGCGTCGCTGCCGCCGTGGCCGACGCCTTGGGCCATGACCATGTAGCCGAGCTGCGAGAGGGTCGAATAGGCGAGGACGCGCTTGATGTCGTTCTGCTGGAGCGCCATCAGGGCGGCGAGCAGGGCGGTGATCGCGCCGACCCAGACGATGGTGTGCGCGGCGAACTCGGCGGCGTCGATGAGGAAGGAGACCCGCGCCAACATGAAGACCCCGGCGGCGACCATCGTGGCGGCGTGGATCAGGGCGGAGACGGGCGTGGGGCCTTCCATCGCGTCGGGCAGCCAGACGTGGAGGGGCACCTGCGCCGACTTCCCGACCGCGCCGCAGAAGACGCAGAGGACGGCGATGTTCAGCAGTTGCGCGTTGCCGACTCCGCCGACGGCCTTGGCGATCTCGTCGAAGTAGATCGATCCGGTGAGAATCCACACGAGGAGGATGCCCGCCATGAAGCCGAAGTCGCCGATGCGGTTGACGAGAAAGGCCTTCTTCGCGGCGTCGGCGGCGGAGGCTTTGTCGTACCAGTGGCCGATGAGGATATAGGAGCTGACGCCGACCAGCTCCCAGAAGACGAACATCATCACGAAGTTGTCGGCGAGGACGATGCCGGTCATGGAGAAGAGGAAGAGGGAGAGCCCCGCGAAGTAGCGCGACTTGCCCTTGTCGTCCTTCATGTAGCCGAGCGAGAAAAGATGCACGAGGAAGCCGATGGAGGTGACGATGAGCATCATGCCCCGGCTGAGGCCGTCGATGGTGAAGCCGATGCCGATGTGGAGGGCTTCGCCCGGATGAGGATTGAAGTTGCCCGCTTGTATCTCTTCCCCCGACGGACGGTCTCCGATGCTGATCCAAGGATAGGACTTCGTTTCCACGGCGGCCTCGCCTCCGGACGCGAGGAGAATGCAGAAGATCAGGGTGAGCAGTGCCGACCCGGTCGAGACCAACGCGGAAACACCCGACCAGCGTTTCAGGCCAAGAAGAATCGCCGCCGCGACGAGGAGCGGCAGGAGGAGGACGGACCAAGCCATAGTGTTGGGATCCATTGGGAAAGCGGTGGGAAAGGCGGGCGAGAGGTCAGTATTTCATCGTGCTGACCTGCGTCACGTCGGTCGTCTCCTTGCTGCGGAAGAGGGCAACGATGATGGCGAGGCCGACGGCGACCTCGGCCGCCGCCACGGTGATGATGAAGAAGAGGAGGACGTGGGCGTCGTAGGCGGGCTGCCCGTCGACGAGGTGGTAGCGCGAGAAGGCGACGAGAGTGAGGTTCGCCGCCGCGAGCATCAGCTCGAGGCACATGAAGATGATGAGGAGATTCCGCCTCACGAGCACGCCCGCGAGCCCGATCGCGAAGAGAGCGCCGCTGACGAAGAGGAAATGGTTGAGGGTGAGTTCCATTGGGGCTGGGTTCTCTTACTCTTTACTCTTACCTCCTTACTCTTACTCCTTCGCTTCAACGGCGCACTCCATCCGGGGAGGAGTAAGAGGTAAGAGTAGGGAGTAAAGAGTAAGAGAGGGAGGTGGGAAGTTCGTTGTAGATAGGAAGGGAATTACTTGAGTTCGCGTTTGCTCAGCACGACCACCCCAACGGTGGCGGCGAGAAGGAGGACGCCGACGATCTGAACGGGGAGCCAGTAGGTTCCAAACAGAAGCTCGCCGATGTGGTGGACGTCGCTTTTCTCCAGAGCGGCGGAGAGCGCGGGCAAGGTCTTTCCGGCGGTGCCTCCACGACTGAGGACGAGCGCCACCAGCACCGCGAAGGCGATGGCGACCGCTCCACCTCCGGCGAAGACGACGAGCGGGCGGCGGCGTTTCTCCTCCGCTCCCACGTCGAGGAGCATGATGATGAAGAGGAACAGCACCATGATGGCCCCGGCATAGACGAGGATCTGGAGAATGCCAACGAGGTAGGCGTCAAGCTGGATGAAGAGCGCCGCCAATCCGATGAAGGAAAGGATCATCGAGAAGGCCGCCGAGACCGGATTACGGCACACGACCACGCCAATGCCTCCGAAGAGGGCGAGCGCGGCGAAAAGATAGAAAAGGAAAGACATGAGGAGCTAGGAGCTAGGAGCTAGAATCCAGAAGCTAGGAGTTGGAATGAAGGCTCCGAATGTAGGCGTTGAGCAGCTTGGCGACCTCGGTTGCCAACCACATGGCCGGGGCAGTGTCGGCGTATTGCAGATCCCGCGTGAGAATGAGCTGGTAGCGCAGTTCCTCCAGAGACCCTTGGGAGATGTTGAAGAACTTGATCTTGTCCTTGGTTCCGCTGCGCTGAAATCCCTCCGCGATATTCGATGGAACCGAAACCGCCGCACGACGCATCTGCGAGGAAAGCCCGAAGATCTCCTCGCGAGGAAATCCCTTCGTCATTCCGTAAACAACAAGCGTCAACTGATGTGCCTTCTGCCATACGATCAGATCTTCAAATGACTTCGCAGCGTTCAAATTCTAGCTCCTGGATTCCAGCTCCTAGCTCCTACTTGAGTTCGTTCCACTTGTTCACGAGGCCCGTCCTCACTCCGCCGATCTCGTAAAGCCTCCCCTTGTCGTGCACCATTTCGGCGCGGCTGGTGCCGGTGATGGCGTAGTCCTTGCGGAGGAAGATGGCCTGCTCGGGGCAGACCTCCTCGCAGAGGCCGCAGTAGATGCAGCGGATCATGTCGATCTCGAAGGCGCGGGGACGCTTTTCGACCTTGGCCCACTTGTCGTCGGAGGGGATCTCCTCGGGCTTGATGGTGATGGCCCGCGGCGGGCAGATGAACTCGCAGAGCTGGCAGGCGACGCAGCGCTCGCGCCCGTGCTCGTCCGTGACGAGGGCCGGGGCGCCGCGGTAGTGCTCGGGGAGATTGGCGTCCCACTTCTCCTCGGGGTATTGCATCGTCACCTTCGTCTTGCGGGTGACGGTGGCGATGAAGTGGCCGAGGGTCACCTTCATGCCGCTGAACAGCGCCGGCAGGTAGAGGTGTTCCCACCACTTCAGTTTCGGACGTTGGACGACGATAGCCATAGGAGGGCGGGCGCGACGCGCCCGGTAAAAGGTGAAAAGTAAAAGGTAAAAGGTCTGGCTGGTGTGGAGGCTTTAGCCGACGGAGAGGGCGTTTATTTTATAGCCACCACAGGAGGACGGCGGTGAGGATGACGTTGAAGAGGGCGATCTCGAAGAAGAAGACCCAGCCGAGGCGCATGAGCTGGTCGTAGCGGAAGCGGGGCAGGGTCCAGCGGACGACGATGAAGAAAAGGATGAAGGCGATCACCTTCGCGAAGTAGGCGCCGATGTGGAGAAGGCCATGCCAGAAGGGCACTTCGGCGTCGGGACTGGCGGGGGTCAGCCAGCCGAAGGGCAGGCTCCAGCCGCCGAGGAAAAGGGTCACGGCGAGACCGGAACCGATGATCATGGCGGCGTATTCGCCGAGGAAGAAGAGGGCGAACTTCATCGAGCTGTACTCGGTGTGGTAGCCGGCGACGAGTTCGGTCTCGCATTCGGGGAGGTCGAAGGGGAGGCGGTTCGTCTCGGCGAACATCGAGGTGGTGAAGATGACGAAGGAGATGAGGATGGGGATGGTGAGGATCCAGCCCTTCACGCTGAGCCCCTCGCCCCAGAGCGGGAGCAGGGCCCAGCCGTTCTGCGCCTGCTCGTGGACGATGCGGCCGAGGTTGAGGTCGCCGTAGATCATCACCAGCGGCACGATGGAGAGGCCGAGGGAGATCTCGTAGGAGATCATCTGGCTGGTGGAGCGAACGCCGCCGAGGAAGGGGTATTTCGAGTTCGAGGCCCAACCCGCGAGGACGATGCCGTAGACGGTGAGCGAGGCGATCGCGAAGACGAAGAGCGGTCCCACGTCGAGGTCGGCGATGACCATCTTCTCGCCGAAGAGCTTGCTGCCGAAGGGGAGCACAGCGCAGGTGAGCAGGGCCGGCACCATCGTCAGGGCCGGGGCGAGCCAGAAGTAGAACTTGCGGACGTGGGCGGGGGTGAAGTCCTCCTTGAGAAGGAACTTGATGCCGTCGGCGACGGCTTGGAGGAGGCCGAAGGGGCCGACCCGGTTCGGGCCGACGCGGTCCTGGATCGCGGCGCTGACCCGACGCTCCGCCCACACCGACATGGCGACGAGGGGCAGCGTCGCGAGAAAGACGAAGCCCACGATCTTGACGGCGGCGGCGATGAGGATTTGCCAATCCATGAGGAGGCGGGGAGGGGGAGGAAAAAACGGGCGGGTTCGGGTTATTCGTGTCCTGTGTATTGGGTCAGCATGATGACATTTCCTTCCGGGTCGGCGATGGAAGACAGGATAATGGGTTCGCCTTCCCGTTGTTCCGGCGCTTGGATGGAGGTGGCGCCGGCTTGGATCGCGTTGGCATAGGCTTGCCTCACGTCCTCGTATTGAATCGAAAGCCCCGTCGGGTTGCGCGATCCGTCGCCACCGCCATGCAAACCGAGGACGGCGTCGCCGAATCGCAGTTCCGACCAATACGGTGTGGCGAAATCCTCGGCGAACCCAATCGCGTCGCGGTAGAACGCCACGGCCCGGTCCATGTCTTGGACGGGCAGGACGTATTTGACGGCTTGGGGCTTCATGGGTTTGGGCGATGGATGGAGATGCGGGGGTATTTGCCTCTGGTCAGTTTTGGATTGCGCGATCCGGCAGGTGCCTGCTCCACAAACGGGTCTGCACCATCGCACCCAGCAGCAGCAGAGCGCTCAATGAGATGGGCATCTTCCATGCGATGTCTATCGACTGGGTCGGCGGCACAATGAACGCAGCGACAAGCGTAGCCGTTCCGATGATGAGAATGGGGAGGCTCCACATGATATGGGCTTTGGCTCCATATCGGTTGATCGCCATCCAATTGTCTTCCGAGACGGATGCTTTGGGAATGCCCCAAGGATATTTGATGCGGCCTTTGAACATAGCGACCGAAAATATGATGCAGTAGGCGGCGATGCCGATGTTGGTAGCGCCCCGGATAAACAGATCAGTATTCATGGCGAATGGTTGGTGGGGCCAAGCAGGGCTGGATCAGCGAGTCAAGGTCGTGAAAATTGTAGCATGGGCATCTTGCCCATGCATCTTGGCGTGACGTCCGGGCTTGCGGGCGGAGTCGGTAAGCGGATTGACGTCGCTTGGACGACGGGCGTCTTCACACGCTGCATGGGCAGGATGCCCATGCCACATTTCGGAACGCTGGTATTGGAAACTCATGAGGGTATTCAGCCAACAATGATCCCGGCCGCCTTGCGCTCTTTCTCGCGCTCGAGGGCGGGGATGGTCTCTCCGGTTTCGATGAGGGGAAGGCCGAGGTCGCCGATCTGGCCCCAGCTCAATCCCTTGAACTCGGGAACCTCGGCGGCGAGCTGCTTGAAGACTTCGGTCACGGAGTAGATGCCGTTGCCTCCACCCAGCGCGTGGACGAGGTCGCGCACGATCTCCCACGGCTCGCGGGTCTGGCCGGGGCCATCGACGGCCTTGTTGAGGCGCTGGAGACGCCCGGTGACGTTGATCATGGTCCCCGACTTCTCCGCCCAGCAGGCTCCGGGCAGGACGACGTCGGCGAGTCCGGTGGTGGGGTTGGCGATCGGGTAGGTGGCGAGGAGGAAGTCGAGCTTGCCGAGGAGCTCGGGAGAAAAACCGGCGTCATCGACGAGGTTCTCCTGCAGGACGATCAGCGCCTTGATCCGACCCTGTTCGATGCCGGACTTGACCCTGTCGAGCGTGCTGCCGGGGTTCTCCAGACCGAGGACGAGTTTGACGCCGTTGGTGTTGGGGTTGCGGTCGGCGGAGACGAGGTAGCCGTCGGCCTCGCCTTGGCGCGGCACGGTCTCGACATGGCCCGCGCCGAGGAGCTTGACGAGGCGGCTCGTCATGAACAGCTCCTCGTTCGTCATCCGGGCGGAGGCGATCACGGCGATCTCCGATCCTGACAGAGACGCCAATCTTTCCGCCGCGACGGAGAGGGCCTCGTTCCACGTCGCGGTCCGGTGGACGCCGTCCACCTTCAGCATCGGATCGGTGAGGCGCGCCTCGCTGTCGATCCAGTGGAAGTTGAGACGGTGCGAGTCGGGCATCCAGTCGCTGTTGACGTCGTTGTTCTGACGCGGGACGATGCGGTAGATCCGGTTCTGGCGGCTGAAGACGGTGATGTTGCAGCCGGTGGCGCAGTTCGTGTCGATGGTCTGCGTCTCGCGCATGAACCAGACGCGCATCTGGAAGCGGAAGTCGTTCGAGGTCAGCGCGCCGACGGGGCAGATGTCGACGGTGTTGAGCGAGTAGTTGTTCGCCAGCTCGCGTCCGGGATAGACGGCGAGGACGGTGTGGCTGCCGCGGTCGGTGAACCCGAGGACGGGATCGTCGGCGATCTCGTCGGTGAAGCGGATGCAGCGGCTGCACATGATGCAGCGCTCGTCGTCGAGGCGCACGCGCGGACCGACCTCGACGTTCTTGGGCTTCTTGACCTTCTGCTCGCGGAAGCGCGACTCGCCCTTGCCGTGCTCGACGCTGTATTCCTGCAGGGTGCATTCGCCGGCCTGATCGCAGATGGGGCAGTCGAGCGGGTGGTTCGCGAGGAGCAGCTCCATCACGCCCTGACGGCAGCCCTCGGTGATCGGCCCGGTGGTGCGGACGCCCATGTTCGGCGCGACGGTGTTGGCGCAGGCGATGACGGGGCGGGGAATCCACGAGATGGGGAGGTGTCCGCTCTCGTCGGGCTGCGGCGGCTCAGCGCCGGGCATGGGGCGCGGCGGCATCCCGGTCTCGACGAGGCACATGCGGCAGTTGCCGGGCGAGGTCAGCTTCGGGTGGTAGCAGTAGTGCGGCACCTCGACGCCGACTTGGCGGCAGGCCTCGATGAGGCGCGTCCCCTTGGGAAACTGGTGCCAGACGCCGTCGATCTGGACGTCCACGAGATCGGTCTTCGTCGGTTCGCTCATCTGAGTCCGGCGGCGGCGGTGAGGGGTTCGGCGCTGACGAGAGCGCCTTCGAGTTCGGGCTTGGTGTCGGCGACGAGCTCGTCGCGGAATTTCTCGACGAAGCTCTCGGTGGGCCACGAGCAGGCTTCGCCGAAGGCGCAGATGGTGCGTCCGTCGATGTTCTTGGCGACGCCGTAGAGGGTGTCGATGTCGGCCGGGGAGGCCTTGCCCGCGACGACTCGGTCGGTGATCTTCTTCATCCAGAGCGATCCCTCGCGGCAGGGGGTGCATTGGCCGCAGGACTCGTGGGCGTAGAAGTTGTTGAGGTTGTTCAGCACCCAGCTGATGGAGCGGCTGTCGTCGATGACGATGACCCCGCCGGACCCGGCCATGGAGCCGCAGGCGGCCATGGTGTCGAAGTCCATGGGAATGTCCCGGATGGTGAGCTGGCGGGCGTCGTCGCCGCGTCCCACGGTGAAGGTCTCGTCGGCGCGCAGCACCTTGGCGGAGGAGCCGCCGGGGATGACGGCCTTCAGCTTGCGCCCGTCCTTGAGGCCGCCGCACATGTCGTTGATGACCTCGCCCATCGTGACCTTGCCGACCTCGACCTCGAAGTAGCCGGGCTTTTTCACATCGCCGCTGACGCAGAGGATGCGGGTGCCGGTGTTGTTCTTCGTCCCGGTCTGGGCCCAGGCCTCGCCGCCCATCTCGAGGATGTGCTTCACGTGGCAGAGGGTCTCGACGTTGTTGACGATGGTGGGGCAGAGGTAGAGGCCCATCGCCGCGGGGAAGTAGGGCGGCTTGATGCGCGGGTAGGGGCGCTTGCCCTCCAGCGACTCGATCAGCCCGGTCTCCTCGCCGCAGATGTAGGCCCCGGCACCGCGATGGACGTAGATTTCCAGATCGAAGCCGGAGCCGAGGATGTCCTTCCCGAGGAAGCCCTTCGCATGGGCCTCGGCGATGGCCTTCTCGACGATCTGCGCGGCCTCGGGGAACTCCTCGCGGATGTAGATGTAGGCGAGCTTCGCGCCGACGGCGAAGCAGGCGATGATCATGCCTTCGAGGAGCTGGTGGGGGTCCTGATGGAGGATGTAGCGGTCCTTGAAGGTGCCGGGCTCGGACTCGTCGGCGTTGCAGATGAGATAGACGGGCTTCGTGTTGCCGGGTGGGATGAAGGTCCACTTCACGCCGCAGGGGAAGCCGGCCCCGCCGCGTCCGCGCAGCCCGGCCTTCTTCACCTCGTCGATGATGGCGGAGCGCTCCATGCCGAGCGCCTTCTTGAGCTGCTCGTAGCCGCCCTCCTTCAGAAAGGTGTCGATGCCCGTGTCCCAGCCGACGCGGTCCACGTTGCGGAAGACGACCCGGTGCTCCTTCGGATGCGGCTCGCGGCCGCGCTGGTAGGTGATGCCGCTCATCGTCAGGGGTATTGCTTCAGGAGCGCGTCGGCGTCGGCGACGGACTCGTGGAAATCGTCGTTGACCATGCAGACGGGGCCGAAGCCGCAACTCGCGAGGCATTCGGCGAACTCGATGCTGTATTTCCCGTCGAGGCTGACCGCGATGGGGTGGTGATGGTTCACGCCGGAGCGGTCGATGCCGGTCTTCTCGCAGATCGACTCCATCAGCTCGTAGCTCCCGGCCATGGCGCAGCTCAGGGTGCGGCAGACGCGGATGTGGTATTTGCCCGGAGCCTCCTGCCGGAAGCCGGGATAGAAGGTGACGACCTCGAGGACCTTGATCGGCTCCAGCCCCAGCTTCGCCGCCGTCCACTCGACCGCCTCCTCGCCGATGTAGCCGAAGTGGTGCTGCAAGTGGTGGAGCACCGGGAGCACGGCGGAGCGCTTGCTCACCGGGTAGTGGGTGATGCGTTCGTCGATTTCGGCTTCGAGTTCCGCTGGAACAGTGAAAGGCATGGCTGGTGGAGTTTTTTGCCACGAAAAGGCACAAAAAGCACAAAAAGGATTTTCAGTTGAGGATGTATTTTCGGACTTCGAGTTTGGGGGAACCGAAGTTGATGAGGAGGCCGTGTTCGATCCCGGTGGCTCGGAGGTAGCCGAGGAGTTGTGAAACGTGGGCGTCGATGAGTTGCTTGACCGCCTTGATCTCGACGATCAGGCGGTTCTCCACAAAAAGGTCGGCGTAGAATTGACCGAGGGCGGTTCCATCCTCGTCCCTCACTTCGAGCGGGAATTGCGCCTCGACTTTCAGCCCGTGCTTCTCAAGGCGATTCCGCAAACCTTTTTCATAGACACTTTCGAGATGCCCGTGCCGCAAGAATTTGTGGAGGGCATAGCTCGCGTCGCGAACCAGATCACACAATCCAAAGATGTCTTGATGGATCGGGTTCATTCTGTGCCTTTTGTGCCTTTTTGTGGCCAATTCCATTTATCGGATCAACGGTCGCATTCGCCCATCACGAAATCGAGGCTTCCGAGGATGGAGACCGTGTCGCTCATCATCGCTCCTTCGAGGAGCTTGGGCAGGATGCTGAGGTTGACGAAGGAGGGGGCGCGGATCTTGAGCCGGTAGGGCACTCCCCCACCCTTCGAGTGGATGTAGAAGCCCAGCTCGCCCTTCGGATTCTCCGCCCCGAAATAGACCTCTCCCGCAGGCGCGTCGAGCCCCTCGGTCACGAGGATGAAGTGGTGGATCAGCTCCTCCATGCTCATGAGGACGCGCTCCTTCTTCGGCAGGCGCTCCTTCGAGTCGGCGACGTTGATGGGGCCGTCCGGCAGCCCGGCGACGGCCTGCCGGAGGATGCGGACGCTCTGGCGCATCTCCTCCATGCGGACGAGGTAGCGGTCGTAGCAGTCGCCCACCGTGCCGATCGGGATGTCGAAGTCGTAGCGGTGGTAGTCGAGATAGGGATTCGCCTTGCGGAGGTCGTGGTCCACGCCCGAGCCGCGCAGGTTCGGCCCGCTGAGGCCCCACGCGATGGCGTCCTCCTTCGAGATGACGCCGATGTCCTTGGTCCGGCCGAGGAAGATCTTGTTCCGCGTCAGCAGGGTATCGACCTCGTCGAGGCAGACGAGGAACTCGTCGCAGAACTGGAGAAGCTGCTTCGTGAAGCCCTCGGGCAAGTCGCGGATCTGGCCGCCGACGCGGGTGTAGCTCGTCGTGAAGCGCGCCCCGGTGAGCAGTTCGCAGAGATTGTAGATCGTCTCGCGCTGCGTGAAGGTGTAGAGGAAGACGGTCATCGCGCCCACGTCCATCGCGTAGGCCCCCAGCCCGAGGAGGTGGGCGGAGATGCGCGCCATCTCGCAGCAGATCGTGCGGATGGCCTGACCGCGCGGAGGCAGCTCCCAGCCCATCAGCTTCTCCACGGCGAGGGCGTAGGCGACGTTGTTGGCGAGGGGGGCGAGGTAGTCGAGCCGGTCCGTGTAGGGCACGAACTGGTTGTACTGCATGTTCTCCGCGATCTTCTCGTCGCCGCGGTGCAGGTAGCCGACGTCGGGGTCGGCCTTCGTGATGATCTCGCCGTCCATCTCGAGGACGATGCGCAGGACCCCGTGGGTGGCCGGGTGCGAAGGGCCCATGTTCAGGACCAGCTTCTCGCCGACGAGATCCTCGGTCGTCGCCTGGTAGCCTTCCAAGGCCGCGGCCCCCCGGGAGGCCGTGTCCTGAACTTCGATCTCGCGTGAGGTGGTCGCCATGGCGGTCCCGGACCGTCTCCGAAGAGGGAGGATTGCCGGATTTTGGAGTATCGGACTGCCGTTTTGGAAGTTCAAGGGGACTTTGTGAAATTTTTCACAAAGTGTTTTCCCTTCCGGGCCGTTACAAAGATGGCAGTGGATTCCACTCGCTTCCGGCGTCGAGACAGGGCAAGATTCGCATCATGGAAAATCAGAAAACCATCGCGGAGGACAGCAAGGGGAAACGCAGCGTCGTCGGCTCCATCGTCGTGGGACTCTTCGGCGCGGTCGGCGCCGTCTACCTGCTCTACCCGAGCCTTGGGGTTTTCGAGTTGATCCCCGACGCCGTGCCCGTGTTCGGAAGCCTCGACGAGGCGGCGGCGACGATGCTGGTGATCAGCGCCCTCGCCTACTTCGGCATCGACATCGGCGGTCTCTTCGGTCGCAAGTCGAAGAAGGAGGACGTGATCGACGTCGAGGTGGAGGATCGGTGAGGCGGTAAACTGTGAACGGTGGGGTGGTGAACGGTTCACTGTCCACTGTTCACCGATCCACCCTCCTTCGCCGCAGCCGCCGCCTTGATCCTCGGCATGTAGGGATCGGGATTCGCGTCGAAGGCCCTTACACAAGGCGTGCAGCAGAAAAGCACTTCGTGCCCTTGGTAGACGCGGCGGTGCTTGGGGCCTTCCGGGTCGAAGGCTTTCTGGATCACGGCGCAGTTCGTGAAGGGGTAAGGGACGATCGACTTCCCAAGCTCCCGGTCGAGGCGCGCCGTCTCTTTGTGGGAGGGCTTGGAGGCCGCAGGTTTCGGAGCGGACGCGGCGGGTGCCGGGGTGGAATCGGCAACCCTCACCGACCCCGTCGTGGCGCAGGCGGGGAGGAAGGACGCGGCAGCGAGCGCGGCGATGGCGAAGGAGGAGCGCATGGAAGCTGCACGAAGATGATCCGGCCAAGCCCTTCGCGCAAGCGTGGATAGAGGGCGGGTGAAGGGAGGCCGGATGATGCCATCCCCGCGAGGCTTGCCCGGAGCGGAAGCCGCTTGACTTTCACCCAATTGAGATCGAGTCTCAACTCTATGATCCCCACCCATCCCGCCCTTCGATTTGCTACGCTCCTCCTTCCTCTGGCCTTGCTCGCTTGGCTGCCATCGCCCGCTGCGGCGGAGTCGCCAGTCGGGAGCGTGGCGGATGTGAAGGCCTACCTCGTCCGCACTGTGGAGGGCATGAAGGAGGCGTCCGCAGACTTCGTGAAGGCGAGCGCGGAATACACCGCCTTGGTCCAAGCCAACGGAGGCAAGCTGGACGCGGCCCACGCGGCGGAAGGCGACAAGCTGGCGGCCCTCGTCGCACGGATGCAGGAGAACTACAAAAAGATGGACAGCTACGGCTACGAGACCGTCGAAGGCATCGTCGCGGGGGTGGAGTCGCTGGGCCATTACGACATCTACCTCGACGCGGGCGTGCCCGCCTCGGAAGGCCCCGACGACGTGGCGGAGGTGGTCCTCGACCTCGTCAACGGCGAGAAGATCGACCGGCAGGGCGCGCTCTTCACCTACCTCATCGAACCGGCGCTGTGGGGCGGCGACGAGCGTTGGAGCGTGGCAGTGGACGGCGGGACGAGGCTGCCGCGCCCGGAAGTCCTCATCGCGACCGCCGCCGACGCGGACCGCAAGATCGGCGAGCTGCTGCGGGACAGCGAGGCCTGGGACGCCACGGTGGAGGATCTCTTCGGCGCGATGGTGCTGATGACGCCGACCTTGTCGGACTACTTCGAGGACTGGAAGGAGTCGCGCTACTCCGAGGACAAATCCGGTCGCTTCCAGGCGGTGAGCCGCATCTCCGACATGCGCGGCATCATGCAAAGCTGCGCGGTGATGTTCAAAGCGGTCAAGGCCGCGGTGGAGGGGAAGGACGCCGCCTTGGCGAAGTCCGTGGACACCGGGTTCGACGGCATCCTCTCCTTCATCGACCTGCTCGACGAGCGCGAGAAGCAGGGCGCCATCAAAGAAGCGGAGATCGACGAGCTGGCTTCCCAAGCCAAGGAGAAGACGGACAAGCTCGTGCCGCAAATCGAGCAGGCGGCGGCGGTCGGCGGCATCAAGATCGCCGGGTGAGGCCCGCCGCGAAATTTCAACCCCTCGCTTTCCATGTCGAGCCGATCCGCCACCGTAGCGAAGTTCGCGGGAGCTTCCCTTTCCCTGCTCCTTCTGCTCCCGGCCTTCGTCCCAGTGTCCACGCGGGCGGATGTGATCGACGACAACGCCGCCCTGCAATCGGTCTTGGACGAAGCCCTCCTCGATCTGCACGGCGAACGCTGGAATCCAGACATCGCCGCCCGGCTGGAGGAGAGGCGGGGGCAGTTCGGCGAGGGGCTGGCCTCCCCCGACGCGAAATCCCTGTGGTCGCAGCCCTTGGATGACGGCTTGCAAAACCCTAGCGAGGCCGCCCGACATCTCGGCGTGCTGCAAGCCCGGCTCCAACACGTCGCGGGATTGGAGATGGTCCACCGCCAGCAGCAGGGGGACGTCTCCGCCGCCCGCGAATGGCGCTCCATCATCAAGCTGCCCAAATACGCCAGCTCCGTGGAGGGCGCCTTGGCCCTGCAACGCCTCGGCGCGGAGAGAGCGCACCAAGAGGAGGTCGGACGCCTCCTCGCCCGCGAGTATGTCATCTGGCAGATCACCCGCGCCCGCGAGAAGGCGGACGCGCTCGGCCGACTCGTGGACGACGGGCGCGCCACGCCCTCGCTCGTGACCGCCCGCGCCAGCGAAATCCAGGAGCTGTCCCGCCTCCCGGAGGCATTGCTGCGCTTCGCCCTGCCGGAATATCAAGCCGGTCCGGCCAGCGACGAGACCTTCCACCTGCTCCTCGCCAACACGGAGGCACCCGCCAAAGAACTGGCCGGGACAGTCGCCGAATGGAGGCTCGATCTGGAGGGCCGCTACCCCAACCTGCTCAGCGCCGAGGACGTGGAGCGGCGCGAACGCATCGTCCTCAAACTGCTGCGGCTCATCCCCATGGAATACCAGTCCGGCGTGCGCGACGGCGAAGTGGTCATCCCCATCGAATACCGCGAGGCCAAGAGCTTCACCATCCAATGCCAGCAGATCGTCAACGAACTGATGCCGGTCTGGCGCGAGACCAAGGCGGAGGCCCTCCAAGCCAAAGGTCCGACGCTGCTCGAATCCCTCGACGGCCTCGAGCGCCTCATCAACCGCAAGGAATCCACGAACGCCGTGGAAGCGCAGGTGAAGACCGTCGCCGGACTCTTGCAAAGCGACTTCGGCCTCGCTCTGAAGCGCGCCGGCACCGCCGCCGACGTCGTGGCCGAGGCGGCGCTGGAGATCCGCTCGCTGCTGGGGCAGTCGCTCGCCGCCGCGCAGGCCGGGCAATGGCGTCAGGCGGAGACCCACCGGCTCGACGCCTACGTGAATTTCGACCTGGAGTTGGAAGCCCGCGCCATGCCCCGCGACCCCAATCTCGCCCTAGCCGCGGAGAAGACCTTCCTCGACGGCTCCCCTGGCAAGCCGGGCATCAAGGCCGCCCTCGACGCGCGGCTCTCCGGCGAGACGCTGACCGCGTCCTACGAGCGGGCCTACGACGCCTTGGACGAAACCGTGTCCCTGCTCCGCGTCGGGCTCTCCCCGGCGGCGTCCACCTTGAGCGCCCTGCTCATCGTCCTGCGCGAGGGCTTGGAGGCCGTGGTCATCCTCGCCGCGCTCCTCGCCGGTCTGCGCGGCCCGGAGAACGCCTCGATCCGGAGGCACATCGGCATCGGCGCCTGGCTCGCGCTGGCGGCGAGCGCCCTGCTCTTCGTACTCTCGCGCTACCTCCTGCAGGGCCTCTCGAAGTACGGCGAGACCCTCGAGGCCGTGATCAGCGTGCTGGCGGTGATCGTGCTCCTGATGGTCACGAACTGGGTCTTCCACAAATACTACTGGACGGGATGGAACGCGAAGCTGCGCGAACTGAGCAAGGCGGCGCTGGCGCAAAAGGGCGGCTCCTTCGAGCATCTCGCGCTGGTCGGCGTGGGCTTCGCGACGATCTTCCGAGAGGGCTTCGAGACGACGCTCTTCATGCAGTCCCTCATCCTCGAAGCGGGGCTCGCCTCGGTGCTCAAGGGCCTCGCCATCGGCGGCAGCCTCATCGCCGTGCTCGGCTACGCCGTCTTCTACATCGGGGCGAAGCTGCCCTACCGCAAGATGCTCGTCTACACGGGCGTGCTCGTGATGATCGTGCTTTTCACCTTCCTCGGCTCCACGACCCGTCTTTTCCAGACGGTCGGCTGGCTGCCGGTACATCCCGTCCCCGGTCTCAGCCTGCCCAACTGGATGGGGGTCTGGTTCGGCATCTATCCGACTTGGGAGGGGATCATCATGCCCTTCATGGCCTTCGCCTACGTGCTCGGCGCATGGCTCTGGGTGAAGTTCACCTCCAAGCGCGCGCAGAAAGCGCTCCGGCGAGAGCAGGCACAGGCGGGCAAGGCGGTGGCGGCTTGATTTCCACTCCCCTGCCCTCGGAGGCGGAACCTGTAGCCGAGGTCATCGACCTCGGCCGCCCAAGCCCCTACACCGCCACCGCCTGCTCCAGCGCGTCCGACAGCTTGTCCTTTCCGTAGGGTTTGGGAAGGGTCGCGGCGAAACGGTGCTGGGCGGGCAGATCGACCCCCTCCTCGAAATAGCCGCTCGTGGCGACGATGCGGGCGTCGCGGTCGAGGCGGAGCAGTTCTGCCGCCACATCGTAGCCCGAGAGACCGCCGGGCAAGGTCATGTCGAGGAGGACGACGTCCACAGGCTCGGAGGAATCCAAATGCTCCCGATAGAGGGAGATGGCCTCCTGTCCGTCCCGGGCATGGAGGCTCTCGTAGCCGAGCCGCTTGAGGATGCCCAAGGTCGCGCGCGCCACGCCCGGCTGGTCTTCGACGACGAGCACCCTGCCGATGGACGAGCCGGGACGACGGAGCCGGACGGGCGGGGTCGGAGCCAACGAGGGACCGGCCCAAGCGGCGTCCGGCTCGACCACATCCTCCGTCGCGGGCAGGAAGACGAGGAACTCGGTGCCCACCCCCACCTCGGAAGCGACCCGGAGGGCACCACGGTGCGCCCGCACGATCGCGAAACAGGAGGCGAGACCGATGCCGCTGCCTCCGGCCTTGGTCGAGTAGGAGGAATCGAAGATGCGCGCGAGGGACGCGGGCGGGATGCCGCAGCCCTTGTCCCGCACCGAGATGACGAGGTAGCGCCCCGGCGGCATGGCGTAGGCATTGTCCCCGCCGAGATCGGCGTTGTCGGCCACGATGTCGATGGTGCCGCCGTTGGGCATGGCTTGGCGGGCGTTGATGACGAGATTGTGCAGCACCTGGTAGATCTGCATGGGGTCGCCCTCGACGCAGCGGAGCTGCTCGGTCGGCGGGATTTGGAAAAGGCGGCAGCGGATGCTCGACCCCGCCGAGCAAAGGCGCGAGGCCCGCTCAAGGAGAGGGGCGGGGTGGATGGTGCGGCGATGCCCGGCTTCGCCACGGGTGAAGGCGAGCATCTGGCGGGCGAGCATCTCGGCGTCGTCGAGGGCGAGTTGCGCTTCGGCGATGTTGCTATTGACGCGGCCCTCGCGCGGGTTCTCCGAAGCGAGCTCCAGATTCATCTTGATGGTCTGGAGAGCGTTCTTGAAGTCGTGCGCCACCCCGGCGGCGGCGAGGAAGATCGATTCGCTACGAGCGGTCTCGTAGTCGAGGCCGACGGTGGCCATCGCTTTCAGCGGGACGGGAGCAGGCGCGGGCGGCGCGAGGGCGGGAGCCCGTTCCGGCAGGGTGACGACGCGTTCGACAGGGCTTTCGATACGGGAGGCGGGGCGAACCGTCAGCGCGAAATGGCCGCGCGGCTCCCCCTCGCGGTTCGTCGCCCGGATCGTCCAGCGACAGGCGAGGCGAGTCCCCCCGTTTCTGAGGAGGGCGCGATCCATGAAACAGTGGTTGGGCCGGGACGCGATCACCGGCAGCTTCTCGATGAGGGAAGGAAGATCGGAGCGGTCGTAGAGCAGGCCGAGGGGGGAGCCGACGAGGGAAGCGGGATCGTAGCCCGAGAGTTTGGAGAGCTCCTCGTTCGCGTAGACGATCTTCGGACCCAACGGCGTCGTGGATCGCTGTTCGACGACGAGAAAACCGACCGACTCGCCGCGAACAGCGGCGCGGGTCGGCTCATGCTGGGCGACTGTGCTCATCGGAAGCGGAACGGAGAGGCGGGAGACAGGCCCCGGACTGCATCCATATAAGCAATGAAATTTAATTAAGAAAGCTTAAATTTCACATTTTCTCGAAAAAATGCTAGAAAACGCGAAACAGGTAGGATGGGATCACAGGCAGAAGCGTCTCGCCGGACTCGATCAGGTCCAGAAGCTGCGATAGGCGATCCTCTGCGACGCTTCCTCTCACGGGGTTTTGGCCGCAGCCCCAAGCGCGTCCGTCGCTTCGCCGGGAGATCGCCGAGCCTTCCTCAAACGAACATCCGCCGGATCGATGCCGGCGGCGCGCAAGGCCCCGTCCCAACTGCCGAACCATTTGCGGGCCTTCTTGATGAGGGTCCGGCCGGTCTTCAAATCGTGGAAGACGCTGCCATAGTTAAGGCTCAGCCCCTGTTGCCGGAGGTTCCGGATGGCTTCGATCACGGAGCCGGCGTGGGTATAGACGACAGGGGGATTCAAACGAACTTCATCTGGATCGATGCCGGCGGCGCGCAAGGCCCCGTCCCAACCGCCGAACCATTTGCGGGCCGCCTTGGTGAGGGTCTGGCCGGTCTTCAAGTCGCGCACGACGTTGCCATGGCTGAGGCTCAGCCCCTGTTGCCGGAGGTTCCGGATGGCTTCGATCACGGAGTCGGCGTGGGTATAGACGACAGGGGGACCCAAACGAACGTCCGCCGGATCGATGCTGGCGGCGCGCAAGGCCTCGTCCCAACTGCCGAACCATTTGCGGGCCGCTTGGATGAGGGGCCTGCCACGCCTCCCGTCTTTGCGCACTGCGGAGCCGTTGAGGCGGAGGCCTTGCTGTTGGCGGTCTCGGATACCAGCGACGACCTCGTCGGGATTCGTGTACTCGGAATCGATATGGAGGCGGATGGTCTTCGCATCGAGCCCCACCTTGGCCAGCACTTCGTCATAGGAACCGAGGTCGTCACGATGCTTGCTGAGATACATCGTCAAGGCGAGATCCTGCCTCGTCATGTCAGCGTAGCTCATCGGATAGCCAGCGTCGCTCCAAGCGCGCATTCGATCCAGAGCGTATTCATGGGTCCAGAGCGGTTCCCAATGCGGCAGCAGGGCCGGATCGTCGAAGCGATTTTTTGCCGCGATAAGGGTGTCTGGCCAGATCTCAGCGTCAGGATAGGCCTCCTTGTAATCTCGCAATGTCCATTCGTGCTTGAACCTCAGATGGTTTGGCAGATTGAGCATGTCCTTTCCGCAGATTTCGCAGATCACATGATCGGTCAGCCGGACCACGATTTGCGAATAATCGATGCCGGCCTCCTGCAGGGCTCGTTTCCAGCCGAGAAAGGGCGTTTGGGCGAAAGCCGCCCGCACCAGAGCAGGATGGCTGCGTTTGGCTTCGGTGAGGTTCAGGGGTTCGCCGCTGGTATGCAAAGCACTCAGCCGACTCAAGAGCTCCTCCTTCGGCATCATGACGTCTCGGACTTTGAGTTTCGGGCTTTTTTGTTTTTTTGTCCAAAAAAATCCCCCGCCGGACCTTAGGCTGTCCGACATGGCGGATTCCGTCCAAAACACCCCCAGCGACCCGGCCGAACGCTACCTCGTCCTCCTCAACGAGCACGAGCGCGCCCTCGCCGCCTACGTCCACGCCCTCGTCCCCGACCGGCTCGACGCCGAGGACATCCTGCAAAGCTGCAAGCTGACGATGTGGAAGCAGTTCGCGCAGTTCGAACCGGGCACCCATTTCCTCGCCTGGGCGCGCAAGATCGCCTTCCACCAGATTCTCAACCACCGCCGCAGCGCCCGGCGCAAGCCGCTCTACTCCGCCGAACCCGCCTTCCTCGAAGCCGTCGCCGCCGAGATCGACCGCGTCTCCGACTCGCTCGCGGACCGTTCCGAGGCCCTCCACGACTGCCTACGCCGCCTTCCCGAAAACCAGCGCCGCCTCGTCCTCCTGCGCTACTACGAGGACCACGACATCGCCGCCATCGCGAAGGAGACCGACCGCACCGAAGCGGCGGTCTACAAGCTCCTCAGCCGCGTCCGCGCGGCCCTCAACGACTGCGTCAAAGCGCGTCTCGCCTCCTCCCCCGCATGAATTTCCACGACCACATCGACGCCTCCCTCGACGGGCGGCTCTCCCCCGAGGAATGGGCGGCCCTGCAAGAGGCCGTCGTCCGCGATCCCGAACTGCGCCGCGAGTATGTGGAGAAACGCTGGCTCCACGCCCTGCTTGAGGCGGAGAGCGAGCGCCTTCCCGCCTTGCTTGAGGAGCCGTCGCCGCCTTTGGAAACACGCGTCCCCTCCCCGTTCCGACCCGCCGCCTGGCTCGCGGCAGCGGCGACGGTCGCGCTCTTCGGGGCCAGCCTCGTTTTCTTCTTCCAAAGCCGCCCCGCCCCCGTCGTCGCGACCCTGATCGAGGCGGAGAACTGCCGCTGGGCCGCGTCCGACCTGCCCACGGTCGAGGGCGCCGGGCTCTCCCCCGGAACCCTCGCCCTCGCCGAGGGCATGGCCACGATCCGCTTCCACAGCGGGGCCACCGTCACCCTCGAAGCTCCCAGCGTCATCGAGGTCGAGTCCGCGATGAAGTGCCGCCTCGTCGAGGGTTCCGTCGTTGCCGACGTGCCCGAATCGGCGCACGGTTTCACCATCGACACCGCGCAGATGGAAGTGATCGACCTCGGCACCCGCTTCGGCGTCACTGCGACGCCCTTTGGACATTCCAATGTCTTCGTCTTCGAGGGCGAGGTGAAGGTCAAAAGCGGCGACGCCCCCGAGGCGCAGCATGTCTTGGCCGGGAAATCCCTCGTCAGCAAAGTCGGGGCCGCCCCCGAGCGGACCGACCAGGAGGTGCGGCGCGTCGAGGCCCCCGACGCCTCGCCCGGACCGGGATGGACCGCCGTCTCCACCGCCACCGGGCGCGGACGCGACGCCTACGTGCGCCGGGGCGACAGCCACGGCCCCACCGGAGCCCAAGCCCTGCTGATGGTGAAGCACACCGATCTCGCCCCGACCAACGTGCGCCGCGCCGTCCTCGCCTTCGACCTCACCGGAATCGACCGCGCCGCGCTGCGCGGGGCCAAGCTGACCCTCAAGATCGAGCCGAGCGGCCTCGGCTTCTCCTCCCTCGTACCCGACTCGCGCTTCGCCGTCTACGGCCTCGTCGGCGAGCAGGCCGAAACCTGGAGCGAGGACACGATCCTGTGGGAAAACGCCGGCCCTCTCGTCGAAGAGACCCTTTCCGCCGCGACCGCGACCCGCCTCGCCGAATTCGAAATCCGCAAGGGCTCGCCGAACGGCCTCGTCGAGACCTCGTCCGACGCCCTCGTCGAATTCCTCCACTCCCGCCCTGGCGAAGTCGTCTCCCTCCTGATCGTGCGCGAGACTGGCGAAAGCGACCAACAGGGCCTCGTCCACGCCTTCGCCTCGAAGGAGCACCCCACCTCTCCCGCCCCGACCCTTTGGCTGAAAACCTCCGGCGACCAATAGCTCTCCTCACCCGTGACCCATGACCCCGTGACCCCATGGCCCGACCCTGTTCACTCCTTGCCTTAACCCTCCTCAGTCTGCCCGTCCTCGCGACCGCCGACGATCGCGAGGCCTTGCGCTTTTTCGAGACCGAGATCCGACCGCTCCTCGCCAACGAGTGCTACAAGTGCCACAGCGCCGAGGAGATGAAGGGCGGCCTGCGCCTCGACCACCGCGACTTCATCCTCGAAGGCGGCGACAGCGGCCCGGCCCTCGTCGCGGGGAAACCGGACGATTCCCTCCTCGTCGAGGCGGTGCGGCGGAGCAATCCCGACTTCACCATGCCGCCGAAGAAGGCCCTCGCGCCCGAGCAGGTCGCGGCCCTCGAAAAATGGATCGCCCTCGGCGCCCCCTGGCCCGCCGAAGTGGCGACGCGCGGCACGACCGACGAGCACGGCTTCACCGAGGAGGACCGCAACTGGTGGGCGATCCAGCCCGTGCACGATCCCGAAGCGCCGAAGGCGGGCGAAGGCTGGGCCAAGAATCCCGTGGACCGCTTCATCGCCGCGAAGCTCGCGGAGAAGGACCTGAAGCCCGCCCCCGCCGCCGACGCGGTGGAGCTGGTCCGCCGCCTCCACTTCGACCTGCACGGTCTCCCGCCGACGCCCGAGGAGGCCGCCGCCTTTGCCCAAGCCTTCGCGAAGGACCCTGACAAAGCCACCGCCGAACTCGCCGACCGGCTCCTCGCCAGCCCGCGCTACGGCGAGCGCTGGGGCCAGCACTGGCTCGACGTAGTCCGCTATGCCGAGAGCGACGGCTACCGCGCCGACGACTACCGCCCCGAGTCCTGGATGTATCGCGACTACGTGATCCGCTCGCTGAACGAGGACAAGCCCTACCACCAGTTCATCCGCGAACAGCTCGCCGCCGACGAATTCGCTGCGGACGATCCCGACACGCTGATCGCCACCGCCTTCCTCCGGCTCGGCATCTACGAGTGGAACCAGCGCAACGCCATCATGCAGTGGGATCTCATCCTCACCGAGATGACCAACGTCACCGGCGAGACCTTCCTCGGGCTCGGGATCGGCTGCGCCCAATGCCACGACCACAAGTTCGACCCCATCTTGCAGAAGGACTACTTCGCCATCCAAGCCTTCCTCAACTCCACTTGGTGGCCCGAGAACCAGACCCTCGCCTCGCCCGCGCAACGCGCCGAGCACGACGCCAAGCTCGCCCAATGGGAGGCCGCGACCAAGGAGATCCGCGCCGAGCTCGAAGCCATGGAGAAACCCGTCCTCGAAGGCAAGCAGAAGGGCGCGGTGAAGCAGTTCCCCGACGACGTGCAGGAGATCTACTGGAAGAAGCCCGAGGAGCGCACCTGCTACGAGGAGCAGATCGCCCAGCTCGTGCAGCGCCAAGTCGATTTCGACTACCGCCGCACCGACTACAAGAAGACCTTCGCCAAGGACGAGAAGAAGCTCGCCCGCCACACCGAGCTGACCGAGGCGCTCAAGCAATTCGACCATCTCAAGCCCGCGCCGCTGCCCGCGGCCTTCATCACCACCGACACGGGGACGGAAGCCGCCAACACCCTGCTGAAACGGCGCGGCAAGGAAGAGGTCGTCGAGCCCGCGTTTCTGACCTTGCTGGGCGATCCCGCGCCGAAGATCGAGCCGACCGAAAAGACCACGGGCCGCCGCAGCGCCCTCGCCGACTGGATCGCGAGCGAGAAGAACCCCTTCACCTCCCGCGTCATGGTCAACCGCGTCTGGCAGCGCCACTTCGCCGAGGGGCTCGTGGCCACGCCGAACGACTTCGGCATGCTCGGCGAGGCCCCGAGCCATCCCGAGCTGCTCGACTGGCTCGTGAGCCGCTTCCTCGAAGACGACTGGAAATTGAAGAACCTGCACCGTCTCATCGTCACCAGCGCGACCTACCGCCAGACGGCGCGGCGCGAGCCGACCAGCGACGAGGAGATCGCCGATCCCGGCAACCGCCTCCTCTGGCGCTACCCGCCCCAGCGCCTCGACGCCGAGCAGATCCGCGACGCCACCCTCGCCGCCTCGGGCGAACTGGCCCACCGCGAGGGCGGTCCCGCCATCGACGGCACCGCGCCGAACCGCAGCGTCTACATGAAGAAGCGGCGCAACACGCCCGACGCGATGATCGGCGAATTCGACTCGCCCGCCGGGTTCAGCTCCACGCCGAACCGCATCGCCACGACCACGCCGAACCAGTCCCTCCTGCTCGTGAACGGAGCTTGGTCGCTCGAACGCGCCGAGGCCTTCGCCAAGCGCCTCCTCCAGGGGAAAGGCGAATTCGGCCCCGACCAAGTGCGCGATGCCTACCGCATCGCCTACGGGCGCGAGGCCCTCACCGCCGAGGTCGAGACCGTGCTCGCCTTCGTCGAGTCGCAGTCCGGCTCCATCGACGCGCCCGCCATGCCCGGCGACAAGTTCCCCAACGAGACCGGGCTGCGCCCCATCTCGCAGTTCTTCTCGCAGACCGGCGGCCTCCCCGTCGGCGAGAAAGCCCTCTGGCTCCAGCCCGGGAGCCGTTTCGAGCGACTCGAACTCTCCGGCCTGAAACTGCCCGAGGAGGACTTCACCATCGAGGCCGTCGCCGTGCTCGACAACGTCCACTCCGACGCCTCGGTGAACACCCTCTTCAGCCGCTGGGACGGATCGCCGGACCACATCGGCTGGTCCCTCGGCGTCACCAGCGCGAAGTCGCGTTTCGACCCGCAGAACTTCATCCTCCAGATCGTTGGCGACGACTTCCAGAAGAACCGCCTCTACGAAGTCGTCGCCTCGGGATTGAAAGTGCCCCTCGGCAAGCCCGTCTATCTCGCCGCCGCCATCTCCGCCCGTCCCTCGAAGGCGGACCTCGCCAAGGGCAGCGCCACCTTCTACCTGAAGGACCTCTCCGACCCCGAAGCGCCGCTCCAGAGCGCGACCGTCCCGCACCAGATCGTCGGCGGCCTCTCGGTGAAGGAAAGCGTCGCCACCCTGCTCGGCGGTCGCGCCCAAGCCGGACACCTCTGGGACGGTCAGGTCGCCCGCCTCACCGTGAGCGAAGGCACCCTGCGCAAGGAGCAGCTCCTCGTCTTCCCGCAGCGCTCCGATGCCGAGTCCCTCCTCCCCGAACCCCGCCGCGTCCTCGACTGGACCTTCACCGGACCCGACGGCGAGACGCCCGCCCCCGGCACCGCGTGGAAGCGCGACGCCAAAGACCCCGCCGCCAGCGGTGTCCCACCCCGTCTCCTCGGAGCCGTCTCCGACTTCTGCCATGCGTTGCTGAACTCGAACGAGTTTCTCTATCTGCATTGAGACCACCTTCCGCTCATTTCTCTATCTATACTGTTCGCTCAATTGCAATGCTTTCCAGAAAAACCACTCTAATCCTTATGGGTCTATTCTCATGGCTATTCGGTTCCTGCTCACCGAACTCTCAAATTCCTGAAGCTACGCTACCCGAAGTAACGACTTCCATGGAGGAAGGAGGCTTTGTGGACTTGGCCTTATCGCTTATAAGCCATGAGCGTCTTTCGAATGGCGTCCAAGTGTGTGTGGCCCGCGGAGTGCATAATGGCACAGAAGTTGGATTCCGTTTCCGCTTGCCACCCGCATGGAAGCAAGGCACTCTTGGAGACACCGGCATTACAACTTACCAATCCACTTTGGATGTGGAGAGCGTCGGAGCAGCTAGCGACGATTTCGTAGCGATTTTAGCCAACCTTTACGGAGGGCCTCTCCGTCCTGAGAAGATGGCTCCGTCCACCACGTTTACAGCGATCAGTTTACAGGGCATCCCCGCCCAGCTAGAGGCAGGCAGCACGAAGATCAAGTTGTTCTTTGAGCCAAAGGAGGACAGTGACGAGGCTTATGAACGCGACTATGCCGAACACTATTTGAATATCGATTTCGCCTCACGAGTGGTGGAGTTTCACGAGAAGGACCCTGAATATCGTGATGCGATGTTGAGAGCCTTGTCAGGTGTCGAGCAACCATGAATCGCCACCGTCAAGAACCACCTAGGGCAACGACGTAGCGTCACCATTCCTACCTTTCACTTTTTGCCTTCCCACCTTTAACCAAGCGAAGCGTATGTCCTTCTGCCACCGTATCGACCACCCCACCAGCCGCCGCGAATTCCTCAGCCGTGCCGGAGCCGGCTTCGGCGCGGTCGTGCTTTCCGCCCTCGCCGGACAGAATCTCCTCGCTTCGGGTGGACTCCCCAATCCCGTGGGAGCGAAGATCCCGCATCGCTTCGGCCGGGCCAAGAACATCATCTGGCTTTTCATGGAGGGCGGCCCCAGCCACCTCGATCTGTTCGATCCCAAACCGCTCCTCAACAAGCTCGCCGGCCAGCCCCTGCCCGACAGCTTCGAGCGCCCCGTGACCGCGATGGGCGAGGCCAATTCGCCCCTGCTCGAATCGAAACGGCAATGGAAGCAGCACGGCGAGAGCGGTCTCTGGATCTCCGACTGGCTCCCGAACCACGGCAAGATCGCCGACGAACTCTGCGTCATCCGCTCCTGCGTCTCCGACGGCATCAACCACGCCGGCGGCGTCTGCCAGATGAACACCGGCTCCGTCTTCGGCGGGCGGCCCTCGCTCGGCTCGTGGGTCTCCTACGGTCTCGGCACGGAGAACGACAGCCTCCCCGGCTTCGTCGTCATCAAAGACTCGAATTCGATGATCGTGAACGGAGCGCGGATGTGGGGCTCGGGCTTCATCCCCGCCGTCCACCAAGGCGCGCTCTTCGAGAACGGTCCCGAGCCGATCAAGAACCTCAACAACCCCTCCGGCGTCGACGACGGACGGCAGCAGCGCAAACTCGAATTGATCGAGAAGCTCAACCGAGGCCACCACGCCTTCCGCTCCTCCAACACCGACCTCGAAGCCCGCATCCGCAGCTACGAGCTCGCCTTCCGCATGCAGGCGGAGGCCCCCGAGGCCATCGACTTCGACAGCGAGCCCGAGCACATCAAGACGCTCTACGGCCTCGACCACAAGGAGACCGAGGTCTACGGACGCCAATGCCTCATGGCCCGCCGCCTCATCGAGCGCGGCGTGCGCTTCGTGCAGCTCTACCACGGGGCTGGGAGCAAGTGGGACAGCCACTCGAAGATGGAGGAAAACCACAGCAGCCTCTGCGCCAACGTCGACCAGCCCATCGTCGGCTTGATCCAAGACCTGAAGCAGCGCGGTCTCCTCGACGACACCCTCGTGATCTGGGGCGGCGAATTCGGCCGCACCCCCATGAGCGAGAAGGGCGACGGTCGCGACCACAACCCCACCGGCTTCACCATGTGGATGGCCGGAGGCGGGGTCAAGGGTGGCCAGACCATCGGCTCCACCGACGAGCTCGGCCTCTACGCCGTCGAGGACAAGATGCACGTCCACGACATCCACTCGACCATTATGGCGTTGCTAGGCCTCGACCACACTGAAGTCATCTACATGCACAAAGGCCGCCCCGAACGCGTCGATCTGAACGAAGGGCATGTGAAGGAGTCGGTGTTCGCGGGGTGAGAGCGCATGTCCTCGTCTTCCACGGCCGGAGTCGCGATTCGAGCGATGAAGACGATTCTCAAATCCCGATTCGTGGGATATGGAGGGTTCGCCCTTTTCATCTCATGGCTGGTGCTCTCCCAGATGGTCTATCAAAAGCAAATCTCTCCGGGCGATGCCGTTCGGCTGATCGAGTTCGATGGCAAGATCTCCCGCAAGGCATCTGTTCGGGTTTTCGAGTCGAGGGCGGGAACGCTCATGGAGTTCGATGGACTTTTGCCCTCCTTATGGGTGTGGGCGTTGCCATCGGCTGCACCTTCCTACTACTTTGACGAAACGGGGAGATTTGTCGGATGGGTCGCCGATCCGGGAGACATGCCCACTCCCGAACAGTGGCATCCGATCGGGAAGGTCGAGTTCATCTCCTACGACGAAGCGATGAGCCGGATTGCCAAGACGGATGGCTGACCTGCTTGGAGTGCGTGGAGATGTCCGCACCTTCCCCTAGGGGCGACATGTCGCCCCTCCCCGGAAACGGCGTCATGCCGCCGCACTCCAAAACCCCACGACGCTCGACTGGAGACATGGGATAAGAGCAGCATAACCGGGCTCACACCTCGCCGATCAACATCCCGACCACGTCATCGAGGGCCTTGCGGCAATCTTCGCTGCCTTGGTTGGTGCAGGCGAGCAGCGCGAAGTCCTTCTCCGGCGCGAGCCAGGCGACGCTGTAGTTCATCGTGTTGCTGCCGTTGTGGTTGAGAACCCGGCCTCCCCAGCCCCGCTCCAGGTCCAGCCAGCCGAAGGCGTAGGGGTTGCCCTCCTGCGCGGCGGTGTGGAGCCGTTCGTAAGTCGAGGTCTTCAGAAGCTTGCCCCGGCCTTTTCTCCCGGCGAGATGCTCGGCGACGAACTTGGCCCAGTCGCCGAAGGACATGTGGACAGTTCCTGCCGGACCCAACAGGGGCCGGTTGTCCACGGAGGGGCCGTTCTCCGGCATCGGCCTGCCATCCTTGCCGTGCGGCCAAGGCTGGTCGACCTTCCCCGGAGTCCCGACGCCCCCGAAGCCAGCCCGCTCGATGCCGAGACGGGAAAAGACCGCCCTCCGCATCATTTCCTCCCACGGCAGGTCCAGAACCCGCTCCAGCAGATGCCCGGCGACGGCATATCCCCAATTCGAGTAGAGGTGATTCTCTCCGGGCTTGGGCAGATCTTCCAACTTCAGCGCCATCTCAAGAACCGCCTCCCTCTGCGAACGGAGATCCCCTCCCTTGCGGGCCACTTCAGACCATGGCGCATTCGCCGGCAACCCGGACCAATGGCTCAGGAAATGGGCGAGGGTGGCACCGGCGAGCGGAGACGACTTCACCGACCTGCCCTTGGCATAGACTTCGCCCAAGGTCGTCTCCCATCCGATCCTGCCCGTCTCGACGGCGATGGCGGCAAGCGTGGAAGTCATCGCCTTGGTGTTCGAACCGAGATGCCAGAGATCGTCCACGGTCGCGGTCGTTTCGTCGCCCTTCTTGCGCACCCCGACGACGGAGACGCTCCGCAGACCCGCGCTCGTGACGATGGCCCCGCCGAGCGCCGGGAGGTCGTATAGGCCCCGGATCTCCTCCAGCTTCGGCTGCCATTCAGGCACGGAGCGATTCGCCATCGCGGCCCCGGCGAAGGGGAGCGAGGCGGAGGCGGCGAGGAAGCGGCGACGTTTCATCGGCATGGGGGTTTTCTACAGGAACAGCCTTGGGGAGTCCAGCATGATTCCGCGCACGGTATGGCTATGCTCCGCCCTTCGCCAGCTCCGCCTCCGCCCACTCCAGCGCCTTCTGGAAGCTGCAATTCTCCAGAAAATGGTTCAGCCGGGGCGGGATGGCCCCGCGATGGCGGGCGTGGAAGGCGGCGATGGATTCCGAGACCTCCTGCAACAGCGCCAACTGGCGCTTCGGTTCGCGCTCGCGCAGATCGGCGTCGGCGATGGTGTCGAGCCGACGTTTCAGCATGGCGGCCAGTTCCTTCAAGTCTTCGGGTTTCATCCGGCGGCAAACCAACAGGGGATGGCCGGGGAGTCAACCCTCCCTTTCACCTGCCCCGCTCCTTGGATGCGGGGCTTCGTCCTCGCGCTTTTTCCGTTTCCGTGATTGACGGCGGCATTGCGCTTGGAGTTGAATCGTGGCACAAGCCATGAAAACCCTTCCCCTGCTTTCCCTCCTGACCCTGATGAGCATCCTCCTTCCCTCGCCAGCCCCCGCCGGCATCCTCGAATCCGTCTACGGCGTCCTGCCCGACGGCCGCCCGGCGAAACTCTGGACCCTGACCAACGCCTCGGGCCTGGAAGCGAAAGTCACCGAATACGGCGCCATCCTCGTCTCCCTCAAGACGCCCGACCGCGAGGGCAAGTTCGCCGACATCACCCACGGCTACGACACCCTCGAAGGCTGGCTCGGGAACAACTCCTACTTCGGCGCGACGGTGGGGCGCTTCGGCAACCGCATCGCCCGAGGCAAGTTCACCCTCGACGGCAAGGAATACGCCCTCGCCACGAACAACGATCCCGGCGGCCTCCCCTGCGCCCTCCATGGCGGCGTCGAGGGCTTCAGTAAAAAGCTCTGGGAAGGCGAGGGCTTCAGCGGCGAAGGCGCCTGCGGGGTCAGTCTGACCTACACCAGCGCCGACGGCGAGGAGGGCTATCCCGGCGAACTCAGCGTCGAGGTCGTCTACACCCTCACCGACCGGAACGAGCTGGTCTGGGAGGCCAAAGCCACGACGAAAGCCCCCACCGTGGTCAACCTCGTCCACCACAGCTACTGGAACCTCAGCGGCGATCCCGGCACGGGCATCCACGACCACGAACTGACCCTCCACGCCAACCACTACCTCGCGACCAACGCCGGGCTCATCCCCACCGGAGAGAAAGCCCCCGTCACCGGGACCCCGCTCGATTTCACGAAGCCCGCCGTGATCGGCGACCGCATCGACGCCGACTTCGAGGCCATCAAGCTCGCTGGCGGCTACGACCACGCGTGGGTGCTCAACGGCACGGAGGACGGCGATCTCGTCAAGGCCGCCCGCCTCCACGATCCGAAGTCCGGCCGCGTCCTGACCCTCTCGACGAACCAGCCCGCCGTGCAGTTCTACGCCGGCAACTTCCTCGACGGCAGCACCGTCGGCAAAGGCGGCGTGAAATACCAGCACCGCACCGCCCTCTGCCTCGAAACCGAGAACTGGCCCGACGCCCCGAACCAACCGGACGCGCCCTCCTCCGTCCTCCGCCCCGGCGAAACCTATTACCACAAGATGGTCCACACTTTCTCGGCGGAGTGATCATCCTTGTCCTTCCCAAGAACCCATGACTCGTGACCCATGACCCTCCTCACTTTCCTCTTCTTCACCGCCCTCGTCGGAGTCCTCACTTGGATGCTCACCCGCAAGGACGACCACGGCACCTCGACCGGATACTTCCTCGGCGGGCGGACCCTCACCGGCGGCTACATCGCGGGATCGCTCCTCCTGACAAACCTCTCCACCGAGCAACTCGTCGGCCTGAACGGCGCGGCCTTCAAGGACGGCATCTCCGTAATGGCCTGGGAGGTCATCGCCGGGGCCTCGCTCGTGGTCATGGCCCTCTTCTTCCTGCCGAAATACCTGCGCAGCGGCATCGCCACCATCCCCGAATTCCTTGAGAAGCGCTTCGACGCGACGGCGCGGACGATCACCAGCGTGATCTTCATCCTCGCCTACGCCGTCATCCTGCTGCCCATCATCCTCTATTCCGGGGCGATCGGGCTGATGGGCATCCTCGACCTGAAGGCCCTCACCGGCGTCCAGAACGAGACGACCCTGCTCTGGATCACGGTCTGGTTCATCGGCGTCGTCGGGTCGATCTACGCGATCTTCGGCGGGCTGCGCACCGTCGCGGTCTCGGACACGCTCAACGGCTTCGGCCTGCTCGCCGGATCGGTCATGATCGTCGTCTTCGCCCTGAACGCCGCCGGGGACGGCGGGCCGCTCGAAAACCTCGCCGCGATCCGGGAGGCGCATCCGGAAAAGTTCAACTCGATCGGGGGCAAAGGCTCTTCGGTCCCCTTCTCGACCCTCTTCACCGGGGTGCTCCTGATCAACCTCTTCTACTGGACGACGAACCAGCAGATCATCCAGCGCACCTTCGGCGCGACCAATCTCGCCGAGGGGCAGCGCGGCGTCCTCCTCGCCGGAGTCTTCAAGGTGCTGGCCCCGCTCGTCCTCGTCCTGCCGGGGATCGTCGCCTTCCACCTCTACGGCGGGCGCGAGGGCTTCAAACCCGACGACGCCTACGGCACCCTCGTCAGCGAAGTCCTCCCGAAATGGCTCACCGGCTTCTTCGCCGCGGTCATGGTCGGGGCCATCCTCAGTTCCTTCAACTCGGCCCTCAACTCCACCGCGACGCTCTTTTCGCTCGGAGTCTACAAACCCTTCACCAAGGGCGCCCTCGGGGACGACCGGAAAGTCATCAACAACGGCAAGCTCGTCGGCACCGTCGTCGCCATCCTCGCGATGACCGCCGCGCCGCTCCTCGCGGGGCAGGACAGCCTCTTCGGCTACCTCCAAAAGATGAACGCGCTCTACTTCATCCCCCTCTTCGCAGTGGTGCTGGCGGGCTTCCTCTTCAAGCGCGGCGGCGCGCTCGCGGCGAACCTCTCGCTGGTGGCCGGATGCGGCATTCTCATCCTCGGCTACTTTGTGCCGCCCTTCTCGGACTGGGCGAAGAAGATCCACGAATTCCATTTCGCCGCGCTCGTCTTCGCCACGCTGATGCTCTTCCAATTCGTCATGAGCAAGGTCCGCCCCCTGCCGCAGCCTTGGAAGCACCATCACACCGGCGAGGTCGACCTGACCCCGTGGAAATGGGCCAAGCCCTTCGGCATCGGCCTCGTCGTCTTCGTCCTGTTCATCTATCTCGTCTTCGCGGATTTCTCGGCGTTGTGGAGATAGCCTGAAGGAACCCGGTTGAGGCAAGTCTCGGAGAGGCACGGGACCACTCCCCCCTTGCCCCCCGCGAACGGCGTGCGAAGATCGGCCCATGACCGGGAAAGGCGATCCAACATCCAGAACGCGCGGAGCGATGCTGCCCGGCCTGCTCGCGTGGTGCTCCCTGGCCCCGGCGACCGCCGCCCCGCTCCCGCCGCTGGCGGAGAAATACTGCACCGCCTGCCATCTCGCGCCGCCGCCCGACTCGATGCTGCGCGAGCATTGGACGCAGGTCTTCGGTTTCATGGGCGTGTGGATTCGCGAGCGGAACCTGCCTTTCGATCCGCCTGAATACACCGGGCTGCTGAACGAATACATCGCCCTCGCGCCGGAGCGCTTCGCCCCCATCCCCGACGACCTCGCTCCGCCGGGGCTGCGCTTCGAGGCGAAACCCGTGGGGGACGCCCCGGCCACGGAACGACCGACGATCACCGATCTGCGCCTCGTCGACCTCGATGGTGACGGACGACCGGAGGTGCTGGTCTGCGACGACGGCGCGGGGCGGGTTTCGCGGTTGCGGCATCTCGACGGAGGCTGGAGGGAGGAACCGATCTTCGATGTCCGCGCCCCCTCGCGCACGGCGGTCTTCGACTACGATGGCGACGGCCACCTCGACCTCGCGGTGGCTTCGCTGGGCTCGGTCCACCCGACCGACCAGCTCGCGGGCTCGGTCTGGCTGCTGAGGAACCAAGGGGACGGAACCTTCGACCCGCAGCTTCTGCTGTCCGAATGCCCCCGCGTCGCAGATGTGAAATGGGGCGATTTCAACGGCGACGGCAAGCCCGACCTGCTCGTCGTCCAGTTCGGCTGGAGGACGACGGGCGGCCTGCTCTGGCTGGAGCAGCAATCCCCGACGGTGTTCGTGAGCCACGCGATTGCGAACGTGCATGGGGCGATGCAAGCCGAAGTTCTCGACTACGACGGCGACGGCCTTCTCGATTTCGTGGCCCTGTTCGCGCAGGAGCACGAGAGCCTCGTCCTCTTCCGCAACGACGGACGGGGCGGCTTCGAAAGCCGCGTCCTCGCGCGGGGACCGCATCCGGCCTTCGGTTCGTCGGGCTTTTCCATGGTCGATCTCGACGGCGACGGGGACATGGATTTCCTCTGGACGAATGGCGACATGATGGACGAGATCCCCGTCGCGAAACCCTACCACGGGCTGCGCTGGCTGGAGAACCGGGGCGGCGAACTGGTGCCGCACGAACTCGTCCGGATGCCGGGCTGCTACCGCGCCGTGGCGCACGACCTCGACGGCGACGGCGATCTCGACATCGTCGTGTCGAGCTTGTATCCCGATTGGGACATCCACGATTTCCCCAGCCTGATCTGGCTGGAGAACGATGGAAAAGGGAGCTTCACGGCGCGCCGCCTCCTCGATGCGCCCTCGAACCTCGCCTCCCTCGTCGTGGGCGATCTCAACGGGGACGGCTTGCCGGACATCCTCGTCGGCGGGATGCATGTGCCGGGTCCGCTCGGTCGCGTGGGGCGGCTCACCGGGCTGTTCGGGCTACGGCCCGAGTGAGCTTGGCTCGAAGCGCGGTAGGGACGGCTGGCTCAGCCGTCCGCCGAGGGATGGATGGCCGCCTTTTGCGGAAATGGCGGACGCCCCGGCGGTGCGTCCCTACCGTGCTCCGCACCCGAAAAAGGCGATGCCCTTTGAATCTCGCAAGGGCGTGCAGCCTCCATTCCACATCATAGGGAGCGCTCAGAAAAAAAGCAGCCGCGCCCCGGCGATGGCGGAGAAGCCGTAGAGCAGAATCTCGAAGAGCCGCTGCGGCACATGGCGGACGAGGCCCTTCCCCGCGAAGATGCCGAGGAGGAGCGCGGGCAAGAGGAGGAGGTTCAGCTTCAGCGATTCGGCATTGATGAGATCGAGGTTCCCGAGGAAGGGGATCTTGAAGAGGTTCACGAGGAGGAAGAGGCGCGCCCCGACGCCGAGGAAGTCCTCCTTCTTCATCTTGTGGACGAGGGCGTAGAGGGAGAAGACCGGCCCAGCCGCGTTCGCGAGCATGGTGGAGACGCCGATGAGGAGGCAACTGAACCAGCGGAAAAGCCGCGAGTCTGGGAGGTGCTCGAGGAAGTCGCGCTTGAACTCGCGCAGCAGTTGCAGGGCGAGCATGAGCAGGATGATCACCCCGATGACCCGCCGGGCGGAGCCGTCGTCGAGCCAGTCGAGGAGAAAGGAGGCTCCGACGATGGCGAGCAGGGTCACGGGGACGAGGGGCCAGATCTGCTTCCAGCTCGCGTAATGGCGGAAGAGGGGATAGACGACGAAGTCGCAGACCACGAGCAGGGGCAGGATCACGCCGACGCTGTTCTTCGCGCCGAAGAGCTCCGCCATGATGAGGACGTTGAGAATGGCGAGCCCGGGAAAGCCCGTCTTCGACACGCCAAGGCAAAGCGTCCCCAGCGCGGCGAGGGCGAGGGAGGTCCAAGTGGCGTCGAAAGGCAGTTCCAAGGGGTGATCCGATACGACGGGAAGGGGGGATGGTCAATGGGTCACGGGTCATGGGGCCCGTGCTCTTACTCTCTACTCCTTACTCTTAACTCCTCGGGTTATGGGGAGGAGTAAGAGGTAAGGGTAAGGAGTAGGGAGTAAGAAGACGCGGAACAAGCCACCCAGCCCCAGAAACCTCTTTCGCCAACGAGCAGCCCCCCGTAGCATGAGGCACACGCATGAAACCCCTCCTCGCCCTCCTCCTCCTGTCCGCCAGCCTATCCGCCGCAGCTCCCGCCCACATCGTCTTCCTCGTCTCCGAAGACCCGAACAACTACGACGCGGTCGGTTTCGCGAAGGGCTTCGCTGAAAACGAGCTCCGCGCCCTCGGACACCGCACGACGATCATCGAGGGGAACCAAGCCCAGCCGACCCATTTCGAGGGTCTCGCCGCCGCGTTGGAAAGCGCCGATCTCCTCGTCGTCTTCGTCCGCCGCGCCACGCCGCCGCAGGAGCAGCTTGACGCGATCCGCGCCCACCTTGCCGCGGGCAAGCCTCTCCTCGGCATCCGCACCGCCAACCATGCCTTCATCCCCCCGTCCGGCCAAGCGGAACCCTCGCCCGGCCTCGCCGCTTGGCCGGAGTTTGTCCCGGACATGCTCGGCTGCCAGAACACCGGCTACGAGACGAAGGGCCTGCCCTACCGAGTCGCCGTCCATCCGTCGGCCCCGGCGGAAAGTCCCCTGCTCGCCGGAGTCAATTCAGCGACGATCCTCGGACACACCTCGCTTTACCGCGTTCTGCCCCTGTCGGACGATGCCGCGCCCCTGCTGCTCGGAGAGGCGCAGGGGATCGAACCCGCCCAGCCTATCGCTTGGACGCGACTCCACGGGGCGGCCAAGGCACGTATCTTCTACACCAGCCTCGGAGACCCGCAGGATGTCGTCCAGCCAGCCGTGCGCCGTCTCCTCGTCAACGCGGTGCAGTGGACGTTGGCGGACGGGTGATACCAAGGAGGGGGACTTTCCAAGTCCCCTTTACCCAAACGGGACTTGAAAAGTCCCGCTCCTTTTCCCCACCTTTTACCTTTCACTTTTCACCTTTTACTCCGCCCGAATACCCCCGCCGATACCCGCTCGGCGTCACGCCGGTCACTTTGCGAAAGCGCTTCGTGAAGTGGCTCTGGTCGTAGAAGCCCGTCGCGGCAGCGACTTCGCTCAGGGGCATGCGCGTTGTCGCGAGGAGCCGCTGGGCCTCCTGCACGCGCAGGGAGAGCACGTATTCCATCGGCGAAAGACGCAGCACTTTGCGGAAGAGGCGGTTGAAATGCGGCACGGAAAGCCCGGCCAGCGCCGCCAAGTTCTCCGCGTCGATCTCGTCGACGAAGTGGGTCTCGATGTGCTCGATCACCTTCTGCAAACTGCCGAAGTGGGCGAGCTGCTCCTCCGGCGTCTCGATGGGCGTCATCAGGCCGAGCAGACCGACGATGCTCCCGTCCGGCGCTCGCAGCGGGCATTTGCTCGAAAGGAACCAGCCGGGCGTGCCCCGGATCGTGGGGACGAGCCAGATCTGGTTGGCGATGGTGCGGCCCGTCGCAAAGACGACGCGGTCGTTCGCCTCGTAGGCGTCGCCGAGGAGCGCGGGGAAGAAGTCCCGGGCGCGCTTCCCCACGAGATCTTCCGCACGGATGCGGTCGTAGCGGATGCGGTGGAAGTCGTTGTTGTAAATGTAGCGGCTTTCCAAATTTTTGACAAAGATCCCGATGCCCGGCATCGCCGCCATCAGCTCGATGGGCTCGCGCAGACCGGGACAGCGGGCGAAAAACTCGTCTTGGAAGCGTTTCGGGTCGAAAGAGTGCATGATCGAATCATACCAAAACCCGGCATCGCGCTACAAGACGCAACGTAAGAAATCCGATACTCTGGGACGTTCACCTTCAGCGGGAAACCCCAACCCCAAAAAGCGCCATGTTCGATTTCCTTGCCGAAACCTCCGGTCCCCTCTGCGGGGCGAAGCGCACCCGCCGCGAGTTCCTCACCGTCGGAGCGCTCGCGCCCATCGGTCTCTCCCTGCCCCAGTTCCTCGCCGCGAAGCAGCATGGCAAGGTGAAGGGCGACGACTCGAAATCCTGCATCCTCATCTTCAACCTCGGCGGGCCGAGCCACATCGACCTCTGGGACATGAAGCCCGACGCCCCCAGCGAGATCCGCGGCCCCTTCAAGCCCATCCGCACGAACGCCCCCGACATCGACGTCTCCGAGATCCTGCCGCTCCACGCCAAGGTCGCGGACAAGTTCTCCCTCATCCGCTCCTGCCACCACGACGGGGCCGCCGTCCACGACGCGGGCTGGCAGATCATGCAGACCGGGCGCCGCTTCTCCGGCGGCATCGAGACGCCCCACGCGGGGGCCGTGGCCAATTTCCTGATGTCGGCGCGGAACGACCTGCCGCCCTTCGTCGTCCTGCCCGAGCTGATGGGCCGCGGCGGCGGCAACCTGCCGAACGGCCAAGCCGGCGGCTTCCTCGGGAAGGCCTACGATCCCTTCGCCCTCATGGCCGACCCGTCGCAGCCCGACTTCCGCGTGCCCGACCTGCTCCCGCCCGACCAGATCGGGGCGACGCGCCTCGACCGCCGCCAGCGGATGAGGCAGCTCGTCGATCAGACCGTGAAATCCTTCGAGGCGAGCGAGGACGCGCGGCTCCTCGACGAGAACTTCCACTCCGCCTTCCGGCTCATGAGCAGCGAGACGGCGCGCGCGGCCTTCGACCTCTCCAAGGAGCCGCCCGCCGTGCGCGAGCGCTACGGGATGAACCGCGTCGGCCAGTGCTTCCTCCTCGCCCGCCGTCTCGTCGAGAGCGGGGTGCGCTTCGTCACGGTGAACACCTTCCTCACCGTCTTCAACGAGCTGTCGTGGGACATCCACGGCTCGAAGCCCTTCATCTCGGTGACGCAGATGAAGGACGAGGTCGCCCCGATGTACGATCAGGCCTACTCCGCCCTGCTCGAGGACCTGCACCAGCGCGGCATGCTCGACGATGTGCTCGTCGCGGGCCTGAGCGAGTTCGGCCGCACCCCGAAGGTGAACCCGGCGGGCGGGCGCGACCACTGGCCGCAGTGCTTCACCTGCTCCTTCGCCGGAGGCGGGGTCAAGGGCGGTCAGGTCGTGGGCAAGAGCGACCCCATCGGCGGCTTCCCGGCGGAAAGGCCCGTCGCCCCCGGCGACATCGTCGCGACCATGTTCCACGCGCTGGGCTTCGATCTGGAGACGCACCTGCCGGGACCGTCGGGACGGCCTTTCCCGATTGTCGATTTCGGGCGCGAGCCGGTGAAGGAGTTGTTTGGATGAGACAAGGATGAAGCTCATCGCCATCGCCACATGCTTCCTAACTCTCGGCGTTTCGACCAGCCGGGCGGGCGAAATCGTCCTGCCATACTCGGCGTTCGGTCCGCAGGTCGCAGCATGGGAACTGATCGGGATGCAATGCTGGCAGTGGGAACCCCACGGGGATGGCACTGGCATCGTTCCGCCAATCAAGGTCGTGGTTTTTTGGGATCAATCCTTGGAGGAGACCGCCAAGCGTCATCCCGTGAATCAAGAGAAGCTTCGGGATTTTCGATACGTCGAGTATTCAAAGGCGATTGAGCACATGGCGAATCTGATCAAGGACTTCAAGGAGGCGGAATTGGCCACAATCGACATCGAGAGAGGATTGGCCGATCTCCAAAAAGCATACAAGGCCGAACGGTCGGATGCAGGCAGCCGGCGTTCTGTTGGTGATTGATCTTTGTTATTTTGGATAATGAAAGCGCAACGAGACATTGGCCAGCGGCAGGCGGAGCGCCCGCCCTACAGGACTGGACCGAACGCGGGTTTCTGTAGGGCGGCCGCTCCGGCTGCCCTGTCGTTTCTTGGTCGGTATGTCAGGATGAAATCCCTCTTGCCATTTCTGTGCTTGGCCGTCTCCTCTACTGCGGCGGCAGCCGACCTCCGCATCCTCCCCGAGACCATCCGCCTCGACGGACCCGAGGCGATCCAGCACATCCTCGTGCAGCGGACCGACGGCGAGGCCTTCGTCGGTGAGGAAGCCTCGCCATTGCTCTCCCTCGCCCCCGTCGGCGTCGCCGAGATCGTCGATGGCGTCCTCCACGCCCGGGGCAATGGCAAGGCCATGCTCACCGCGAGAGTCGGCGATGCCGTCGCCACCCGCGAGATCGAGGTGGCGAACCACGACCAAGCCTTCGCGTGGAGCTTCAACGGCCACGTCATGCCCGTGCTGACGCGGCAGGGCTGCAACATGGGCGCCTGCCACGGCGCCGTCGCGGGGAAGGGCGGCTTCCGCCTCAGCCTGCGCGGCTACGATCCGCCCGCCGACTTCCACACCATCACCCGCGAGGCGAGGGGACGTCGCGTCGAACCGCTCGATCCGGCCAAGAGCCTCCTCCTCACCAAGCCGACGATGGCCACGCCGCACAAGGGCGGCAAGCGCCTCGACCCCCGTTCGCGCGACTACCGCATCCTCGCCGAATGGATCGCCAACGGCAGCCCCGCCCCCTCGTCCGGGGACACCGCCGTCGTCCGCATCGAGGTCGATCCGCCGCTCTCCGTGCTGAAGAAGGGCGACCGCCAGCGCTTCCTCGTCACCGCCCACTACGACGACGGCAGCCGCCTCGACGTCACCGACTGGGCCAAGTTCGCCTCCGCCGACGAGACCGTCGCCATGATCGACGAGTCCGGCGCGTCCGAGGTCATCGGCCACGGCGAAGGCGCGGTGACCGCCCTCTTCGCCAGCAAGGTCGCCATCGCCCGCATCCGCTCGCCCTTCCCCAACGACGTGCCCGGCGAGGTCTTCACCTCCGCCCCGAGGGCGAACTTCATCGACGACCTCGTCCTCGCCCAGCTCCGCCAGCTCCGCCTGAAGCCCTCCGGCCGCTGCTCCGACGAGGACTTCGTGCGCCGCGCCCATCTCGACACCATCGGGAAGCTGCCGACCGTCGCCGAGACCCGCGCCTTCCTCGCCGACACCTCCCCTGACAAACGCACCAAGCTGATCGACGCCCTGCTCCAGCGCGAGGAGTTCGTCGACTACTGGAGCTACCGCTGGGCCGACATCTTCCTCGTCAACGGCGGCCTCCTCCGGCCCGAGGCGGTGAAGGCCTACTACCAGTGGATCCGCGGCGGCGTCGCGGAGAACCGGCCTTGGGACCGCATGGTGCGAGAGGTCCTGACCGCGAAGGGGCTCAGCATCGAGAACGGGGCGACCAATTTCTACGCTGTCCACCAGGACCCCGAGACCCTCGCGGAGAATACCGCCCAGGCCTTCCTCAGTCTCTCCATCAACTGTGCGAAATGCCACGACCATCCGCTGGAGAAGTGGACCAACGACCAGTACTACGCCTTCGCCAACCTCTTCTCCCGTGTCCGGGCGAAAGGCTGGGGCGGCGAGACCCGCAACGGCGACGGCGTCCGCACCCTCTACGTCGAGCCGCGCGGTGACCTCATCCAGCCGCGCACCGGCAAGCCGCAGACGCCCGCCCCGCTCGACGGCGAGGCGCTCGCCCCCGACGATCCGGGCGACCGCCGCGAGGCCCTCGCCGACTGGCTCGTCGCGCCGGAGAATCCCCACTTCGCCCGCTCCATCACCAACCGTGTCTGGGCCGCCTACTTCGGGCGCGGTCTCGTCGATCCCGTGGACGACCTCCGCGCCTCGAACCCCGCCAGCAACGAGCCGCTCCTCGACGCCCTCTCCGCCCATCTCGTGGAGAGTCAGTTCGACCTGAAGGCCCTGATGCGGACCATCCTCCAGAGCGAGACCTACCAGCGCGGCGGCGAAGTCCTCTCCGAGAACCGCGACGACAGCAAATACCTCTCCCGCCACATGCCCCGCCGCCTCATGGCCGAGGTCCTGCACGACGCCATCGTCGATGTCACCGGCGTGCCCGCCAGCTTCGACAAGGTCGCCCTCAACGACGGCAGCACGCAGGACACCGACTTCTACCCGGCGGGTACCCGCGCCCTCGAGCTCTACGACTCCGCCGTGCAGTCCTACTTCCTGAAGACCTTCGGCCGCAACGACCGCGAGATCACCTGCGAATGCGAGCGCTCCAACCAGCCGAGCATGGTGCAGGTCCTCCACCTCGCCAACGGCAACACCCTCAACGACGGCCTCGCCTCCGAGAAAAGCATCGTCGAGCGCCTCATCGAGGAAAAGGCCGACGACGCCCGCATCGTCGAGGAGGCCTGCCTAGCCACCCTTTCCCGCCCGCCCACGGAGCACGAGCGGAGCGGGTTTCTCGAATTGCTGGGTTCGGCTGGAGAAGGCGAGCGCCGCGCTGCGGTCGAGGATCTGTTTTGGGCGCTGATGACCTCGCGCGAGTTTTTGTTTCAGCATTGAGGCCATACTCTGTTGAACGCGCAACCTGACCCTGTTCACCGAAACGCTTCTTGAAAAGTAACCGAGCTCACCGAATCTCTTTTTCATGGCTACTCTACTCGAAATCCAAAAAGAAGCAGACGGCCTTTCCTTTGAGGAGAAGGCAGGGCTGATCGCGCATCTCCTTGAATCCTTCCCGGACCCTCCCGGCGGCCCCGACGACGCCGAAGTCGCCCGGAGGGTCGAGGAAATGGATTCCGGCGAGGTGGTTCCGATCACCCACGAGCAATTCCTCGCTGAACTGGGACGGGGATGAGGGAGGTCGTCTATCACCCCCGCGTGCCCTCGGAAGTGCGCGAAGCCTACACCTACTACACGGATATAGCCCACCATCTCGGCGAAGGATTCTGGGACGAGCTTGCCGAGGCGATCGATTACGCAAGAGAGTTTCCGGAGCGTCACCATTTCGACCCGAGCGGGTTCCGCCGGAGCAACCTGAAACGTTTTCCCTTCCACTTTCTTTTCCAAGTCTATCCCAAACACATCAGAATCATCGTCGTCCGACACAATCGGAGGCATCCCGGTTTTGGAACCCGCAGAATCTAGAATCTCCGTTGTCGCCATTGCCGAAGCCCCGTCCTGCCCTTGTCCCATGGAGCAACAAGCATGAGAGCATTCGAAATCTACCTGAACGGACGGAAGCTCTGCACGGCAGGAATACCGGAGGCTGGAGTGATGACGTCGGCCCTGACTTGGGTTGAGAGAGCCGACCCCAAAGAGCCTGAAGGCATCGAGCTTCGAGTGGGCGGGTTGGTGTCGCGAACGCATACCTTCGTGGAATGGACAACTCGCCGTCTGAAGGAAGGCGATGAGGTCAAAATGATCGTCACCGATAAGCCCAAAGCATCCAAACCGAAAAATACGCGAACTGAGTCGGAGGCCGATAAAAAGAAACAGCAGGTTGCCTACCTGAAGCGGCTTTCGAAGGAGTTGGGATATGAGATCAAAAAGAAAGGAGCCGCAAAGCGATGACTGGCAGTGCGGACATATTCATCGCCCTTGTCATCGGATTTTCGGTGGGTGCCTTCTTTATCATCCATCGCTGGAGGTCGTCGCCGAGTCGGACGGTCAATCGATGGCTAAAGCAGATTGAAGCTGGCGAAACGCCTAATTTTCCTCGCAAAACAGAATTCGATTTCGATTTGGTTCTGACCGACTCAGGGTTTGAAATCAAGTCATTGAAGCAACCTCATAGCGAAGTGGTGAGTGTGGCATGGGATCGTGCGAGCGAAGTGAACGCCTATAAACGGGATTTGGTGGCCGTCGATCAAGTTTGTGTCGCGTTCACTTTCGATGAATCGAAGATTGTGGAGATCAACGAGGAGATGCGGAACTTCGTCGATCTATGCGAGCAGCTCCCGACGCATCTTCCGGGTGCCACGCCGTTTGCCAACTGGTATATGGAGATCACGACTCCAGCATTCGAACTTCGCCTGACTCGGTTGTTTTCCCGAAAGACGGTGCCCTCCGATGCGTGAGCATCATTGGTTGTGGATTGAAGCCCCCTTGGACCATGCGCAGAACCCTTTATCAACTTGAGCGAACCCTGTCCGGACATGTAGCATGGGCTTCCAGCCCATGCATCGGTCTCGAACGAACGGAGGCCACCGGAAACTCGTCCGCTCCACACCCCGGCGCGTGGCGCGAGCCTGTGAGCGAACGACCTTCCAAGGACTTCGGCGTTCTCACACGAGGCATGGGCTGGAAGCCCGTGCTACAGGCTTTCGCCCTCCTCGCTCTCGCCACCCCTCTCGCAGCCGAACCGCTCGACTACCACCGCGACATCGCCCCGCTGTTGCGCGACTACTGCGCGGGCTGCCACAACGGGGGCGACTACGAGGGCGGGTTCTCCGTCGAGACCTTCGCCGAACTGATGGAGGGCGGCGAGACGGAGGACAAGGCCATCCTCGTCCCCGGAAAGCCCGGCGAGTCCTACCTGCTCCAAACGATCCTCAAAACCGCGAAACCGGCGATGCCGCCGAAGAAGGAGCCGCAGCCCAGCGCCGCCGAGATCGCCCTGCTGACCCGCTGGATCGAGGAGGGCGCGAAAGGCCCGGCCAAGGAGCACGACCTCTCCATCCTCTCGACCCTGACCGTGCCCGAGGTCGCCCCGACGGACGCGGCGAAGGACTCGACCACCGCCGCCGCCTTCTCGACCGACGGCCAATGGGAGGCCTTCGCGAAGCACGGGCGCATCGAGCTGAAATCCACCGGCGATGGTGGCTCTGTCAGGACACTCTCGCTGCCCGAGGGCAAGATCAACGCCCTCCATTTCTCCACCGACGGCGCGTGGCTCGTCGCGGCCACGGGCCTCTCCGGGCTGAAGGGCGAGGCCGTCGTTTTCGACACCGCCACGGGCGAGACGGCCAAGCGCTTCGGCGAGGGCAGCCATCGCGACATCCTCTTCGACGCCGAGCTTTCCCCCGATGGAGCCGTCCTCGCCACGGCGGGATACGACCAGAGCATCCGCCTCTGGGACTTCGCCACGGGCAAGCTGCTGCGCTCCCTCACCGCCCACAACGGGGCCATCTACGACCTCGCCTTCTCCCCCGACGGCACCGCGCTGGCGAGCGCGAGCGGCGACGGCACCTGCAAGATCTGGCAGGTCGCCACGGGCGAGCGGCTCGACACCCTGAACCAGCCCACCGCCGAGCAATACCGAGTCGCCTTCACCCCCGACGGACGGCACATCGTCGCGGCGGGCGCGGACAACCGCATCCGGCTCTGGCGCTTCGTCTCGACGACCGCGCCGAAGCTGAACCCGCTCGTCGAGGCCCGCTTCGGACACGAGGACGCCATCGTCGAACTCGACGTTTCCCCCGACGGCCAGCGCCTCGCCACGACCTCGGCCGACCGCGCCCTGAAGCTGTGGAGCCTGCCCGATCTGGAGCCGGTGAAGGACTACGGCCCGCAGTCCGACGTGCTCGCGGTGCTGGCCTTCGCACCGAAAGGGGACGCCGTGTTCGCCGCACGGCTCGACGGATCGCAGGAGCGAATCGGACTGATTCCGAAGGTCAAGATCGATCCCAATGGAAAGACGGGCGGAATGCTGATTCGCAGATCCCCGGTCCCATCGACAGGCACCGATGTCGAGGCAGAAACACTCACCCTGACCGAATCCGCTTCGGGACCAAATCCCCCGCTCGTACGCCGCAGCGAGGCGAAGGGGCGCCTCTCCCAGCCCGGCGAAGTGGACGACTACCCCTTCACCGCGAAGGCCGGGGAGACTTGGGTCTTCGAGGTCGATGCGGCGCGGCCTCAGTCCAAGTCCGGCTCGAAGCTCGATTCCAAGCTCGCCATTCTCGACGCGAAGGGCCATCCGGTCGAGCAGGTCGTGTTGCAGGCCATGCGCGACTCGTGGCTCACCTTCCGCGGCAAGGACTCGATGGCCTCGGGCGATTTCCGCGTCCACAACTGGGAGGAGATGGAGCTGAACGAACTCCTCTACGTGAACGGCGAGGTCGTGAAGCTGCACCTCTACCCGCGCGGTCCCGACTCCGGCTTCATCGTCTATCCGGGCTTCGGCAACCGCCGCACTTGGTTCCAGACCACGGCCACGGCGCACCCCATGGGCCAGCCTTGCTACATTGTCAGGGCGCTGCCTCCCGGCTCCGATCCGGGGAGCAACGGCCTGCCCGTCTATCGACTGAACTACGAGAACGACGACGATCCCGACCGCCGTTTCGGGTCGGATTCGGTGCTGCGCTTCACCGCCCCCGCCGACGGCGACTATCTCGTGCGCCTCTCCGACGTGCGAGGCTTCGGCGGCGAAGGCTACGACTACACCCTCGTCGCCCGCAGCCTGAAGCCCGACTTCGCCGTCGCTACCGCGTGGAAGGACTTGAAGCTTGCTCCCGGCAGCGGTCGCGATATCGGCTTCACCGCGACGCGCCTCGACGGCTACGAAGGTCCCATTTCCGTGGAGGTCACCGGCTTGCCCTCCAGCCTATCCGTTTCCCAGCCCATCGAGATCGAGGCGGGTCAGGACCGCGCCTTCGCCACCCTGCGGGCCTCCGACGACTTCGCCGGACTCTCCGAGGAGGACGCCGCGAAGGTGAAGGTGATCGCGCGGGCCGTGATCGACGGTCGCGAGGTCGCAAAGGACGCGGGCACGGCCACACCCGTGGCTCTCGTCAAGGAGCCGAAGCTGCGCGTCCACCTGAAGCCCGACGGCGAGTCCGGGAAGATGGCGGAGGACGGCGTGCTCGAGTTCACGATCCGCCCCGGCGAGACCATCACCGCCCTCGTCGCCGCCGAGCGGAAGGGCTTCGAGGACGAAGTCCGCTTCGGTACCGAGGAGTCGGGCCGCAACCTGCCCCACGGTATCTACATCGACAACATCGGCCTGAGCGGACTCATGATCCACGCGGGCAAGGACGAGCAGCGTCTCTTCATCACCGCCTCGAAGATCGCGAAGCCAACCGTCCGCGATTTCCATCTCTCGACGAACATGGACGGCGGCCATACGACGCAACGGGTAAGGCTGCGGGTCGTCGCGAACGAGGGCGGCGTCGCGGGGAGTTGAGCGGGGCAAGGACACCAACCGCCAGCCGCATCGCGCCTTTCCCGTTGGCCAAGCGCTCAACTTTTCGCGATTCCGGCAGGAAACCTGCGTCTTTTCGGCTAGGTTCCCACCCCCAAAAAATCATGCCCAGCCCAGACATCGCCTCCGCCTTGTCCGTCCTCCCCGGCCGCCCTTGGCCCTTGGGAGCCACCGCCCTGCCCGACGGTTCGGTGAACTTCGCGGTGAACGCGCCCGCCGGCACCAGTGTGGAGCTCTGCCTTTTCACCGATCCTGACAAGCCGACAAAGGAGACGATGCGACTCCCCCTCGTGGAGCGGCGGGGCGACACCCGGCACCTCCGCATCGAGGGCATCCCTCCGGGCAGCACCTACGGCTACCGCGTCGACGGTCCGTGGGATCCCCTCGCGGGCCTTTTCTTCAACCCCCACAAGCTCCTCCTCGATCCCTACGCCCGCCGCATCGACGGCCCCTCGCGGCACCATCCTTCGATGCGCACCCGCGACGAGAGCGGGGATCGCGAGCGCACCGACAGCGCCGCCCACGCCCCGCGCGGATTCGTCCCCGCGACCGACCGCTACGACTGGGAGGACGACGCCCCCCCCGGAACGTCCATGTCCGAAACCGTGGTCTGCGAGATGCACGTGAAGGGCTTCTCCAAGTTGAACCCCGCCGTGCCCGAGGCCCTGCGAGGCACCTACGCCGGGCTCGCCCATCCCGCCTCGACCGACTACCTGCGCGACCTCGGGATCACCTCCCTGCAGCTCCTGCCCGTCCACCAGCACCTCGACGACGGATTCCTCCTTGAGCGCGGACTGGACAACTACTGGGGCTACAACACCCTCGGCTTCTTCGCCCCCGAGGCGCGCTACGCGGCCACGGATGACCCGGTCACGGAATTCCGTGACATGGTGAAAGCCCTCCACCGCGCCGGGATCGAGGTCATCCTCGACGTCGTCTACAACCACACCTGCGAGGGCGGACCGGACGGCCCCACCTGCCTGCTGCGAGGCTACGACAACCTCGCCTATTACCACACCGCCCCGGCCCGGCCGGGACACTACGTCGATTTCACCGGCTGCGGCAACTCCGTCGACATCTCCCATCCGCGCGGCCTCCGCCTCGTCATGGACAGCCTTCGCTACTGGACGCAGGAGATGCATGTGGACGGCTTCCGCTTCGACCTCGCCGTGGAACTGGGGCGAAACGCCGACTTCTACAGCCGCCGCGCCACTTTCTTCCAGACCGTCCACCAAGACCCCGTCCTCGCCGGGGTCAAGCTGATCGCCGAGCCTTGGGATCTTGGCTACGGCGGCTACCAGATCGGGAACTTCCCCGTCGATTGGGCCGAGCTGAACGGGAAATACCGCGACAGCGTGAGACGCTTCTGGCGGGGCGACCCCGGCGTCTCGGGCGAGTTCGCCGCGCGCCTCACCGGGAGCGAGGACCTCTTCGCCCACAACCGCCGCCCCCCCTCGGCGAGCGTGAACTTCGTCACCTCGCACGACGGCTTCACCCTGCACGACCTCGTCAGCTACAATCAGAAGCACAACCTCGCCAACGGGGAGCGCAACGCCGACGGCGACTCACACAACATCTCCTTCAACCACGGCGTGGAAGGCCCGACGGACGACCCCGCCATCCTCGAACTGCGCCGTCGCCAAGCGCGGAACTTCCTCGCCACCCTCTTCTGCTCGCAGGGCGTGCCCTTCCTCCTCGCCGGCGACGAGCGCCTCCGCAGCCAAGGGGGGAACAACAACGGCTACTGCCAGGACAACGAGATCGGCTGGATCCCGTGGAACGACAGCGAGGAGGCCGCCGCCCTGCGAACCTTCGTGAAGAAGCTCATCCGCCTGCGGCGTGAGTTCCCCTGCCTGCGGCGGAACGCCTTCTTCACCGGGCAGCCCGTCGGCGACACCGGCCTGCCCGACATCTGCTGGCTGCGCCCCGACGGCAAGACGAAGGAATCCATCGACTGGGAAGCAGAGAAGGCGGGCTCCTTCGCCGTGCTCATCAACGGGGCGGAGACGCGCGAATCGCTCCTGCTCTTCTTCAACGCGAGGCACGAGACGCGCGAGTTCCATTTCCCCCAGTTTCCACGCTGCGCGTGGACTCTCGTCGCCGACACCGCGGCCCCGGCCCGCGAAGGCACCCGCGCGGCCATGCCCGCAGTCGTCGCCGTGATCCAGCGCTCCATGCAGATCTGGAAGCAAGGGCCAGCCCTGCCCGCCGCGCCGCTCGCGACGCCACATCCCGCCGTGCGGACGCGATCCAGCCGACGGGGAACGCCGTCCGCCCGGGTCCGGCGGACGAAGCGGACGTCCGCGCGGTAGGGAGGTTTGATCCAGGTGATCTTCCGGAGACGGCTGGCTAGAGCATTTTCATTTATCTCGTAGCCGATCTGATCGAACGGCTGTGAGAAGGGAGCGCGGACACTCCTGTCCGCACCCGGAGCCTATCCGCCCGCTGCCTCTGCCGTTGCGGGCAGGAGTGCCCGCGCTCCTCTCTTCCGCTTGCCTCCGCGCCGGGACGAGTGGCTACTTTTTTATTTAGGGTCTTTCCTAGATTAGGGGTGAATTGAGGAGGCTTTCCTTGAGTATCAGCAGGGTGTTCTCCTGACGGTGGTTCCATCTCCATTGGCTTTCCAGCAGATGGTCGAGGAAGCGGTCCCACCGACATCAACGCCATCGCCCATGCCGTCATTGGCTTTCCAGCAGATGGTCGAGGAAGCGGTCCTTTCTGATTCCCTTCATCTGGGCCATCCTCAGCTTCGCATAGCTCCAGAAGCTTTCAATGCCGTTGACATGGTTCCTGCCACGGGAAAACTCGTTCTCGTGATGGTGGATCCTGTGATGCCTGTAGCCCTCGGTCACAAGGCAGTCGTAAGCCTTCCAGCCGTCGGTGTAGATGGTGGCCTCCTCAAGGATCTGTCCCTTGATGAT
>DDTJ01000027.1 GCA_002344525.1 Akkermansiaceae bacterium UBA2367
GGCAACCTGGCCCGCCCTCCGCGATTGTCACCGGTTCAAGTCCGACAGGCTGCTAGTCAAAAGGGATATGGAGCAACGTCTGAGCGCCCTAATCCCCGCCTCTTTTAGCCGAAACCGTCGCTTGTCCCCGGTTGACTCCCGCCCGGATGACGGTTTCGCTCAAGGAAATGCCCGAATCCCCCTTCATCGAGACCTTTCCCGCCCTCGCCGCGATCCCCGGCCTGACCCATGGCTTCCTCCTCCGCAGCCCGGAGATCGATGTCGTCTGCGAGCGCGAGGAGGCCCTCGCGCGGCTCGAACCTTTCCACACAGGACTCCTCTCCACCTTCGGCGTCGCCCGCGAGCATCTCGCCACCGGAGAGCAGGTCCACGGCGCGGCGGTCGGAACGGTCTCGGGGAGCCGTCCCGCCCGCGTCCACTTTCCCGCGACCGACGCTCTTGTCACCAGCATGGCGGGGCAGTTCCTCGGAGTCTGGGTCGCCGACTGCGGGGCGGTCTTTTTCGCCGATCCGGTGCGGCGCGTCTGCGGCATCGCCCATTCAGGGAAAAAAGGCACCGAACTCGGCATCGCGGCGGCGACGATCGCGAAGATGCGGGAGGTCCATGGCACCGATCCCGCCAGCCTCGTCGTGCAACTCGCCCCCTGCATCCGCCCGCCCGCCTACGAGGTCGATTTCGCCGCGAACATCGTCGCGGACTGCGTCGCCGCCGGCGTGCCCGCCGCACAGGTCCACGACTGCGGCGTCTGCACGAGCGGCGACCCCGACCGCTACTACAGCTACCGCCTCGAAAAAGGGAGGACGGGGCGCCACTTCGCCTTTATCGGTTGGCCCGCGACATGAGCGAACCCTCCCCCGACCAGGGCGGCATCCACGAGATCGCCGCCCCCGCCAAGACGAACCTCTGGCTGCGCATCCTCGGCAAACGCGAGGACGGCTACCACGAGATCGAGACGCGCATGGTGGCGCTCGGCCTCGCCGACCGACTGCGTCTGCAATGGCGCGACGACGGGCAAGTCGTGTTGCGCTGCTCCGACCCGAGCCTGCCGACAGGCGGGGACAACCTCGTCGTGAAGGCGGTGCGCGCCCTCGAACGCCACACGGGGCGGAGCTTCGGGGTCGGCATCGATCTGGAGAAACACATCCCCCACGGAGCCGGCCTCGGCGGAGGCAGCAGCGACGCGGCGGCAGTGCTGCGGGCGCTCAACGAGATGGCCTCGCTCCACCTGTCCGCGCCTGAACTCGCCGCCGTGGGCGCGATGATCGGGTCGGACATCCCCTTTTTCCTCTACGACCGCCCCTGCGACTGCCGCGGTCGCGGGGAGATCGTCGAACCGGTCCCTGCCGGGGAGGCCCCTCCGTCGCTGCGCGTCTTCCTCCACAAGCCCGCCTTCGGCATCGCCGCCTCGTGGGCCTACCGCCGCTACGCGGAATCGCGGGAATGCGTCGGCTTCTCCTACAGTGGCCAGCCGGGGCCTTGGGGCGAACTGATCAACGATTTGGAGCGTCCCGTTTTCGAGAAATTCCCCGTCCTGGGGGAGATGAAGTCTTGGCTTCTCGCCCGGCCCGGAGTGTGCGCCGCCCTGCTCTCCGGCTCGGGATCGACCATGCTCGCGGTGCTGGAGGAGGGTGCCGACGCCGACGAATTGACCCGAGAAACGCTCGCCCGCTATGGCGAAAATGGCTGGATTTGGACCGGACGGACGGCATGACGCCAAAAAGGAATTTCACGAACCGCGCAATTTTTCTTGCGGCTTTGTCGCAAATTCATTAAAAACGACTTGTGAGAGCGGGGTCGCGCTTCAAGCGTTCATGACCCCGTTCGATCTTGTAAGGAGGAGGGCCCCGGTGCCGCGTGAGCGGCACCGGGGTTACCTTTTGGATCCGGAGGGGGCAGGATCCACCTCCTCTTGTCCCGATCCGAACCCGTGTGACGATCTCCCGAAATTTTTTCGAATCGCGGTTCTTGGGCCGAATGGCGCTCACTTCTTGAAAGCCCGCCCCTTTTTCACCGCCTCCTGCACTCCGCCGGAAATCCCGCCATCGGTGCCGACGGCGAGGATGGTGAAGCCTTGGGCGAGGCGTTTCTCGACCTCGGCACCACCACAGAGGGCGCCGAGGGGCACTCCACTCTCTTTGGCTGCGGCGACCACCTTCTCGATGGCCTCCTCGACGGCGGGATCACCCAGCGGCACACCGAGGGAAAAGGCGAGATCGGATGGTCCGACAAAAAGCCCGCCGACGCCCGGCGTGGCGGCGATGGCCTCAATGTGCTCCACGGTCGAAGCGCTCTCGACCATGAGCCAGAGCACCAGTTCGCCCTTGGGATCGAGCGGCCAGAGGTCGGCGCGTTCGGCGTATTCGCCGCCCGAGATCCCCCATTGCCGCGCCGCCCATCCGTAGCCGACGCCGCGCAGCCCCTTCGGCTCGTGGTCGGGCGCGTCCTTCAATTGCGGGAAACGGCACGCCCGCACCATGGCGAGGGCATCCTCGGGCGTGTCCACATGGTGCACGACGATGCCCACGAGGTCGAGGACCTGTTTGATGATGAATTGGAGCTGCTCCCGCCCGGCTGCGGGCACGCGCACGATGGGAGCGGTGCGCATCTGCAAGCCGTTTTTGAGGACCTCGGTCTTGCTCGTCATGGCGACGAGGCAGGCTTCGAGCCGCGTCGGATCGTAGGGAGAGTGCTCCATGTCGATGATCACGAAATCGAGTCCGCTCGCCGCCATGCTGGCCCCGGCCCGCAGGGAGATGTTCGAAGAGAAGATGCCGAAAGCCGGCTTGCCGGACTCCATCAACTCGACGAAGCGGTTGATGCGGGGGGCATCGTCAGCCCAGACGGCAAGGCTCGGCAAAGCGGCGGCGAAGAACAGAACGAATTGGCAAAGGCGGAAGTTCATGATGTGATGGATTTGAAGAGATGGCTGCAAGAAGGCACAAAAGACAAAAAAATGATGATGGACCCTTTGTGCTTTTTCGTGGCCATCCTTTCGTTGGTGCCGCTCATGGGTTCTCCTCCCCGAAAGCCGCCCGCAAATAGGCCAGCACATCGCGGATCTGCCCCGGCTGGAGCACGCCTCCGAAGGGCGGCATGGGTTTTTCTTCGGCACCTTCGGTGATGATTTTGAGAAGCACCTCGTCCGGCTTCGCGAGCGGCCCGTCGGGGCCGCGTTGGCGGAAGTTCGCCGCCGCGAGTTGCTGTGCGCCGGGCAGGCCGCCGCCGCTGCCGTCAGGCTGATGGCAGGTGCCGCAGAAGGTGGCATAGACCTGACGGCCCGCTTCGGGATCGGGGCCGTCGCCGGACTCCGCCTTGGCGATGAGCAGTGGTTCCGACATCGGCCCGGTGAAGCCGCGTCCGTCGAGGAGGCGGTTGAGCGTGTAGAAGGCGAGCGGGTTTTCCAAGGATCGACCCTCGGCGGAGACCAAGCCCTCGGGTTCCACTTCGTAAATGTAGCCGGGTTCAAGATCGGCCAAGGCCAATTCCACGGAGCGGGCTTCGGCGGACGGACGGATAGCCGCGACCTTGCTGGGTGCTTCGTCTGCGCGCGGACTGCCCGAAGGCAGGTAGAGGTAGCGGAAGCGGCTCACCCGCCAAGTCTTCGCGCCGGCGAGCCGCTCCGCGTCCATCGCGGTGGTAAAGGTCAGGCGGAATCCCTCCTTCGTGAGCCGCATCGTTTCGATTTCCACCGGCGTCCTGCCGCTTCACACGATGCGCTGGAGTCCGTCACCCTTTCCCCAGCCGCGCGTCGTCTGCCCCACGTAGAGGCTGCCGTCGGGCGCGAAGGCCAGCGCATGTTGCCGGGACGCAACGGGGTGCCTGATCGCGGCGGTACGTCGCGGAAATGCTTCAGCCCGTCCTTGCCCGCCGGGATGGTGAGGCTGTTCGCCCCGCTGTTCGCCTGGATCGCCTCCAGCCCGACCGCGTCGCGGAGGAAAGGAAAGGCAGCCCCCTGATACTCGCCCGCGACCTTTTCGAGGAAGACGCGGCTGATCAGCTTCGTGAAATCGCCGATGAAGACCTGCCCCTCGAAGGGACCGAATTTCCCTCCGGTGGTGTCCCAGATCGGCTCGCCCGGACTGCCACCGAGGGCACCGTGAGGCAGGGCCACCGCCTCGGGCGAACGCATCGCGGCCAGCGTTTCGAGACTCTCGACGGGACCGGCGTAGTCCTCGCGCCACTTGAGCGAGGCGGGATGCCCGTAGAAGCGACCCGGCTGGACATAGACGAGCGTGCTAGTGGCGATGTAGTCGCCCTGCTGGTCGGTGACGAACAACTCGCCCTCCGGACTGAGGCCGAGTCCGGAGGCGGCGCGGAAGCCGCTCGCGATGGGGGTGAGCCGTCCCTGCGGCGAGACCTTCAGCGCCCAGCCTTCGTAGAGGCCGGGCGAGGGCTTCGCCTCGCGATGCACCTTCTCCTCGCTCAACGGCACGCGCGGATGCAGCGGGTTGATGGACCCGGCGACATCGGGCAGTCCGGTGGAGAGGAGGAAATTTCCCTCTCGGTCCCGGCGCAGGCCGAAGGTGAACTCGTGCCAGTCGTCGTTGACCGTCTCGTAGCGGTCCGCGACGCCGTCGCCGTCGTTGTCGAGCAGACGGGTCAGCTCGGGCCGCTGGGTCACGTAGATCTCGTTTTCCGATAGGGCCAGCACCCCGAGCGGCTCGTGCAGGCCGAAGGCGAAGCGCTGCCACGGCCCCTTCGCCCCCTTTGCGGGATCGGACGTCAGCCAGACCTCGCCGGGCCGGTTCACCACCACGAGGCTGCCCTGCGGGGTGAAGGCCACGCCGGAGATCTCCGGCACCATCCCCTCAGGCAAGGGGATTTCCTCGATCTCGTAGGTGTTGTCGGCCCGCAGGGAGACGGCGAACAGCGCGAGCAGGATGGAGAGGAAACGGGGCATCTTCAGGGCGCGGCGGGCGTTTTAGGCAGGATGCGGACCGTCGCCTTCCCGCCCTCGGGGAAGCGCCACAGGCCCGGCTCGACCTCCGCACCGCCTTCGACGTGGACTTCGGCGGCGACCTGCTTCTCAACCCGCAAGAAGGCGGGGCCTCCGCCCTCGGGGAAGGCCAACTCGCGCACGAGGCCGCGCCCCTCCTCGTCCGCCCGTAAGGTCTCACTGACGGGATGGCCGCGCAGGGTGAACTCGAAGACGATCGCTCCGGCCTCGTAGCGGTAGCCCTTGAAACGATACTCCGGCTCTGCGGCCGGATCGCCGAGGCGCAACGGATGGACCAGCGTCGGAACGTAGAAGGCATGGCCCAGAGTCGCGAGATAGATAATCTCGCCTCGGGGCATGGCCGTCCCGTTGATCTTCGCCCGGAGCGTGGGCGACAGATCGACGCTCCCCGTCCAGATCTCACCCACCCCGCCGCGCAGGGGGTCGTAGCACAGCGCCAGCGAGGGCACCAGCTCCACCGCGAAAGCCGAAGGGCCTGAATTCGGCATGAAAGTGCGGAAGACGCGGGGGTAGTCCGCCTCCGTCCCGGCATCGCCGGACAACGCCGCCACGAAGGGCAGGAGGGTGGCGAGCAGGAGGGTTCGGTAGCGCTTCATGGGTGGCAGGATAAGACCATTTTCGCGGTCTTCTCCATTGTTTTTGGAACGGTCTTCCTAACGATCCTTGTGCAAGGAACAATGATGAGAGAAATTGGATTTGACCATTTCGATTGAGGATTAAGGATGGGTCTTTCCTAGATTAGGGGT
>DDTJ01000097.1:0-337 GCA_002344525.1 Akkermansiaceae bacterium UBA2367
CAGTTCGAGGACTTTTCCGGCGTCGCCGTCGAAGAGGCTGAGCTGGTCGAGTTGGGTGCCGACCGCGCCTTTCAAGCCCCGTACCGGATAGCTCCCGGCGAGGGCGTCGAGGTGCCGCGCCGCGTGCAGCAGCTCCTCGCCGAACATGGCGAGGCGCTTCCCGTAGGTCGTCAGTTGCGCCGCCACGTTGTGGGTGCGGGCGGTGATCACCAGATCGCGGAACTCCGTTGCCCGGCGGGCGAGGCGGTGCAGGGCGGAGGCGGTGCGAAGGCGGACCACGCCGAGGGCGCGATGCGTCTGGAGCTGCTCCACGTTCTCGGTGAGGTCGCGGCTCGTC
>DDTJ01000097.1:361-2110 GCA_002344525.1 Akkermansiaceae bacterium UBA2367
TCGACGACGCGCTCGTAGGCGTCGATGGCCTCGGCGGGAATGTCGAGCCCGAGGTCGCGCTGGGCTTTCATCACCGCGATCCAGAGTTCGCGTTCGAGGCGCACTTTTCCTTCGGGGGACCAGACCGCTTTCATCGCGGCGGTGGCATAGCGTTCGGCAAGGACGTTCGGAGTCATGGGGGTGCCCTTCGGGCGGTAAAAAATAAAAGGTTTGGCTCAGCTCTCGTCGGCGATTTCGCGGAGGTAGTCCTGGGAGTAGATGCCGGTGCGGTGGCCGTCGGAGAAGTGGAACTGGATGGCGTAGTTTCCGACCGGGTTCCATCCGGTGACGGTGACGCCGGAGAAATCGCGCCCTTTCTCGTTGCCGCTGATCTCCTGCCCGAGCAGGTCGCGTTCCCCCGCCGTCTCGGCGCTGGGGGAGAGGGCGCGGAGGCGGTCCATCTTGAAATAGCTCTCGGTGGCGTCCTGCCAGCGGATCGCCACTTCGTCGCCGATAAGTTGGATGTCTTGGATTCCGGTCATTCGTCGGGGTGACGCTAGCACGGGGAGGACGGTGGGCAAGAATTCGCTTTCCCCCGGCGCACTTTGCGCTTTCCTGAACAAGCGGCTCGTTTTGAGACGAAGACGGCACAAGACATGCGTCACTCCGCGTCCGAGAATACGAAACACGACGGGCCATCGCGCCTTGGCAGACAGGAACATGAGACAGCAGTTGGAAGACCGTATCGGGTTCGACGGGGCGCAGCCCGCGCCCGGCCCCCGCGAGGACGCCCGTTCGAGGGATCACCTGAATTTGAAATTCGCGGCGCGGGGCCTGCCCATCGTCGGGGACGAGGAGGACTTCCCTTTCCTTGAGATGGGGCGATCCCTGATCCTCAATTTCCAAGAGAGGCTCCGCCTTCTCAAGAGCCACCGCGCCCCGGCCGATCAGCACCTCGCCGCTTGGCTCGACCGCTATCTCGTCGGCACCGGCGTCTTCGCCGAGGGGGAGGCGACGCTGCCCGAGGCCCTCATCCTCGAACGCCACGGCCTCGCCCGCCTTCTCTCCCTGCCGCATGGCGAGGACCGCTACGAGTCGTCCATCGTCTCCAGCTACCGCACTTGGCAGGGCGTCTGCCACAATCCGGCCAAGGACAAGCGCACGACGAAAGGCGTCTTCCACGTCGCCGAGGGCGGCCTGCCCGTGCCGGCGGACAAACTCGCGGTGCCGAGGGAAACCTTCGCCCGCCTGCTGAAGGCGGCGCTGAACCCGCCCGACGAACTCCTCACCCTGCCCTACACGAGCCGCGAGGCCGAGCCGACGAGAGCCTTCGTCTCCCTCCTCCTCCGCCCCCTCGTCTGCCCCGAGGTGCCCGGCTTCACGAAGGAGAAGACCATGGAGATCCGCTTCTTCGCCCCCGGCAACCTCGTCAGCAACCTCGACTTCGTCGAATCCATCTTCGGCAACGCGGGCGACCCCTTTCTGCCGGAGAACGACGCCCGCCTCGACGTGGAGCATTGGACCGGGCACAGCGGCTGCGTCATCCTCGCCCCGCATCTCATCACGCTGAAGAAGAAGGACCTCGGCCTGCCCCACGTCTCCGAAGCGACGGAGCGCCAGAAGCGCGACGGAATGTGCTGGAGCGACGAAGGCGAACTCTACAACAACGGCTCCGCCTTCAAGCTGATGGCCCGGGACGCCTCGGGCGTCGTCGCGACCCTGATCGCCGACAACTACTACGGCTATTGCAAGAAGGAGGTGAAGACCCAG
>DDTJ01000097.1:2175-4525 GCA_002344525.1 Akkermansiaceae bacterium UBA2367
CTCGCCGCCCTGCTCGGCGACCGCATCGATCCGCAGCCCGGCGGCTGGGCCATCGACCGGAGGCATCCCGACATCGTCTACGTGCCCGAGGACGCCGTCTTCGATCTCACCAACCAGTCCATCTCCTGGACCCGCGCGGACGGGGAGCAGGGCCTGCCCCTGCGTCCCGACCACACCTACGTGCTCCCCTCGGGCTACAAGATCGAGATGCGCAAGCCCCTGACCGGGCAGCGCTGGCGGCTCATCGGGACCNNCGGCAAGTCGGAGATCTCGAAATCCCTCGTCGATGCGATGGAGGGCGGGCCGGTGATCATGCCGAAGTTCGAGGCCGACATGGATCTCGTCGAGCGCCTTCTCGCCCGCGACTACGGCGACCGGGCGAAGAACCCGCGCGTGCCGGGGGCGAAAAGCCGCCCCATCCTCGATCCATCCCGCTCCCTCGGATCGGTCATGCGGCTCTTCTCCCCCAGCGACGAATTCACCGACGAATACAACGCCTTCATCGCCTCCATCCCGCGCTCGGTGAAGGACTTCATCTTCACCCTGAAACGCTATTGGAAGCCCGACTGGGGCGGTGATTGGCGCAGCCGCTTCCGCGTGGACAAGATCAACGGCGAGCAGGGGGCCATCCTCAAATACCGGCTCGCCACCGTCGTCACCAGCTACCTGCGCGTCGGCTTCGAGCAGGACGGGTCGTGGCGCATGTTCAGCCTGCGCAAGGACTTCGCCCCCGCGACCAAGCTCCAGCGCGAGGACGACATCACCGCCTCCATCACCGTACCCGCCGCCCGGCTCGACCGCGCCCTGCTGCATCCGGGCATCGATTTCCCGAGCTACAAGTTCGCGCGGAACTGCGAATACCGCCTCTTCCAGCGGCCCGACGACGCCATCCACCGCGGCTACGACAAGCAGACCGAGCTCGACTTCTCCCGGGGCGGCAATTTCTTCTCGAACTACGAGCCGAAGACCCGCGCCGAGGTCCGGTCCATGGTCGATGACGCGATCCGCTTCGACTATTTCACCGCCCCGCTGAAGAGGACCCTGATCGAATTCGCCGAATCGGAGGGCCACCCCGAATACGCCGTCAGCTCCGCCCATCCCCGTCTCGTCGATGGCGTTCCCAGCGAGAACCCGCGCTATCTCCAGAACCGGCCCGATCTTGAGAATCCCCGCGCCGAATACCTCGGCGAGATCGGGGCGAGGCTCTACCGGCGCATCCCGGCCGACCGTCCCGTCCTCGATCCCGTCCACGCCGTGCTGCCCGGCCGTCGCAACAATCCGCCCGACCACGCCGCGAAGATCGGGGCGCTCGCGCCCTTCGGCCCCATCCACTACCAGGAGCTGCCCGAGCTCTTCATGGACTTCATCGCCAGCCTCACCGGAAAGTCGCCTTCCACCACCGGGGCGGGGTCGGAAGGGGCGCTGACCAAAGGCCCCTTCAACACCCTGCTCCCCGTCGTCGATCTGAACGCCGCCCTGCTCGGCTACATCCTCAGCGGCTACGAGGGCTTCAGCACCGCCGCCGGATACGTGGGGCCGAAGTTCAAGGTCGCCCACGACGTCAGCCTCCTCGTGCCCGAGGTGTGGAGCCGCATGTTCCTCGACGAGCGCAAGCCGACCTTCCTCATCGCCGAAGGCTATCTGGAGCCTCTCCACGACTTCGAGGAGGATGGCGAGCCTGTCCCCGCGAGCCGTCTCGGCTACCGCATCACCCAGAAATTCGTCGAGACCTTCTTCGGCCGCGTCTTCTCCGAGCCGCGCAGCGTCTTCACCGAGGAGATGCTGAAGCCCGAACTGCAAGGCCGCGAGGAGTATGTCGAGGCCATCCGCAACATCGCCTCGACCCAGCGGAACGTGGCCCTCTCCTACTTCGAGGACGGCGGCATCGACGCAGCCATTCCCCCTTTGAAGGCCCTGCTCCACCTCATGGCGCACGGGCATTACGAGGGCCGGACGATCCACGATCCCGCGATCCGCGGCCTCTTCGACCGCGACGCCGTCCTCGCGAGCGACTGGTATCGCGAACGCCTCGTCGCGAAGAAGGAACTGAGGGCACGCACCATCCGCAGCCACGTCGTCGCCTTGGAGGAATTCCTGGATCGCAAGCACTACGAGAAGGAGGCCGAACGCCTCCGTCTCGCCGAGCGCCTCGCGCAGACGAAAGTCTCGCTCGCGGCGCTGGAGGCCGATCCCGAAGCCTACATTCAGAGCATCGTGGGGACGGTCGGGCTGGATGTGTCGCTGTATGGGTGAGGCAAGTTCAGCCCCGCACCCCATCGGGGAACTCCCGCGCGACCGCCTCCAGCAGCTCCTCCCGCTCGACCGGGGCGGTGCCCAGCTTGCCGACGAC
>DDTJ01000097.1:4586-5748 GCA_002344525.1 Akkermansiaceae bacterium UBA2367
GAGACGTCGAAGACTTCGCGCGCCTTCGCCGGGAGGTGGACCGGACCCGACCCTCTTGAAAAGACCAGCATACCCTGTTCGCCTAGGGTCAGGAGGAGATGCCCGCATTCCCATCGCTCCAGCAGGTGCGCCCCTGTCTCAAGGAGCGGCCCGTCCTCCAGCGGGGGGACGCCCTCGTCGAGATGCTCGTCCAGTCGCCCGGCAAAGGCGAAGGCTTCGCGGCGGTTTGGTTTCACCGCCGCAGCCCCGCGCCATTCCGCCGGATTGCCCGGCCTCGGATCGACGGCGACCGGAAGACCACGCTCCGCCGCCGCTACGAGCAGGCCCGCCGCCAGTTCCCGACCGACCAACCCGGTCCCGTGATCCGCGACGACGACGCCGTCGACGCGGGGCAGCGTCTCGCGGATGCGGTCGAGCAGTTCCTCGGCGAGCCCGGGGGAGGGGGGGAGTCGCCCCTCCCGGTCGATGCGCAGGACCTGCTGGCCGCGGGCGACGACGCGGGTCTTCGCGACCGTCGCGCATTCCTCGCGGCGCAGGCAGGGCGACATGCCGATCCCGTGTGCGGCGAGGGCTTCTTCGAGGAGGTCGCCGTCGGTGTCGAGCCCGTAGAGGCCGGCCAGTTCCACCCGCGCGGCGAAAGGCGCCAGATTCCGCGCCACGTTCGCCGCGCCACCGGGATAGAGGGATTCGCTTCGCACCTCGACCACCGGCACCGGGGCCTCGGACGAGACGCGCGAGACCGTGCCCCGCAGGAACCGGTCGAGCATCACATCCCCGACGACGAGGAGGCGGAGACCGGAGAAGCGGGCGAGAAGGGCCTCGGAGGACAGGGGCGTTCCAAGCATCGGGGGAAGGGGGGCTGGATGAAGATGGCCACAAAAAGGCACAAAAGACNNTTTGTGCCTTTTCGTGGCCAAATCTCACGACATTCGGCTCCCCCTGAAAAGCCATCTTTCGCCAGCCTTTCAAGCGACGCGGAGAGGCTCGGCGGCGGCCCGCAAATTTCCCTTGTCAAAAGGGCGAACGGGCGCACATTAGCCCTCCCCTCCGGCTCCCGCCGGTCGGGCGGTATTCCCGGAAAAGCAGCCGTAGCTCAACTGGATAGAGCATATGACTACGGATCAGAAGGTTTGGGGTTCGAATCCCTACGGCTGCGCCACCG
>DDTJ01000055.1 GCA_002344525.1 Akkermansiaceae bacterium UBA2367
GTCCAGAAATCCAGCTCACCTCAAACTCCCATCCCTTCTGACCGTCCTCGAAGGAGGGATTGACGAGCAGGTTCGGTCGCCCGCCCGTCGGCTGCTGCGACACGGCGAAAAGGGGCGCTCCGATCACGGCGGCGAAAGCGAGGAGAGAGGTTCGGTTCATCGGCGGTGGGGGCTTCGGTTGGATTTGACGACCATCCTGACGGAAACGGGCAGACGATGTCAATCGTCAATCGGAGAAATTTCGCGTCGCCGCTTCCGCTCCCAGCCCAATGCCGTTCAGCGATCCTCACCGTGTTCGGGAGACTTCTGAAAGCTGGGATACCGGGAGGGGGACTTTTCAAGTCCCCGCCGCTGGATTGGCGCGGCATGAAAAAGACCCGGAAGAGGCCGAAATCCTTGACGCCATAAGGAAAAAACGGTTTTCTTGAGGATGCCCGCTTGGTGGTGTCCGGCCAATGCCGATATGAAGGCGGGCTGATGCTACAGTTAGGCAGAAGAAGATGAATGCCAAAAAATCCAAAGCGCCACAATCGAAGGCCAGGCCGGTGAAACTTCTTTCAGGTGGCAACCCGCAAGTCACAAAAGGGGGCGGCGATGCCCCATTACAGGCATATATCGCTGCGATGCCGGGATGGAAGAACGACATTGGGAAGCGACTAGATACACTCATCGAACGTTGCATCCCCAATGTTCGTAAGGCCGTTAGGTGGAACTCGCCTTTTTATGGCACCGATGAACTGGGTTGGCTGGTGTCTTTCCACGTATTAACCCGTTACGTTCAGGTGAATTTTTTCTCAGGAGCCTCGTTGCACCCCATCCCACCCGGATCGGGCAAAGATCCGAAAGCGCGCTGGATCAATATTTTTGAGAACGATTCGCTCGATGAGGCACAGATGACAGATTGGCTGAATCAGGCATCCAAAATACCTGGCTGGGAATCGTTTTCCGCATGACCAAAGAGGCCGATGCGGATGCAGGCAACCGACTTCCACCGACGCGTAATCCTTGATCTTGCGAGAAGAAAATCGAATCATCAGCGTCTCGATCACAGCGAAGCCAAACCAGATGGAATTTGCCGTGTTATGCCTAGTCCCGACGGGCTTCCTCGCCTCGCTTGGGGTGCTCGTCTTCTCGAAGAGTCTGCCATTTCAGATTGGTTCGAGCCTTGTCCTCATCGTCACCTCCACGTTCATCGCGTGGATGTCGGGAGTGATTCGAAACTTCTCGCCTTGGAGCGGAGGATCACGCGACGTTGCCGATCATTACGCCTTGGCGGGATTTTGCCTCAGCCTTTTCGTCAGCGTGCTCGTCATCACGCTGCGGCGGAGGCGGGCACGCGCACGACAAGACGGCGACGACAACCCGATCCCGCCTCAAGTCGATCGGCTCCCTTGATTCGAACCCTGATCCCCATCGCACGGCAATACTTCCAGATCAGGCTCCTCACATCGAACAATTCGGCAAAGAAATGAAGAGTTCCCTCATATTCCGTGCAATCGTCGGTATCGCTATACTCCTACTACTCGGATATTCCGTTTTGACCACACTTCGGAGCCGTGCCAGCGGTAAATTGCTCAGCTCGATTCAAGACATCAAGCCCGGCCAAGAGATTTCCGAGGTCCGACAAAAACTGGGGAAAAAAATGCATGAAATCAAAGAGACGGAAGGGATCATATCCCTTGGGTCCATCAAGGATCCACAGTTTTGCGAGGACAAGAATTTGTATTGGTTTTATGTTTCCACCCCTCCCTGTCGAGTCGTCGAGGTGTATACGAATCAAAGCAGAACAGTCGAATTCGTGACTTGGCAAGGGCTGTGAACCCCAACAGGCCGAGCAAGATTCGATGAGAAGACAACGGCCGACCGTGCTGGAGGCGTAGGTTGGGCTGGAGCCGCCAAGAGCGCCCATCCCTTCCCCCGGCGGCGGGACGCCGCCCGCCACCCTCCACACACACGCCCTTGATCCGGCGTGAAAACCGGCCCACGGTTCGCCTTGCTCCCATGAATCGTCCCGGTCTCGCTCTGCTCGCCACGCTGCTCCTTTCTCCCGGCCTCGCCCAGGAGAAAGCCCATCTCGCGCTGGACTCGCCCTTCGCCTCCTACGTGGAGCCGGACTTCCCCTTCTTCACCCAGACGGTGGACGCGCGGCAGTTCGGCGAATCGCCCGAGCCGCAGAACCTGACCCCGCGCGGCATCGTCGTCCCCGCCGGGAACGGATTCTTCGGCTGCTTCGACCCCGACCTGCTGCGCTGGGCGCTTTTCTGGAAGGCGAACGAGGACGGCGAATACCTGACCATGGACGGCATGGGCACGGGCAGCTACCGCTTGCCCAACCGCAAATCGGCGCCCGGCCAGAACGAGCTGCCGAAGCCCTACGGCACGCCGCTCCTCTCGATGCCCCTGCGGCCCGGCGTCTCCTCCGGGTATGAACCGCTTCTCGCCGATCCCCGCGACCGGGGACACGCCGAGGAGGGCGAACTCGGCCTTGGTCCCCTGCCCGTGAACATGGGCCGCTTCTCCGGCATCCGTCTCGTCCAAGGCGGCGTGCATCTGGAATACACCCTTCAGGGGACTCCGGTAAAAGAGCATCTCGCGAGCAAGGGCCAAACGCTCGTGCGACTCGTCGAGATCGGTCCGCACACGGGGCCGATTCTTTTCTATTGGGGGCCAAAGGACGACGATTGGATCGGCATACCAGCGTCTGACAAACCCGTCTTGATTCGCTTCAGAATCGACGAAAATGGCCATCGCTCGGCGGGCGTAGACAAGAATTCGTCCTTCCTCGATCCGTCTCCCCCTCCCCGCCGCTGGACCGAGTCCGTCAAAACCGGTCCCGCCGTCCCGCCCGCGAAGGACGCCACCTGGGTCTTCGACGACCTGCCCCTGCCCGTCCCGAACCCTTGGAAACGCAACGTCCGCCTCGCCGATCTGGAGTTTTTCTCCGACGGTCGCGCCGTCTTCGTGACCTTCGACGGCGATGTCTGGATCGCGACGGGCATCGACTCCGCCGACGGGGCCGAATGGCGTCGCTTCGCCTCCGGCCTGCACGAACCGCAGAACCTCGCCCTCCGCGACGGCGAGATTTTCGTCTTCGACCGCAACGGCATCGTGCGCCTCCACGACACCGACGGCAACGGCGAGGCCGACTGGTATGAAAACGTCTCCAACGTCTTCGCCCAGTCCGCCGAGACCCGGCAGTACGCGAACGACTTCGTCGCCCTGCCCGACGGCGGATTCTACGTCGCCCTCGGCGGACAGATCGGCTCCACCATCGGGAAACTCAACGGCACCGTCATCAAAGTCGCCCCGGACGGCGATTCCTACGAAGTCGTCGCCACCGGGTTCCGTCAGCCCTACCTCGGCTACGATTCCGAAACGGGCGTCCTCACCGCCAGCGACCAGCAGGGCAACTGGAAGCCCGCCACCCCCATCTACCGGGTCGAGACGGGCCGCTACTTCGGCTTCCAGCCCGAGAAGTTCAAGGACAAGGTCACGCATCCCGCCACCATCGACGATCCCGAGGTCTGGATTCCGCATTTCATCAACCAATCCGGCGCCGGCCAAGTCTGGGTGCGGGGCGTCGGAGGCAAGGCCCCGAACATGGGACCGCTCAACGACGCCCTCGTCCACATCGGCTACAACCGGCCCGAGATCTTCAAAATCTACCTCGATCCCGAGGGACGGCAGGGCGCGGTGATACCCCTGCTCTCCGGCTTCCCCGCCGGACTCCTCAACGGCCGCGTCCACCCGCTCGACGGTCGTCTCTACGTGACCGGCTTCCAGATCTTCGGCAGCTCCGGCAGCCGCATCAGCGGGGTCTTCCGCGTGCGGCCGGGCGCAGTCGAACCTTGGCTCCCCCGCGAGATCCGGGCGGAGAAGCGCGGCGTGCTCCTCACCTTCGACGAGCCGCTCTCCCCCGAACTCGCCGGAGAACTGGGCCGCTACTCCGCCGACCGCTGGAACTACCGCCAGACCCACGCCTACGGCTCGGGCAACTACCGCCTCGACGGGGAGCCGGGACAGGACGCGCTCCCCGTGCTGAGCGCCAAGCTCTCGCAGGACGCCAAATCCCTCTTCCTCGGCATCGCGGACATGAGGCCCTCGCACTCCCTTCGCCTCACCTACCGGCTTCCCTCGCCCGAGGTGACCCAAGTGGAGAACGCCTACCTCACGGTCCATTCCGTGCCCACCTTCGACCTGACGAAACTCGGCTTCGTCGACAACGAAGTCGATCTCACCCCCCGCGCCGATCTCACCGACGGAGCGGGCGCGGTCGAGCCCAGCGCCGAGCTCGGCAAGGAGGTGGCGATGCGCTACGGCTGCGTCGCCTGCCACGCCACGGGCGATCCCGGCATCCCCGCCCCTCCCGCCTCCGCCGAGGGCGGGGCCAAGGTCGCGGTCGGACCACCCTGGATCGGGCTGTGGCAGGCGAAACGGGTGTTCGCCGACGGATCCGAGATCCAGAAGATCGACGAGGCCTACCTCCGCGAATCCATCCTCGATCCGGCTCGGCGGGTCATGGAGGGCTACGAGATGGAGCGGACTGGCGTCGGGATGCCTTCGTATCTCGGAGTGCTGAAGGACCACGAGATCGATTCCATCATCCTGTTCATCAAGGCGCTGAAGAAGTGAGAAAAGTGGAAGCGGCGTCCCGCCGCTTCGCCCCCCTATCCCCGCGCCACCACCGTCACCGGAATCGACTTCGAGCAAGGCGTGTTCGAAATCTCCGCCGTGCTGCCGATGGGCACGAGGACGTTCAGCTCGGGAAAATACCCGGCCACGGCGCCCCTCGGCAGTTCGTAGGGGATCGCAAGGAAATGCTCGGCCACCCGCGCGCGCGCGTCGCTTTCGCTGCGCACGTCGATCTCGGCGAGGGGCTTCAGACCGCGCTCGGCCATGTCCTCGGGGTTCATGAAAAGGACGCGCCGCTCGTTGCCGATGCCCCGGTAGCGGTCGTGCAGGCCGTAGACGGTGGTGTTGAACTGGTCGTGGCTGCGGATCGTCATCAGCATCAGCTCCCCTTCCCCGGCCTTCGACACGGACAACGCCGCGTCGGAGAAATTCGCCTTGCCCGTGGCCGTGCGGAAGATACGCTCCCGCGCCCCGTTCGGCAGGTAGAAGCCGCCGGGCTGGCGGACGCGCTCGTTGAAGTTTTCGAAGCCAGGCAGGGTGCGCTCGATCCGGTCGCGGATGCGGTCGTAGTCCTTCACCGTCTCGACGAAGGAGAAGGTCGCCCGGTCCCCCAGCGTCGCGTCGGCGAGACGAGCGACGATCTCGGCCTCGCTGATGAGCTTCTCCGAGGCGGGTTCGAGGGTGCCCCGGCTCTTGTGGACGATGCCCATGGAATTCTCCACCGTGGAGAAGCGCAACTCGCCCCGTTCGTCGCGGTCGGCCTCGCTGCGGCCGAGGCAGGGCAGGATGAGGGCGGTGCGCCCGGTGACGACATGGCTGCGGTTCAGCTTGGTCGAGACCTGGACGGTGAGGGAGCAGTTCCGCAGGGCCTCGGCGGTGAACTGGGTGTCGGGCGTGGCCTGGAGGAAGTTGCCGCCCATCGCGACGAAGACCTTCGCCTCGCCCCGGTGCATCGCGAGGATGGAGGCGACGACGTCGTAGCCATGCTTGCGGGGCGACACGAAACCGAACTCGCGGTCGATAGCGTCGTGAAAGGCGTCGGGCATTTTCTCGAAAATGCCCATGGTGCGGTCGCCCTGCACATTGCTGTGGCCGCGCACCGGACAGAGTCCCGCGCCGGGACGTCCCACCGCGCCGAGGAGCAGGTGCAGATTCACGACCTCGCGGATCGTGGCGACGGCGTTGCGGTGCTGCGTCAGGCCCATGGCCCAGCAGGTGATGAGCTTGCACTCGCCGCGCAAGACGGTCTTGGCCGTGGCCTCGATCTCGTCGCGGGACAGGCCGGAATGCGATTCGATCTCGGCCCAGTCCGTCGCCTCGACGGCACGGACGAAGGACTCGTAGCCGAGAGTGTGCTCCGAAAGGAAGGCATGGTCCAGCACCGTGCCGGGGGCCTTCGCCTCGGCGGCGAGGACGGCTTTGCAGAGTCCCCGGAAGAGGGCGAAGTCGCCGTTGATGGCGACGCGCAGGAAGCTCGTGGCGAGCGGGGTCGAGGCTCCCATCATGCCCACGATCTCCTGGGGATGGGCGAAGCCGACGAGTCCTGCCTCTTTCATCGGGTTGATCGCGACGATCTCGGCCCCGTTCCGCGCCGCCGTCTGCAAGGTCGAGAGCATCCTCGGATGGTTCGTCCCCGGATTCTGCCCGGCGACGAGGATGGTGTCGGCCTCCTCCAAGTCGCCCAGGGTCACGGTGCCCTTGCCGATGCCGACCGATTCGACGAGGGCCGCGCCGCTCGACTCGTGGCACATGTTCGAGCAGTCGGGCAGGTTGTTCGTCCCGAACATCCTCGTGAAGATCCCGTAGAGGAAGGCGGCCTCGTTCACGGTGCGGCCCGAGGTGTAGAAGACGGCCTCGTCGGGATGGTCGAGGGCGTTCAGTTCCGAGGCGATCAGGGCGAAGGCCTCGTCCCAGGCGATCGGCTCGTAGTGCGTCGCGCCGGGCCGGAGCACGACCGGCTCGGTGATGCGCCCCTGCCGTTCCATCCAGTAGTCGGATTCATGGGAGATGTCCGCGACGGAATACTTCGCGAAGAAGGCGGGATCGACGCGGCGCTTCGTCGTCTCCGAGGCGAGGGCCTTGGCCCCGTTCTCGCAGAATTCGGTGGGGGCGCGGTGGCCGTCGGGATCAGGCCAGGCGCAGGAGGGGCAGTCGAAGCCGTCCTTCTGGTTCAGCTTCGCCATGCCTTGGATGCCGCGGGTCACGCCGGCCAGACTGAAGACATGCTTCAGCGAAGAGACCACGGCGGCGGCACCGGCGGCGTGATCCTTCGCGTGGCCGAGGCGCAGTCCGGTGAACTCGGCGGGCGGCTCGGCGAGAGGTTCTTCGGGAGTCGGGTCGGGGGAGGACATGGCTTGGGATACGCTCGCATCGATCCGCCGAAAAATCCGCCGTTTTCTGCGCGGTCGGCGACTTGGTGCGTAGGATTTTGGGGACGGTCGACGGCAATCTCGCGGGAGTCTTCCCCCGGTCCCCGTCACCCCTCGTTCCGGTGCAGCTCGATCTCGCCGAGGACGCGCTCCTGCCTCACCCGAAAGACGTTCAGCTTCATCAATTCGAGCACGGCGAGGAAGGTCACGATCATCTCGTGCTTGCTCGTGGCCTTCTCGAACAGGTCGGCGAAGGGCTTGGAGCCTCCCGGCGGGATGAGACCGAGGAGGTGGTCGATCTTGTCGCCGACGGTGTACTGGTCGTCGACGATCTCGCCGAGCCCCTCGTCCTGGAAGCGGTCGATGATGTTCTGGAAGGCGCGGATGAGGTCGAAGATGCCGAACCCTTCGTCGAGGGGACGCTCCTCGTCGTCCGCCGCCTCGATCTTGTCGGGCTTGTGGGTGAAACGGCTCTGCTGCTTCGCCTCCTTCTCCCCGAGTTGCCGCGCCGCCTCCTTGAACTTCTTGTATTCGATGAGCTGGCGGATCAGGTCCCAGCGGGGATCCTCCTCGTCGGCGTCCTCCTCGGGCGGCTGGACGTGCTTGGGCAGCATCATCCGGCTCTTGATGTAGCAGAGGTTCGCCGCCATCACGAGGAACTCCCCGGCCAGCCCGATGTTGAGCAGCTTGAAGGTGTCGAGGTAGGACATGTAATGCTTCGTGATCCGCTCGATGGGGATGTCATAGATGTCGATCTCGTCCCTCTTGATTAGGTAGAGGAGGAGGTCCATCGGCCCCTCGAAGATGTCGAGCTCGACCTTGTAGGGATTCTCGACGAAATCGCCGGGGTCGAACGCTTCCGTCCCGTCGGTCTCGGGGACCGTCGGGGCTGCGGTGGCGGAGTCTGGTCCGGGGTCGGTCACGGGTCACGCGGGGGAAAGGCTGGAGCAAAGCCGCTGGAACGGGCCTTTGCAAGGCGGGTCTCCGCCGGAACGGGGGATTTTTGCTACCTGCCTGGACTGGCGGTTCGTTCCAGCAAAGTTGAGGGGTGGAATCTGTAGATAAGGTCAGGCAAGCGCTATTTTGCGAAAGTTTCCGCGAAGGGAGTCTGGTGCTTGAGGACGCCGTAGGCGATGCGCAGGATAAGGTCAGGCAAGCGCTATTTTGCGAAAGTTTCCGCGAAGGGAGTCTGGTGCTTGAGGACGCCGTAGGCGATGCGCAGGATGCGGTGCATGGTGGCCCCGAGGGCGACCATCTTGGGCTTGCCGCGCTCGACGAGCTGCGTGTATCCGCGCCGCAGGGGGTTGTCGCGCTTGACCACGTTGATGGCGGCCATGTAGAGCTGGGCGCGGAGCGCGGAGCTGCCCTCCTTGGTGAGCCTGCCGCGGCGGCGCACGCTGGTGCCCGACTCCTGCAGGCCTGGGGTCATCCCGGCGAAGGCGGCGACCTCCCTGGCCCTCCCGAAGGAGGAGATGAAGGGGATCTCCGCGAGGATGGTCAGGGCCACGACCCTGCCGACGCCGGGGATGGTGCGCAGCAGGGCCTCGGCCTTGCCGAGGGTGACGCTGCGGCGCAGGAGGGAGTCGATGGCCTTCTCGATGAGATCGAGCTCCCCGCCGAGGAAGCCGATCTCGCGGCGCACGGAGTCCGCCGCGCCCTCCCCCTCTCCCGGGACCTTGCGTCCGAGGCTGTGGAGGCGGTTGCGGGCGGCCTGCCTGCTGGCGACGAGCTGGAAGCGTCGGCGCACGAGGGACTGCAGCTCGCTGCTCTGCGCCGGAGGGGGAGTCCA
>DDTJ01000093.1 GCA_002344525.1 Akkermansiaceae bacterium UBA2367
CTCGCCGTGGCAGTGGATGCAGGTGCCCTCGATGAGGGGTTTCACCTGGGTCGTGAAATCGACAGTCTGGGCCGATGCGAGGCTTTGGGCGAGCATCGGAAGCAAGGAAAACAAAGCGATTCGTTTCATGCGGCGAGCATAGGTCATGCGTGAGGGCGTGACGACCGATTTCGGGGAACGCCTTCGCGTCTTGACGTGGTCTTGGCGATTGAAAGCTCTTCCATTTGCGAAAATCTGCGTTTCATCCGTGGAAATCTGCGTTCCCTTTTCTTTTTTGACGCAAATGGCCGCAAATTTTCGCGGATGGGACTCCGGCGTTGAGACTCCGAAGCGCGTGAAGAGGATTCTTGCGGAACGAATCAAAGAATCGTCTCCACGAACTCCGAAGGAACGAAAGCCTTGAAGTCCTCGGCCTTTTCGCCCGTGCCGATGAAGCGGGCGGGCACGCCGAGTTCGTGGCGGATGGCGACGACGCTGCCGCCTTTGCCGGAGCCGTCGAGCTTCGTCACGATCACGCCGTTGAGGTCGAGGGCGGACTGGAACTCGCGGGCCTGCGAGACGGCGTTCGAGCCGGTCGTGGCGTCGACGACAATCCAACGCTCGTGCGGGGCGGTCTCGTCCTGCTTCGCGAGGGTGCGGCGGATTTTCTTGAGCTCCTCCATCAGGTTGTGGCGGGTGTGGAGGCGTCCGGCGGTGTCGCAGATCAGGTAGGCCGCTCCGGTGGCGATGGCCTTCTGATGGGCGTCGAAGCAGACCGCCGAAGGGTCGCCTTGGTATTGCGTCGTCACCACGGGGACATCGAGGCGCTCGCCCCAGATCTTGAGCTGTTCGATGGCGGCGGCGCGGAAGGTGTCGGCGGCGGCGAGGACGACGCCGTGTCCCTGACCTTTCAAAAACGCGGCGAGCTTGGCCACCGAAGTCGTCTTGCCGACGCCGTTGACGCCCGCGACGAGGATGACGGTCGGCTTTCCGGGAGGGCCGGGAGGCGGCACCGGAACCGGGTCGCCACCGAGGATCGCGGCGATCTCCTCGCGACAGGCGGCGGCCACGGAATCGGCGTCGAGCTTGCCTTTGTGGCGGCGGAGGCGGTCCACGATTTCGGTGGAGAGGCGCACACCGAGGTCGCCGCCGACGAGGGTCTCCTCAAGGTCGTCCCAGTCGATGTCGCCGCCACGGAAGCGGTTGAGGATGGATTGGAAGAGGCCCATGGATCAGCGTTTCAGAATGCGGTCGAGGATGCCGTTGACGAAGCGCGGTGAGTCCTCCGCGCCGAAGCGTTTCGCGATTTCGATAGCCTCGTTGATCGCCGCTTGCGGGGGGATGTGGGAGGCGAAGAGGATCTCGTAGGCTCCGAGGCGCAGGAGGTTGCGGTCCACGGCAGCGAGGCGTTGCATGGAATAGTTCTCCAGATGGGTGCGGATGGCCGAGTCGATCTCGCCGAGATGCGCGACGACCCCGTGGATCAACTCCTCGGCGAACTCACGCACTTCCGGCTTCGCATCGCGCAGAGACCAGAAGGCGGCGAGCGCTTCGGGGGCAGCATCGAACGCGCCTTGGGCCTCGTTGCCGTAGAGAAACTGCACGGCGGCCTCGCGTCCGTCACGGCGCGGGGACGGCGCTTTTTTCTTGGGTTTGAGATCCCTGGGGGGAGGGGAATCCATCGGAGCGGAGGAAGGTTTCGCGACCGTCGCGAAGGACGACGATCTGGCATTCGACCCCTCGCCGATCACGGATGAATTGCAAGCCCTCCTTTACCCCCAGCAGGACCACGGCGGTGGAGTGGCTGTCGGAGGTGGTGGCGTCGGGGGCGATCACGCTCGCGCCGATGCGCTCGGTCAGGCCGAGCCCCGTTTTCGTCGAGACGATGTGGGAGTAGCGGACTCCCTCGTGCTCGAAAAAGCGCCGCGTGTCGCCCGAGGTGGAGATGGCCTGGTTCACGAGGGTCACGGTCTGGAGATCCTTCAAATCGCGGCCGACTTCCAGCGTTTCGATGCCGACACGCCATCCCGTTTCGCCGGGCGGGGCGTCGCCCGTGGCGATGTCTCCGCTCGCCGCGACGAGGCTGCGGGGGAAGCCGTCCTCCCTCAGGATGGCGAGGGCGACGTCGGAAGCGTAGCCCTTCGCGATGGCCCCGAGGTCGAAGAGCATCCCGTCGATCTTTTTCGTGATGGTGCGTTTGGCAGGATCGAGAACGAGATGGTTGAAACCGGTGCGGGCCTTGGCCGAGGCGATCTGTGCGGGGGAGGGGAGGGCGTTGTTCTTCCGGCTGATGCGCCAGAGGCGGATGAGCGGCCCGGCGGTGATGTCGAAAGCGCCGTCCGTGTCCTCCGTGAGCCGCCCGGCTTTCTCGAAGAGGGTGAAGAGATCCTCGCTCACGGGGAATGGCTCCCCGGTCGGCGCCTTGGCGAGGGCGTTGATCTCGGACTCGGGCCGGTAGTCGGAAAGGGCGGCGTCGAGGGCGGCGATGCGGACAAAAGCCGAACGAACGGACAGGGTCAGGTCCGCCTCCCGACCCTCTTCGGTCCACGCGCGGATCGTGAACTCCGTGCCCATGTGGGGCTCGGAGAAGGTGAGGAGACGCCAATCCTCCGCGCGGGCGGGAGCGGTGGCGATCAGGAAGGGGGCGAGGAGGCGGAGAAGCCCCCTCGCGATTTCGGATTTCGGATTTCGGACTTCGGATTTCACTGATCGACCGTGCCGAGGTTCCAAAGCTCGTGCATCTTTCCGGCTTCGGGAACCTCCAGCGGGCGGACGATGCGGAAGCCGAGCCAAGGGGCGTCGGTGTGATACCAGATCGACTTGGGAAGCTGAGGGTCCTGCACCTTCCAGCTCTCGTTGGAGGCGACGCGGCGGGCCGAGCGGAGTTCTTCCGCCGGGTCGTACCAAGAGCCGCCCCGCGCGACGCGAGGGTAGAGGGTCGTGGGGATGGCAAGGGGGTTCTCCGTGACCTTGCCCTCGCGCCCGGCGTAGGCCTTGTCGAGATACTGGTCGATGCACCATTCCATCACGTTGCCGTGCATGTCGTAAAGGCCCCAGGGATTGGGCTTCTTCGTGCCTACCTTCTCGTAGCCGGAGCGGACTCCTTCGGGGTCCAGCACCGCGAAATCGGCGAGCTGGTCTTCGGGGCAACTGAATGGGCCGGTCGTGCCGGCGCGACAGGCATACTCCCACTCCGCCTCGGTGGGGAGGCGGTAGTAGTGGCCGGTCTGGGCGCTGAGCCATTGGCAGAATTTGCTCGCGGCGTGCTCGGTCATGCAGACGGCGGGATAGCCGTCGGTGCCCATGCCGAAGCTCATCTCCACGTAGGGCGTCGTCGGGCTGGAGACGATGTCCACGGGCGCGGCGTCGGGCGGGATGTTCTGCGGCGAGCCGTCCTTGTTGCGGGCGACCCCGGTGATCATGAAGGGTTCGTAGAGGTTCCAAGTGATCTCGAACTTGCCCATCCAGAAGGGGGCGATCTTGACTTTATGCTGCGGCCCCTCGTCTTCGGCGCGTCCGGCCTCGCCCTCGGGGCTGCCCATGAGGAATTCGCCGCCCTTGATCGCGACCATCTCGTATTTCTCTCCGGTCTTGGGAACGGTGCCGGTGTAGTCCTTCATGTCGGCCTCGGCTTTCTCCGTACTCGTGGCGAGGATGTTCTCACGGATGACCTTGGTCAGCTCGAGGTTGTCGGCGGGGCCGGTAGGGGCGTCGGCTTCGCTTTCGCCGCCGAGCTTGAAGTCCTCGGGCCAGACCGCGCCCTGCTCGACCCAGAGGCGGAGGAGCTTCTGCTGGTCCGGCTTGAAGGGGCCACCCTTGCTGAGAAGCGGGAGGATGTTGACCTTGAAGTCCATGCGGGGCTTCTCCTCGAGGGTGACGCCCTCGGGCCAGTTCGCGCCCTCGGCGATCCAGGTTTTGAGGACCTCCTGCTGGGCGACGGTGAGGGGCTTCTTGGGCGGCATGATGTCGTCGCTGTCATGCGGTTCGGCGGTCATCCAGTAGACGGCGCTCTTGTCGGGGTCCTTCGGGACGATGGCCTCCCCGGCGTAGTTCTCGCCCCCGGAGAAGGCGGCGTCCTTGGTGTCCATGCGGTAGTCGCCCTTCTGCTCCTTCTCGCCGTGGCAGTGGATGCAGGTACCCTCGATAAGGGGTTTCACCTGGGTCGTGAAATCGACGGTCTGGGCGTGCGAGGCGGCGACGGGCACGAGGCAGCCCGCCATCAGCAAGGGAAGTGTGGTTTTTCGCATGGGATCGCTAGGAAGCGGAGAACTAAGCAAAGATCGCGGGCGAAGCAAGGAGTGTCTTCGGGGCGGTTCCCCGCGATTGTCGGACAAAACGCGGATGCGGCGGGCCATCGCGGACGGCTGCGATGCACTGCCGGGATTCCGTGCTAGCGTGTCCCATGCCCTTCTACGCCGACCTGCACATCCACTCGAAATACTCCCGGGCGACGAGCAAGAACTTGGACTTCTTCCATCTCGCGCTCTGGGCGAAGAAGAAGGGCATCGGGGTCTTGGGCACGGGCGATTTCACCCATCCGGCGTGGATGGCAGCGATCCGGGACGAGCTGGTGCCCGCCGAACCGGGCCTCTTCCGTCTGCGCGACGATCTGGAGGCGGCGGTCGATGTGCAACTCGGCAAATCCGCAGTGTCGCCCGAGCCGGTCCGCTTTCTGCTGGAGGTGGAGATTTCGACGATCTACAAGCAGGGCGACAAGGTGCGCAAAGTCCACCACCTGCTCTACGCGCCCGACCTCGCCAGCGCGGATCGCATGACGGGGCGGCTCGCCCGCATCGGGAATCTGGCCTCGGACGGCCGACCCATCCTCGGATTGAACTCCCGCGATCTGCTGGAAATCTGCCTCAGCGCGGGCGAAGGCTGCTACCTCATCCCAGCGCACATCTGGACGCCTTGGTTCAGCGTGTTCGGGTCGAAGTCCGGTTTCGACAGACTGGAGGAATGCTACGGCGACCTTTCCTCCCATATCTTCGCGCTCGAAACCGGGCTTTCCTCGGACCCGGAGATGAACTGGCAGGTCTCGATGCTCGACCGCTTCACGCTCGTGTCCAACTCCGACGCGCATTCGCCGGGCAATCTCGGGCGCGAAGCCTCCCGTTTCGACTGCGAACTCGATTACTTCGCCATCCGCAACGCCCTTGCTACCGGGCAGGGCTACGGCGGCTCGATCGAGTTCTTCCCCGAGGAGGGCAAATACCACATGGACGGCCACCGGGCCTGCGGCTTCCGCTGCGAGCCGGAGGAATCGCGCCGTCTCGGCAACCGCTGCCCGGTGTGCGGTGGTCTGCTCACCCTCGGCGTGCATTACCGGGTGCAGGAACTCGCCGACCGCGAGCAGCCGCAACCACCGCCCAACGCCGCGCCTTTCCACAGCCTGATCCCCCTGCCCGAAGTGCTGGGCGAAATCCACAAAACCGGCTCGAAAAGCAAAAGGGTGCAGAACGCCTACGAGCAGACGATCCACCGTCTCGGGCCGGAGCTGGGCATCCTCTCCGAGCTTCCCCTCGACCACATCGAACGGCAGGGCTCCGAACTGCTCGCCGAAGCCGTCTCCCGGATGAGAACGGGCAAGGTCATCCGCGAAGCCGGTTACGACGGCGAATACGGCGTCATCCGCGTTTTCGAGCCCGGCGAACTGGAGAGCCGGCATTCCGTGGGCGTGCTCTTCGATTTGCCGACGGCGAGCGCGCCGATGAGCCGTCCTCGCAAGAGGCTGGATCCGACTGGTCCGACGAGTCAGGCAGATCCGACCGAGCCACCAGAGGCTCCCTCCATCGACACTGCGCCCGCGCCGCCCTTGCTCGCCGGACTCGACCCCGACCAACGGGCCGCCGCTTCCGTGGTGGCAGGCCCCTTGCTCATCATTGCGGGTCCCGGCACGGGCAAGACCCGCCGCTCACCCACCGGATCGCGCACCTCATCGCCGACCACGGGGCCGCTCCCGAATCGTGCCTCGCCATCACCTTCACCCGCCGCGCCGCCGCCGAAATGCGGGGGCGCCTCATCCACCTGCTGCCCGATGGCCGGGGCGACCAAGTGACGGTGACGACCTTCCACTCGCTCGGCCTCACCATCCTGCGCGAGCAGGAAGCGCTGCTCGGGCTCGGCGCACCGCTCCGCGTGGCCGGGGAACGCGAATTGCTCGCGCTGGCCCGCGACCTGCCCGGCGTCATCGCTGTCGAAGCCAAGACCTTTCTCTCCCGGCGCGATCTCCGTCCCGCCGCCTTAACCGAGGCGATGCGGGAACGCGGCTTCGTCGATTTCGACGACCTCATCGCTCTGACCGTCGAGCTGCTCGCCGCCCGGCCCGAACTCGCCGCCCATTACCGCGACCGCTGGCCCCATCTCGCCATCGACGAATACCAGGACGTGGACGAGCGCCAATACCAGCTCGTGCGGCTCCTCGCCGACGGCGGTGCCAGCCTCTGCGCCATCGGCGATCCCGACCAGGCCATCTACGGATTCCGGGGTACCGACGTGCGTTTTTTCCAGCAGTTCCAAAGCGACTACCCGCCGAGGGGTTCCGCGCAGGATGCCGACCTCCGCGTTTCCTGCTTGAATGATTTTGGCGGAGGCGCTAACTGTCGCATCCGGAACCTTCGAATCCCAACCCCCTTCGCATCATGGGCAGACCCGTCACTCTTTTCACCGGCCAATGGGCCGATCTTGATTTCAAAACCATCGTCGCGAAAGCGAAATCCTTCGGCTACGACGGGGTGGAGCTGGGCTGCTGGGGGGACCATTTCGAGGTCGACAAGGCCGACGCCGCCTACTGCCAGGAGAAGCGAGCCTTCCTCGAAGGGCAGGGGATGAAGTGCTTCGCCATCTCCACCCACCTCGTCGGGCAGGCGGTGTGCGACAACATCGACGCCCGCCACAAGCAGATCCTGCCCGACTACGTCTGGGGCGACGGCGACCCCGAGGGGGTGCGCCAGCGTGCCGCCGAGGAGCTGAAGCGCACCGCCCGCGCCGCGAAGGAGTTCGGCGTCGGCGTGGTCAACGGTTTCACCGGTTCCTCGATCTGGCATCTGGTCTACTCCTTCCCGCCCGTGCTGCCGGGGCAGATCGACGCGGGGTTCAAGGACTTCGCCGACCGCTTTGGCCCCATCCTCGACGTGTTCCAGGAGAACGGGATCAAATTCGCCCTTGAGGTCCACCCCACCGAGATCGCCTTCGACATCGCCTCGGCCGAGCGCGCCCTCGCGGCGATCGACTACCACCCGGCTTTCGGATTCAACTACGATCCCAGCCACTTCGGATACCAAGGCGTCGATTACGTCGGGTTCATCTACCGCTTCTCCGACCGCATCCACCACGTCCATATGAAGGATGTGGGCTGGGCGGACCATCCCGTCGAGGCCGGCGTCTTCGGCGGCCATGTCGATTTCCACAATCGCAAGCGCTATTGGGATTTCAAATCGGTGGGACGGGGCAAGATCCGCTTTGAACCGGTCATCCGCGCCCTCAACGACATCGGCTACACGGGGCCGCTCTCGGTCGAATGGGAGGATGGAGGCATGGACCGCGAAGCGGGCGCGACGGAGTCGGCGGCCTTTGTGAAAAAGCTCGATTTCCCCCCTTCGAACATCGTCTTCGACGCCCAGTTCGACCGCTGAGGGGCTTGGGGATTCTGTGGCCGAGGTCATCGGCCTCGGCCCGAAGGTCAGCGTCGTGCGAGGATCCAAACCCAGTTCAGGGCGAGGGGCAGGAGGAACAGGCCCGTTACGGCCCGGGCGGACAAGGGCGTGACGATTCGCATCCCGAACCCGAGCCGGAGCAGCGACCAAGCGGCGAACAGCGGGATGGCCACCGCCACGAGAGGGTTGGCCCGGAAGGCGGCGGCGAATTCCCCCGTCGCCAGATGGAAGGTGGCGGTGGTGCCTCCGCAGAAAGGACAGGGGATCCCCGACGTCAGTTTCAGGGGGCAGACGGTGATTTTCGCATCCAAGGAGCGGTTCGCCCACCAAGTGAAAAAAACAGCGGCGGCAAAAAGCGCCGCCGCCGCGATCCAAGCGGGGGTCATCCCCGAGAAATACTCGGAGCGCCGCGCCCGGACGATACGGATCATTCCACTGTCACAGATTGCCTTGGGCCGCCGCGCCTGCGATGACCACCCCGAAGATGATCAGATAGACGACCCAGAAGACGACCAGGAGGATCAGGAAGACGGTGCCGATGATGCCCAAAATCTTCCCGATCTTGGTCTGGTCGAGGCCTGCCGGGTCCATGAGTCCGGCATTGATCTTGGCGAGATCCTTGTTCCCCATGATCCAAGTGATGGGGCCGAGAATCTGGCAGACGACGATGCTGAGGATGCCCAGCACCAATAGAGTGGTTCCGCGATGTGGCTGCATGGCGTATGCTGTCGAAGATTCCGTCGGAAGTCAAAAGGAAACTAGCGTCGGCGCATTTCTCTTTTCGCGAGCGGGCGGATTAGGGAGCCCCGCGCCCGATGCTGTGGTAGTCGAACCCATGGCCCCGCATCGTGCCGGGGGCGAGCAGGTTGCGCCCATCGAAGAGGAGAGGGGAGAGCATGGACTGCCTCACTTTGCGGAAATCGACACGGGCGAATTCAGGCCACTCCGTCGCGATGACGAGGGCCTCGACCCCCACGGCGGCTTCCTCGGGAGAGGCGACGAGGCGGATTTTCGAGCCGAGCGGTAGCTCGCGGGCACGCTCCATGCCCTTCGGATCATAGGCGGTCACTACGGCACCCTCGGCGGCGAGCCGTTCCACGAGATCGACCGCCACGGAGCAGCGGAGGTCGTCTGTGTCCGGCTTGAAGGTAAGGCCCCAGACGGCGATCCTCTTTTCCTCCAGCACCCAGAGGGCCTTGCGGATGCGGTCGATGAAGCGGTCGATCTGGCGACGGTTGATCCTCTGGACCTCTTTGAGCAGGTCGAAGGGGACGCCGAGCTGCTCGCTGATGGCGATGAAGGCGGCGATGTCCTTGGGGAAGCAGGAGCCTCCGTAGCCTAGGCCCGCGTTGAGGAAGGCGCGTCCGATGCGGGTGTCCATCCCGATCCCCTCGGCGACGAGCTCCACGTCGGCGCCGCTCGCCTCGCAGATTTCGGAGATGGCGTTGATGTAGGAGATTTTGAGGGCGAGGAAGGAGTTCGCCGCGTGCTTTATCAGCTCGGCGCTGGCGATGTCGGTGACGAGGAGAGGGGCGACGAAGGGCTCGTAGACCTTCTTCATCAAGGCGGAGGCGCGGTCGCTGTTCGATCCGAAGACGATGCGGTCGGGCTTCATCAGGTCGGCGACGGCGGAGCCCTCGCGGAGGAACTCGGGGTTCGAGACGACGTCGAACTCGGCCGAGGGCGCGTAGCGCAGGATCGTCTCGGCGACCTTCTCGCCGGTTTTGACCGGCACGGTCGATTTGTCCACGATCACTTTGTATTCCTTGAGGCAGGGGGCGATCTCCCGAGCGACCTTCTCGATGAACTTGAGGTCGACGGAGCCATCCGGGTTCGGCGGGGTGGGCACGGCGATGAAGACGACCTCCCCGTGGTCGACACCCTCCTCGGTGCTGGTGGTGAAGGAGAGGCGTCCCGCCGCGACATTCTGGGTGACGAGGTCGGCGAGGCCGGGTTCGTAGATGGGGATCTCACCGCGCAGGAGGGTGGCGATCTTGCCCGTGTCGTTGTCCACGCACATCACCTCGTGCCCGACCTCGGCGAAGCAGGCCCCAGTGGTGAGTCCGACATAGCCGGATCCGATAAGGGTCAGTTTCATCAAGAAAATCCTCGCGCCATCCCTGTTGGCCGAGATGCCGCCGCTTGGAGCAGGTCGGGGCGTCAGTCTTCGGAACTGAGGGAGCCGGGCTGGAAGTCCACGGGGAGGCTGAGCCTGGGGAAGGCTTTGAGGGTGAGGCCGAGGACCACCCCGTATTCGTCCTCTCCGGTGCGGTTGTCGCGCACGATCCCCCCGAGGCTGGCCGTCCAGCTTCCGAGGTCGCGGTGGAGGGTGTACTGCTGGTATTCGAGGGTGCTGTCGTCGGCCTCGAAGCGGTGCTGGGTGCTGAAGCCCCAGTTGTCGCTGAGACGGGTGTAGGTCGCGAGGGTGTGGAGGTCGGTGTCCCCGAAGAAGGGATGGCCGTTGATGAAGTAGTGGCCCAAGCTGATTTGGAACCAGTCGGTGGGGATGAAGGAGAGCGTGCTGTGGATCTCGGTGAAATCGAAGGTGTCGTCCAAGAAGGGCACTTGGGCCGTGGTCGCGGCGGTGATCCAAGGCACGGGCCGCCACTTGAGTTCGGTGAAGAAATTGGAGAAGTCGCGGGCGAATTCGGGGTCGTCGAGATAGATGTCGAAATAGTTGTTCAGCGAGAGCCATTCGTAGGTCGCCCCGTCGCGCCTCGTGTACCAGCGGTTGGAGATCCCGGCTCTCACAATCTGCCAGTTGCGGATGTCGTCGATGGCGGTGAAGAGGGGCATGTCGATCGGACGCAGGCGGGTCGAGGGGGTGAGGCGGTCGATCGGGGAGAGCCGCCCGGTGAGGTCGTCGGTGCTGACCATCGAATAGCTCAGGTAGGGGCGGACGACGTGGAGGAGTCCGTCCAGACCGAGGGCGTGGTTGACGACGTCCGGCGAGCGTTTCGACATCTTGAAGGAGAGGTCGATCCCCGCGTGGAGGGTGGTGCGGTCGACGGAGTTGAAGCCGGGGAAGTCGAAGCTGGAATAGTTCGTGTAGCCGACCCCGGCCTTGGGCACGACGTCGAGGAAGCCGAGGCGGGTCGGATAGAGGAGCTCGTGGTAGGTGTGGAAGCGGTTGTAGCCGTTCGGATCGACCGTCCCGGGGAGGAGGAGGGTGGCGTCGTCGAGATCCTCGTCGATGACCCCGTAGGAGGTGAGCCCGTCGTAGAAGAAGCCGGTGTCGCCGATGGGGGTGCGGATGATGTCGATGGCCAGTTCGGGCGTGCGCGTGTCCGTCTGGAAGAATTCGTTGAGTTGGAAGCGCCCCGTCAGCGAGATTTCGCCCCGCTCGAAGAGCTTGGTCAGGTTGATGAGGTTGTCGGGCCTCGGATCGTCCCGGAATTCGGAGGGGAAGAAATCCTCGTAGAAGAAGGCGTCGCTGTAGCGGTTGATGTCGAAGTCAAGGTAGAAGGTCTCGTCGTCGGAGCCGGGGACGTAGATCCGGTGCTGGAAGTTGATGCGGTAGCGCTCGTTCGCGGTGCCGTCGTTGCGTTCCACCCCGTTGTAGCTCAGGTCGGGGTTCTGGTCGTCCGCGTAGTAGAGCTTGAGGCGACCGATGTTTTCGTTGTTCCGGAACTTGCGGTCGAAGAGCTCGACGCCTCCGGCGGCCCCGCGCTCGGAGCGGTAGTCGAAATGGGCGTGGGCGTGGTGGTTCTCCCCGACCATGAAGCCGTAGCGGTTCAGGACGTAGCCGCCCCAAGCCGAGTTCCAGCCGGGGATGAAGTAGTAGCCGAGATCCGCGTCCAAGGGCTGGACGAAGTAGGGGAACCAGAGGACGGGCGTGTCCTGCACATGGACCCTGGCCCCGTGCATCACGATTTTGTCGTTGGGATGGATTTCCAGCTTCTTGACTTTGATATGGTAGTCCGGACTCGCCGAGTCGTGGGTGGTGAAGTAGGAGTCGTGGAGGATGATGGGGCCGCCTCCGGCACCTTCGATCTCCTCGGACCTTTCCAAGGTCTCGGTGCTGAAGAAGACCGATTCGAGGGCGCTCTTGAGCTGGCTCGTGGTGATCTCGCGGGTGTGGATGTTGTAGATGATCTCCTCGGCGTCGATGACTTGGCCGTCCTTGAAGAGGCGGACGCCGTCGCGGGCGAAGATCTTCCCGGAGGATTGGTGGAACTCGATCTGGCCGGCGCGGATCGTCACGTCGCCATATTTGACGAGGACGTTGCCGGAGGCTTTGGCGATGCCCAGATTCCGGTCGTAGTCGGAGAAGTCGGCTTGGATGTCGAGATTGACCGTGCCGGACCCGGAGTCCCCGTCCTGCGAGAAGGAGGGGACGGACATCGCCGCGACGAGGGCAAGCGCGAACACGGCGCGGGTTCCCGGCCGCAAACGGCAGATCGACTTGGGATTCTTGAAGATCAAAGCAAACGGAAAACTGTTTCGTGGCGCGGTCAACGGAGCACGGCCCAACTCCTCCCACTTACGCGCATCCTGCCAAAAGACCAATGAAAATTTCAGCCTTTCCAGCCAATTTTATCAGGGTTCTCAATCGGCCCCGGCCTCGCCCCTGGTGCGGATGCAGAGGCCTTTTTTCGACGGACTCCGCAGAAACCCGTAAAAACGCTCGAGGACGGGGGACAGCTCCCGGGCGGACGCTTCCTCGAGGATGGCTTTCAGGGTCTTGCCGCCATGGAAGACTTCGCGGAAGGCCGCTTTCACCTGCTGCCGCTCCTCCCCCGAGAACCCGGCCCGTCTCAAGCCGACGGAGTTGATCCCGATCACGAAGTTGATATCGGCTCCGATGACGTAGGGCGGCAGATCGAGGGAGAAGCCCCCGTGGCCTTGGGTCATGACGTGGTCGCCGACGCGGACGAACTGGTGGAAGGCCGAGCCGCCGCCGAAAAAGCAGTGGTTCCCGACCTCGACGTGGCCCCCGAGCAACGCGTTGTTGGCGAGGGTGTTGCGGTCGCCAACGAGGGCGTCGTGCCCGACATGGGCCCCGGCCATGAGGAAATTCCCGTCGCCGAGGCGGGTCTCGCCGCCCTCGTGGATGCTTCGATGCACGGTGACGTGCTCGCGGAGGACGTTGCCCGCGCCGATCCTGACCCCCGAGCGGATGCGCCGGTCGAAACCGTGGAACTGGGGGTCGGACCCGATGATGGCCCCCGCGCCCACGAAGCAGTCAGCCCCCAGCACGGTACCGGCGCGGAGCTGGGCGGCCCCCTCGATGACGCAGCGGTCGCCGATCTCGACTCCGTCCTCGACGATGGCGTAGGGGCCGATGGAGACTTCGCTTCCGAGTTTCGCGGAGGGGGGGACGATGGCGGTGGGATGGATCGACATGGGAAGTCGGATTTGGAAAGTTCAGAGCAGTCCGGCCTCGCGGAAGCTGAAATAGGGAGCCTCCTTGCCCCGCGCCCGGCAGCCGATGATGAGGTGGTCGGTCAGCTCGACGCCGACGGCGGCGCTGGCCTCCTTGATCCGGCGGGTCGAGGCGAGGTCGGACTGGCTCGGGGAGGGGTCTCCCGAAGGGTGGTTGTGGACGAGGACGAAGGCGTGGGCGGAATGGACCAGCGCCCGGCGCAGGATTTCGGGAGGGCTGGCGATGGATTCGCTGCCGGTGCCGCGGTAGATCTCGTCGACGCGGAGGAGCCGTTTGCGGTGGTTCAGCAGCACGATGCGGACAGACTCCTGCGAGAGGCTCTGCATCTCCGGCCCGAGCAGGGAGAAGACATCGTCGGGGGATTCGATGGGATGGTCGTTGTAGGGCTCGCGGGCGAGGCGGCGTCCGAATTCGAATACAGCGGCGAGCTGGGTGGCCTTGGCCAGCCCCACGCCGGGGATCTGGCGCAGCTCCGCGAGCGAGGCGCGGGAGAGCTGCCGCAGGCTGCCGAAGCGGGCGATCATCTCCCGCCCCAAGCCGACCGCGCTCATCCCTGCCCTGCCCGTCCCGAAAAAGAGCGCGAGGATCTCCGCGTCGGACAGGGCCGCGGCACCGCGCTCGACCAGCTTTTCGCGTGGCCGCTCCTCCTCGGGGATTTCCTTGATCAGCATGGGACGAATCGCGCATGACCCTGCGGCGGGATTCGCGGGGAAGCAATCGTTTTTCCCAGTTGCGAGCCTTCGAATGTCCGGGACATTCCCGGCTTCCTCCCCACCCGATGCAGCCTTCCACCATCGTCGCGATCGCCACCCCGCCCGGAACGGGAGCGGTGGCCATGGTTCGGGTCAGCGGCCCGGAGGCCGTCCCTGTGGCGGCCAAGGTCTTCGCCGGTCGGGCACCCTCCGCTTGGGAGCCGCGCCGCCAGCATTTCGGGAAGGCCGTCGATGCCTCCGGCGGCACCCTCGACGAGGTGCTCATGACCTTCTTCCCGGGTCCGGGCAGCTTCACCGGCGAGGATGTCGTGGAATTCTCCTGCCACGGCGGCATGCTCGTGACCCGCCGTCTCTTGGAGGCGCTGCTTGAGGCCGGAGCGGAGCCGGCCGAGCCGGGGGAGTTCACCGAACGCGCCTTTCTCAATGGTCGCCTCGACCTGACCCAAGCCGAGGCGGTCATGGACCTGATCTCCGCCCGTACCGACCTCGCCCTGAAAGCGGCGGGGGAGCAGCTCGGCGGCCGCCTCGGGCGCGAGGTCGAGGCGATCCGGCTCGATCTCGTCGGTCTCCTCGCCCAGGTCGAGGCATGGATCGACTTCCCCGAGGAGGACATCGCGCCCGACTCCCTCGCCTCCATCGCGGCGGGGAGCGAGCGCGCCGCCGCCCGGCTCGACACTCTCCTGTCCACCGCCGAACAGGGTCGCATCCTCCGCGAAGGGCTTCGCACCGTCATCTGCGGGCCTCCCAACGCGGGCAAATCGAGCCTGCTGAACCGCCTCCTCGGATACGACCGGGCCATCGTGAGCGGTCAGGCGGGCACCACGCGGGACACCATCGAGGAGTTCATCAACCTGGACGGCGTCCCGCTGCGCCTCGTCGACACCGCCGGTCTGCGCGAGGGCGATGGGGACATCGAGCGCGAGGGCATCGAACGGAGCCGCGCCCAGATCGCGGGGGCGGAGCTGGTCCTGCACGTCGTCGATTCCAGCGAGGGCGCTGGCGGGGTGGAGGCGGTCGATCCGCCCGCTGGGGCGAAACTCGTCCTCGTCCTCAACAAATCGGATCTGCCCCGGCATCCCGACTGGGAGGGGGCGGAGGGGATCGCCGTCTCCTGCCTGGAGGAGGAGTCCGTCGCCGCCTTGCGGGAGCATCTCCACCGCCTCGTCGTCTCGGGGACGGGACTGGCCTCGGCGGACTTGGTCTCGATCAACACGCGCCATCAGCGCTGCCTGAAGCGGGCTCGCGCGGACCTCGCGGCGGCGGAGGGGCTTCTCGCGGCGGGCGAGTCCCCGGAGTTCGCGGCGACCGAACTGCGCTCCGCCCTCGACGCGGTCGGGGAGGTGGTGGGGCGGACGGATGTCGAGGAGATCCTCGGCGAGATTTTCTCCCGCTTCTGCATCGGGAAATAACCCCTTCTGCGGCTACGCCCTCGGCTCGCGTGGGGCCTCGGGATCGGAGATATGCACCCAAGTGTGGACGTGGGGCGCCCCCCGGAAATACCAGACCATGTGCGGCCCTTCGAGACGCCAGTTGTCCCACACGCCGTCGTCGCCGATGTCGCCGGAGCGGTAGAAGACGAGGTGCAGGTCGTCGAAGCCGGCCTTTTCGACCAGCTTCATCGACTCGGCGCGGTCCACCTCGCGGAAGGGCATCAGCAGGTCCCGCAGCACGCCTTGCATCGCCTCCCTCTGGTCCGGCGTCATGTCCGCGAGGGCGAGGCCGGGGAGGTCGCCGGCTTGGCGCCTGAGCTGGATGGTCGAGGCGTTGTCCGGCGGAGCCTTCTCCGCGAGGGCGGCTTCGCGCTGCTTGCCGTCGAGCATCTGGAAGACCCGGTTCGCGCTCTGCGCCTGATACCAGTAGGCGTTGCCCTTGTGGTCGGCGCTCTCGTTGAAGCTCTCGGCGGCGTGTCCGTAGAAGATGGGGCCGCCGAAGGCCTTGCCCTCGACCGAATCGCCGTCGATGCGGCGGGTGCAATGGCGACCCGTGAGGACGAACTGGAATTTCCCCGTCCCCGGTTCGCCGAAGATGGCGATGGACGAGTCGCCGAAGCCGGCCCGTCCGCTGTCGTGCTCGACCTGCTTCAGCACGGTCCCGGCGTATTCCTCGCTGTGGGCCTTGAGGAAAATCTCGCGCACCATCGCGTTCTGGTCCGCCGTGAGAAAGTCGCCGATGTGCGGGTCGGTGATGTGCCAGTTGTTCGAGATCTTCGTGCGCAGGGGATGGTCGAAGGGAAGCACGAGGGCTCCGCGCTGCGCTTCGGTGAGCGAATCGTAGAGCGTCTTCACGAGGGTTTCGGAAGTCGCGGGCGTTTCGTCGGCAAGGCCGGCGAAAGGGGTGGAGAGCGCGGCTCCGGCGAGGGCGGAGCGGCGGAGGAAGTCGCGGCGGCTGGTCATGGCGGGATGGAGTTGAGGGTCAATCGGTGAGGCTGTCGAGGAAGGTGGCGAGGTGGATGAGATCGGAGACCCGGAGGAGGTCGCCGAAGTCCGGCATGGGCGAGTTCTCCGCCTTGAAGTTGTCCCCGAGGCGCATCATCGCGATGCGGTAGTCCTCCGAGACGAGGTGGTTCGGGTCCATGATGGCGCGAGCGTAGTCGTCGCGGGTCCACTTGGCGTGGAGATCCCCGCCGAGTTCGATGACGAGGCGGGGTGCGAGATCGACATCCGGCAGCTTCGTCGCTCCGGCGCTGTGGCAGTGATAGCAGCCTTTTTCGACGAAGAGGCTCTGACCGACTTCGGGCTTGCCGACAGGCAGGACGGTTTTCGATTCCTGGACCGGATCTTGTCCGATGAGGGAGGGGCCGACGGCGAGCGCGGACGCGAGGAGGAGGAAGTGGACTCTCGAAACCATCATCGGTATCGTAGCGGATTCGGTGCGATTCGTAAATGCGGAACTCGACGCATTTGATGCGCGATAGCGGGATCAAGGGTCCAAGACTTCCTGAACATGCCCGCCGACGTAGCCGACAATGCGCGTCGATCCGAAGCGGATGGGGTATTCGATCAGGGGCGTGCGGGGATCGTCGGTATCCTTCAAACCCGGATGGTAGATCATCGGGATTCGAGTTTCCTGCTTATCGACCGCGTAGAGGAAACTCTCGTCGCCGAGGTAATCGGGATAAAGAGCGTCGAGCGAAGGGGGGGGTAAACTTCTCCATCGTAGTCGGCAGCGTAGACGCGGCAGGCGATGACGAGATGTTTGATTTGGACCACAGCAGACTTTTTGGGAAGGCTATCCGTCCGGGTCTCCATAGGAAGGGAACTCAAGATCAACAAGGCGGCGAGGATTGAAAGGACGAGCCACGCAAAGGTCCGGGCGGATCGGATTTTCTTTTCGTCCTTCATCCTCTCTATTTCACCCCAGAGTGCCCGGTTTCGTCAAGCTCAAGCATGACGCAAGGATGATCAAAGAGGGTTGCGTCCCTGACCAGACCCTCTTGAGGGGCCTTGGGGGGCGAAACCTCCTCCCCGCGATCATTTTTCCCGATTTTTCATTTGTTCAGGGGGCTTAACTAACTATCCTGCTCCTCATGCTTCATCTGGCGGTCCTCGGCAGCGGCAGTTCGGGCAACAGCGCCCTTGTCTGCCATGAAGACACCCGCATCCTCGTCGATGCGGGGCTTTCCGCGCGTCAGCTCTGCGTCCGCCTTGGGGAGCTGGGGGTCGATCCCGACAGCCTCAGCGCCATTGTCCTGACCCACGAGCACGGCGACCACACGAGGGGCTTGGAGGTCTTCTGCCGGAAGCGCCGTCTCCCCGTCTATGCGACGCTGCACACCTGCGCGGTGGTGCGCGAGGGCTGCTCCGCCGCAGTGGCGTGGCGGCAGTTCGAGGCGGGGGGTTCCTTCCGCGTCGGCGGGGTGGAAATCCAGTCCTTCTCCGTGCCGCACGACGCGGTCGATCCGGTCGGCTTCCTCTTCGACTGCGGGCGCAGCCGCCTCGGCGTGCTCAGCGACGTGGGCCACGTCACCCGCATGATCCTCGACCGGCTCCGGGGGGTGGACACGCTTTTCGCCGAGGCGAACTACGACGAGACTTTGCTGATGAACGACACGAAGCGGCCGTGGGCGACGAAGCAGCGCATAAGCAACCGGCACGGGCATCTCTCGAACGAGCAGACCGCGGAACTGGTCGCGGCGGTGGCCGGGCCGAATCTCCACCGCGTCGTCCTCGGGCATCTCAGCAGCGATTGCAACACGCCGGAGATCGCCGCCGCCGCAGTGGCCAAACGGCTTCGTTCCGAGGGCCACGAAGGCGTGTCGGTGGAATGCGCGGCCCGCCACGCCGCCATCCCGCTGCGCCCGGTGGCGCGGGCCGTGTCGGCGGCGATCCCGATCGCGGAAGAAATCCCTGCGGATTCGCCGAGGCTGTGCGAAGCTGTCCGCGCCGCGACCGCGCCGCCCGCTTCCCCTGCTCCGGAATGGAGCCAAGGGGAATGGGCTTTTTGAAATCCGGTCGCGCCGCCCTTTGCCCACGCCCCCGCGATGACCGTGCTGAAACCGTCTTTCGAGGAATTCTCGTCTCTCTCGGAGAGGGGCAACCTCGTACCCGTGTGGACCGAGCTGGCGGCGGACTACGAGACGCCGGTCTCGGTCTATCAGAAACTGAGCGAAGGTCAGGAGACGACCAGCTTCCTCCTCGAATCGGCGGAGAACAGCGATCAGATCGGGCGCTACTCCTTCCTCGGGACGCGGCCCCGTCTGGAGCTCCGCGCCCGTGGACGCACCCTCTTCCTGCGCGAGGGAGGGCAGGGGGCTTTCCAGACCCGCGAGCTGCCCGAGGCCGAGGGCGACCCGATGCACGAGCTGGAGCGGATCATGTCGCGCTTCCGTCCCGTCGCGGTGGAGGGCCTGCCGGTCTTCGCGGGCGGGGCGGTCGGCTTCCTCGGCTACGACATGGTGCGCTTTTTCGAGCCGACGGTGCCGCCTCCTCAGGACGAGGGGCTGGGGCTGCCGGACATGGCTTTCGTGATCACCGAGACGCTCGTGATCTTCGACCACCGCTTCCGCAAGCTGCAGGTCGTGGCGAACCTTTGCACCGACGACTTCCCCGACGCCGCGAGCGCCTACGCCGCCGCCCGGGAGCGCATCGACGGCATCATCGAGGCGCTGCGCAAGCCGCGCACCTTCACGCCCTTCCCGCTGATGACCGAGCCTCCGGAATCCCCGGTGCGCAGCAACACGACGCGGGAGGAATACGAGGACATGGTGCGGCAGGCGAAGGAATACATCCTCGCGGGCGACGTGTTCCAAGTGGTGCCCTCGCAGCGTTTCGAGAGCGACTACGCGGGGCGGCCCATCGACCTCTACCGGGCGCTGCGCCACGTCAATCCCTCGCCCTACATGTTCTGCCTCCAGTTCGGCGAGGAGTTCGCCCTCGTCGGCAGCTCGCCCGAGGTCCATGTCCAGGCGATCGAGGGCCGCATCCGCATCCGCCCCATCGCGGGAACGCGCTGGCGCGGAAAGACGCCGGAGGAGGACGAAGCCCTCGCTCAGGAGCTGCTCGCCGATCCGAAGGAGCGGGCCGAGCACGTCATGCTCGTCGATCTGGCACGGAACGACGTGGGCCGTGTCGCCGAATACGCCTCGGTCGAGGTCAGCGAATTCATGATCGTGGAGCGCTACAGCCACGTCATGCACATCGTCTCGAACGTGCGGGGGCGGCTCCGCGCCGGGCAGGGCGCCTACGACGTGATGCGCGCGACCTTCCCCGCCGGGACGGTCAGCGGCAGTCCGAAAGTCCGAGCCATGCAGATCATCGACGAGTTGGAGAAATCGAAGCGCGGGGCCTACGCCGGGGCGGTGGGCTATTTCGGCTTCGACGGGAACCACGACAGTTGCATCGCCCTGCGCACCGTCGTCTTGAAGGACGGCAAAGCCTACGTCCAGACCGGAGCGGGCGTCGTCGCCGATTCGGTCCCGGCGAACGAGTACGAGGAGACGGTGAACAAGGCCAAGGGCATGATGCGGGCCATCGAACGGGCGAAGCTGTTGGAGTAGTTGGGGTCATGGGTCATGGGTCATGAGGAGTGCTCTTCTCCGCACTCGTGACTCGTGACCCGTGACTCACGCTCCGCGCCACCTTGGCCAGTTCGCGCGCCCGGCTCACCGCGAAGGTGCAGGCCTCCGTGCAAAGCAGGGGGAGGTGGCCCGTTTCCGCCGTGATCGTTTCGGCGGGATCGCCTTCGTCGATGGGCCAGGCGATCTGCCGCAGGCAGCCCGCGTCGCAGAGTTCGCGGCGAAGGCGCTCCGCCATCGCGTCGTCGATGGTGTTGGCGAGGCGGTACATCCCCGTCTGACGACCGAGGGTGCGGCGCAGGGGGACGGGGGGCAGTTCCCCCTTGGCGTAGGCGGCCCAAGCCGCGAAAAGGCCGGGATAGATTGCGTCGAGGCGGGCGAGGAATTCGCGGGGGCAGCCTGTCTCCGTCCGCCAGCCGCGCTTCAGGCCGGGCGCGGTCTTGAGGGGGCGGTAGCCGCCGTCGGCGTCGGATTTGGCCAGATCGCGCAGGTCGCGGACGGAGTCGATCCCTTCCAAGCCGCCCGCCGTGTCCGCGTCGTCGCGATGCCGCGCCTCGAAGCGTCCGTCGTCGAGGCGGGAGAGGCGCAGCTCCCCGAATTCCAGTGCGGTCCCGGCGGGCAGCCGGGCGGCGAGTTCGTCGGCGAGGCTCATGGGTGGTAATGTTCGTCGAAACAGGCGACTTGGTCGACGATGACCCCGGCGAGCGAGGGGTCGGTGCCGATGGCGGAGCCATACCACAGGGTGCGGTCGCCGAAGCGATGGGGGTTTTGCCGGAAAATCTCGCGCTGGCTCGCGGCGGCGGTCGGCTCGCTTTCGATCCCGAGGAGCACGGGGATGTCCTGATAGCTGTGGAGTCCGTCGGCGATGAAGAAGGGCACGACCACGACATTCGGCGTGTCGGTCAGCATGCGCCAGTCGGCGACGTAGGGGGCCTCCTCCATGTAGGCGTCGAGGACGCGGGCGAAGGGCGTCTCCCCCGCGCGGATCGCCTCAACTTGGGTCTGGATCGCCTCGGTCGATTTCTCGTTCAGCCCGGTGCCGTGGCCGACGACGATCAGCGAGGTCTCCTCGGGCCGGGCCGAGCCGTCGAGCATCTCCAAGGCCCGTTTCGTGAGTAGCCCGGTCATCGCCGGATGGATCCCGACCGGGTCGCAGTAGTGGAGGACGAGGTCGCCGCGCCGCGTCGTCGGTCCTGTCAGCTCCAGTTCGCGGGGCAGGACCTCGCGGGTGAAGTAGCCCTCGCTGATGAAATTTGGCACGAGGTAGACCTCGCGCTCCTCGATCATTGGCCAGATCTGGCGGAAGCTGGGCTCCTCCTTCCAGAAGGCGCAATGCACGCTGCCGAACTGCCCGCTCGACGCGATGGTCTCGGCGTGGTCCCAGCAGGGCTGCGACGAGTCGGGGTTCTCGGTCGAGCCGTGGCCGAGGATGAGAAGGGCGCTGTCCGGTTTCGAGACGGGCATGGGGCAGGGGAGGGGATTGTGAAAGATTCTCGGGAAAATTCCGTATTTATCAGAAATTTAGATTGCTTAACCATTCCAAATTCCCCATCTTTCCCTCAGGATAGCCCGAGGGGGCGGACGTGTAAAATGAGAGGCCACTGGATCGTTGCGATGTTCGTCTTTTTGGCGATGGCGGGATGCGCCGTCGCGTCCGGCGAAGGGGTCGCGAAGGAGGAGGAGGCGCTGGACGCCCTCGACGCCTTCTCGAAGTCCGCCCGCCTCGATCCCGGCGAGGTCGTCCTTGGCATGGTCGGTTTCTACGGCCAGCCTCAGCCGGTGCAGTGGCTCATCCTCACGGGGAAGCCGGGCGGCCCTCTCCGCGAATCGGTCGTCGCCCGCGGCCGGGTGCTCGCGGAGCGGAAGTTTTCGCCTTTGCCGGGACAGGATCTGCCCCACCTGCCTCTCGTGCGCGAGACCTTGAAACTGTCCTCCGCCAGGGCCTTCCGCATCGCCGAGACGCGAGCGAGGTCGCGCCGGACCGCTTTCGACAGCGCCCATTTCCAATTGCGCGTCCGCGACGAGGGGGCCGAGCCGGTCTGGATGCTGAGCCTGCTCAACTCCGCCCAGGTCTCCGTTGGGATCGTCTATGTCTCCGCCCACAGCGGCGAAATCCTGCGCGAGACCTGGACGCATCCGCCGCGACCGGACGATGCGAAGGTCTCGGCGCGATGAGGCGAGGGTTTGCCTTGCGCGGGACGATCCTTTCCGCCAGACTTGGATGAGTCTCCTTCGTCCGCGATGCGCCGCCTTTCCCTCCTTGTCCTCGCGTCCTTCCTTTTCGCCCCGCTTCGCGCCGCCGACCCGCCCCGTTTGCCGAACCTCGTCGTCTTCCTCGTCGACGATATGGGTGTGATGGACACGTCCGTGCCCTTCCTCACCGACATGGAGGGGAAGCCGGTGCGCCATCCCCTGAACGAACTCTACCGCACCCCCTCGATGGAGCGGCTCGCCGCCCGGGGGACGCGCTTCAGCCAGTTCTACGCGATGAGCGTCTGCTCGCCCACCCGCCTCTCCATCCTGACGGGCCAGAACGCCGCTCGGCACCGCACCACGAACTGGATCAACCCTTGGGAGAACAACGCCGGACCGCAGGGGCCGCCGGACTGGAACTGGCAGGGGTTGAAACGGGGCGACACCACCCTCGCCGGGCAGCTTCGCGAACGCGGCTACCGCACCCTCCATGTCGGCAAGGCCCATTTCGGTCCCGAAGGCAGCGAGGGAGCCGATCCCGCCAAGCTCGGCTTCGAGGTCAATCTCGCGGGCCGTTCCATCGGCGCGCCCGGCAGCTACTACGGCGAGAACCACTACGGGGCCTTGGGCAAGCGGGCGAGAAGCGCCGTACCCGGTCTCGAAGCCTACCACGGGACGGACACGTTCCTGACGGAAGCCCTCACGCTCGAAGCCAACAAGCTCCTCGCCGAATCGGTGAAGGGCGGACGGCCTTTCTTTCTCTATTTGGCCCACTACGCCGTCCATTCCCCCTTCGAGCCCGACCCGCGTTTCGCGGCGCATTACGCGGATTCCGGCTTGTCGGAAAAGGCCCAAGCCTTCGCGACCTTGATCGAGGGCATGGACAAGAGCCTCGGCGATCTCCTCGACCAGCTCGAAGCCCTCGGCGTCGCGGAGAACACCCTCGTCCTTTTCCTCGGCGACAACGGCAGCGACGCGCCCCTTGGGGACCCGCACGCCGTCGCCTGCGCCGCTCCGCTGCGCGGGAAGAAAGGCGCGCACTACGAGGGCGGGATGCGCGTGCCCTTCATCGCGGCTTGGGCCGCGCCCGATCCGGGAAACCCTTGGCAGAAAAGGCTGCCCATCGCGGCGGGGGGCGTACAGGGTCAGGTCGCGAACGTGACCGACATGTTTCCCACCCTGCTCGGCCTCGTCGAGGCGATGCCGGACCCTGACAAACACCCCGTCGATGGCCGTCCCCTCGGTCGGCTCCTTGCGGGAAGGCGGGACCCGGAGCGGCCCGAGCAATTCCTCATGCACTATCCGCACTGCCCCCACCGCAGCAATTACTTCACCGTCTGGCGGGACGGAGACTGGAAGCTGATCCACCACGCCCTCCCGGAAATCCCGGCCCAAGGCGGCTCGATCCAGTTTGACGGCGGACGCTACGAGTTGTTCCATCTGAAGGACGATCTTTCCGAGCAGCGGAACCTCGCCGACGCGGAACCGGAGGAGTTGAGGAGGATGGTGGTCGGCATGAGGACCGAACTGGACCGCATGAAGGCCCTGCCTCCCGTCGACGCCGAGGGCCGCCCGATTTTGCCGGAATTGCCTTGAATGACCCTGATGAAAACCGTTTTCCTATACCTCTTCACCCCGCTTCTCACCACCACCCTCCTCGCGGAGGAGCCGGACTGGGTCCTTGAATCCACCGCCCCTTGGCGGGCGCGGGATTCGCAAGCCGAATACGCCTTCGGCGACCGCCTCTGGATTCTTGGCGGCTGGTTCCGCTCCGACGAAGCGCCGCCGCGCGACTTTTGGTCCTCGCCCGACGGGATCGCGTGGACGCGCGTGACGGACGCGACCCCCATGCTCCACACCGACCTGCCCATGAACGCTGTCTTCCGCGGGCGGATGTGGCATCTCGGCGGCTGGTACAACGGGCGGCTCCCCGGCCACTCCGCGAGCAACCAGGTCTGGGCCTCGGAGAACGGGACGGATTGGGAGCAGGTCGCCGAAGCGGCCCCGTGGTCCGCGCGCCTCGCCGGGGTCGCGCTTGAGTTCAAGGACCGCCTTTGGCTCCTCGGCGGCACGGAGAACTACTACTTCGGCGACGAATCCAGTTTGAAAAACGACGTCTGGTCCTCCGCCGACGGCCGGGAGTGGAGGCTCGAAACCGCGTCGGCCCCTTGGTCGCCGAGGGCCTATCATCAGGCCGTGGTTCTGAACGGGCGCATCTACCTCTTCGGCGGGGGGAACTACGTGCCCGACTACCGTGCCACGAACGAGGTCTGGTCCTCGGAGAACGGCATCGACTGGGTGCTCGAAACGGAATCGGCGGAATGGGTTCCGCGGCTCTGGTTCACCGCCGCCGTCTACCGGAACCGGATGTGGGTGCTGGGCGGATGGGCGAAGGAGACGGACAACTTCGGTGATGTCTGGCACTCCGCCGACGGACGGCATTGGGAGAAGCTTGAGACCCGCACCTGCTGGAAGGCGCGGCACGAGCATTCTGCCCTCGTCTTCCGCGACCGCCTCTGGATCGCGGGCGGCCACGCGAGACCCCTGTCGAGCGAGGTGTGGTCGCTGCATCTGCCGGAGAATTTCGGGGAGGACCGCTGACTGTTGACCGCTGCGCGGGACCGCTGATTGGCGCTGATCTCCGCTGATTTTTTGATGGCTTGCTGACGGTGTAGAGAAATTCGTGAGAATTTCTCCTCTTCGGCGCTCCAAACGATGTTCGGGGTGGGAGAAATTGCCTTCGGCGATCCGTTCCGTATTCTCACGAATTTCTCTACGACGCCATCGAGGGCCTTTTCCTGCCTCCCCGACAAAATCAGCGGAGATCAGCGCCAATCAGTGGTCCCCGCGCAGCGGCCCCCTCTCTTTTTTCAGTTGCCCGATCCCCCATCGCGCCCAGAGTGAAACCACCATGTCCGCGCCCGACGACCACGCCCTCCATCGCTCCCTCTCCGCTTGGCAGGTCGCCCTCTACGGTCTCGGCTCCATGCTCGGGGCGGGCATCTACGCCCTCGTCGGCAAGGCCGCCGACACCCTCGGCAACGCGATCTGGCTCGCCTTTCTCGCCGCGATGGTCGTGGCCCTGCTCACCGGGCTCTCCTACGCCTGCGTCGGGAGCCGCCATCCGAAGGCGGGCGGGGCCGCCTTCGTGACGCAGCGGGCCTTGCGGAGGCCTTGGCTCAGCTACGTCGTCGGCCTTTGCGTGACGATGAGCGGCCTCACCAGCATGGCGACGGGCTCGCAAGCCATGGCCGAGACCCTCGGCAAGGGGCTGGGCGTCGATTTGCCGGTGAAGCTGGTCGCCATCGCCATCGTCCTCCTCGTCGGCCTCCTCATCTACCGGGGCATCCGCGAGAGCATGTGGGCGAACATCGTCTGCACGGTGGTCGAGGCCTCGGGTTTGCTCTTCATCATCGTCGTGGGGATGCGCTTCTGGGGCGGGGTGGACTACTTCGAGACGCCGCCGCGCGAGGGCGGGGCCGTCGATGCCATCCCCCTGATGCTGATCCTGCAAGGGGCGGTGGTAATGTTTTTCTCCTTCATCGGTTTCGAAGACGTCCTCAACGTGAGCGAGGAGGTCAAAAACCCGAAGCGCGACGTGCCCCTCGGCATCGTCGGAGCGATGGTCGTGGCCACGCTTATCTATATGGCCGTCGCCATCACTGCGGTCTCGGTGATGCCTTGGAAGGAACTGGCCGCGAGCAAGGCCCCGCTCATGGACGTGGCCAAGGCGGCGGCCCCGTGGTTCCGCAACATTGATTCGGTCTATCTCGTCATCACCCTCTTCGCCATCGGCAACACCGCCCTGCTCAACTACATCATGGGTTCCCGCCTCCTCTACGGCATGAGTCGCCAAGGCCTGCTCCCCGCGCCGCTTGGTCGCGTCCATCCGAAGCGCCGCACGCCTCATTTCGCCATCCTCGTGCTCTTCGGCGTCGTCACGGCGCTGATCCTGAGCGGCGGGGTCAAGCAGCTCGCGGAATCGACCGTGCTGCTTCTGCTGATGGTCTTCTCGGTCGTGAATTTCTCCCTCGTCGTCCTGAAGCTGAGGCCGGGCGAGCCGAGGGGTTCCTTCGAGGTGCCGGTCTTCGTGCCTGCGCTGGGGGCGCTCGTCTGCCTCGTCCTCATCGGGGTCAGGGTCGCCTCCTCGTGGAGCGCCGAGGGTGGGTGGGTCGCTCCGGTCGTCGCCCTCGGCATCGTCCTCGCTTCGCTGGCGCTCTATTTCACGACCCGTCCGGCGAATCCGGTGGCCGAGGGGTGATAAGGGGACCTCTGGAAACCTCGGAATTGAAAATCGCAGGGATGGGAACTGTGGGATTGTGCGGCTGACGCCGAAAAGTTCGAAAGCGTCCCGGAGAGCTGCGGCCCTTTCCCCGTCTCGCCGCGTTGCTCTTCGGTCGTGGAGCCCGCTCCACTCCCTCATCACGCCTTGCGAGACGGGGAAATGACTCGCAGTTTTCAATCCCGAGGTTTCCAGAAGCCCCCATAAGCTCGACGCGATGCGCAAGATCGTGTAAAGTGAGCTTCGCCATGCAGGCTTTGACCCGGGACGAGATCCGGCACGGATTGGAGAAAGTGAACGCCCGTCTCGAAGAGAAGGGGGTCCGGGGCGAGCTGTGCCTCTACGGCGGGGCGTGCCTTTGCCTCGCTTTCGCGGCACGGAATTCGACCAAGGATGTCGATGCGGTGTTCGAGCCCGCCGCCATCGTGAGGAAGGCGGTGTTCGAGGTGGCGGTCGAATTGGGTTGGCCGTGGAATTGGTTGAACGACGATGTGAAGGGCTTCCTCTCGATCCGAGACGGGGAAGGTCTCGAAGCGCTCGATTCTTGCGAGTTCTCCCATCTCAAAGTCTACGCGGCCAAGGCGGAGTATGTGCTCGCGATGAAGTGCTTCGCCGCGCGGATGGGCGGCAACGACGAGGGGGAGGGGGATCGTGCCACGGATTTCGAGGACGCCTTCTGGTTGTGCCGGCATCTCGGCTTGGACAGCCGCGAAGGGATCGCCGGGATCGTTTTGAAATACTTCCCCGACCGGGCCATCCCGGAGCGGACCGACTTTTTTGTCGAGGAACTTCTGCATCGGCTTTCGCAACCCTGATGGAACCCCGCCCGGATTCGCTCGCCGAAGTGGCCCGCCGCGTTCTGCGGGGCGGGAGCTTCGGCATGGAATTGGCTGATTTCCTCGACGGTTTCCGGGAATTGCCGGGGGACGAAGCGTTCCGGGAGGAGCCACCCCTGCTCGACGGGCAGGTCGGGAACGGTCGCTGGAAGGACGCCTATCTCGCGGCGGTGGCGGAGCACCTCGCGGGTCTCCATGGACTCAAAAAATGGCCATGGATGCGCGACCCGCGACGCTCCTTGGACGAACCGTCCTTCTCCTGCCGCTCGCCTGCCGCCCGCCTGTTCCTCCTCAAGGACTCGCCCGCCGCCTTCAAGTCGAGGAACCTGTTCGTGGGCGCGAATTCGCTGGACCGGGTTTGAAGGGCTTGGGTCTGCCTGTCATTCGATGATGGGGATCTGCTCGGGAGATGATCGGGCGATCTTCCATCCTTTTGGAGCGGGGCGGCGCATGTGTGGGTAGGGCCATTCGGCTCGAACGGCCGCAACCGGACGTCCAAGCGACGTTCGCCCCGACCGGGCCGGTCGGGTCTACCCAAGACCGATCCTGAGCAAGGGGGGCGTGATGGAGATTGCCCTGGGGATAAAGTCCTTTCTGGTCAACCCCTATAGGCTGATCTTATCTACGCCCGGCTTCCTGCATGAAGCTAAGCGATAGCAGGAAGTGTAACGTGAGCGGGCGTTAGGCGAAGTGTTCATCTCCCGTCTTTGCTCAGAAGGAGTAAGGTTGCAACTGCCATATAGTAGTCCGTCAGCCCTAAACGT
>DDTJ01000108.1 GCA_002344525.1 Akkermansiaceae bacterium UBA2367
TCGACCGCATGGACAAGCCGCAGGTCGATGCCATCCGCGGCATCCCGCCCGCCATCGCCATCGAGCAGCAGAACGCGGTGAAATCGACCCGCTCCACCGTCGGCACGATCACCGAGATCAACGACTACCTGAAGCTCCTCTTCCCCCGCCTCTGCAAAGGCTACGATCCGGTGACGGGGGCGGAGATCGCGCCGGACTCGCCTGAATCCATCCTGCGGAAGACGGTGGAACGTTTCGGCACAGGCCGCCCCCTGCTCGTCCTCTTCGCCATCGACGCGCCCGCCGGGGCAAAACCCGCCGATTTCTTCGCCTTCCTCCAGCAGCAGGGCTATCTGCGCGTCTGGCTCTACGGCAAACCCTATCGCGTCGACGATCCGGACTCCTACGACCGCAAGGCCCTCCCCGCCCGTGTCGAGATCATCCAGGACCGAATCGATCCATCGAGACGAACCCGTTTCCTCGAGGCGGTCGAACGCGCCCTCGATCTGGGCAAAGGCGTCGTCTCCGTGGTCGAACCCGAGTCGGGGCAGCGTCTCGCCTTCTCCCGCGACTGGTCCTCACCCGAGACCGGCACGGTCCTGAAGCCGCCGACTCCCGGCCTCTTCAGCTTCAACCATCCCCTCGGGGCCTGTCCCGCCTGCCGGGGCTTCGGGCGCGTCATCGGGATCGATCTCGACAAGGCCATTCCCGACAAATCGCTCTCCATCGCCGAAGGCCTCGTGCGGGCCTTCCAGGGCGACTCCTACCGCGAATGCGAAGAGGACCTCGAACGCTGCGCCCGGGCGCGCGGGCTTAGCCTCGTGACGCCCTTCGACGAGCTGCCGCCCGAGGACCGGCAGTGGATCGTTGAGGGCGAGGGCGGCGATCCCGACGAAGCCTGGCGGCAGGGGATCTGGTATGGTGTGCGCGGCTTCTTCGATTGGCTCGAATCCCGCGCCTATCGCATGCATGTCAGGGTCTTCCTGAGCCGCTACCGCAGCTACACCCTCTGCCGCGCCTGCGGAGGCACACGGCTGAAACCCGAGGCGCTCCATTTCAAGATCGCCGAGAAAACCCTGCCCGAACTCTGGCAGCTTTCCATCGACGATCTCGCCGCCTTCTTCGGCACTCTCGACACGGCCGGCTCTGACAAAACCACCACGATGCTCCATCGCGAGATCGCAAGCCGACTCGGCTATCTGAAGGAAGTCGGGCTCGGTTACCTGAACCTCGACCGCCCCACGCGCACCCTCTCGGGCGGGGAAACCGAGAGGGTCAACTTGACCACCTGCCTCGGCGCGAGCCTCACCAGCACCCTCTTCGTCCTCGACGAGCCCACCGTGGGCCTGCACCCGCGCGACGTGGGCCGCCTCGTCGGCGTGATGCAGCGCCTCCGCGACCTCGGCAACACCCTCGTCGTCGTCGAGCACGAGGAGGCCGTGATCCGCGCCGCCGACCACCTCGTCGATATCGGCCCGGGCCGCGGCGAGGGCGGAGGCGAGCTCGTCTACGCCGGACCCGGAGCCGCGGACGGGGAAGCCGCCGCCAAGTCCCTAACAAAACACCCACGGTCCCTGACCTTGCAATACCTCGCCGGGAGCAAGGCCATCCCCGTCCCGGCAAGCCGCCGCAAGCCGCAGCGCTGGCTCACCGTGAAGCGCGCCGCCCAGCACAACCTGAAGAAGATCGACGTCGATTTCCCCCTCGGCGTGCTCTGCTGCGTCACCGGCGTCTCCGGCTCGGGCAAATCGACCCTCGTCCACTCCGTACTCCACGGGAACCTCCTCAAGGATCTCGGGCTGGCCACCGGCGAAACCGAGATCGGCCAGTGCAAGGAACTCCGAGGAACCGGACACATCCGCGAGGCCGTGATGGTGGACCAGTCGCCTCTCTCCCGCACCCCGCGCTCCACCCCGGTCGTCTACACCGGCCTCTTCGAGACGATCCGCAAACTCTATGCCGAGTCGCCCGACGGCAAGGCGCGTGCGCTCACGCCGGGCTACTTCTCCTTCAACAGCGGCGCGGGACGCTGCGGCCGCTGCATGGGCAACGGCTTCGAAAAGGTCGAGATGCAGTTCCTCAGCGACCTCTACGTGACCTGTCCCGAATGCGAAGGGAAACGCTACACCCCCGAGGCTCTCGAAATCGAATTGGAAGGTAAAAACCTCCACCAGCTTCTCGAACTGACCGTGAGCGAAGCCATCCCCTGGTTCTCCACGATGCCGGGCAAGCCCGCCGCCACCGTCGTCGCGGGCCTGCAACTCCTCGCCGAAGTCGGTCTCGGCTACCTGCGCCTCGGCCAGCCCTTGAACACCTTGTCAGGAGGCGAAAGCCAGCGGCTCAAGCTCGTCGGCCATCTCCTCGCCGCGCCCGCGCGGAAGCGGCAGGACGGCAAGACCGCCCTCCTCATCTTCGACGAACCGACCACCGGCCTGCATTTCGACGACACCGCCATGCTGCTGCGCGTCTTCGACCGGCTCGTCGAAGCGGGCGACTCCGTCCTCGTCATCGAGCACAACCTCGACGTCATCCAGAGCGCCGACTACGTCATCGACCTTGGTCCCGAGGCCGGCGTCGGAGGCGGGGAGGTGGTGGTTTGTGGGACGCCGGAGGAGGTGGCGGCGTGTCCGCAATCACACACGGGGAGGTATCTTCGTAAGTGTAGAGAATACGGAACGGATAGCCGAAGGCAAATTCGTGAGAATTTCTCCCCGACCCACGATGGAAGGCCGCTCTCGGAGAAATTCTCACGAATTTCTCTACCAGAGAAACCGCTCAAGGTCGCCGAAGCCCCCACCAGCTATGCCCCGTCACTCGTGACTCGTGACCCTAACCGAATCGCGAATGCGATTTCCCTGCACGGCGCTCGCGAGAACAATCTCAAAAACCTCGACCTCGAAATCCCTCGCGAGCAATTCGTCGTCCTCACCGGACTGAGCGGATCGGGCAAATCGACCCTCGCCTTCGACATCCTCTTCGCCGAGGGGCAGCGTCGCTTCCTCGACAGCATGTCCACCTACGCGCGGCAGTTCGTCGAGCAGATGGAGCGGCCCGACATCGACCTCGTCTCCGGCCTGCCTCCCACCGTCGCCATCGAGCAGCGCATCTCGCGCGGCGGCGGCAAATCGACCGTGGCCACCGTCACGGAGGTCTGGCATTTCCTCCGCCTCCTCTTCGCGAAGCTCGGACGGCAATACTCGCCCGACACCGGCAATGCCGTCGAGAAGCAGACCCCCTCCGCCATCGTCACTCGCCTCCGCGCCGAGGCGGCGAAGGGCAAGCGCACCGTGCTCGTCATGGCCCCGCTCGTGCGGGCGCGCAAGGGCTACCACACCGAGGTCGCGGAATGGGCTGGGAAGCAGGGCTTCGACACCCTCCTCGTCGATGGACGGCTCGTGCCCGTGGAGGGCTTCCAGCGCCTCGAACGCTTCAAAGAGCACAGCATCGATGTCATCGTCGGCGAAGTCGCCGCGAAGACCCCCGCGCCCGAGGTGCTCGCGCTCGTCGAGACCGCCCTGCGTCACGGCAAGCGCACCCTGCGCTTCTTCGACGCCGCCAACCGCATCCAGGTGATGAACACCGAGATGGTCGATCCCGAGACCGGACGCTCCTTCGAGGATCTCGATCCCCGCCTTTTCTCCTACAACAGCCCGCACGGCTGGTGCCCCGTCTGCCGAGGCTACGGATCGGTCGAGAAAGGCGCCGACACCCTCGACGAACGCGACGCCGAATCCGTCCTCGACGCCGAGTTGCGCGAGGAGCTGCGCCGCTCCCGTGCCGAGGAGGGCGAGACCGAACCCTGTCCGGCCTGCGAAAGCACCCGCTTGAACGAAGTCGCTCGCCACGTCCGCATCGGCGACCTCGCCATCACCGACCTCGCCCGCCTCTCCGTCGCCGCCGCCCGCGAGATCGTGGACGGCTTCCGCTTCGAAGGGCGCGACGCCCTCATCGCCCGCGACATCCTGCCTGAGATCGTCCAGCGCCTCCGCTTCATGGAGGAGGTCGGACTCGGCTACCTCCAACTCGACCGCTCCGCCACCACCCTCAGCGGAGGCGAGAGCCAGCGCATCCGCCTCGCCGCCCAGCTCGGATCGAACCTGCGCGGCGTCCTCTACGTCCTCGACGAACCCACTATCGGCCTGCACCCGCGCGACAACGCCAAGCTCCTCGACACCCTCGTCGGCTTGCGCGAGAAGGGCAATTCCCTCGTCGTCGTCGAGCACGACGAAGACACCATCCGCCGAGCCGACCACCTCATCGACCTCGGCCCCGGCGCCGGACAGCACGGCGGCGAAATCGTCTGGCAGGGTGATCCGAAAGACCTCTTCAACCCACCTATCAAACCCACCAAGCGAGCTTCCAAGTCCACCCATGACCCATGTCCCGTGACCCATGACTCGCCCACGCGGGAGGCCTTCTCGCACCCCCTCGTCCATCCCCTGAGAGGATCGCGCCGCAAACTGCCCGCAAAGAAAGCCGTGGGCGAATGGCTCGTCGTGAAGGGAGCGCGAGCGAACAACCTCAAAAACCTCGAAGTGCGCCTTCCCATCGGACGGCTCACCGTCATCACCGGAATCTCCGGCTCGGGCAAGTCCAGCTTCCTGCGAGGCGTCCTCAAGCCCGCCGTCGCCGCCGCTCTCGCGGAAGGCAAGGGCAAGGGAGGGCGCAAACGCAAGCCCGCCCCCAGCCAGCCTTGGACCTCGCTGGAGGGTGCCGACCGCATCGAAGCCGTTTACGAGGTCGATCAGTCCCCCATCGGCAAGACCTCGCGCTCCACCCCCGCGACCTACGTGAAAGTCTTCGACGAGATCCGCGCCCTCTTCGCCCAGCTTCCCGAGGCCAGGGCGCGCGGCTACACCGCCTCGCGCTTCTCCTTCAACCTCGAAGGCGGGCGCTGCGAAACCTGCAAAGGCAATGGCTCCATCAAGCTGGAGATGAACTTCCTCCCCACCACCTACGTCGTCTGCGAGGAATGCGGAGGACGCCGCTACGCCGCCTCGACCCTGGAGGTGGAATACAACGGCAAATCCATCGGCGACGTCATGGACCTCTCCATCGAGGAGGCCGCCGAATTTTTCGCCGGGGTTCCCAAGATCGCCCGCACCCTCGACCTGATGCGCGACACCGGGCTCGGCTACCTGCGCCTCGGCCAACCCAGTCCCAGCCTCAGCGGAGGCGAAGCCCAGCGCATCAAGCTCGTCGCCGAACTGACCCGAGGCATCGGTCGCGCCGCGAACGCCCGCCTCCGCCAAAACCGCCAGCCGAAATCGACCCTCTACCTCATCGAGGAACCCTCCATCGGCCTCCACCTCGCCGACGTGAAGCGTTTGCTCGACGTCATGCACCGCCTCGTCGACGAAGGCCACACCGTCGTCGTCATCGAGCACAGCCTAGAAATCATGGCCGAGGCGGATTTCATCCTAGACATCGGGCCCGAGGCCGGGGAGGCCGGAGGCGAAATCGTCGCGGCGGGGACTCCGGAGGAAGTGGTCAAGGTGAAGCAAAGCCGCACCGCGCCGTTTTTGGCGGAGAGGTTGGGGGCGTGAAGCTGCCCACTCACGAATCAACCGCCCTCGGGACCATCGGAGAGTCCTGACGCCTTCCTCGCCCATCGGCTGGCGAAGAAGCCGTTCACGAGCAACTGCAAAGGGTGGTAGAACATGATCGGCAGGAGGATCAGCGACAGGTCCGCCCGCTCCCCGAAGATGAGCGCGGCGAGAGGCACGCCCATGGCGAGGGTCTTCTTCACCGAACAGAAGTAAGCGGCGATGGAGTCCTCCCGGTCGAGCTTCAGGGCGCGGCAGGTATAGTGGACCAGCAGCGAGATGAAGGCGAAGAGGACAACGACGGCGGCGAGGGTCGGGAGGGCCAGCAGGAGTCCGTGGCGATGCCAGATGTCCTGCTCGACCGAGTCGCAGAACGCGGTGTAGACGATGAAAAGGATGATGCCGTTGGAGAGACGGGCGCTCCAAGCTTTGCGGGCGTCAACCCAAGCCTTGAGGGACGGTCGCAGCAGCATCCCCAAGGCGAAAGGGAGCAGGGTCAGCAGGGTGATCTTGAGCAGCAGGGGCGCGAAGGCGGAGGAGGAGGCCCCGCCTCCATGCCGCATGAGCAGATGCACCAGCACCGGAGTCAGCACCACGCCGACGAGGTTCGACAACGCGGCGTTGAAGAGCGCTCCCGTCGTGTTGCCACGCGCCGCGGCGGTGAGCACGACGGAGGTGGAGATCGTCGAGGGGAGGACGCAGAGGTAGAGGAAGCCGTCACGGATGGACCCGGGCACGTCCGGCCAAACAAGGGGCAAGGCGGCGTCGAAGACGAGGCCGACGAGGGGGAAAACCAGAAAGGTGAAGGCTTGGATGATCAGATGGAGACGCCAGTTGGCGGCCCCGCTCTTGATTTTCTCCACCGCGAGGGAGAGCCCCTGCAGGAACAGGATCAGGGCGATGCCGACGTTGTTGAGGACCCCGGGATGGAGGAAGCCTTCGCGCGAACCCGGCCCCGGCAGGAGAAAGCCAAGCAGGACGGCGGCAACGAGACCAAGGAGGAAACCGTTGGCACGCAGCCAAGGAACGGGCGGGACCGATGGCGGAGTCGGGGCGGGCTTCAAGGGGAGGGAGGTGGGCGGCGGCGGATCAAGCCAGTCCCGCGAACTTCCGCTCCACCCTCGCGAAGAGGAGATCCTGCAAGGCCTCGCCGTCGAGCTTCTCGATGGCTCCGTGGAGGAAGCCGAGGCTGATGATCTTGCGGGCTTCGTCGGCGGGGATGCCGCGAGCGCGGAGGTAGAATATCTCCTCGTCGTCGATCGCGCCAGTGGTGGAGCCGTGGGAGCATCTCACTTGGTCGGCGTCGATCTCAAGGCCGGGCATAGCGTTGGCCTCGGCCTCGTCGCTGCCGAGGAGGTTGCGGCAGGACTGGTAGGAGTCGGTGTGGTGCGCCCCCGGCTGCACTTGGATGAGGCCGGAGAAGATGGTGCGCGAACGGTCGTAGAGGGCGTTCTTGAAGAGGAGGTCGCTGGTGGTGTGCTGCGCTTCGTGCGATTGCAGGGTGCGCTGGTCGTATTCCTGCGCGCCGTTGGCGAGGTTCGCGGCGAAGATCTGGCAGTCGGCCCCGCTCTCGACCATGCGGCTGACGCATTCGCTCCGCGCCCACTCGGCCCCGAGGTTGACGAAGCCGACCTTCACGGCGGCGTCCCGCCCGGCGCGGGTGTGCTGGAGATGGACCTGCTTCGCGCCGTTCTCGCTCAGGTCCTGCAAGGCGACGTACTGGATGCGTCCGCCCCGGTCGGCCTCAAGGTCGGCGACACCGACGACGAGGGTGTCCTCGCCGTCCGCGATGGATTCGTAGAAATCGACGACGGAGACCTGGGCGGCGTCCTCGGCGACGATCAGGGTGTGGGGGAAGATCACGGCATCCTCCCCTCCGACGAAGTGGTGGACGATCACGGGATGTTCCGCGACGCAGCCTTTGGGGAAGTGGAGGAAGACGCCGCTCAAGGTCGCGGAATCATGGAGAGCCGCGAACTTCTCGCCGCCGAGGGTATCGTCGTGGCGGAGGAAGCGCGGGCGGATGAGTTCGGAATGGGAGGCGAGGGCCTCGGCGACAGGCAGGCAGAGGGCACCCGCAGGCAGGCCCCGCGTCTCGGCATGGAGGAGGCGGTTGTTGGCGAAGACGAAGTGGGCCGCGAACTCGGCAGGACGTCCGGACACCGCCCGCGCCACGAGATCGGCGGCAAGGGAGTCGGAGACGGGACGGGCAGGCGTGAAGCCATCGAAGCGCAGGTGCGTCAGGTCGGCGAAGCGCCACGCTTGGTTCGTCCGCACGGGTACGGGCAGGGCGGTGAAGCGGTCCCAAGCGGCGGACTGGAAGTCGCGATACCAGTCGGGGAGCTTGGCTTCGGCGTCGGTGACAGGGGGAGCCGCGCACCAGGCGTCAGCCGGGCGGCTCGTGGTTTCCTCGGGTGGTGTCAGGACTAAGGACATGCGGGTGTCGGCGCTTCGCGCCGGTAAAAGGTAAAAAGTGAAAGGTAAAAAGTCGGAATCAAAGCGTTGTGCCGGAGCAGGGAGGCGACAAACCACCCTCTGCCTTAGCTATTTGGTCATGTTTCGATCCAATATTCGTTCAAAGCCCGATCAATATCAGCATAATCGAACTCTGAATCAGGGTCTTCGCGGAGGAATTGAAGATACTCGCGAACGACGCTTCTCTGCTCGTGATTGAGCAATCCGAACTTGCTCCTACTATATTCATTCAGATACGTCAGGGTGAATGCCATCCCCATACCGAATTCGCCTTTGAGATCCGCGATGATAAATGCCGGAAGGTGAAATCTCATGCCGAGAGCGTCAAAGAAGCTGAGGCTGCTATGACAAGCGTTCAGATGCTTTGTCTCGATTCGATCCCAGAATTCTTTTTCGTCCTTCGCTCGCTGTCGCCCTCGAACTTCGGGCGTCTCATAGTCGTCGATCGCCTGACCTTCGAAAAGGCCAACGCCGACTCCAAGCCGAACTCCGCGAAACGCCTCGCGCACACGTTCACACAGCTTGTCAGCTTCCACAGTCCGCTTTTCGCTGAACTCGGTCTCCCGGATGACCTCGGGGTCAAAGCCGCGTGCGCGCATGTCATCGATTTCTGCTCGTGTGATGCGTCTCATCGATTTCTTGCCATGAGCGGAGAGGGTCGGGTGCCGGAGATAACAGGGTCAGATCAGCCCACGCTGCCTTCCATCTCCATGTCGATGAGGCGTTTCAGTTCGACGCTGTATTCCATCGGAAACTCGCGGACGAGATCGTTGACAAAGCCGTTCACGCTCAGGCTCATGGCCTCGCCTTCGCTGAGGCCGCGCTGTTTCATGTAGAAGATCTGATCTTCGCTGACCTGGCTAACGCTGGCCTCGTGCTGGGTGGCGTGGCGATTGCCGCGCACGGTGATGGCGGGGTAGGTGTCGGTGCGGCTCGTCGCGTTGATGAGGAGGGCGTCGCACTCGGTGTTGTTCTTGCAGCCCTTGAGGTGCCTGGGGATGTGGACCTGGCCGCGGTAGGTGGAGCGTCCCGTGCCGACCGAAATGGATTTGGCGACGATGTTCGAGGTGGTCTCGTCGGCGGCATGGATCATCTTCGCCCCGGTGTCTTGGTGCTGGCCGTCGTTGGCGAGGGCGATGGAGATGACCTCGCCGCGCGCCTTGCGCCCCTTCATGATGACGCCGGGATACTTCATGGTGAGGCGCGAGCCGATGTTGCAGTCGATCCAGCGGATCTCGGCGTTTTCGTGGGCGAGGCCGCGCTTGGTCACGAGGTTGAAGACGTTGTTCGACCAGTTCTGCACGGTGATGTACTGGATCTTGGCGTCCTTCATCGCGACGAGTTCGACGACGGCGCTGTGGAGGGTCGCGGTCTCGAACTTGGGCGCGGTGCAGCCCTCCATGTAGGTGACCTCGGCGCCTTCGTCGACGAGGATGAGGGTGCGCTCGAATTGGCCGAAGTTCTCCGCGTTGATGCGGAAGTAGGCTTGGAGCGGATGCTTCACCTTCACTCCCGGAGGCACGTAGATGAAGCTGCCGCCCGAGAAGACGGCGCTGTTCAGGGCGGAGAATTTGTTGTCGCCGGTGGGGATGACCTTGCCGAACCAAGGGCGGAAGACTTCGGGATGCTCGCGCAGGGCCTCGGTGGAGTTGACGAAGATGACGCCCTCCTTGGTCAGCTCCTCCTTCACGTTGGAGTAGGCGGCCTCGCTGTCGAACTGGGCCTCGACCCCGGCGAGGTATTTGCGCTCCTTCTCGGGGATGCCGAGGCGCTCGAAGGTCTCCTTCACGTCGTCGGGCACCTCGTCCCAGCTCCGGGTGGGACGCTGGCCTTTGGCGAGGTAGTAGCGGATGTGGTCGAAGACGATGTTGTTGAGGTCCTCGCTCGCCCAGTGGGTGGGCATGGGCTTGTCGTTGAAGACCTTGAGGGCGCGCTTGCGGAACTCGCGAATCCACTCGGCCTCGCCCTTGATGTCGGAGATGTAGTCGATGGTCTTCTCGGTGAGGCCGTAGCCCGCGTCGTGGGCATAGTCCTCGGGATAGGAGAAGTTCCCCTCGTCCTGGTCGATGCTGACGGCTTCGAGTGTCGCGCTGTCGGTCATGTCGAATGTGTTTCCGTTAGGGTCCGCTCAGGCGGCGGCGAGTTCTTTCGTGACCCAGTCGTAGCCCTTTTCCTCGAGTTCGAGGGCGAGGCTCTTGTCGCCGGTCTTGACGATGCGGCCGTCGGAGAGGACGTGGACGACGTCGGGCACGATGTAGTCGAGGAGGCGCTGGTAGTGGGTGATGACGAGGAAGCCGCGCTCGGGCGAGCGCATCGCGTTGACGCCTTGGGCGACGATCTTGAGCGCGTCGATGTCGAGGCCGCTGTCGGTCTCGTCGAGGACGGCGTATTTCGGGTCAAGTATCATCATCTGGAGGATCTCGTTGCGCTTCTTCTCGCCGCCGGAAAAGCCCTCGTTGACGGAGCGGCCGGTGAACTTCCGGTCCATCCCGAGCTGGTCCATCTTGGCGTACATCTCGCGGTAGAAGGCCACGGCGTCGATCTCCTCGCCCTTCGGCAGGCGGGCTTGGCGGGCGGCGCGGAGGAAGTTCGCGTTGCTCACCCCGGGGATCTCGTGGGGATACTGGAAGGCGAGGAAGAAACCGGCGCGGGAACGCTCGTCGATCTCGAGGGCGAGCAGGTCGGTGCCGTCGAGGGTCACGGAGCCTTCGGTCACGACGTAGTCCTCGTGTCCGGCGATGACTTTGGCGAGGGTCGATTTGCCCGAGCCGTTCGGCCCCATGATGGCGTGGACTTCGCCCTTGGGAACTTCGAGGGTGAGGCCTTTGAGGATTTCGTGCCCGTCAACGGAGGCGTGGAGGTTGTCGATCTTGAGGGATTGGCTCATGGAGAAAAAGGGGACGGGGAATCAGGGACCGTATTCCGGCATCTCGGACACGCGCCGCAGACCCCGCGGATGGCGACGTGCATTTCCTCGATGCGGCAGCCCGCCGGGAGGGACCAGACCGAGGTCGCGTCGGCCCCGCTTTCGAGGCCGATGTCGAAAATCTGCTCGCAGTCGGTGCAGTAGAAATGGGCGTGGGGCTGGAGGTTGGCGCAGTAGCGGGTGGCCTCGCGGTCGATGTGGACCTGGCGGATCGCCCCGGCCCCGGTGAGGGTCTCGAGGCAGTTGTAAACCGTGGCGAGGGAGATGGAGGGCATGCGCTCCTTCGCGCTCACGAAGACCTCGGCGGCGGTGGGGTGGTGGAGCCCGATGTCGGTGAGCACCTCGTAGACGACCTGCCGCTGCTTGGTCATGCGCAGCCCACCGAAGTCCTCGGGGGACTTCGCTGCGGTCGGTTCTGCGGGGTGGGAGGGCATCTAACAGGTCTTGTCGAGACCCATACGCAAAAGAAGCTTTAGATCAAGAACTATTCTAAATTGAAGCTTTATTACCGAACTCTTTCGGCGTGGTCGACGGGTTCTGGAGGGAATATTCGGCAGGCTTGGGAAAGGGTCCCGCGAAGACTCCTCTATCCGCGAAAATCCGCGTTTCATCCGTGAAAATTTGCGTTTTCCCTTCCTTTTTGACGCAGATGGCCGCAAATGCCCGCAGATTTTCGCAGATGGGGCGACCGTCCCAAATTCCGGGAGGAGGATACGGAAGAGCAGAGAAATGGTTTTTTGAACAGTTTTTTCTGGGAAAGCAGTTGCAAAACGGGGAACGGCTGAGGACAGTCCGGGCATGTCACTCACCTGCGTCTATTCCGGGGCCGTCCACGGCGTCAATGCCGTGCCTGTGGAGGTCGAGGTGAACGCCGCGTCTGCGGGCAATATCGGAATCAAGCTCGTCGGCCTCCCCGACGCGGCAGTGCGCGAGAGCATCGACCGCGTCGTCACCGCGATCAAGAACAGCGGCCTGCGCTGGCCGGCCAAGCCCATCACCATCAACCTCGCCCCCGCCGACCTGCGCAAGGAGGGCCCCAGCTTCGACCTGCCCATCGCCATCGGCATGGTCTCCCTCGACCCGGAGCGAAACGGCGCCCTCGGCGACGGGGCCTTGAAAAAATGCGCCATGGCCGGAGAGCTCGCCCTCGATGGACGGGTGCGCCCCATCAAAGGCATCCTGCCCCTCGCCCTCCAGGCGAAGGAGCAGGGATTGCGGGCCATCTTCGTACCCCGCGAGAACGCGGTCGAGGCCAGCATCGTCGAGGGCATCTACGTCTACGGCATCGAGACCCTGCGCGACGCCTACGGGCTCCTCGCCGGAGAGAGCCACATCCAGCCCGAACGACTCGACCGCGAGGCCTTCTTCCGCTCGAAACGGCAGTATCCCATCGATTTCAACGAGGTGAAGGGCCAAGCCCACGCCAAACGCGCCCTCGAAGTAGCGATGGCGGGCGGGCACAACGCGCTGATGCTCGGCAGCCCCGGCACGGGCAAGTCCATGCTCGCGAAGCGGCTCGCCACCATCCTCCCGGCCATGACCGAGGTCGAGGCCATCGAGACGACGAAAATCCACAGCGTCGCCGGCCTCGTCGATGGGAAAAACAGCTTCCTCGCAACGCGGCCCTTCCGCTCGCCCCACCACACCATCTCCGACGTCGGCCTCCTCGGGGGCGGCAGCAATCCCGCGCCCGGCGAGGTCAGCCTCGCGCACAACGGCATCCTCTTCCTCGACGAACTGCCCGAGTTCCGCCGATCCACCCTCGAAGTCTTGCGCCAGCCGCTGGAGGACGGGCAGGTCACGGTCTCGCGGGCGGCGGGAAAGTTCACCTTCCCCAGCCGCTTCAGCCTCGTCGCGGCGATGAACCCCTGCCCCTGCGGCTACCTCGGCGATCCCGCCCGCGAGTGCCGCTGCTCGCCGAACCAGATCGAGAAATACCGCCAGCGCATCAGCGGCCCCCTCCTCGACCGTATCGACCTGCACGTCGATGTGCCTGCCGTGGACTACCTCGAGCTGCGCGTCGAGAGCGGGGGCGAGTCCTCCGAGACCATCCGCGAGCGCGTCGAGGAGGCGAGGCGGGTCCAGCTCGCGCGTTTCACCTCCCATCCCGGCGTCCTCTGCAACGCCGACATGGGCAGCCGCCTCGTCGCCGAATTCTGCGCCCTCGACCCGGCCGGGGAGCGCACCCTCGCGCAGGCCATGGAGACCCTGCACTTCAGCGCCCGCGCCCACGACCGCATCCTCAAGGTCGCCCGGACCCTCGCCGACCTCGAAGGCGAACGCGACCTCCGCGAAGTCCACGTTCTGGAGGCGATCCAATACCGCACGCTGGATCGGAATCTGTGGAGGTGAGCCGCACCCTCGACTGGACACGTCCTTTCGACGCTCGACCGAGGCCAAAGGTCTCGGCTGCAGGTTCCGTTCCCGAAGACGCGCTCAATCCTTCGAACTCTTCGGATCGAGCGCGTCGCGCAAACCGTCGCCGAGGAAGTTCAGGCTGAACAAGGTCGCCCCGAAGACGAGCGCCGGATAGATCAAGAGCGCGGGATCGCTGCCCATGAGGTCGGCCCCCTCCTTGATGAGCGATCCCCAACTCGCGTCCGGCGGCTGCACCCCGAGACTGAGGAAGCTGAGGACGGCCTCCAAGCGCATCACCGCCGGCACCGTCAGGGTCGTGTAGACGATGACGGGTCCGAGGGTGTTCGGGATGAGGTGGCGGAAGAGGATTCGCCATTGGGAAAGGCCGAGGCTGCGGGCCGCCTCGATGAACTCCTGCCGCTTCAGCGAAAGCACCTGCCCCCGCACGATGCGCGACATGGTGAGCCATTCCACCGCCCCGATGCAGACGAAGAGGAGCCAGAGCTGGTTCCCGAAATAGGTTGTCAGGATGATCACGATGATGATGAAGGGCAGGGCGTAGAGGATGTCGACGACGCGCATCATGGCCGCGTCGATCCGACCGCCGAGGTAGCCCGAGACCGCGCCGTAGACCACGCCGATGGTGAGGGAGACGAAGGTCGCGAGGAAGCCGACCGCGAGGGAGACGCGACCGCCGTGGAGGATGCGCGAGAACACGTCGCGCCCGAGATGGTCGCTGCCGAGGAGGTAGAAGACCTCCACGCCCTCCATCGACTTCGCCGAGGTGAAGGCGGGGAGCGATTGCAGGTCGGGATGTGTCACGTTCGGATTCGGAATGCCCGGCACCAGCGGCAGAATGAAACTGATGAAGACGATGAACACGGTGAACCAGAGGCTCGCCATGGCGAGATGGTTCTTCCTCAGACGCAGCCACGCGTCCCGGCCGAGGGAGCTGCCCTTTTCAATCGCGATGGCGTTCTTTGACGTGGCGGCGGGCATGGTTTCAGCGGGCGGCCCGCGTTCTCGGATCAAGCCAGGCTTGCAGCACATCGACGAGGAAGTTCATCACGAGGATGAGCACGGCGAAGACCGTCACCGTGCCGTTGATGAGCCAGTAGTCGCGGTTCGTCGCGGCCTTGATGAAATGCTGCCCCAGCCCCGGCAAGCCGAAGACCGTCTCGACGACGAAGGACCCGCCAATGAGCCCGGCGAGAGCGGGGCCGAGGAAGGCGACGACGGGGGTGATCCCACCCCGGAAGGCGTGTTTGAAAAGGACCGCGAGAGGCGGCACGCCCTTGGCCTTGGCCGTGCGGATGAAATCCTGGCTCAGCACGTCGAGCATGGAGCCGCGAGTGAGGCGGGCGATGTAGGCCGAGTAGTAGAGCCCGAGAGTGACCGAGCCGAGAATCCAAGCCGAGCTGTTCTGCCAGAGGGCGACATCGAACCACCCCAGCTCCAACGCAAAAATCTCCCCGAGAAGCGGCGCGATGACGAAGGTGGGCAAGCAGATCCCGATCATGGCGAGGGCCATCAGCGCGTAATCGACAATTGTGTTGCGCTTCGCCGCTGCGAAAACCCCGGCGGGGATGCCGATGGCGAGGGCGATGACGAGGCCGCAAATGCCGAGCATGAAGGAGACCGGGAAACCCTCGGCGATGACCTCGTTCACGGTGAAGCCCTTGTTCCCGAGCGAGGGGCCGAGATCGCCCCGCGCCAGCCGCCCCAAGTAGGTCGCGTATTGCACGGGCAAGGGCTTGTCGAAGCCGTAGTTCCGCTTCATCTGCTCGACGAGATGCTCGGGGATCTTCTTTTCGTCGAGGAAAGGGCCGCCCGGCGCGAGCCGCGCGAGGAAGAAGGTGATCGTGACGATGCAGAGCAGCGCGAAGAGCGACTGCGCGAAGCGGGAGAGGAGGAAGCGGGCCGTCTCCATCACTGCGGCCCTCCTTTCTCCGAAGGCACGAGGCCGATGTGCTTGTAGGGATGGTTGTCGAGCAGGAGCGGATGCCAGTTTCTCACATCGGGGTGGAGGAGGTAGACCCGCGTGTACCAATAGAGCGGCAGCACCGGCATCCCGTCGAGGAGGACGGCCTCGGCCTCGGCCAACTTGGCGAGGCGCGCGGCGGGATCGCTGAGGCGCGAGCTTTCGCGCAGGAGGCGGTCGTAGTCCGCGTTCGACCAGCCCGTGTTGTTGTTCGAGTCCTTCGTGACCCACATGCCGAGGAAGGTTTGCGGATCGACGTAGTCGCCGATCCAACCGGCGCGGGCGACGTCGTAGCGCATGTCGAGCACGGTCTGCTGGTAGACCTTCCACTCCTGGTTCTCGATGCGGACCTTCTCGATGCCGAGGTTCTTCTTCCACATGTCCTGGATGGCCATGGCGATGTTCTTGTGGGCCTCCAAAGTGTTGATGATGATCACGAACTCAGGCACATCCTTCCCGCTCGTGTAGCCGGCCTTCTTCAGATAATCCCGGGCTTTTTCCAAATCGTAGCCGACGACCTGCGGCGGGTGGTAGCCCTCCTCCGACGGCGGGGTGAAGGCGTAGGCCGGCGTCTGGCCTCCGCGGGTGACGTATTTCACGATCACCTCCCGGTCGATGGCCCAGGCGAGGGCGCGGCGGAAGTCCGCGTTGTCCGTCGGGGACTGCGTCACGTTGCAGCGGTAGAAGTAGGAGCCGTTGTAGGTCTCGATGCGCAGGGGCGAGTTCTCCTGTTTCCTGTAGGATTCGATTAGGCTCTCCGGCATGGAGTAGGAGAGGTGGATGAGTCCGTTGCGGAAGGCCTTCTCCTCGGTGAAGGGACTTTCGATCGGGTAGAAGTCGATGCCCTTCAGCTTCACGTTCGCGGCGTCCCAGTAGTGCGGATTGGGCCGCGCCTTGACGTGCGCGTTGATGCGCCATTCGGCGAGCTGGAAGGGGCCGTTGCCGACGTGGTTGCCGGGCTTCTGCCATTCGGTGTAGTTGTCGGTCATCTTGCCAAATTTCTCGATGGTGCCGCGATGGACCGGCAGCCAGGTGGTGTGCTTCACGACATCGGGGAAGAAGGGCGCGGGGTTGTCGAGGGTGCAAACGAGTTCGTGGTCGCCCACGGCCTTCACCCCGACCTCGGCGAAATCCTTGATCTCGCCCCGGTTGAAGGCCTCGGCGTTTTTCAGGAAGTAGAGCATCGAGGCGTAGGGCGCGGCCATCTCCGGATGGAGGATGCGATGGTAGGCGTAGGTGAAGTCGTGCGCGGTCACAGGGTCGCCGTTCGACCACTTCGCATTCGTTCGCAGGAAGAAGCGCCACTCGGAGAAGTCGGCGTTCGGCTCCCAGCGCTCCGCCACACCGGGTTCGTGGAGGGTGTCGCTCTCGGGATGGTTGATGACGAGTCCCTCGAAGAGGGCGCGGAGGATGTTGGCGTCGCCCACCGAGGAGACGAGATGCGGATCGAGGGCCTTCGGCTCGGCTCCGTTCCCGAGCAGCAGGATCTTTTCGCGAGTCGCCCGCTCGACCCGGCTTTCCTGGCGGCAGGAGGCGAGGGGCAGCAAGATGAGGAGCAGGAGACTCGACAGGGTCAGGCGAAGCAGCCGACCCTGTCCAGTCCGGTCTGTGCGCGGGCGGAGCATGGGGGAGATGCCTCAGTCCGCTTTCGCCACTTTTCTCGTCCGCCGCTTCGGTTCCGGCGCAAGCGTCATCTGCGGCGTCACGCGGATGCCCATGCGCTTGTAGTAGTCGAGCATCTTCGCGGTAGCGACGCGCCCGGCTTCGAGAACGATCGGGGAGGTGTCGGTCGGAATGCTGGGTTTGGGTTCCATGACTTTGAAGGAGGTGAGAAGTTCGCGCAATTCCGGGATCGAATGACTGCGGTCCGTTGCGATTTCCTGTGGAGGAGGCGTCCAATTCTCCCACACTCCCCATTCGTCCGCAAGGGGCAGGTAGTCGTCGAGGAGGTGGCGCAGGCTGCGCTCGTATCGGCGCACGATGTCCTCCTGCGGAACGTCGTGCCCGCCGAGGCTCACCCGCAGGCGCACGCGCTCCACCGCCTGTTGTGCCGACGCGATGATCACGTAGTGCAGGACCACGCGGAAGCCGCGGGCCTTCGCCTCGCGCAACATCCCGACGTAGGTCTTTCCGCTGAGGGTCGATTCGAGGGCGAAGCTCGCTCCCGTTGCGACCATCGCCCTTGCCTCCTCGATCACGAGACGCCCGGCTTTGAAGGCGCGGAGCGAAGGATCCAGCGGCGAGAGGCCGCGGGCGATCTCGTCGGCGTTGAGAAAGCGCATCAGTCCGAGGCGGGGCAGCAACTCCTTCGCCAAGGTCGTCTTGCCTGCGCCGTTGCAGCCACCGATGAGGCAGAGGGTTGGGGTCATCTGGATAGAGTTGCGATTCCAGTTCAAATAAACACCTTACTCCACACTGTCAACCACTTCCCCAACAATCTTGCGTTTGGACCGCAGACAGGCCGTCGTCCGCCCCTCGACATGGAATTGTCCCGCTTCATGCTTTGCTCGCGACGGTTTGCGCCGTATGATCAGGGCCACATGAAAACCTGGCACTACGCGACCGCGAACAACGAGCAATTTCAAACGACCGAGACGGAGCTGCCCGTTCTCGTCAGCAACGGCACGATCACTCCGCAGACGCGGATCTGGTCGAGCGGCATGGCCGCGTGGACTCCGGCGGGGCAGGCGCTGCCGACGCTGTTCGCCCATCCCGGCACGACGCCTCCGGCGATTCCCTCCAGCAGTCCTCCGGCGATGCCGATGGGCCAACGCTCGCACGAGATCGACTTCGAGATTTTCGGCGACGACATGCAGATCGTCGAGGTGGAGCTCGATCCGGGCGAGACGGTGGTCGCCGAGGCCGGGGCGATGAACTACATGGAGGAGGACATCACTTTCGTCGCGAAGATGGGCGACGGCTCGAACCCGAACGAGGGCTTCATGGGCAAGCTCCTCGCCGTGGGCAAGCGCGCCCTCACCGGGGAGTCGCTCTTCATGACGCATTTCACGAACTCGGGCACAGCCGGGAAGCGCCGCGTCGCCTTCGCCGCGCCCTTCCCCGGCAAGATCGTGCCGCTGGACCTCTCGAAAATCGGGGGCGAGATCACCTGCCAGAAGGACTCCTTCCTCTGCGCGGCCTTCGGCACTCAAGTAACGATCGCCTTCAACAAGCGCCTCGGGGCGGGCTTCTTCGGCGGCGAGGGTTTCATCCTGCAAAAGCTGCGCGGCGACGGCAAGGCCTTCGTCCACGCGAGCGGCACGATCATCGAGCGCGAGCTGCGGGGCGAGACCCTGCGGGTGGACACAGGCTGCCTCGTGGCCTTTTCGCCGGGGATCGAATACAACATCGAGCGGGCGGGGAACCTGAAGTCGATGTTCTTCGGCGGCGAGGGGCTTTTCCTCGCGACCCTGCGCGGGCACGGCCACGTCTGGCTGCAAAGCCTGCCCTTCTCCCGCCTCGCCGACCGTATCATCCAAGCGGCTCCCTCGGCGGGTGGCAAAGCCCAAGGCGAGGGCAGCGTGCTCGGCGGGCTTGGCAGGCTCCTCGACGGGGATTGAGGAGGCCGCTTCAATTTCCACCCGACCCGCCCGACGATCCTCCAGCCGTGATGGTGACCCCGGCGCTGCCGGTGGTGCCGAGCGCCCCGAGGCCCTCCTGCACGGCGACAGCTTGGGCAGCGGTGACGAGGACGGCCTCGGCGTAGTCCCGCAGCTTGGTCCAAGGGCTGCGGGGCACCCAGACGATGTCGCCGCCTTCTAGCTTCAGGTCGGGCTCCTGGCCTTTCATGACCGCCTTCAGGTTCACGACAGCGACTTGGGGGCGGAGGGTACCGCCGCGGAGGATGAGGGCTTTGGTGACGATGGCGTTGGGCTGCGGCCCGCCAGCTGCGGCGACGGCGGAGACGAGGGTGGCGCCGCGCTCGAAGTAGACCGGGCCGGGCTTGTTGACGTGCCCGAGGACGTAGAAGGAGCGGGTCGTGAGGGAGGGGACGAAGATATAGTCGCCGCCTTTCATGTAGATGTTCTGCGACATGTCGCCCTCGCGGACGAGGCGCTCGAAATCGACGGGGACGAGGTTGCCGTTGCGGATGAGGATGGCGCGCTCGAGATCGGCGGCCTCGGGGTTGCCCACCTCTCCGGTGTCGCCGGTGGTGAGGAGCCCCCCGCCTCCGGAGAGGGCGGCGATGAGGGTGGTCGGTTTCGTGATCGGATAGGCCCCCGGCCGCTGCACCTGGCCGAGCATCCAGAAACGCTGGCTGTCGGCCTTGGCCACGTTCACCGTCACCACGGGATTGACGTAGTCTTTTTCGAGGGACTTGGAGAGCAGGGTGGAGATCTCGGCGATGGTCTTGCCTTTGGCGTCGAGGCCGGGGGCGACGTCGTAGTAGAGCATCCCGTCGGGCATCACCTTGGTGCGGGCGCGGGTGTCTTTGCGCTCGGCGACCTCGATGTCGAGCTCGTCGCCGGGGCCGACGCGGTAGGGACCCATGGGGGCCTGGAGGAGGGAGCGGTCGAGGGGCCGATTGATTTTCAACTGTTCGAATTTCGGCTCCTTCGGGATGCGTTTCAGGGCCTCCTCGGCGGTGATCCCGGGCGAATCCGCGCCGAAGGTCGCGTCGTAGGCGGCGAACTCGGAGGTGGTGCGGAAGCGGCGGTCGGCCGGCTTCAGGTGGATGCAGGAGGCGAGGAGCCCGGCGAGGGGGGCGAGCATCGCGACGCGGAGGAGGGCGGAGTCCATGCGAGGCTCAGTCGGAACCGCCGCCGAGGAAGGGGGTGTAATTCTGGTTCATGGCCTCGGCGGTGACCGTCTGCATGAAGGTGATGATGGCGCTGTCGAGGGCGCGTTCGACGATCTCGAAGGGATGGCGGCTCACGAAGACGATGTCGCGGTTCTGCAAGGGGATGTCGGCGGCGCGGCCCTGGAGGATGTCCTTCACATTCGCGACGCGGGTCACGGGCTGGTGGATGCTGCCGCGGATGAGAAGCACCTTCGTCTGGTAGGCGGCGTCGGTGAAGCCCCCGGCCTCGGCGATGGCGCGGGCGAGGGTGAGCTTCACCGGCATCTTGCGGCGGCCCGCCTCGCGGACTTCGCCGAGGATGTATATCTCGTTCTCCAGAGCCGAGGCGACGTAGAGGTAGTCGTCGGGTTCGAGCCAGGCGTTCTGGCTGAAGTCGCCCTCGTAGTATAGGCGGGCGAGATCGACGTTCAGCTTCTTGCCCTTCCGCGCGACGAAGGAGCGCTCGAAGTCGGCCAGTTCGAAGGCCGAATTGCGCAGCGTGCCGATCTGGATGCCCTCGGCGAGGGAGATGGCCTCCAGCACGGAGGTGGGCCGATCAAGGGTGTAACTGCCGGGCTTCCTGACGCGGCCGATGACGACGAACTCCTTGCTCGCCACGCCAGAGGGGGTGATGATGACTTTCGCGTTCTTGTGGTATTTCGACAGCTCCTCCTCGATGCGGCCACGGAGCTGGTCGAGGGTGAGGCCCTGGGCGCGGACGGCGACGGCTTGCAGATAGCTGACGGTGCCGTCGGGTGCGATCTGCACGTTCTCGCGGGCAAGGTCGGCGCGGTCGTAGACGGAAAAATTGAGGGTGTCCCCGGGACCGAGGGTGTAGCGGCTCTGCCAAGCGGGACTCTTCGATGGGGCGACGCGGGCCTCGGTCTTCGGCCGGGTGGCCGGCGGCATGGGGATGTCCTCCAGCTCGGTCCAGTAGTCCGTGGCCCGCTCGCCCACCGGCACGGCCCACACGCGCGGCTCCTGCGCCCCGGCCCCGAAGGGCAGGAAAAGGGCGGAGAGGAGGGCAAGGGGAAGGAGCCTCATGAGATACTTCAAGACCGGAGATGATTAACTTTGGTAGTTTATTATAAAATCCATATCAATCTAGCTTTTTCATCATCCATTCCGTCATGCGGGCGGTTTTCTCCCCAATCCCCTGCCCTGCAGGGACTTGCGGGGGCGATTCTGCCGCATCGTCGGGAATTGGAAAAATTTCTTTAGGGATTGGTTCGATTCGTGCTACGGTGCAATCTCCCTAGGCAGAAAGCCCCCACGATGCCCGAACAGCGGTTCGACCAATTCCAGTCGTTGCAGCAGCAGCAGACGATCGCGCCGCAGATGCAGCAGAGCCTGCAACTGCTGCAAACGCCTACGTTGGAGTTGCGCCAGCTCATCCACCAGGAACTGGTGCAGAACCCCACCCTCGAGGAGGAATCGACCGACATTTCTCTGGAGGAGGCGAGCGGCGCCGAGGAGGACGACTTCGACCGCGAGTTCGCCGAGCTCTCCCAACTCGACGAGGAGTGGCGGGAGTACATGGCCCAGTCGCGCATCTCCTCGCCGAAGCGCGACGACGCCGACGAGCGGCACCAATTCGTGATGGACTCCATCGTCGGGCCGATCACCTTGCAGGACCACCTCCTCGACCAGCTCAACTTCGCCGACACCAGCCCCCGCATCCGGCAGATCGCCACGATGCTGGTCGGCAACATCGGAGAGAACGGCTTCCTCCAAGTGAGTCTGGAGGATCTCTGCTTCGACCTCGGCATCCCCATGCCGGACTTGGAGGAGGCGAAGACCTTGGTGCAGAGCTTCGACCCCGTCGGGATCGGGGCGGTCGATCTGCGCGACTGCCTCCTCATCCAGCTAGAACGCCTCGGCAAGCACCACAGCCTCGAATACCGCATCGTCGACCACCACCTCGACGACCTCGCGAGGAAGCGCTACCCCCAGATCGCGAAGAAGCTCAGCGTCACGCCCGAGCAGATCACGCGGGCGGCGGAGTTCATCGCCACCCTCGACCCGCGTCCGGGGAGCCGCTTCGGGGACGACACGAACACCTACGTCACCCCCGACGTGACCGTCGAGCGCATCGGCGGGGAGTGGACCGTGACGATGAACAACGAGCAGATTCCGCGCCTGCGCATCAGCAACGCCTACAAGGACCTCATGGCCACGGGCGACGGGCGCGAGGCCCGGGCCTACATCCGCGAGAAGATCCGCGCGGGGAAATTCCTCATCAAGAGCATCCACCAGCGCCAGCAGACGATCCAGTCCATCGCCTCCGAGATCGTGGCGCGGCAGGAGGGCTTCCTCGACCACGGACCCTCGCGCTTGAAGCCGATGAACATGGCCCAGATCGCCGAGAAGGTCGGCGTCCACGAGACCACGGTGAGCCGCGCCGTCTCGGGCAAGTACATGGCCACGCCGCACGGGGTCTTCGAGATGAAGTATTTCTTCACCACCGGCTACGAGACCGAGGACGGCGAGACCCTCAGCAACACCAGCGTGAAGCAGACCCTCGCCGAGATGATCGGGGCCGAGGATCCGAAGAAACCGCTCAGCGACCAGCGCCTCGTCGAGGAGTTGGAGAGGAAAGGGATCAAGATCGCGCGTCGCACCGTGGCGAAATACCGGGAGGAGTTGAACATCCTCCCCAGCCACATGCGGCGGAGTTATTGAGGTGAACCCCTCCTACTCGTCCTCCTCCTCATACTCCTACTCGGGAGTCCGAGGGGGATCGGTTTTGAGTAGGAGTATGAGGAGGAGGACGAGTAGGAGATGGGGCAGCAGAAAGATCACCTTTCAGGATCTTTCGCGCCGGGGACGAATTCGATTTTGGATTCACGCTTCCCCTCCTTTTCACCCTGACGCATCTCGCAACGCCCATCATCACCGAACCAGAACCATTTCGTGGAATGGATTCCGGTGACGACGACGCTTCCGTCATCTTCGATCTCCCACGAACCCGTCATCATCACCGTGGAGTCGTCAGGCTTGGTGATTCTTCTCACTACTTCGCCCCGGGGGCGGAAATAAAAGTCGAAGATATCGTCTTTGAAATGGTAGCGGACCATCTTTTTCACAAAGCGATCTTCCATCTTCCGGGGAGGTGTCTTCATCGTTCCGGTCGACAGCCCATCCGGATTCGCCGGAGAAGGGGGCGGCGTTCCGGTAGTAGACGCTCCTGAAGGGGACCCGACCGATGCTCCGTCTTTGCCCGCAGCCGCCAAGGCATGACCCGCTTGGATCGCCGCGACGCGTTTCGCTTCGTTCTCGACCGCAATCACCCCGTAGGGATCGCCCTTTTCCTGGAATACGGCCTTCTCCCGATCGAGCGCACGCTGGTAAGATTCGTTCAGAGCCGTTTCGGCTTCGGTGAAACTCACGACAAAACGTTTCCACTCATCACTGGCTTGGACGAGGGCAAAGGCATCTGGAGAGAAGGGCTTCCCTTCCTGCGGCATCACTGGGAGGCCTGGCTCCCGGAGCTTCGCGACACCCTCGGCGATCACGACGGCTTTGGCGGCTTCGCCTTCGCGAGTCAGTTTGGGGACGAGGATGGCCGAAAGCTCGTCGGCGAGCAGATGCAGGAGAGGGCCGAGCTTTGCGCTCCTCGTCTCGTCGTACTTTGCGGAAAGGGCGAGGACGGAGGGCGGCACATTCTTAACCTCTTGGGGGAGGGCTGTTGACACAACAAAAAAAGCAACCACCCCGGTCGCAAAGACCGATGGAAGGCGCTTGATAAAACACCGCTTGGAATCCTGCGGAAGACCTGATTCAAGAAAGCGAAATTTCATCCGAGGCGGCGAGGTGAGTGATGCGGAACCCCGGTCAGCGGAAGGAAATAAGACATCCAACGCCACCCAGTCAAAAAGAAATCGCTTCTATATTCTGAGAATGGTGCGATAGTGCGGCTTCCCCGGCGATTATGCAGAACGACGACACCGTAGAACTCGAAGGCACCATCCACACCGTCCTTCCCGGAACCATGTTCCGGGTGGAGCTCGACAACGGCCATCTCGTTCTCGCCCACATCTCTGGAAAGATGCGCAAACGCTTCATCCGCCTCGTCGCGGGCGACCGCGTCAAAATCGAGATGTCACCCTACGACACGGAGAAGGCCCGCATCGTCTACCGTGTCGACGCCCGCAGCCCCCGCCCGATGAATTCCGGCAGACGCAGCTCACCCCGCAGCATGGCCCGTCCCGGCCAGCCGAAGAAGCGGGCCAAGCCGAATCCGACTCCGCGCCGGGGTTCCGGTGGGAGCTGAACCGAGGTCGGCGACCGGTCCTAGTGCCGCGCGAGTGAATGACGAACCCCTTCGCCCGCCTCGGTCTGCCCGAATCGCTCCTTCTCGATCCCGCGTCCGTGGAGGACGCGTGGCGGGATCTCCGTCGCGACGGAAAAACGGACGAGGAGGCGGAAGCCTCCGGCAACCGCGCCCGCACCCTGCTCTCCGATCCCGTGTCGAGACTCGCCGCGTGGCTTGACTTGAAGGCGCCCGACGCCGCACCGGACCGGGCCGTCGCGCCGGAACTGATGGATCTCTTCGCCAACATCGGCCCCGTCCTCGCCTCGACCGACACCCTTCTCGCCCGCCATCGCAAGGCGACCACAGCCCTCGCCCGCGCCGTCCTCGCGAAGGAGGCCGTCGCCGCACAACTCGGGGTGCAGGGGCTGCTGCAGGAGATCCAGCCGCTGAAAGCCGCGCTGACGGAGCGCTTTCCTGAGTTCGAGCGGGACGCGGCATCGGGCGAGTTCGCCGGATCGCTCCGGGCGCTGGGGCAGTTGAAATTCCTCAAGCGTTGGGAGGAGCAATGCCGCGAGCGGCTCCTTGCCCTCCTCTCAACCTGACGCGACCGTGACGCCGAACATGGACGACGAACTCATCATCGGGATCGACCTTGGCACGACGCATTCGCTCGTCGGCGTGGTCGATTCCGGCTTCCCCCTCGTCCTCGCCGATGAAAAAGGCGAGCGGCTCCTGCCTTCGTGCGTCTCCTGGCCCGCCGGGCAGCCTCCCCTCGTCGGGACCGGGGCGATGCGCGCACGCGTCCTCGCACCCGACCGCACCGTGAGCTCGATCAAGCGCTTCATGGGCCGGACCTTCGCCGACCTCTCCCCGGCGGAAATCGAGGAGACGCCCTACCGCCTCGTTCCGGGCGGGCGCGGGGAAATCCTCGTGCAACTCGACGAGCAAACCCTCGTCACCCCCGAGGAGGTCTCGGCGCTCATCCTTGGCCGGCTCCGCGAGACCGCCGCGCAGGCTCTCGAACAGCCCGCGGGCCGCGCCGTCGTCACCGTGCCCGCCTACTTCAACCACTCGCAGCGCGAGGCGACGCGCAAGGCCGCCGAACTGGCCGGGCTCCGCGTCGAGCGCATCCTCAACGAACCCACCGCCGCCGCCCTCGCCTACGGGCTCGACCGTCTCGGCGAGGCGGCCACGGTCGCGGTCTACGATCTCGGCGGCGGCACCTTCGACCTGTCGGTCCTGCAAATGCGCGAGGGTTTCTTCGAGGTGATCGCCACCGCCGGGGACACGCGGCTGGGCGGTGACGACCTCGATCTCGCCCTCGCCCGCCACTTCGCCGACGCACTCGGATTGGGGGATTTGTCAGGGTCGGAGGCGGCGGCTTTGCGTCTCCGCGCCCGCGAGGCAAAGGAGACCCTCAGCAACGAGGAGCGCGTCACCGTGCGCCTCCCCTTTTTCCGCGATGGCGAAAGCTACGAACTCGAACTCACCCGCGAGCGCTTCGAGCGCCTCGCCCTGTCCCTCATCGAGCGCACCGCGCCGATCTGCCGCCGCGCCTTCGCCGAGGCCGCGGAGAAAGGGGCGGGCAAGATCGACCGCCTCATCCTCGTCGGCGGCAGCACGCGCATCCCGCTCGTTCGCGAGAAGCTGCACGAGTGGTTCGGTCTCGACCCCGACCTTTCCCAGCATCCCGACGAGGCCGTCGCCCTCGGGGCTGCAATCCAGGCGGGCATGCTCTGCGGTCGTGTGCGGCAGATCCTCCTCGTCGACGTGACCCCGCTCTCTCTCGGCATCGAGACCTTCGGCGGGCTCATGAACGTCATCATCCCGCGCAACTCGACGATCCCGGTGAAGGCGGGCGAGCTCTTCACCAACGCCGTGGACGGGCAGGAGTCCATGGCCATCCGCGTCCTCCAGGGCGAGCGCGAGCTGGCGAAGGACAACTGGCTCCTCGGCGAGGTCGTCTTGCCCTTCGCCCCCGGACCGAAGGGCAGCGCTCGGGTCGGCGTGCAATTCTCCATCAACCGCGACGGGATCCTCGAAGTGCTCGCCCGCGACACGGCGACCGGGGAAGACCACGTCCTCGAAATCCGGAACGCCGCCGTCGATGTCGAGGACGAGGCCATCGAGCGCATGATCGGGGAATCCATCGACTTCGCCTTCGAGGACATGAATGAGCGCATCTGGACCGAGGCGAAGCTGAAAAGCGAGGAGCTTCTCCCCGCCGTGGACGAGGCCCTCGCAGCGGTAGGCAACCGTCTCCCTGTCGAGGATCGCGAAGCCATCGCCGCCGCCGCCGAAGCGGTGAGGTCGGTCCTCGCCAGTGAAACGCACGACGCCAAGGCCCTCAAATCGGCCAACGCCGCCCTCGACGAAGCGACGCAGACCTTGGCGGCCTTGCTCGTGGAGGCGGCGTTTGAGGGGGTGGGGCCATGAATCCGATTCTGCGGCCGCCTCGGCGAGGCGTCCGTCGAACGGCCAAGCAACACGCGCAGATTGCCCCTTGAGACCTGCGCCTTTTCCATCAAGAGTAGCCCGGCCCCGAGCCGTCCCGCCGTGAACTGGATTTCCCTCGCCCTCCGCAACCTCCTCCGCAACGTCCGTCGCTCCGTCACGACGATCGCGGCGGTGGCGTTGGGCTATGCGGCGGTGAACATCCTCGCCGGTTTCTCCGCCTACATGTTCGCCAGTCTGGAGGACGCGCACATCTACGAGCAGATCAACGGCCACGCCCAAGTCTGGAAGAAGGACGCACGGGGCTACAGCGGCACCGACCCGGCGGCCTATCTGATCGCCGAGGAGGAGTTCGACGCGATCCGGCAGTTCGCCGGGGAGGATCCCCGCGTCGAACTCGCCGCCGGAATGCTGGAGGTGAAAGGCAACATCGATTTCGACGGCCTGCCCGGCTTCTTCGTCGGCCAAGCCATGGTGCCGGAGGAGAAAGACGCGATCCACACCCGCTCCACCGCCCTGCGCAGCGCCGACGGCAGCACCTACGAAGGCCGCCCCCTCTCCTCGGACAGCCCCGACGGCATCGGCGTGGCCAGCGGCTTGGCCGAGAGCCTCGGGCTGGAGATCGACAGCGGCGTCATCCTCATGACCGCCTCCGCAGCCGGGCAGTTGAACGCGGTCGACGCCACCGTCCTCCAGATCGCCGACACCGCCACGGAGTCGCTGAACAACCGCTTCCTCTTCATGCCCCTCGCCCTCGCGCAAAGCCTCTACGACACGCGCGGGGTGAGCTGCGTGCGGCTCCTCCTCAAACACAACGAGGACACCGACGCCGTCGTCGCCTCCCTGCGCGAGCGCTTCCCCGAGTCGGAGTGGGAGGTCATCCCCTGGTATGAGGTCTCAAAGCTCTACCTGCGCACCAAGCGCATGTTCGACATCATCTTCGGGCTCGTCTTCGCCATCATCGCAACCATCGTGACGATGTCGGTGGTCAACACCATCGGCATGGCCGTGGTCGAGCGGACCAAGGAGATCGGCACCCTGCGCGCCCTCGGTTTGAAACGGCCCGGCGTGGTCCTGCTCTTCGGAATCGAAAGCGCCCTCCTCGGCATCATCGGGGCCAGCCTCGGGCTGATCCTGACCCTCGCCTTCGCATTCGCCGTCGGAGCGGTCCAGCCGACCTGGGAGCCGCCCGTGACCGCCCGCGAGATCGTCTGGGAGATCCGCATCCTGCCCGCGACCCTGCTCGTCACCTTCGTGCTCCTCGTCCTCTTCACCGCCCTCGCCGCCATCGCCCCGGCGCGGCGGGCCGCGAAACAGAGCATTGTCGATTCGCTCGGGCATGTGTAATCTGATGACGACATGAAATCCCTCTTCTATTCCCTCTCCGCCCTTCTCCTCGCCGCCTCCGCCTCCGCGCAGGACGCCGCCCTCCTTGCCGCCGAGCAGGCCCGGGGCATCCTCACGGGGGGCACCGGGGTGCGCTGGACGGTGAAGGTGACGGGGAAGAAAGACGCGAAATTCACCGCCATCTCGCAGGGCGGGAAGATCTTCGCCGAAGTCGTCGAGCCCGCCGAGGCCACCGGGCGGCGCTACCTCGCCGAGGCCAAAGGCAACATGTGGTTCTGGAAACCCGGCCTGAGCAGCCCCGTCCTCGTCTCGAAACGCCAGCGCCTCTCCGGCGACGCGGCCATCGGCGACATCGCCTCGACCAGCTACGTCGAGGGATACAAAGTGACGGGCCAGGAGGACGGCGAGGTCAAGGGCGAAGCCGCCACGATCTACACGATGGAGGCGAACTCCCTCGGCGACACCTACGCGAAGATCCGCTACTGGGTCACGAAAAAGGAGAACCTCGGCAAGAAGGCCGAATTCTACACGAAATCGGGAACCCTGATCCGCTCCTCCACGATGGAATACAACAACAAGGCGAACGGCCGCCCCTTCCTCTCGAAGATGGTCGTCTCCGACTCGGGCTCGACCATCACCCTGAGCTTCAGCGAAGTGGCCCTCGACAACTTCCCCGCGAAGCTCTTCACCCGCGAGAACCTCGGCGGACCGAAGGCCACCACCGGCCCCCGCCGCTGAACGCCCGGAAGGCCGGAAAGCCATGGCCTCCCCCACCTTCACCCCGGCGGAGCAGGACGAGGCCACTGCCCTCCTGCAGGAGCTCATCCGCCTCGACACCTCCAACCCGCCCGGAAACGAAGCCGCCGCCATCGCCCTGCTGGAGCGCCGCTGCCGCGAGATCGGACTCGACACCGTCGTTGCCGGAGCCCATCCCGAGCGCCCCAATCTCGTCGCGACTTTCGCCGCCGATCCGGCCCGCCGCAGCGGGCGTCCCCTCGTCCTGAGCTGCCATGTCGATTGCGTCCCTGCCGATCCCGCGCGCTGGACCCATTCGCCCTGGTCGGGCCACCACGACGGCGTCCACCTCTGGGGGCGCGGGGCGGTCGATATGAAGGGCTTCGCCGCGATGGCCTTCGCCGTCGTCGCGAAGTTGAAGCGCGAGGCGGTCCCGATCCGCCGCGACCTCCTTTTTGTCGCCGTCTCCGACGAGGAGGCCGGCACCCGCTTCGGCTCGAAATGGCTCGTCGAGGAGCGGCCCGAACTCCTCGGCTCGCCCGAATACGTCATCAACGAGGTCGGCGGCTTCACCGTGCATCGCGACGGCCACCGCTTCCATCCCGTCCAAGTCGCGGAGAAGGGAGTCGCCTGGCTGCGCCTCGCCGTGCAGGGGCGTCCCGGCCACAGCTCCCTGCCCTCGCGAGACAACGCCGTCTCGCGCCTCGCCCGCGCCATCGACGCGCTCGCCCGCGCCCGCCTGCCTTGGCATCCCTCGGAGGAGGCCCGGCGCTTCCTCGCCGGATTCGCGAAGCCGCGCGGACCGCTCGCGGAGAAGGTCGCCGACCTCCTCGCCCATCCCCTCGCCGGCCCGATCCTCCTGCCCCTGCTCGTGCGCGAACCTTCGCGTCGCGCGTCGATCGAGGCCGTCCTGCGCAACACCGCGACCCCGACCAGCCTCGGCGGCGGAGGGAACATCAACGTCCTGCCCGGCTTCGCCTCTGTCGATATCGACGGGCGGCTCGCCCCCGGCCAGACCACCGACGATCTCGTCTTGGAACTCGAAGAGGTCATTCGTCCGGTGTTGCGCCGCGACTACGAACTCACCGTGTTGCAAGAGTCCCCGCCCGTCTCCTTCTCCACCGACACGCCGCTCTACCGCGAGATCGAGCGTTCCCTCCGCGAGGCCGATCCCGAGGGCCACACCGTGCCCGCGATCATCCCCGGTTTCACCGACAGCCGCAACTACGCCCGCCTCGGGGCGCAATGCTACGGTTTCTACCCCCTGCGACTGCCCGAAGACCTCGATTTCGCCGCCCTCTTCCACGGCGACGACGAACGCATTCCGGTCGCCGGGTTCCATTGGGGGATGGAGGTGTTGGCGGGAATGCTGAGGAACTTTTTGACCGAAAGCTGACCCTCCAAACCCCTCGCAGCCCCTACCTCGGCACGGCGGGATCGACCCCGCGATCCAGCAGCCATCGCAAGGCCGCGCCGTGGCCCCGCGCAGAGGCAAGCCGCATCCAGCGCAGGGCCTCGGGATAGGCGGGAGGAACGCCGTAGCCTTCGGCGAGGCAGCGGCCGTAGTCGTACATGGCCCGCTCGTCGCCGAGTTCGGCGGCGCGGCGGAATTGCCCGGCGGCCAAGGCTCGGTCCGGCGGGCATCCGAGGCCGTTGGCATGGAGGACGCCGAGTTGGTAGATCGCGGGAACCCAACCCTGTTCGGCGGAACGCCGCATCGACTCGAAGGCTCCCGTGACGTCACCCGCTCCGGCGAGGACGTGGGCGAGCAATTCGCGGGTGGCGGGATGCCCGGCGTGGGCGGCCCCTTTCAAGAAATCGGCAGTCTCGGGGTCGGGAAAAGCCTTTTTCTCCACATCCCAGCTCAGCGCGGCGTAGCGGTAGCCCGATTCGGCGTCGCCTTTCCGCGCGGCTTCGAGAAACCATTCCCCAGCGCTTTTGGGCTCCCCGATGGCGAGGGCGAGGAAGCCCAAGGCGCGAGCGGCGGCGGCATCCCCTGTCTCGAAACGCTCGCGGAGCCAAGGCTCGATCTCGCGACGGCTCGTCTCGCGGTCGAGGCGCTCCAGCAGGGGAAGGAGACGCAGGGACTGGGCGCTGCCTTCGGCGAGGAGAAACTCACCAAGCTCGCTCTTGGCGGTGGTTTCGAGACCGCTGTCGTCGGGACGGAATTCCGGCAGGGCGAAGACCGGATCGGCGGAGGCGCGGTAGGGGCCGAGTTGGCGGTTCCATTCAGCGAGTCCGTAGCCGACCGCCGCTGACAGGACGGTGGCGGAGAGAACGATCCGTAGCCATGGGAAGGCGGCCCGGCGACCGGGAAGCTCGACGGCGGGGGCAGGGATTTCCTCCTGCTCCACTCCGCCTGTTTCGGCGGGTTCCGTCGCCTCGTCTGCTGCGACGGCATCGACCGGAGCATCCAGCGTTTCGCTTTCCGCCTCCTTCGCGAAATCGATCTCTCCCTCGTAGAGCAACTCCGCGACAGCCGCCTCGGCGGAGGCTTCCTCGGGCGGAACCACGCCGTCGGTCGCGTTCTCGTCCAGCGCTTCCTCCGCCGGAAGGGAGGCGAAGAGGCGGAAGAAATTCGAGTCCACCTCCTCCGGGGCGTCGCGGAGGCGCATGCGGCATTCCTCGAAGCGGGCGGCGAGCGTGGCGGGCAGGAGGGGATGCGTGGCCTCGTGATTCCAGCGGAACTCCGTCCCGGTCACGGCCCGCCAGAGGATGGGCAGGGCGATGGCGGATCGCCGCGCGTCCTCGAAGGGCTTTCCGGGAAGGCGCGAGCAATCCCGCGCCTTCGAGGGGAGATCGACCCCGGCCATGAGGGTGTCGAAAGTCTGGTGGAGGCGGAATTTCAAAGGCAGCTCGGACCATGCCTCGCCCCCCTTCCGCTCGACGAAGCCGGCGGAACCGTCGAGAGAGCGGGTTCCGGTGAGGAGAAAGACGTTCTCCGGCGGCAGCCACCAGACGGCACGGGCGCCGACGCGTCCCTCCAAGGCGTCAAGGGCGGAGTCGATCCGGCTCCCGAGCACGGCGGCGCTTTCGACATCGAGCGGCCCCGTCCGGTCGAGAAGGGTCGCGAGATCGACGCCTTCGACCTGCTCCTCCCCGACGAGAGTGACGGAGGCGAGATCCTCGATGGAATGGACTTGGAGCTGGTGGACTTTGCCGCGCCCCGGTCGCCGCGTCGCGTCGTGGTGCTGCTCCAGCCAGCCCTCGCGCGGGAGCGAGACCGGACCCGGCAGCAGTTGGAGCTTCGCGGCGACGCCCCGCAGCCGGGCGGGAATGGCGTAAGCCCCCTCACCGGGCTCGGGCGTTTCGGGGAGATTCTGCTCGGCTTCGGGCGAGATTTCCAGTTCGTGGTGGAACCATTCGCGCAGGGGCATCCTCGGCAGAGGCGCGGGTTCGCCATCCGCGCCATCGTCCTCTCCGCCTCCGCCGCAGCGCAGGGCCTCGCGGAGGATCTCCAAGGCGTCGGGCCTTTCCTCGTCCAAGGCGGCGAGAACGGCTTCGCGGATCGTGGACGGCAATTCGTCGAAATTCCTCGGCAACGTATCGCGGCGGAAATGCCGGACCGGGACTCCGCTGACGAGGCTGCAAAAGACTTGGGCGAGGCTCCATTCGAGGCGGTGCCCGCCAGTCGCCGCTCCGGGACGGGACCAGCCTTGGAATTCGGAGAACACGAGCCGGACGCTCCCTTGCCGATCCCGTACGACCTCGAAATTCAGCGTCGCGAGTCCCGCGACCGAGGACGGGAGCCGCGTCATCGACCCGAAGAGATCGAGGAAGCCGAGGATCCAGCGCGAGGCGGTCGCGACGGGAACCTTCCCGGCCCGCTCCAGATAGGCGGGGAGCGGCTCGCCGTCGAGCATCGCGTCGGCGTAGAACAACTCCTCGCCGTCGCGCCCCCACGAAAGCAGCCGCGCGACCGACCCGGAATCGATCCCGGAGGCGAGACGCATCTCCTCCTCGAAAGCGGCGAGCTTTCCCGGCCATACCGCCGCCCCCTCGTAGATGCGCAGCCGCGCCAGCCCCCACCGCTCGCAGTCGAGGGCGAGGAGGACCTTCTCGTCCGGCCCCGACGCGGGCAGCTTCACGACATTGCCCGCCGCGTCGCGGACGAAGCGGTATTGGGCGAATTCGGCGTTGGGCGGGAAGCGGTTCATGGTTTCCCCTCAATCAGCGCTTGAGCGGGCCGGGGGGAAGGTAGATGTTTCCGGGCGCGAAGTCATTCCCAAAACCGCGCCTATCCCATGGCGGAACCCAGAAAACACCACCTCCACCGCAAGACCGCCGAGACCGACATCCGGCTCGGGCTGGTCGTCGACGGCATCGGCACGTCCACGATCAATACCGGAGTGCCCTTCTTCGACCACATGCTGACGCTCTTCGCGAAGCACGGCCGCTTCGATCTCGTCGTCGAGGCGAAAGGCGACACCGAGATCGACTACCACCACACCGTGGAGGACACTGGAATCGTCCTCGGCCAAGCCCTCCGCGAGGCGCTCGGGGAGAAGCGCGGCATCTTCCGCTACGGCTCTGGCCACTTCCCCATGGACGAGACCCTCGTGCGCGTCGCCCTCGATGTCAGTGGGCGCCCCTTCCTCGACTACCGCGCCCCGGAGGGCGTGCCGCACGTCGGCGAGAAGTTCAATTTCACCCTCGTCGAGGAGTTCCTGCGCGCCTTCGCCTTCAACGCCTTGATCAACCTGCACGTCGAGATCCTCTACGGCCGCGACCCGCACCACATGGCGGAGGCGGTCTTCAAAGGGCTCGCCCGCAGCCTCGACGAGGCCACCCGCGTCGACGAGCGCATCGCCGACATCGTCCCCAGCACGAAGGAAGTGCTGTGAGCGCGCGCCCCCAGGAATCCCCGCAAGGCATGTCCACCCGCATCGGCGTCATCGACTACGGAGGCGGCAACCTCCGCAACGTTCTCAACGTGCTGAAACACCTCGGGCACGAAGGCCTCCTCGTCTCCTCGCCGGGCGATCTCGACGGCCTCGACCGCCTCGTCTTCCCCGGCGTCGGCTCCTTCGGCGACTGCGTGGCCGAGCTAGACCGCCGCGACCTGCGCGCGCCGCTCGTGGATTGGGTCGCGGCGGACCAGCCCTACTTCGGCATCTGTCTCGGCTATCAGGTGCTCTTCGAGCGCTCCTCGGAGTCGCCCGGAGCGAAGGGCCTCGGCGTCTTCGGCGGCGAGGTCGTGAAGTTCCCCGAGGACCGCGGCCTCAAAATCCCTCACATGGGCTGGAACCAGGTCGAGCCTGCGGATCGTGATTTCCACGTCTGGGAGGGCTCGCCCGATCCGCTCTACCTCTATTTCGTCCACTCCTATTTCCCCGTTCCGGAGGACGCCTCGCTCGTCGCCTCGACCACGGAATACGGGGTGCGCTTCGCGTCGAGCATCCAAAAAGGAAACACCTTCGCGGGTCAGTTCCACCCCGAGCGAAGCCAGGAGGCGGGGCTGCAACTGATGCGGAATTTCTTGGCCGCGAAGGAGTGAGCTGCCTGCGGTTTGCGGCCCACCGGAAATCACCCCGCCACGCGCATCGGCATGATGACGTAGAGGAAGGGCTCGTCGATCTTGATGACGCCGGGGCTGCTCTCGTCGATGAGATCGATGAAGACCTCGTCCTGGTCGAGGTTGCGCAACGGGGCCATGACGAACTCGGGATTGAAGGCGACGACGAGGCGCGGCCCGTCGTAGCGCACGTCGATGGACTCCTCGGCCTCGCCGATCTCGGGCGAGTTCGCGGAGATGGCGAGCCGGTTGTCGTCAAAGGCGAACTTGATCGAGTTCGTCTTCTCGTTCACGAGGAGGCTGACCCGGCGCACCGCGCCCAGCAGCACCTCGCGCTCGACGGTGACGCGGTGGTTCGCCTGGCTCGGGATGACCTGGCGGAAATTGGGGTAGTTCCCCTCGATCAGCTTCGTGACGAGGAGGCTGCCGTTCAACTCGAAGCTCGCCTGGTTGTCGGAGATCGCCACTTTCAGCTCCCCGGACACGTCGAGGAGACGTTGCAGTTCGTTGACTGCCTTCGTCGGGATGATGACCCCGGTCTCGTTTCCGGCGGGGAATTCCAGATCCTGCTCGACCATGGCGAGACGCCGCCCGTCCGTCGCGACGAGAGTCAGCATGCCCTCGCCGATGAGACAGTTCACCCCGTTGAGGACGTAGCGAGTCTCGTCCGTCGAGATCGCATAGCTCGTCTTGCGCAAGGCGTCGCGGAGGAGCTTCTGGTCGATGGTGAACTCCTTCGCCTCGCCGAACTCTCCGATCGCGGGAAACTCGGAGGCGGGCAGACCGAGGATTTTGAAGAAGCTCGGGCCGCTCCGCACGGTGGCGGCGTTGTCGGCGTTCACCTCGAAATCGATGTCGGCGGCGGGCAGTTCACGCACGATCCCGGCGAGGCGGCGGGCCGGCAGGGTCGTCGCACCAGGCTTGGCCACTTTCGCGGGAATCCGCTTCGTGATCGTGACGTCGAGGTCGGTGGTGGAGAGTTCAAGACCCAACTCGTCCGCCTGGATCAGCACGTTCGAGAGGATGGGAAGGGTCGTCCGGGTGCTGACGACGTGCTGGACCTGGTTGAGACCGTCCTGGAAAACCTCTTTTTCAATCTGAAATTTCATTGCTTCCGAATGTTCCAGTGTGGACCGGACGCCCCGCCCTGTCTAGCCAAAGTTCAATCTGGCTCGATAGCCAAAGTTCAATCGAACTCGACCTCCAAGGCGCGACGCCCGACGCCGAGCCGCGAGTTCCCCCGGTGCCCGGTAGCTCGGCCCCGGCGCGTCGGCTCCGCCGGAGAGGCGCAACGCACGAGGCGGCGCTTGATCAACTCGACCGAGCTTTTGAAGGCGGCCGAATCCTCGCAGCGCTTTTTGATCTTCTTCACCGCGTAGATCACCGTGCCGTGGTCCTTCCCGAAGGCGGAGGCGACTTCGACCAGCGACAGGTCCGTGAGGGTGCGGACGAGGAACATCGCCAGTTGGCGGGCCTCGGCGACGCGGGCGGTGCGCTTCCTCCCGTCGATGACGTGGACTTCGAGGTCGTAGTGCTCGGCCACGGTGCGCTTGATCTCCTCGACCCCGACCTGGCGGGTCTCCTCGGGATCGCAGATGTCGGCCACGGCCTCGGCGATGTGCTCGGGGGTGACCGGCTCGTCGCTCATCGTCGCTGCCATGGCCACGCGGATGAGGGCGCCCTCCAGCACGCGCACGTTCCCCCGCACCCGCTCGACGATGCGGTCGATCATCTCGTCGGTCACCTGGGGCAGGTTCCAGTCGTCGCGCTTCCGCCGCAGGATCGCGGCGCGGGTCTCCAGACCGGGGCGGTGGATCTCGACCCCGAGCCCCCACTGGAAGCGCGAGACGAGCCGCTCCTCCAGTTCGGCGATCTCCGAGGCGGGGCAGTCGCTCGCCAGCACGATCTGTTTCCGCGTGTCGGCGAGGCGGTTGAAGGTGTGGAAGAACTCGCGCTGCAAGCCGTCCTTCCCGCCGAGGAACTGCACGTCGTCGAGCAGGAGGAGATCGGCCTCACGGTAGCGCTTGCGGAAGGCCACCAGCGCGTTCTTCTGGATCGCCGCGATGTAGTCGTTCGCGAATTGCTCGGCGGTGACGTAGAGGATCTTCGATTTCGGCCGCTGCCGCAGCGACTCCCAACCGATCCCGTGGAGGAGGTGCGTCTTCCCGAGACCGCTCGCGGAATGGAAGAAGAGCGGCTGGTAGGTCTTGCCGGGCTGGTCGGCGACGGCGCGGGCGGCGGCCCAGGCCAGCTCGCTGTTCTCTCCGGGGACGAAATTCTCGAAGCGGTAGATCTCGACGAGCCCGGCAGAGAGTCCGCGCTCAAGCAGCTTCTCCTCGCTGACCCTCTCGACGAGAACGCGGGGGACGAGACGGGTGGCGCCTTCTTCGCGGCTGTCGGTCTCCTCCGCAGGGTCCTCGGCGACCTCCTTCTCGGACCCGGCGGACTCATCCACGAGGAAGCGGATGCGTCCGCAGCCGCCGAGATGCTTCTCGAAAGCGGAAAGTAAATGATTTTTAAAATTCTCCTCGACCCAGATCGCATACATCGTCCCCGGAGCCATCAGCACGACCTCCTCGGAGGAGGCCGAAACGAGTTGGAAGTCGGAGAACCAGAAGTCGCAGGTCTTGTCGCCAAGCGAGCTTCGCAGCTCCTGCACGACATTGGACCAAAGAGGGTTGTGCGGTGGATCGTAGAGTGTTTTGTCAGGGTCGGGCGGGGAGTGGCGGTGCATTCTCGGAACGGCGGTGGCGGATTCGGGGTCTGTGTGTGCGGGGAATGGCGCGCCGGGAAACGGAAATCCCGGCCCTCTTCAAATCCAACTTGTTGTTTATGAACATGTTACGATTTATCCAAGGCGAAGCGCGGCCACGCGGTCTGCGGAAACAAGCGGCGCGGCCCCGCGCCAGCCGGGTCGAGGCTCACGGCCCCTCCGGCCCCGGCGTCTTGACGCCTTTCGACCGATGCGGAAACCATTCCTCCCGTCCTGCGACTCGCGCGGGGGTCATCGTGGCATTCCCCCGGACGGGAGACAACTCGAAAGTGTCGATTCCGACATCTTTTTCCAAAAAGGGACGAAGGATTGCCAAAAGCGGAACGCTTCGATTCCAAAGACTGGAATTTTGAGAAGAGTTTCTTTCGGTCCGATGAAATTTTACAAAGCCGAAGGTTTCTTCCGTCGATAGTCCCAGCCGCAAGCCAAGGTGAGCAGGCTGGTGAGGGGCCAGCCCCACGGAGAGGCGAAGAGCGTTCCTGCTATTTCCAGCTTCCCCGAGAGGAGTTCGGAATGGATCGCGGCGAGCGCTCCGCCGGTGACTTCGTTCTCTTCGAGGATGGCCAAGTCCCTTCTCGAAAAGGCGACCGCGAACATCGAGAGCGCCGTGCCGATGACGAACCCGACAGTGCGACCGCGCCCCGCGAGCGCGGCGAGGAAGAGGGCGAGGAGCGGACCGGCCGTGTAGGCCGGGACACGGGAGATCAGGGCGAGAAGATCCGCACCGACCACTTCGCATATCCCGAACAAGGTGAACGCAGCGCACCCAAGAAGCGCTCCGACGAATGCGATGTAGATGCGGGAGACCATCGCCCCCGGCGACGAGAACTTGGAGGAGTATCGATCCGCATGGATTTGCCCGATCGCGACAAGGAAGGAATCGAAGCTGGAGACGGCGACCGCGATGATCCCGGCGAGCATCAGCCCTCGCAGTGCCGTCGGCATCTCGGTGACGATCCACACGGGAAAGGCGAAAAGAGGTTCGCCCGGAGCACCGCCGGACCATTTCATCGCTTTCAGGATGACCGGATCGGTCGGAGGATCGAGGCGGTAGAATACGAAGATCGCGATTCCGACGAGCATCATCAACAGGACGACGACCTGGCCCACGACGCTCCACAGGATCGCCTTGCGGGCCTCGCGCGGTCCTCGGCAGCAGAAGAGAGGCTGCGCGTGCGATTGATCGACACCCAGCAGGGAGACGTGGAGGAAGGGCACGGCGAAGATGGAAACCCAGAAGGTGAACTCCAGCGCGGGATCGGAGCGGAAGTCGAGCCACTTCAGCTTGTCCACGACGCTGCCGTCGAAGCGCTCCGCAGAACGGGCGGTTTCTTGGAGAGTGGCCCAGCCATCCGCGAAGCCATCCACCATCCAGAGCAAGGCGCAGAATCCGGCGGCGAGGACGACGAGGAGGTTCGCCAAGTCGGTCCACGCGACCGAACGCATCCCGCCGGGCAAGGTCCAGAGCACGGCGAAGGTGGCGATGAGAACCAGGCACCAGCCGAGCGGCAGGGGCGTGACGAGGTGCAGAGGGACCGCCGCGAGGAGGAGGCGCACGAGATGCGCGAGGAGACCACCGAACAGGAACAGCACCGTGGCGAGCCCCTTCGCCCCTCGCCCCAATCGGCTCCCGATGAAGTCGTAGGGGCTGTGGTGGTCGCCTTCATAGAAGCGTTTCACGAAGAAACCCGCCACAACGGCACGGGCGAGGATGGCTCCGATCACCCATTGGAGGCGGGTGAAATCCCCTTCCCAAGCCATCATCACGCCCGGCAGGATCAGGAAGGCCGCCACGCCGATCTCGGTGGCGGCGATGGAGGCGGCGACGACCGGCCAAGGCAGGGTCCGCCCCGCGAGGAAGAAATCCCTGCGGCTCTCCTGCCGTCCCTTCACGCACCAAGCAAGCAAGGTGGCGAGCGCCAGATAGGCCGCGACAACGACCCAATCGAGCGGGGTGGTGAAGGAAGGGAGGTCGTCCATGGATCGAGCGGCGAAGTTCGCGAGCACTTCGTCGGGGTCACATGCGAATGTTTCAACACAGATTCGCACGAATGTCGCTTTATAATCGCAGCCGTAGCGAAGTTCGTGAGAACTTCGGCGGGACCACCGAGGGCATCAAGGGGGAGAAGCTCTCACGAGCTTCTCTACAAACTCCGTCAGCCCACTCCCAACAGGAAACGTAGAGAAGTTCGTGAGAACTTCGACAGGCGGCGACACGGACATCGACCGAGAGAAGTTCTCACGAATTTCTCTACAGGAGCCGGAGGAGGAACACCGCTCAGACGCGCCGACGGCGGCGCTTGATGTGGAGCTGCGCGAGCGACTTCTGCAAGGCGAGTTGGGCGGCGGCGACATCCTCGGGCAAGCCCTTTTCGCTCATCGCCTTCTTCGCGCTTTCGATGGCCTTCTCGACGGCGGACTCGTCGATCTCCTCGGCCCCGAGGGCCATATCGGTGAGGACGGAGACGCGGTCGTTGGAGACCTCGACGATGCCGGTACCGATAGCGAGGAAAGCCTCCTGCCCGTTCTTGAAATAGCGAAGCTCGCCGGGTTGGAGCGTCGAGACGATGGGCGCGTGGGACGGGAGGATGCCCAATTCGCCCTCGCCGCCGGGGACGACGACGCTGTCGATCTCGTCGGAGAAGGCAAGCTTCTCGGGGGTCACGATCTCAAGTCGTATCGACATAGGGTCACGGGTCAGGAGTCACTGGGCACCGGGGGAGAAGATCACTTCTCGACGGAGTCGATCCCGGCCTTCATGTAGAAGTTGTTTTCGGGCACGTCGTCGTGCTTGCCTTCGAGGATTTCCTTGAAGCCGCGCACGGTCTCGGAGACGGGGACGTAAACGCCCTCGATGCCGGTGAAGACCTGGGCCACGCTGAAGGGCTGGCTGAGGAACTTCTGGATCTTGCGGGCGCGGTAAACGACGAGCTTCTGCTCGGGGTTGAGCTCGTCCATCCCGAGAATGGCGATGATGTCCTGGAGGTCCTTGTAGCGCTGGAGCACGTTCTGCACGCCGCGGGCGACTTCGTAGTGCTCCTGCCCGACGACGTCGGGGGAGAGGGCGGTCGAAGTCGAGGCGAGGGGGTCCACCGCCGGGTAGATGCCAAGCTCGGCGAGGGAACGCTCCAGCACGACGGTCGAGTCGAGGTGGGCGAAGGTGTTGGCCGGGGCCGGGTCGGTCAAGTCGTCCGCCGGGACGTAGACGGCCTGGAAGGAGGTGATGGAACCCTTCTTCGTCGAGGTGATGCGCTCCTGGAGCTGGGCCATTTCGGAGGCGAGGGTGGGCTGGTAGCCCACCGCCGACGGGGTCCGCCCGAGCAGCGCGGAGACCTCGGAACCGGCTTGGGAGAAACGGAAGACGTTATCGACGAAAAGAAGCACGTCCTGGTTCTTCTCGTCGCGGAAATACTCGGCCATGGCGAGGGCGGAGAGGGCGACGCGGAGACGGGCACCGGGCGGCTCGTTCATCTGGCCGTAGACGAGGGCCACCTTGGATTTGGAGAGGTCGTCCTGGTTGATGACCCCGGCCTCGCTCATTTCCCAATAGAGGTCGTTGCCCTCGCGGGTGCGCTCGCCGACGCCCGCGAAGATGGAGTAGCCGCCGTGCTCCTTCGCGATGTTGTTGATCAGCTCCATGATGACGACGGTCTTGCCGACGCCGGCACCGCCGAAGGCACCGACTTTGCCGCCCTTGGTGAAGGGGCAGATGAGGTCGATGACCTTGATGCCCGTCTCAAGGATCTCGGCGGAGGTCGCCTGATCGACGAGGCTGGGGGCGGGGCGGTGGATGGGATAAGTCTTGACCGCGTTGACCGGGCCGCGCTCGTCCACGGGCGTGCCGGTGACGTTGAAGATACGGCCGAGGACGCCTTCGCCCACAGGGACGGAGATGGGAAGTCCGGTGTCGACGATCTTGAGACCGCGCTTGAGACCCTCGGTGGTGGACATGGCCACGGCGCGGACCCAGCCGTCGCCGAGGTGCTGCTGGACCTCGAGGACGAGCTTGGTGCTCTCGCCGTTGAGATCGTAGGTCACTTCAAGGGCGTTGTAGATCTCGGGAAGCTTCCCGACTTGGGAGAAGTCGGCATCGACAACCGGGCCGATAATCTGGACGATGGTTCCTACGTTGCTCATCTGGTGTTGGCTCCTGCTCGTTGAGGGGATTGCTGGTTCTGGTTTTGTAAAGGGACGGTGGGGTTGCGGGCGGCTCACTCAAGGGCGCGCATGGCAGTGGTGATCTCAAGCAGTTCGGAGGTGATCGCGGCCTGGCGCTGCTTGTTGTAATCGAGGGTGAGGTCCTTGATCATCTGCTTGGCGTTGTCGGTCGCGGCCTTCATCGCGACCATGCGGGCGCTGTGCTCGGAGGCGCGGGATTCGAGGACCATCTGGTAAAGTTCGTAGCCGACGTATTGCGGCACCACGGTGTCGAGGACGTCGCGGGCGCTGGGTTCGAAGAGGTAGCCGCCGTAGGCGGGGCCTTCGGATTTCGCGGCGGGCGCGTCCTTGCCCATGCCATGGTAGGCTTTCTTCGCGCCGAGCTCGATGGGGCTGATCGGCAGCAGGGTCTCCAGATGGGGGTCCTGCCGCATCGTGTTGATGAAGTTTGTGAAGGCGACGCGGACGCGCCCGTAACCGCCGGAAAGGAAGCGCTCCATGGCGAACTCGGCGATGGGCTTCGTCTCGGCGACGGAGACGGGGTCTTTCACCGTGAAATCGGCGAGGAGGTTCCGCTTGAGGCGGGCCATGGCCTGGCGGCCTTTGCTGCCCACGGTGACGAAGTCGGCGTTGGCCGGAACGCGTTCGGCGACGAGGCGGAGGAGGTTCGTGTTGAGCGGTCCGCAGAGGCCCTTGTCGGTGGTCACGAGAATGACGAGCTCTTTGCCGCCGTCCTGCTCGCGGAGGAGAGGGTGGTCCTCGGCGCTGGTCTGCTCCTTGAGCTGGTTGATGACCTGGTTCAGCAAGTCGGCGTAGGGTCGCCCGGCGGTGGCCTGGTCCTGCGCCTTCTTCATCTTCGAGGCCGCGACCAACTGCATCGCCTTGGTGATCTGGGCGGTGTTCTTGACCGACTTGATGCGTCGGCGGATGTCGCGGAGGTTGGCCATCGAAGAAGTGTGTCAGTTTTCAGTGTTCAGAAAACAGCAGCAATGATCAGGCTTTGTAGCTGGATTTGAAATCGACGACGGCCTGTTTCAAATCGGAGACGATCTCGTCGCTGAGGGCTTTTTCGTCGCGGATCTTGGCGACGACCGCCTCCTTGCGGGTGATGAGGAATTCCTGCAGCTTCGCCTGGCAGTCCTTGATGCTGGCCACCGGAACGTCGTCGAAGTAACCGTTCTGCATGGCCCAGAGGATCGCCACCTCGATCTCGACGGGGAGGGGCTGGTACTGGGTCTGCTTGAAGAGTTCGACGATGCGCTGGCCGCGCTCGATCTGGGCCTTGGTCTTCTCGTCGAGGTCGGAACCGAACTGGGCGAAGGCCTGCAACTCGCGGAACTGGGCGAGGTCGAGCTTGGTCGTGCCGGAAACCTTCTTGACCGCCTTGGTCTGCGCGGCGGAGCCGACCCGGCTCACGGAGAGGCCGACGGAGATGGCGGGGCGGATGCCTTGATAGAAGAGGTCGGTCTCCAAGTAGATCTGGCCGTCGGTGATGGAGATGACGTTCGTCGGGATGTAGGCCGACACGTCGCCCGCTTGGGTCTCGATGATGGGCAGCGCGGTGAGCGAGCCGCCACCGTTGGCTTCGTTGAGACGCGCGGAGCGCTCCAGAAGGCGGCTGTGGAGGTAGAAGACGTCGCCGGGATAGGCCTCTCGCCCGGAGGGGCGACGCAGCACGAGCGACACTTGGCGGTAGGCGACGGCGTGCTTGGAAAGGTCGTCGAAGACGATGAGGGCGTCCTGCCCGTTGGCCATGAACCATTCGCCGATGGCGCAGCCGGCGTAGGGGGCGAGGTACTGGTTCGTCGCGGAGTCCGAGGCCGAGGCGACCACGACCACGGTGTAGTCCATCGCGCCTTCGGCTTCGAGGGTGGCGATGGTGCGGGCGACGTTGGCGAGCTTCTGCCCGATGGCGACGTAGATGCAGTAGAGGGGCTTGTGGTTTTTCAACGCACCCTCTTCGGCGGCGCGGTTCTGGCGGGCTTGGGAGATGATGGTATCGATCGCCACGGTCGTCTTTCCGGTGGAGCGGTCGCCGATGATCAGCTCGCGCTGGCCGCGACCGATCGGGATCATCGCGTCGATGGCGAGGATGCCGGTCTGCACAGGCACGCTCACAGACTGCCGGGGAATGATGCCGGGGGCGATCTTCTCGACGGGGAAGGTCTCGGTGGTCTTGATCTCGCCCTTGCCATCGATGGCTTGACCGAGGGCGTTGACGACGCGACCGAGCAGCTCCTTGCCCACGGGCACGGAGAGGAGGCGTCCGGTGGCCTTGACCTCGTCGCCTTCCTTCACATGGAGACCGTCGCCGAGGAGAACGCAGCCGACTTCGGTTTCTTCGAGGTTGAGGGCGAGGCCGTAGAGCCCGCCGGGAAACTCGATCATTTCATTCAGCGCGACATCGCTGAGGCCCTCGACCTTGGCGACGCCGTCGCCGATCTCGCGGACGATGCCCACGTTCGATTTCGACACGGAGGTCTTGAGGGCGGCGATTTCGGATTCCAGTTCCTGGAGGATGTTGCTCATGACGTGGCGTCAGGTGGATCGGTTCGGTGTTTGCTCAGTTAAATTGTTCGGAGAGGCGCTCGATGCGGTTTTTCACGCTGCCGTCCCACACGTCGCTGCCAACGCGGATTTTGACGCCGCCGAGCAGGGCGGGATCGACGGTGAACTCGGGGGAAACTTGGGGGCCGTATTTTTTCTTCAATTCGGCGGTGACGCGGCTCTTGGTGGCCTCGTCGAGGGCGACGGCGCTGTGGACGACGGCGCGGTTTTTCTCCACATCGAGGCGGACGAGACGCAGGAAGGCGTCGAGCACCTCCTGGTAGCCGCGGGGGCACGTCTCCTTGAGCTTCGCCACCACCTTCCGCGCCGTGGACGCGTCGAGCTGCCCGCCCTTCGTCGAGGCGGCGAAGAGCTTCTTGGCGGTGCGGAGGGCCTCTTTGCGGGATTTCATGGTCGGCGGGAGGAGACGGCGGAACGCGGATCAGAGGGCGACCTGCCCGACGGCCTCTTCGTTGATGCGCTTCTGGTCCCCCTCGTCGAGCACCTTTCCGGTGACCTTCGAGGTGGCGTCGATGACGAGGCGGCCGAAGTCGCGCTTCAATTCGTTCAGGGCGCGCTCGTGTTCGAGGCGGGAGGCCTCGCGGGCCTTCTCAAGAATCTGCTGGGCCTCCTTGACGGCCTCCTGCGTCTTCTGGGCGCGGACGGCGTCGGCGCTGTCGCGAGCCTCGGCGATGAGACGCTCGGCGTCGGCATTGGCCTTGTCGAGGGTGACGCGGACCTTCTCCTCGGCTTTGGCCATTTCGGCCTTGATGGTTTCAATGTTCGCCTCGCCTTCGGCGATGCGACGGCGGCGCGCCTCCAAGAGCGAGAGGACGGGACCGAAGGCGAACTTGGCGAGGATGATGTAGACGAGCAGGACGATGATCACCTGCGCGAAGAACTTCGGCCAGTCGAGCCCAAAGGTTTGGAGGATGTCTGCCATCGTCGTGAGGTGGGTGAAGCCGGAGAGGGAATCGAAAGAGGAATGGGGAAAGGGAGGCCGGAGCGGCCCGCGATCCGGGAGGGGATCGCGGGCCGACCGGGTAAAATCAGCCGCGGAAGGCCATGATCAGGGCGTAAATCGCGATCGCCTCGGCGAGCGCCATGCCGATGATGCCGATGGTGAGGATGTTCCCGAAGGCACCGGGGTTGCGTCCGACGGCTTGGGCGGAGGCCATGCCGATGAGGCCGATGCCGATACCGGCGCCAGCGCCGGCGATGGCGAGGGCGAAGTTGCCGTTGAAGGAACCAGCGGCCGCGCCTTCAGCGGCGGCGGCGAGAGTCGTGACGATGTCGATCATGTTCTTTTTCTAGGATGTGGTTGGGTGTTGCGCGCCACCGCCCACGCTCCGGGCATGGTCCCGATGGCGAAATTGGCGAAAGTCGATGCTTCAGTGATGATCCCCTTCCTCGTGGGTCGTCGAGAGTTTGATGTAAACCGCGCAGAGCAGGGAAAAGACCGTCGCTTGGAGCGCCCCGACGAGGATCTCCATGAAATAGAAGGGCAGAGGGAAGGCCACCGAGGTGAGGAAGGCCGCGACAGGGCCGAGTCCCAACTTCGCGCCCAGTTCACCCATCGTGTGGAGCAGGGTCTCCCCGGCGAAGATGTTGCCGAACAGACGGAGGGACAGGGACATGGGCCGGAAGGCGATGGAGAGAACCTCGATAAGGCCGACAAAAAGGAAGATGGGCATCAGCGCGTATTTCAACACCCCTTGCAGCCCCCCTTTCGGCCCGAAAATGTGGACGATGGTGCCCCAGAGGCCCAACTCCCGGATCGAGAGGTAGAGCCACACGGCCATGAAGACCACGGCGAGGGCGAGGGTCATGTTCAAGTCCGCCGTGGCGGGACGCAGCAGCGGCACGTAGGCGGCGTGCCCGTGGTCGTCGACCACGCTGGTGTCGAGGACCAGAGCCGACTTCGTCGGGCCGAAACCCATCGTGCCGACGCCGGGGATCAACCCGAACCAGTTCGAGACGAGGACGAAAATGAAAATCGTGGCAAGGAGGGGGAAGGCCTTCGGCGCGACATGCTTGCCGACGATGCCCTCGACCTGCCCGTAGAGGAATTCGATGACCAGTTCGACGAAGTTCTGCTTCGGCCCCGGAACCAGCTCCATCCGCTTCGTCGCGAGACGGGTGAAGAGGAGGATGCCGAGGGTCACGAGGATGGCCACGAAAATGGAGTTGGTGAACCAGCCCAGCTCGGGGAGCGAAGGCGCACCGATCCCCCCTGCGGCGAGCAGCGGGAGGAAGGAATCAAAGGATGCCATGAGGGTTGGAAGGGCCATCGTCGAAATCGGAGGCGCGGGGGAAACGCTCCAGTAATCCGGCGCGAAAGCGTTGGCTCTTTCGCGGGAAGCCCCATCCTAAACACGGCGGGAACACTCGCAAGGCGAATTTGTGAAAAATTTCACAAGCTCCCGCCAGCCTTGTGCCACGAAGCGCAAAAGGGAGGGAGTGGTCACGGCGCTTTCAGAAAGGGCGAGAGCAGTTCGAGCGCCTTCCGGCCCTGTTCGAGGAGGTCGTCGGACGGCGGGCTCCGCCCCTGCTCCCCGCCCGGAGGAACCGTGCCGGGGCCGAGCAATCCCTTCGCGGCCTCAAGCAAACCCTCGGGCAGATCCTTGACGATCGCCTCCCCCGCCGCCGCGACGAGGCGGGCGCTCAAGTCCTCCTTCGGCTGGTCCGCGGTCCCCGCGAGCTTCATCGGCGCCCAGAGGAAACCGTCGCGGTCCTCGGTGAAGACGAGGCGCTCCGCGCCGGGAATCCAGCGCATCGTGCCGGGCGTCACCCCCACGCGCAACTCGCCGGCGAGTTGCTGCCCGACGAGATCGACCTGTCCCTCGACCCGCACGAGCCCGTCGGACTGGAGGACGAGGTTCCGCAGTTCAAGCCGCTCGCCTTCGCGTTTGAAATCGGCCTTGGCCTGGTTCAGGACGAGCCGCTCGAAGCGCTCCGAACGCGTGTATTTGGCCACGAGGTTCAGGACCGGGATCGACTGGACCACGCCGTCGGAGAGGTTCAGAGTGCCTTCGTAGACGAGCGCCCCCGGCGCGCCAGTGATGCGGACGGGGCCGTGGACCGTGCCGGAGAGGCGGTCGCGCCATTCGCCCTGGACCAGTTCGTCGACGTCGATGGAGGAGATTTGCAGGTCGAGGTCGAAATGCCCGGGATCCTCGAAGCCGATCTCGCCTTTGCCGTCGATGTGGCCGTTTTTGAAGATACCGAGGGCGCAACGGTCGACGAAGAGTTCGCTCCCCTTCCAGCGCAAGCCGAGATCCTTCAGGGCGATCTCGGGCTGGTCCGGCAGGACGATCTTGCCCCCCTTCCCCTCGACCGCCCAGAATCCGGTGCGGAAATCGGGCTTCAAGACCGTCCTCGTCCCGTTGAGGAGGAAAACCTGCCCCTCCGCCTTCTCGACCGAAACCCGCGTCGCCGCCACCGCGATCTCCTCGACCTCGACGCGGTCGGGCAGGTGTTTCGCGAGCCACGCGGGCATCTTCGGGGCGGTCGCCGCCGAGGTCCCCTCCCCTTCCCAAGCCAGCCCCGCCTTCCGCTGCGGGGAGAAACGCAAATCGAGACGGTTCACCGAGACCTCGGGCACGCGGAAAGCCTTGTCCACGACCCCGCCCGCCCGCGCCCGCATCCCGTCGAGGGCGAGTTCGGAAAAGCCCGCGTCCTCGCAACCGAACGCCACGAAGCGCTTCGTGTAGACCTCCGAGCCTTTCCATTCCAGTTCCGCTAGAGTCACCTCCGAGCGCAGCACCGTGGCGGCGCGTTTCGCAAGCCAGTCGCGGAAACCCTCGCCGCGCAGCCAGCCGTCCACCATCGACTTCGCCACAAGCAGCCCGACAACAAGCAGGACGAGGAGCGCGCCCCCGGTGATGAGGACGAACTTCAGCGGGTTGAAGGAGCCTTTCGCTTTCTTCCGGCGCTTCGAGGCCATGGGATCAAAGAAACGCCATGCTGGCGGGGGAACAAGGGGAAATCGCAGTTTCCACGTTCCTTCTCATTCCAAGATTGCGTCCGTGCCGCTTCTCCCGTAAAACCTTCCCTGTGCTCGAACTCAAAGACATCCGCTTCGCGATCCAGAAAGGGAAGGACGAGGTCGCCCTCTTGGATCAAATCGACCTCCGCGTCCCCACCGGCCACTTCATGGCCATCGTCGGACCCTCTGGATGCGGGAAGTCGACCCTGTTGAAGCTGATCGCCGGGATCAACCAGGAGACCTCCGGCAGCATCTTCTGGAACGGGCGCAACCTCTCCGAGGAGGGCGACCTCGAAGCCTCCGAGATCGGCTACGTGCCGCAATTCTCCATCGCCTACGAATCCCTCACCGTGGAGGAGAACGTCGAGGCCGCCGTGCGCCTCCGCGCCGAAACGAAAAACCGCAAAGCCTTCGACCGGCTCGTCGACCAGGTTCTCGCCTCGACCGGGCTGGAGGCCCTCCGCGACCGCCCCGTGAAGGTGCTCTCGGGCGGGCAGCGCCGCCGCCTCTCCCTCGCCCTCGAACTCGTCACCGAACCCGTCCTCCTCCTCTGCGACGAGGTCACCAGCGGCCTCGATCCGAAGAGCGAGCAGGAGATCGTCGAGCTGATGCACCAGCTCAGCCGCCACGAGCACCGCCTCGTCGCCAACGTCACCCACAGCCTCGCGAACCTCGACCTCTACGACTCCGTCCTCGTCCTCGACGCCGGGCGCGTCGTCTACCACGGCCCGCCGCGGGCGCTGGAGCACTACTTCTCCGTCGAAAAAGCCGAGGACGTCTACCCGCGCCTCGCCAAACGCAAGACCGAGGAATGGGCCGAGAGCTGGGCGAAGCACCGCGACGCCTACGACGACGCCCTCCCCCGCCGCCACGCCTCCACGCCGGAGGCGTCCGTCTCGGCGACCACGCCGGGAGCGGCGGCGCAGTTCCTCGCCCTCTTCCTGCGGCGGTGGCAGCTCTTCTTCCGCGACAAGGGGCAAATCTTCTTGCAGCTCGCCATCCTCGTCATCTTCCCCTTCCTCGTGGTCGTCTTCGAGCTCGACGGAGTCGAGCAGACGCGACGGCTTTCCGAATCGCTCCCCTCGAACCTCGCCGAATACAACGCCGAGCGCGAGGCCATGACCTTCAACCTGAACCTCGGCGGCCTCGTCTCGGGGCTGGTCATGTTCCAAGTCATCCTCCTCACCCTGATGGGTTCGAACAACTCCGCCCGCGAGATCGCGGGGGAACGGCTCATCTTCGAGAAGGAGAAGCTGGGCGGCGTCCGCCCCCTAGCCTATCTCTCCAGCAAGGTCGCCTTCCTCTCCGTGCTCGTCCTGCTCCAGTCGCTCTGGATGACGGTCTTCGTGCAAAGCATCTGCGAAATCCCCTCGCGCTCCATGCTGCCGCACTTCCTCCTCCTGCTCCTCGTCAACGGGGCCATGACCGCGATCTGCCTCGGCATCTCCTCCCTCTCCCGCACCGCCGACCAGGCCTCGCTGCTGTCGATCTACCTCGTCGGCTTCCAGCTACCGCTCTCCGGCGCGGTCCTCGCCCTGCCCGACTGGGCCGGCTGGCTGACGCGCCCCTTCATCTCCGCCTACTGGAGCTGGTCGGGGATCATGGACGGGATGGAGAAGGACTACCTCCGCTACATCCGAGAAGTCACCGACACCTGGCTCGGCCCGATGTGGCTGGGCTTCCTCGTCCTGCTCATCCATATCGTCCTCGGCCTCTTCATCTCCTATGTCGGGGTAAAGCGACCGCGGTGGGAGAATTGAGCCATCTGCCGATCCTCTCGATTGACTGCAAAACCCGCCTGTCGCCACCCTGCCTGTTGATGCCACTGCCCTCCCCGGCCATGCCCCCGCTGCGCCTCCCGCTCCTCGCCCTGTTGCCACTCGCCCTCCTCGCCACCGTCCATGCGGACGAGCCGAAGCAGATCCGCACCAGCCGCGAAAGCGAACGGATCCTGCCCCTGCCGAAGGGGGAGGACAGCTTCCATTTCATCATCTACGGCGACCGCACCGGCGGGCCGGCGGAAGGCGTCCACATCCTCGCCCGAGCCGTCGAAGACACCAACCTGCTCGATCCCGATCTCGTCATGACCGTGGGCGACCTCGTCCAAGGCTACAACACCCAGGAGCCATGGATGCAGCAAATGGAGGAATATCGCGGCATCATGAACCGGCTGCGCATGCCCTGGTTCCCGGTGGCGGGCAACCACGACATCTATTGGCGCGGCGAAAACCGCCCCCCGACCGAGCACGAGACCAATTACGAAAAGCACTTCGGCCCGCTCTGGTATTGGTTCGAGCACAAAAAGAGCGGCTTCCTCGTCCTCTTCTCCGACGAAGGCGATCCCGCCAACCCCGAGGCCCAACGCCACTTCGGCGACCCCGCCCAGCAGAAGTTCAGCGCCACCCAGCTCGCCTGGCTGCGCCAGTCCTTGCAGGAGATGAAGGGTCTGGAGCACATCTTCGTCTTCATGCACCACCCCCGCTGGGCACCGGACATCTACCCCGAGAGCAACTGGGACGAAGTCCATCGGCTCCTCGTCGAGAACGGCAACGTCAGCGCCTGTTTCGCCGGACACATCCACAAGCTGCGCTACGACGGGGTCAAGGACGGCATCGAATACTTCGCCCTCGCGGCCACTGGCGGCGGCATCCCCGGCGACTACCCGCAGGTCGGCTACCTGCACCATTGCAACCTCGTCACGGTGCGCCCGGAGGGCATCCGCGTCAGCACCCTGCCAGTCGGCGCGGTGATCGATCCGAAGCGCTACACCGTGGAGCGCGGGGCCGACCTCACCCTGGCGATGGGGATGGCCCCGGAGATCGTCTCCCGTCCCCTCCCTCTGGACGAGACGGGGCGAGGCGGCGGCGTTTTCGAGATGAAATGGACCAATCCCTCGCAACGACCGCTCGAATTCACCCTCACCCCCGCAGACGCGCTCGTCACCGCGAACAACGCGGAATGGACCGTCACGCCCGACCACGCCCACCTCGCCTTGGCTCCGGGCGAGAGCCAGGCTGTCGCCTTCCATTGCACGCGCGACCGACCCGACCTGCCACCAAAAGTGCAAGCCCCCGTGCTCATCCTGCAAGCCGACTATCTGGAGGAGGACGCCCGAGCCACCCTGCCGCCGCGCCGCGTCGTCGCCCCGTGGACCTTCACGAAGCTGCCCGAGCAGGCCTTCGCCCCCGCCGCCAAGCCCAGCGCGCTGCAACTGGGCAACGGCAAAAGCGCCGGAGTGCGGGTGGATGCCGCCCGCTTCGACCTGCCCGACGGTCCCTTCACCCTGGAAACTTGGGTCTATCTGGCCAATCCCGCGCCCTCCGAATCCGGTATCGTCTCCAAGACCGAAAACTCCGAATTCGGCCTCTTCTCCCAAGGGGGCCGGGTCTCCTTCATCGTGCATCTGGACGGGAACTACGCCCGAGCCACCGCCCCGAAAACGCTTCCCCTGATGCGCTGGACCCATGTGGCGGGCGTGTTCGACGGGAACGCTCTCGTCCTCTACCTCGACGGGGAGGAGGCCGCCCGCAGCCCGGCGCAAGGGAAGCGCACGCGCAACGGCCTTCCCCTCTACCTTGGCGCAGACCCCGACGGGAAAGGTAACCCGAGCCGACCCTTCCTCGGCTGGGTGGATGAAATCCGCCTCAGCAAGGGAGTCCGCTACGCCGCCCCTTTCCAACCGGAGCGGCAGCATGCAGTGGACGCGGAGACCCTCCTGCATTTCCCCCTCGACCGCCATCTCTCCGGTATCGTCCCCGACCATTCCGGCAGCGCGGCCCACGGCCAGATCACCGGGTCCGCCGCGATCAAGGCCTCGCCGGGGCAGGAGCCGTAGGCGCACAGGGATTCCTCAAGGCGTCACCCCGAGGGCGGGACGGGTCAGCTTGACGCCTTTGCGCCAAGCGACCGCTCTACCACATCCTCGCCGATCATCACAGCCACATTCGCCGCAGCATCGGACCATCCGTTTCAGCCCGTAGTCCCGGAGCGGATAGAAAGGGAGGTGCTCCAATGCGCATTCGAACCGCAAGGAGAAACCCGAAACCGCGCCACAGGACGCGAACCCGCACCCGCCGGCCTTGACGGCAGACGGCCCGCTCCGCCATCTTTGCATGATCCCCGATCACTCACAGCCCCCCATGAAACTCCGCTTTCTCCTTCCGTCCCTCCTCCTGATGAGCACCGTCTCCACCTTGGCGGAAGCGCCGGAGACGGTCTACCTGAACGGGAGGATCGTCACCCTCGATGCCGCCGAGTCCCTCGCCGAAGCCCTTGCGGTGAAGGACGGCAAGCTCGTGGCCGTCGGCTCGAACGGGGCGGTGCGCGCCCTCGCCGGGCCGGGGACGGAAATCGTCGATCTCGAAGGACGAACCGTGATCCCCGGCATCGTCGAAAGCCACTGCCACAGTCTCGGCGCGGCCCGCGCCGCGCTCTCGGGCGAGTACACCGAACTGCGCAGCATCGCCGAGGTGCAGGACTGGATCCGCCGACAAGCCGCCGACGAGCCGCCGGGGACGTGGCTCGAGGTGCCGCGCAACGAGATCACCCGGCTCGCCGAGCAGCGCTTCCCCACGCCGGAGGAGCTGGACGCCGCGACGACGGAGCATCCCGTCGTCTTCATCTCCGTCACGAAGACGGTGCTCAACTCCGCGGGTTGGAAGGCCCTCGACCTCGACGATCCCGAGGCGGCCCTGCCCGACGGCGAAGTCGTGCGCGAGGACGGCCGCCCCGTGCTGATGCACGGCGGCCAAGCCACCCTGCGCGGGCGCATGCCCCCGCCCAAGGTCCATCCCGCCGAGGCGGTGCAGGCGAAGCACGAGGAGCTCGTCAAGGTCTACAACTCCGTCGGCATCACCACCATCTTCGAACGCGCCACGGACCGGGCGGGTTTCGGCTTCTTTCGCAAACAGGCGGCGAAAAATCGTCTGAATGTCAGGGTTCGCGGCACCTTCCGCTTCTCCGCCAAGGACGCCGCTGGGGTCGAGGGCTACGTGAAGCAGCTCGGCATCGCGCCCGGAGAGGGCGACGACCTCGTCCGCGCCACCTGCCTCAAGATCACCGTCGATGGCGGCATCCACTGGGGCACGACTTGGCTCAGCGAAGCTCACGGGGAGAAGCGCACCGCCTTCTACCGCAACACCGACCCCGCCTACACCGGCAGCCAAAACTACAGCCCCGCGCAGATGGAGGACATTTTCGCCGCCGTGAACCGGCTCGGCTGGCCCATGAGCGCCCACGTCACCGGAGACGGCGGGGCCATGGCCGTGCTGCGCGCCGTCGAGACCGTCGCGAAAACGCAACCCGACATCCGCGAGCGCCGCTTCAACCTCATCCACTGCTATTTCCCCACGCTAAGGATGGCGGCCCTCGCGAAGTCGGTGAACGCCGGCGTCGACACGCAAGGCTACCTCTACGAACGCGACGCCGATTTCATCGCGAGGATCTACGGCCCCGACTGGGCAGAGCGCTTCCTTGGCCTCGCGGAATGGGTCAAAGCGGGGGTGCCCGTCGGACTCAACAGCGACCATATGATCGGCTTCGACCCCGACCGGGCGATGAACGCCTTCAATCCTTTCCTCATGCTCGACATCGCCGTGAACCGGCGCGACGACCGCGGTCAAGTCCATGGCGAGCACCAGCGCCTGAACCGGCTCGACGCCCTGCGCTCCCTCACGATCTGGCCCGCGTGGTTGAGCTTCGACGAAGAGAAGCTCGGCACCCTCGAACCGGGCAAGCTCGCGGATTTCGTGGTCCTTGATCGCGACTATCTGACCTGCCCGGCGGAGGAGATCCGGCAAATCCGTCCGCAACTGACGGTGATGGGGGGACGGAGGGTGTTCGGTGAAAAGTGATCCCCCTCCTACTCCTACTCTTCCTCATACCTCCTGCTCAAAATCGGAGGTCCCCCGACATTCGAATTGAGTAGGAGGTATGAGGAAGAGTAGGAGTAGGAGTAGGAGAGAAAAAATCACGGACTACGCCATCGCCGAAAGCCACAGCCCACGCTTGCGTTTCCGCCCGCCCTCGCGCACCTTGTCTCCGTTCCTCCGATGAAACCCTCCCTTGGGAAACCTGTCCACGCCGCCTTCGCCCGCCCCGTTGCGGGCGTCGCCGTCGTCTGGCGAATCCGACTTCGCTGACGCAGCCTCTCGAGGATCGTACCATCGACAACGCCTTTCCGAACTTCCCCCACCCCACGCGTTTTCCGGCATCGGCCTCGAGCACCCCTCGGGGCCTTTTTGTTGTCCGACATGAATACGCCGCCTTCCGCCGCCACCGACCTCCCCGTTCCCGACGCGCCCGCCCGGACGCGGCGCGGTATCGCCGTGATGATCCTCTCCGTGCTCGCCTTCACGGTGAACACGCTGCTGCTGAGGCATCTCGGTCGCGACGGCACCGTCCCGCCGGACGTGGCCCTGCTCTTCCGCGCCGCCATCGGGACGCTCGTGGTGCTCGCCTTCTTCCGGGGAAGCCAGCCCGTGCGCGTCGCCCCGGTCTTCCTCGACCGCTCCCTCGTCCTGCGCGGCCTGACCGGGTTGCTCGGCACCGCCGCCTACTACTGGACCGTGCCCTCGCTCGGGGCGGGCAAGGCGACCCTCATCTGCAACACCTACGTCGTTTTCGCCTCGCTCATCGCGATGGTCTCGCTGGGCGAGCGCCCCTCTTTGCGCCGCTTCCTCTGGCTCGCGGCGGCCTTCGCGGGCATCGTCCTCCTCGTCGGTCCGAACGGAGGGGACAAACCCTTTTCCATCGGCCTCCACGAGATCGTCGCGCTCCTCGGCGCGGCGATGGCGGCTTGGTCGGTCGTGCTCGTGCGCCAGCTCTCGCACCGGCACTCCATCGGCGTGATCTACCTCGCGCAATGCCTCTGGATCCTCGGCCCCGTGGCGGCGCTCGCCATCCCCAATCTGTCGGCGCTCGGCGGCGTGCAAATCGCGCTGCTCGTCCTCGCGGCGGTGGCGGCGAGCGGCGGCCAGCTCGCGATGAACGAAGGCTACCGCTGCCTCGACGTCACCACCGGAGCCTCGCTGCAAACGCTCTGGCCCGTCGCAACGACCCTCGGCGGCTGGCTTCTCTTCGACGAGCGTTTCGGCACCATGCAATGGATCGGGGCCGCGCTCATCCTCGCCTCGACTTGGCGCATCGCGGTCTCCGCCGCCGGAAGCAGGGCGTGACCATTGATTGCCGAGGTCATCAGACTCGATCGAACGTCGTTGGACATCCGGTCCGCGCAAATGAACAGATCAGCGTGAGCCATCCGTGGTTCATAACCCGCCGACACCCGCTCAAGAACGATAGTGCTCGACGAGAGCCAAGGCTTCGTCCTCCCGCCCTTCGGGAACGGGAATGACGAAGTAGGAGGTCGTGCCCTTGTTGACCAGCTCGGGACGCAGGGGACTGTGTTGATGCAGCTTGATGTCCAAGCGGGTGCGGCTGTCGTAGCCGTCGGGAAACTTAAGGGTGATCTCGCGTCGGACCTTGGCCCAAGACTTGACGGGAACGAATCGACCGGGCTGGTAGAAACCGGATTCGGTGAAGATCGTCTCGGAGGGGAGCTTCTCCACGATGGCAATGCGGATGCCCATGATCAACCAAGTCGGAACGGCGACGAGCAGACCGATGCCAAGCCCGATGGCGGTGCCGCCCAAGCCGAACTGCCAGATGATCTGCCAATCGCTTTTCATGTAGGCCCCAATGCCGCCGAGGGCGAGACCGCCGAGGGCGAAGGCGATCAACGGAATGAAGAAGAGAAGCTGGACTTTTCTCCTGCGGTCATAAATGGCGTCCGCACCGACCCCGCCTCCACCATAAGGCCAGCAGGCGAGATAGTCGCCTCGGCGGATGCGGGCGATTTCGCGCTGGCCGCGCCAGCCGACGATCAGGCAGAAGGCCCAGACGAAGGAGCAACCGACGGCGAGGATGTAAAGGGGAGTGGGCAGGTTGCCCCGGGCAATGTAGCCGTGGGTGCGCAGATATTCGACGAGCAGGCCGAGCGCGATGGCGACGAGGACGAAACAGAACCACACCCGGGCCTGCCGCATCGCGGAGATGGCCAAGGGATGCATGACCGGGGGCTTGGGGACGCGCAGGTCGGGCTGCGGCGCCACCAGAGATTCGAGCCGGTCGAAGACGGCCGACAGCGGCACGTCGCCTTGCAGGATGCCCGTCCACGCCCCGGTGGTGAAGCGCTCGCTGCGGTGGAGGTGGAGAAAAAGCTGGCGGATGTCGTCGAGGCTGGCCTCGGACAGATTGGCGAGGGTCTTTGGGGTGAGGGCCGGATCGTAGTTGTGGATATGCCACGGGCCACGGATCAGCGACGACATGAACTCGTTCACCTCCGCCGGATAGATCGGCCCTCCTCCCTCCCATCGGGTGCGGTCCAGCGCGTCGAGGGCGAGTTGATGCTTTGAGCGGAGCGCTTCCAGATCTTGCCAAGCGGGGTCTGTGGACATGGAGGAATGGCGGTGGATTGCGCGAGGTCAGGGGATGCACTCCGCCAGATAAGGCAAATGCGGCTTCGCATTCGATGCCGCTCTCCGTTTCACGGCTGGGAGAAGGCGCGCCAGGCTTTGGGCAGGAAGAACCATTGGCCGTCTCTCCGAAAGAGGCCGTCGTAGGCCATGCCGGTGGTCTTGCCGGGTTCGACGTATTTGAAACCGTAGATCTCGACGCCGGGTTTGAAGTGCTCGATGGCCTTGCCATAGCCGCCGGGCAAGTCCTTGAGTTCGGGACCGGTGATCAAGATTTCCGTCTGGCCGGGCTTGGCGGCGGACTGATCGGCTGGCAGGCTGGCGTAGAGGGTTTCCGCGTAGGCGCGGAGCTTCTCGGCGTCGTTCAAAGTGCGGGAGATGGAGTTGAGCTGGGAGGTGGAGGGTTTCCACTGCGCGGCCTTGCTGAAATCTTCGCGCAGAGACTCGGCGATCTGGCGGATTTCGGCTTCGACCTCGCTGTTGCGGGGCGAAGGGGCGGCGGGGGGCGCGTTGCCTGCGGCGATGGGCTGGAAGAAGCCCTCGGGGATCCTGGTCACCTTGAGTTCCTCGGTGCCTGCGCCGCCCGCACCAACCATGGTCCAGCGGCTCGTCGCGGTGGCGAAGTCGTCGGCGAGGGTGTAGAGGCCGACGCCCGCCTTCTGGTCGGGATCGACGGCGACGGCGGCGAGGTAGTCGCCCTCCACCACGCCGATGCCGATGGCTTTGCCGCCGTCGTCGAAGGTCCAAGTGACGGCGGCGAGGCCCTCCTGATGGATCGTCATGCTAAACTTGCCGTTCTCGCCCTCCATGGTGTAGGCGTCGGGGCTGGTCTGCGTCAGTTCGACCGACTGGATCTTCGTGCTGGGATTGGCGGTACACCAGTGGCCGCTGATCCTGCCATTGCCCTTGCGATGGTAGAGGGAGAGCGTCTTGACCCCCTTGCCGAAGAAGACGGCGAGCTTGCCGGTGCCGGGGAAGGGGATGGCGAGCCCTTGGTCGCCGTTGCCGTCCGGGTACTTCCATTCCGCGAGAAGGGGAAGGCCTTCGCCGAGGCGGCTCACGGTCATCTTACCGAGCGTTCCTGGTTTTCCCTTGGGGGCCACGGACTTGACGATCTCCAGCTCGATGCCCGGCCCCTTGACCGGATCGGCCGCCGCCTTCTCCGTGGCCGACCCGCCGGATGCGACGGCGGAAGGGAAGAGGATGGTGTCGGTCTGGGCTTTGAGCTTCCGGTAGCTGTCTCCGAGGCTGTCCTCCTTGGTCTGGATCCAAGCTTCGAGGACGGTGGCCTGCTTCAGGAGAAGTCCGGCCCCTTCCTCGAACTTGGCGGACTTGCCTTTGACGAGGCCGAGGACCTTCTCGGCGCTGCCTTTGTAGCTGGCGGCGAGTTCCTTGGCCTGGAAATCGGCGAACACGTTCTTCTGCCAGTTTTCGGCGAGGGAGTTGACGGCGAAATGCACCGAGAACAGGGCCTCCCCGGCATCGCTGCCGACGGCCTGGATGAGGGCGTCTTTTTCCTCTTGGGATTGGGCGCGCACGGATGAGGGACTGATGGCCAGGGCGAGGGCGAGGGCGAGGAGGGCGGAGGCGAGGTGTGTAGCGTTCATGGTTCGGTCAGACGGGGGCGGAGGGTTTGTTCGTAGAAGGCTTTCGGCACGACGAGGTGGCCGCGGCAGGGATGCCCGATGGCGATCTTGACGCATTTGTAGAGGGGGCTGAAGGCTGGCTGCGGGGAGTGGAGATCCTTCCAAGGGAGGAACAAGGGTGCGTAGCCGGTGCTGAAGATGAGGGGCATCTGCACGAAGGCGCCTTCCTCGGCGAGGTGGAACTGCAAGGCATTGTGCCGTCCCCAGCCGACGCAGCCGAGGGAGCTGGCGTATCGTCCCTCGGGCTTGCGGTCGGCCCGGTAGTGCGCGGCGACGCGGCTCCATCCGCTGAAGCGGCTGCTGAGCCAGACGACGCCGCACCAGAAGGGGACGAAACCGACCAGGAAAAGCACGGGAAGGACCACGACCGGCCAAGTCGGCGGATCGGCGACGGGGGAATCCGCAGCGGCGGCAAGGAGGATGGACAGCGCGGGATGGGGATTCATGCCGGGATTCCGAAGGTTGCCGATGGTCGGACGCGGACTTCTGACGATGGATGGACGTTTGACTCCCCGAGCCTATGCAAAAACGGCAGGGCGTTCAAGCTCCGCGTCCCGTTTTATCCAAGAAGATCCCCCGCCGCCCTAACAAGAGCACTGACGGAATCCCGGATTTGATCCTCCGTCACGCAGAGCGGTGGCATCAATGTCAGGGTGTCGAGGATCGGTCGGGTGAGCAGTCCGTAGCGGCGCGCTTGGCGGCAGATTTTCGCTCCGGTCTCCTCGCGCCAGTCGAGGGGTTTACCGGTAGCCGCCTCGACGAGATCGATCCCGGCGACGAGGCCGATCTGCCGCGCCTCGCCGAAGTGGGGGCAGCGCTCCTTCGCCTCGCGCAGGGCGTCGGCGAGGGCCGCGATCTTCGCGGGCAGGGCGCCGAGGACGCGTTCCTCCTCGAAGACGCGCAGGCTGGCGAGGGCGGCGGCGCAAGCGAGGGCGTTGCCGCAGTAGCTGTGTCCGTAGAAGAAAGTCCGCTGCTCCTCGTAGCGGCCGAGGAAGGCGGCGAAGACGCGTTCGGTCGTCAGGGTCGCGGCGAGGGGCAGGTAGCCGCCGGTGAGTCCCTTGGCGAGGCAGAGGAAATCGGGGACGACCTCCTCATGCTCGCAGGCGAAGAGCTTGCCGGTGCGTCCGAATCCAGTCATGACCTCGTCGAGGATGAGGAAGGCGTCGTGCCGGTCGCACCATTCGCGAAGGCGGCGCAGCATGCCTGCGGGCCAGAGCCGCATCCCCGCCGCGCCTTGGATGAGGGGCTCGATGATCACCGCGTTCACCTCGCGGGCGGCGGTCTCGTCGAGCGCCTCCAGTTCCTTCACCGCCGAGAAGCGGCTCACCGGGTAGCCGACGGCCCCGTTCAGGCCGTGGAAGACGGGGATGCCGCCGAGCGAGGCGGCTCCGATCGTGTCGCCGTGGTAGGCCCCGTCGAAGGCGACGAAGCGCCGGCGCTCTGTCTCGCCGACGCGCTCGCGGTATTGCGCGGCCATGCGGCAGGCGCATTCGACCGCGGTGGAGCCGTCGTCGGTGAAGAAGACGCGGGTGAGCGAATCGCCCGGAGCGACCTCGGCGAGCTTGGCGGCGAGGCGGATGGCGGGTTCGTTGGCGAAGCCGAGGGCGGAGCAATGGGCGAGGCGGTCGAGCTGTTCGCGGATAGCGGCGTCGATGGCGGGATGCCGGTGGCCGTGGAGGTTCGTCCAGATCGAGCTGTTGCCGTCGAGGTAGTCGTTTCCTTGGGCGTCTGTCAGGATCGCGCCGCGCCCCGAGACGAGGACGAGCGGATCCTCCTCCGAAGCGCACCAGTCGCGCATCTGGGTGAAGGGATGCCAGAAATGCGCGTGGTCGAGGCAGCGGAGTTCGGCGAGGGAGGAAAGAGGGTCGGGTGTGGGGCTCGACCCTGTTGAGTGGGGGGATGTCATCCTCGGGTCTGTCTCTTTGCGATCTGCCATTTCTGAAAAATTCAGCTCGGGCGACGTTTGATCGGCGATCCCTGTAGCCGCCCTCACTGAGGGCGGATCGGACGTCCCTGCGACGTTCGACCGAGGTCAATGACCTCGGCTACAGTTCCATGATGCCGGTTGGATGGCTCTTCATGCGTCTTTTCACCACGCCGCCCCGAGCGTGGGCTTGGGGTCGGTGCGGTAGGGCATCCAGACGATGCCGACGGCCTTGGCGGTGCAGTTCTTCTTCAGCGGAGTGAGGGTGAAGCTCTCCAGCCGCTCGGTCATCGGGTCCATCGAGTTTTTCAGCTTCTCGATCTGCTCGTCGCAGTCGCGCTCCATGTCCTCTAGCTCGCGCTGGTATTCATCGACCATCTCCTCGGCTCTCGCGACGTCTCGGCTCTCCTTCCAGGCGCGGGAGGCACCGGACATGGCTCCGCGGCCCGAGGTGGCGGAAATGCGTTTTCCGAGGATCGCGCCGAGGATGGTGCTGCCGACGCGGATGGCGGTGTCCATCTTCGCACTGCTGGCCTGGGCTTTCTGCTCGACGACGGCGTCCATGGCCTTGGCGATCTTGCTTTCGACGGCCTTGATCCGCTTCTCGTAGCTCGAACGCAGCTCGGCGACCTTGGCGTCGCGGGCCTCGTGGGCGGCATGGACGAGACGGGCTCGGAAGTCGCCTTCGGTCTCGCCGAAATTGGAGATCAGACCGGTGAGCGGGCTTTTCAGGACGGTGAGGCGGTGGTTGCCGTAGATCCAGTCGACGAACTCCTTCCCGAGCTTCGCCCAGAGCTTCTCGTCGAGGAGGCTTTGCGGCAGGTCGGAGAAGGCGGCTCCGGCGACGGGCTCGGAGCCGAGCTGGTTCGCGGCGAGGCCATTGGGAAGGTCGAGATTCCGGCTCCAATCGACGTTGCCGCTGGCGTCGTCGATTGGATTGAGCAGCACGACGGACTCGACGCCGGAGACGCCCTTGGCGCTGTCCTCGTAGCGGGCCTCGCCGAGGCGGAAGATGGCGGGCACGTAGTTGATTTCCTCGGGCGGCACGCCGGGACCGGCGGGGACGAAGAAATCCTGCGCTCCCCGGGGAAGCCGTGGCCGCATCGGTTTCGGTGCGGCGGGCTTGGGCGTGTCGGCGGACGGCGTGGGAGCGGCGGCCTTGGCGGCGGCGATCTTCTTACGCTTATCGCCCATCAGCTCCTTGATCTGGCCTCGGGCGAGGGGGCCGGTGAGGTAGCTCATGACCCAGCGCACATGGAAGACGGTCGGCGCGTCGTCGTTGACGTTGTTCATCAGGAAGATGCGGTTGCCGAGCCCGGCGAGGAGCTGCTCCATCTTCGCGCGGTTGAAGCCGCTGTTGTTGCTGGCGGCGGCGCCTTCGAGTCCGTCGAGGACGCGGGCCTTGTCGCGCTCGGTCTGGAGCCGGCCGAGCCACCAGGTGCCGATGTTGGAGAGGGCTTTGTAGTCGAGATCGACGGGGTTCTGCGTGGCGAGGAGCACGCCGAGGCCGAAGGCGCGGGCCTGCTTCAGCATGGTCATCATCGGCTTCTTCGAGGGTGGGTTCGCCGAGGGCGGCAGGTAGCCGAAGATCTCGTCCATGTAGAGGAGGGCGCGGAGGCTCGTCGTGCCCGACTGCGCCCGCATCCAGCCGAGGGTCTGGTTCAGGAGCAGCGAGACGAAGAACATGCGCTCGGCGTCGTTGAGGTGGGCGATGGAGAAGATGGAGATGCGCGGCTTGCCCTCGGGCGTGTGGAGCATGCGCTTGATGTCGAGCGGCTCGCCTTCCAGCCAGGTGGAGAAGCCGGGCGAGGCGAGGAGATTGTTCATCTTCATCGCCAGATCGAGGCGGCTCTTCTGCGGGACGACCGTTTCGAGGTCCATCACGCCGATCTTGTCGAAGGGCGGGACCTGGATGTGGCGGATCAGGCTTTCGAGGGTGACACCGTGCCCGGCCTTCCAGGTGTGGGCGAAGATGTTCGACAGGAGGATGTGCTCGGGGTCGCGGAGGGGGTCGGCATTGTTCCCGACGAGGGAGAGCAGGCTGGAGACGGTCGACTCGATGCGTTCGGAGAGGGATTCGGCGTCGTCGAGAATCTCGAAGTCGGGCACGTCCAGCGAGCTGAGGATGGAGACGGGCAGGCCGGCGTTCGACCCCGGCGTGTAGACCGCCATGTCGACCTTGTTGCTGAACTCGCGGACGCGCTCACCGGACTGGCCCCAGTCTTCGAGTCCCTTTTTCCAAGTCTCTGCGGTCTTGACGGCGAACTCGTCGGGGGAGATGCCTTTTTTCGCGGCGTCGTCCTCGTTGATCCAGCGGCGGAATTCCTTGGGGCTGAAGTCGGGGAAGGTGAGGAGGAGGTTCGCGATGTCGCCCTTCGGATCGATGACGATGGCGGGGATGTTGTCCATCGCCGCTTCCTCCAGCAGGGCGATGCAAAGGCCGGTCTTGCCCGATCCGGTCATGCCGAGAACGACGCCGTGGGTGACGAGGTCCTTGGAATCGTAGAGGACGAGGTCGTCTTCGAGCGTTTTCTCGCCGGGGTCGTAGCTTCGGCCGAGGTAGAATTTGCCGAGTTTCTCGTAGTCGTCGGTGCGGATGGTCATGGCGGAGGCGCGCGGAGCGCGCAGTAAAAGGTGAAAAGTGAAAGGTAAAAGGTCCGGAAGGGGAATCGTGCCTTGTCGGGCGGCGACCTTGTATGATAAGAACGTCTCTGCGCCGATTCCAAGCATTCTTATGAGCAAAATCGCCTTTCTTGCCCTCCTGCGCTTCAGGCTGGACACGGTCGTCCCCGTCGGTGTAGCCTCCACCCTGAGATGAAGCGGACGACGATGTGCTGGACAGTCTCGGGTGCGCTCGCGGTCACCTGCGCCGCGTTGCTGGTCTTTCAATCCGTCTGGAAGCGGTCGGCTTCCATTGAGGATCTCATTGATCCGAAGACACGGCTTCGCGCCTATCACCGACTTTGGGTGGAGACCGAGTCCGCCCGTGGATACGACTTTCATAAACTGTTTCACCGCTTTTCGGCCTTCCATCGCAAGCACCGGTCGATTCTCATTCAGGAGATTCCCATCCCAAACGATCCCGACCATCCTCTCTATTTGACGCTGAGGGATGTGAATATTGGCACCAGCCACCTGCAGCGGCCTTGGGACTCGTGGGATCGTGGCCTGAAATGGTCGTCTTGGAAAGACTGGCTCTTTCCTGCTCCGCACCGTGTCGACGCTCCTCCGCTCAGCGTGTCGTTCCCCGATCCACTGAAGACCGACTATGTGATTTCGCTCCACGCCCACGACGGGATGCTGCTGGACGAGGGGGATCCCCGACCTTTTCGCGGTAACAACGTGGCGGAAGCAGGGGAGGTCATCCACGACATCAACCGGGATGGATGGGTGGAGAGGGTTGGCACAATGCATGTCGGGCTCAAAGATCCCAATGCCGCCGCCGAACTGCTCACGATCACCCGCATCCATCGCGAAACCGAGGAAATCTTCCATGCCCTGATCAATGTCGGCCGGGACGAATCCACCGAACGGTGGGGATTCGCCTGCCGCGATGTCGATGGGGACGGAACCTTGGAAGTCGAAATCGGACCGAAGAACGGCACGGGCATTTCATCCGAAGTCACCTTCTTTTGGAACGCCACATCCGGAGAATACGAATCCCCCTCCCGGCAAAGCCGGACCGCATTTCCTCGTCCTGCCGAGCGGGGGGCACCGACTGCTTTGGGAAGCCTTGGAGAAGCTGAGCGACGAAGGCCGTCTGTCCTATCCGCTCGACCGGTGACCGGGCTGGTTTCCCGTCGAATCGAAGGCTGTGCCACAACGATTGCGTCCTTGCCGATCCGGTGGTGTTTGTGATACGGAAGTGTTTCTTCCGAATCCCATCTGCCCCATGAGCAAAATCGCCCTCTTTTCCGCTGCCGTCCTTCTCGCTGCGATTCTCCCGGCTCTTGCGGACCGCCCGCCGAACATCGTCGTCATCTACACCGACGACCAAGGCTACGCCGATATCGGGCCGAACGGGGCGGAGGGCTTCGCCACGCCGAACCTCGACCGCATGGCGGAGGAGGGTCGGCTCTTCCCCCGCTGGTATGCCGCCCAGCCGGTCTGCTCGGCCTCGCGCACGGCCCTGCTCACGGGCTGCTACCCGAACCGCGTCGGCATCCACGGGGCTCTCGGGCCAGGGAGCCGCGTCGGGATCTCGGCGGAGGAGACGACGATGGCCGAAATGCTCCGGTCTCAAGGCTACGCCACTGCGATCTTCGGCAAGTGGCATCTCGGCGACCACGAGAAGTTCCTGCCCTTGCAGCATGGCTTCGACGAGTACTTCGGCATCCCCTACTCGAACGACATGTGGCCGCAGCATCCGACCGCGAAGCATTTTCCGCCCCTGCCTATTTTTGAAGGCAACGAGCGCCTCCGCCTCGCGGACGAGCGCGACCAGCGCATGATGACGACCTGGCTCACGGCGCGGGCGGTGGACTTCATCAACCGCCATCGCGAGCGGCCCTTCTTCCTCTACGTGCCGCATCCCCAGCCGCATGTGCCGCTCTACGTGAGCGAACGCTTCGCGGGAACGACGGAGCGCGGCCTCTACGGCGACGTCATTGCCGAGATCGACTGGTCCGTGGGCGAGATCCTCAACGCCATCGACACGAACGGTCTCGCCGGGGACACGCTCGTCGTCTTCACGAGCGACAACGGCCCTTGGCTCTCCTACGGCACCCATTCGGGTTCGGCCAAGCCCTTCCGCGAGGGCAAGGGCACGGTGTGGGAGGGCGGCGTGCGGACGCCCTGCGTGATGCGCTGGCCCGGACGCATCCCCGCCGGAACGGTCTGCGACGAGGCCGCGATGAACATCGACCTGCTGCCCACCTTCGCCAGACTCGCCGTAGCGGCCCTGCCGGAGCGGAAGATCGACGGCAAGGACATCCTCCCCCTGCTCGTCGGAGAGGATGGGGCGAAGAATCCCCACGATGGCGAAGGCTACTGGTTCTACTACAAGCAGAACGAGCTCCACGCCGTCATGGACGGGGACTGGAAGCTCGTCCTGCCGCACAACTACCGCACCCTGCCCGACGGCAAGGGCGGCGACGGCGGCCTGCCCGTCGCCTATCGCAATGTCAATACCGATCTCTCCCTCCACGACCTCGCCGCGGACCCCGAGGAAAAGAGCAACCTCGCCGAGGCGCATCCCGGGAAGGTCGCCGAACTGATGAAGCTGGCCGAAGCTGCCCGCGCCGAACTGGGCGATGCCCTGACAAAACGCCAAGGCGCCGGAACCCGCGAGCCGGGCCGGCTTGGCGACGGGGAGGCCGCCGATCTGGAGAAGCTCCATTGGCCCGAGGGGAAGCCGGAGTGAACCCGGAAGGCGGAGTCGGCGGCGCAACCGCGCCTCTTGGCCCGGCGCGGGTTCTCCCGCACCCTATCCCATGGTGGAGACCGCCCGCGCCATCCGCCGGATTCGATCTGGCTTCTTCGCTTTGTGCCTCGCTCCGTGCCTCGGACTCGTCGCGGAGGAGACGCGCGATCTCCCATGGTCCTTCCAGCCGCTCCGCGAGCAAGCCCTGCCCGAGGTGAAAGACCGGGCGTGGCCGAAAAACCGCATCGACCACTTCATCCTCGCCGAGTTGGAGAAGGCCGGGCTTTCTCCCGCGCCGGAGGCGGATGCGCGGACGCTGGCACGGCGGCTTTCCTTCGATCTCACCGGCTTGCCACCGATCGCCGGTTCCGACTCCGACTGGAGCGCGCTCATCGACCACCACCTCGCCTCCCCGCACTACGGCGAACGCTGGGGGCGGCACTGGCTCGACCTCGCCCGCTACGCGGATGTCACGGAATCCTGGAGCGACGCGAAAGGCCCCTCCTGGCTCTACCGCGACTGGGTCGTGGCCGCCTTCAACCGCGACCTGCCCTACGACCAGTTCGTGATCCGGCAACTGGCGAACGATCTTCTTCCTAGCACAAAGCCCGAGGACAACGCGGCCCTCGGCTTCCTCGGGCTGAGTCCGAGCTACTGGAAGGAATTGCAGCTTCCCCCAGAGATCATCGGCGTGACCGTCGCGGAGGAATGGGAGGAGCGCATGGACGCGGTGGGGCGCACCTTCCTCGGGCTCACCCTGGGCTGCGCCCGCTGCCACGACCACAAGTCCGACCCCGTCTCGGCGGAGGACTACTACGCCCTCGCCGGAGTCTTCGCGAGCGTGCAGATCGTCGATCGTCCCGTCGTGGACGACGCGCTTTGGGAACCTGTCAGGGTGGCGCGGGAGAAGGTGAAGTCGCTGGAAGAAAAACGCGACGCCTTGAAGAAGGCCAAGCCCGCCCCCGACGATCTCAAGGACCAAGTCGCCGCCATCGAGAAGGAGATCGCGGCGATCCGCGCGGACACCCCGAAATACCACACGGCCACCGCTCCGGCGGTGGCGGAGGCGGCCCTCTTCGTGAAGTCGAAGGACGACGGTCAGCACGGCACGAAACTCGACTACGTTCCCGGCATGTCGCGCGACCTGCCCATGCACAAGCGCGGCGACCCGAACGCGCCGGGGGAAACGGTGCCGAGGCGCTTCCTCTCCGCCTTCCCCGCGCTGGGTGGGACGCCGCGTCCGCTCCAGCAGGGCAGCGGACGTCTTGAGATGGCCCGAGCCCTTGTCGAGGAGGCGGCCCCGCTCTCCGCCCGCGTCCTCGTCAACCGGGTCTGGTTGCAGCACTTCGGACGCGGGCTTGTCGCCACGCCGAGCGAATTCGGACCCGCCGGCGAGCTGCCCAGCCATCCCGCCCTGCTCGACGACCTCGCGGCGCGTTTCGTCGCGAATGGCTGGTCGCTGAAGTGGCTCCATCGCGAGATTCTGAACTCGGCGACTTGGCGGCAGAGTTCACTCGTTTCCCCCGAGGCCGCCGCAAGTGACCCGCAGAACCTTCTCCACGGTCACATGCCGCGCCGTCGTCTCGAGGTCGAGGCTTGGCGCGACGCGATGCTGGCGGCGACGGGCGAGCTCGACCTGAGCGCGGGCGGAGAGCCCTTCGCCCTCGACGATCCTGCGGCGACGCGGCGCACGCTCTACGGACAGGTGAAGCGGCGGGAACTCGACGCGATGCTGCGGATCAACGATTTCCCCGATCCCATCGCGCACAGCCCGAGCCGCACCGAGACGGCCACGCCCTTGCAGCAGCTTTTCTCCCTGAACGGACCCTTCGTCATCGCCCGCGCCCGGCGTCTCGCGGAAAGCCTCGAGCAGGAGGCCGGGGACGAGGCCGCGCGGGTCGATCTCGCCTACGGGCGGCTGCTCCAGCGGACGCCGACGGCCCGCGAACGCGATCTGGCCCTCGCCTACCTCGGCGAGGGAGGCTCGTGGGAGCGATACGCGCAAGTGCTGCTGACCTCGAACGAGTTCCTCTACCTCGACTGACGCCATGTCCTCCGGATTCCACGCCTCCATCGACCGCCGCACCGCCCTGAAGCGTTTCGGCGGCGGACTCGGCTCGCTCGGGCTGATCTCGGCCCTCGAAGCGGCGGGCGGACTCGGCGGCGGCATCCACTTTCCGCCACGGGCGAAGCGGGTCATCCACCTCTTCATGAACGGCGGCCCCTTCGGTCCCGACTTCTTCGATCCGAAGCCCGATCTGGCCAAATACCAAGGGCAGCGTCCCGAGGGGGCCGACCTCCGCACCGAGCGGCCCACCGGCGGTCTCATGGCGGCGCCTTTCGCCTACGGCCACCATGGCAAAAGCGGACTGCCCGTCAGCGAACTGCTTCCCCTCACGGCTCGGCACGCGGACGAGCTTTGCGTGCTCAACTCCTGCTACACGGACAATCCGAACCACGGTCCCGCCCTCTTCCTCATGAACAACGGGGCGATGACCCCGAAGGTGCCGAGCCTGGGGGCGTGGATGTCCTACGGGCTTGGGTCGGAAAACCGCAACCTGCCCTCCTACCTCGTCCTCTGTCCGGGCCGCCCCGTCCGCTTCTCCGAGCTGTGGCACAGCGCCTTCCTTCCGCCGCAGCATCAGGGCGTCTATATCAACCACTCGAAGCTCGAACCCGGCAGCATGATCCCTTGGCTGAGCCATCCCGAGCCGGACGCCCCGGCCCAGCGCCGCCAGCTCGATCTCGCCGCCGCCTTGAACCGCGAGCACCTCGCCGCCCGTGGCGGGGCCGATGCCATGCTCGAAGGCCGCATCGAGGCGATGGAGACGGCCTACCGCATGCAATTCGAGGCGAGCGGAGCTTTCGATTTGACGAAGGAGCCGGAAGCGATCCGCGAAGCCTACGGCACGGGGCATTTCGCCAACGGCTGCCTCCTCGCGCGGCGTCTCTCGGAGCGAGGGGTGCGTTTCGTCCAAGTCTATTACGGCAACGGCCAGCCTTGGGACACGCACAGCAAGCACGACGAGCAGACCCGCAAGCTCGCCGCCGACATCGACCGCCCCATCGCTGTCTTGCTGGAGGATTTGAAACAGCGCGGCCTCCTCGAAGACACCCTCGTGATCTGGGGCGGAGAATTCGGTCGCACCCCCGTGACCGAGAACGGCAACGGGCGCGACCACAACCCCCACGGCTTCACCATGTGGATGGCGGGCGGGGGAGTGCGCGGGGGGATGTCCTACGGATCGACCGACGAGTTCGGCTTCAAGGCGGTGGAGAAGCGGATGCACGTCCACGACCTGCACGCCACGATCCTGCATCTGCTGGGGATCGACCACGAGCGCCTCACCTTCCGCCACGCCGGACGCGATTTCCGCCTCACCGACGTCCACGGTCGGGTGGCGCGGGAGATTCTGGCTTGAGTGGCAGGGTTCTTACGAGGCGGGTTCTTTCGGAATTTGGGATGGTCGCCCCATCTGCGGAAATCTGCGGGCATTCGCAGCCATCTGCGTCAAAAAAGAAATGGGGAACGCAGATGTCCACGGATGAACCGCGGATTGGCGCAAATGGAGAAGTTTCCGCGAGGCATTTCACCCATGTCTGCCAGCAACGTCCCGGCGAAAGAAGCATAAAGCCCCTTCCCCTCACCGCTTCGGTGTGAAATTCCACGGCTCGGTCGGCATGCCCATCTGTTTCAGAAAGGCCCCCGACGAAAAGGAGATGAACTGCGGCCCGACGCCTTCGGCGAAGCGGTTCCGCGCGTAGAGGGTCTCCATCACGGGGAGGAGGGCGGTGGCTTTTTCGCCGAGCAGTTCGACGGCGCGACAGGCTCGCAGCACGGTCCACCAGTCCTCGCCGACGAGTTCGCGGCCCAGCACCTGCACGGCCTCGGCGCGATGCTGGTCCGAGGCCTCGGCCATCCATGCCGCCATCTCGATGCGCACCGGAGCGCTGATGTCGTCCATGGAATCGTAGAGTTCTCCAAGCAAAGCTGCATCCTGCGGGAAGGCGTAGCGCAAGCCGATGACGGCCCAGCAGCGCACCGCCGCGTCGCCGTCGTGGACGAGGGCGAGCAGTTCCTCGCGGGTTCCCTTGCCGACGAGGTCGGCGGCGGCCCAGATCGTCGCGAGGTCGGGACGGTGATCCGTCTTACACAGGGCAATGTCGCGCAGGGGACGCTCCTCCTCGGCGAGCCAATCGACCATCACGGTCTCGGGCAGGGCGCCGAGATCGAGGATTTCCTCCCGCTTCGCGACATAGGCGGCGCGGTGGGCGTCGAGGGCGGCCTGCTGCTCCGGGGAAAGGTCACCGTCGAGGAGGTTGGCGAGGTTCTGCGGATCGGCCTCGACATCGTAGAACTCCTCCGCCGAACGGGTCGGCGAAACGTAGGCTTGTTGGGGCTTTGTCAGGGTGCCAGCGTTGGCGGCAGCGTGGCGGAAGATCTCCTGCTGGATCTCGCCGAGGTCGGAGTAGACGCTGCGCTGCCCCCACGAGAGGTGGGGCATGTGGTTGCGGATGTAGAGGTAGCGTTTGCTGCGGACCGAGCGGGAAAGGTCGAAGACCTCGTCGATGCGGTCGCGGAATCCGTAGACGTATTCCGGGGCGGGAGCGGCGTCGGGCCCGAGGAAAACCTCGCCCTGCAAGGCCTCCGGCACGGGCGCACCCGCGAGGGCGAGCACGGTCGGCGCGAAATCGACGAAGGTGACGAGACGGTCCACCGTCCCTCCCGGCGCGGTCGGCGCGAGGTGCTGGAATTTCTCCGGGAAGCGCACCAGCAGCGGCACGCGCATCCCGCTGTCGTGGAGGAGGCGCTTGTGGCGCGGCATTCCAGAGCCGTGGTCGGAGTAGAAGAAGACAATGGTGTCGTCGGCGAGGCCGTCCTCTTCGAGTTGCTTCAGCAGCGCCCCGACCTCGGCATCGAGCGCCGAGACGCAGTCGTGGAAGCGGGCCAGTTCGCGACGCATCACCGGAGTGTCGGGGTAGTAGGGCGGCAGCGCGACCTTCGCGGGATCATGGATCTGGTCCGGGGGGAGCTTGGACTGCACCTCGCGCTGGAAGACCTCGTAGGGCCAGACCATGGTGCGCGACTGGTGCGTGACCTCGTGGTTGAAGACGGCGAAGAAGGGCTGGCCCTCCTTCCGCGCCTCGCTGCGCCAGTGGGCGCGACCGCTGCTCTCGTTCCAGGATTCCTCGATGAGCCGGGCCGCGTCGCTGGTGTTGTAGTCGGTCTTGACGCGGTTCGTGGTGAAATACCCGGCTTCGCGCAGGTAGGTCGGGAAGCCCTTCACGTCGGGCGGCAGGGGGAAGGTCGAGCGCATCTGGCTGGTGCCGAGGCTGGGTGCCCACATCCCCGTGACGATGGACGAGCGCGAGGGCGAGCAGACCGGCGCGGCGGCGAAGGCGCGGGTGTAGCGCACGGACTCCTTGGCGAAGGCGTCGAGGTTCGGTGTCTTCGCGTCGGGATCGCCGTAGCTGCCGAGCGCCGGACTCATGTCCTCGGCGGTGATCCAGAGGATGTTGGGCCGGTCCGCAGCGGAGAGGGGCAGGGCGGCGGCGAGGAGCGCGGGGAGGAGAAGGCGGAGGGTCATGTCGTGGAATCGATAGGGTTCACTCGGAGGCGGACGCGCGGGGAGGCCGGACCGTGAGATGCACGATGGCTTCGAGAGCGCGGGCCTGCTGTTCGGGCGTCATCGTGAGGAAGCGGTCGCGACCGCTTTTCTGTCCGCCGCGTCCCTGCGGGGTGAAGCGGGTGAATCCGTCGTCGTCGACGGAGACACGCCCCGGCGCGGAGAGCCCGAAGTATCCCCGGTCGGGAAAGACGGCGTGGAGCACGCTGCTCTGATCCCAGCAGGGGCGGTCGTGCTCGGGGCCGCTGTGGAGGAGGTAGGCCTCGCGCACGAGATGGGGCGTTCGGTAGCCGAAATCCTCGGCGACGCTCCTTCGGGGAAAGGGCAGGTTCTCCCCGATCTCGTAGCCGCTCCAGACGATGGGGACTTCCTCGGGCCACTCGTTGGCGACGGTCTGCATGTAGCCGATGCCGTTGATCACGTTCGCCTCCAAATGGTAGTTCGTGCCGTTGGCGAAGGCGAAGGCCCCGGCCATGATGGAGAGGAGCTTCACCTTTTTCCGGACCAGCTCGGCCCCGGTCAGCGGCGAATGCGCGTCGCCGGGCGACTGGAGGAGATTCGCGAGGTTCGAGGCGATGCCGACGGAGACGAGGACGACCGCGCCGTCCTCCGCCCGCGCGAGCAGTTCGCGCAAAAGATCGACGGCCTCGCGGGCCGCGCCGTTGCTCCGCAGGTCGTGCGGATAGTCCGGCGAATCGGCGAGGGAGAGGTATCGGCTCTCCCGCTTCTGCGCGGCGGGGTCGCGGACCACGCCGACGGGCAGGTCGGGGCGGCCATACCAAGTGTTCTGCGCGTCGACGAAGGAGGCGGTGAGGGGATTGTCCTTCGACACCGTCACGCCGAGCAGTTCGCAGGCTCCTTGGTCGGCGAGGGTGTGGCACATCGCGAGGGCGAGCACGTCGTCCACGTCGCCGGTGATGTCGGTGTCGAAGACCAGCCTCACCGGCGCGGCGGCGGCGAAGGACGCGGCGAGGGCAAAGGCGCAGAAGGCAAGGAACGGGGCCTTCATGTCAGGGCCGCAGGTCGGCGACGCCGTTCTCCAGCGCGTAGAGCTTCGCCACCTCCTCCTCGGTGAGCGCCCGGTCGAAGGCCGCAAGATCGTCGATGTGGCCGACGTAGGCGGCCCCGAGCACGAGCAGCACCGCCGCCGGGTCCCAGCCGAAGGTGAGGTCGAAATTCTCGATGCGCCCCTGCTTCTTGCCGTCGAGGTAGAGCGTCCCGGCGGAGGTCCCCTTCCCCGCGTTGATGCGCTCCAGCGTGAAGACGGCGTGGGTCCAGCGGTCGCGGGAGAAGGGCGCCGTTTTCAACTGCACCATGGGCCGCTTCTCCTCGGGCACCACCTCCCAACCGAGGCCCTCGGGGTCCCACAGTTCGATGAGCGGGCGGATCGCGTAGCGGAAGTAGCGCGGGCTGTGATCCTTCGACCATTCGAGGAAGATAAAGCCCTTCTTCGTGTCGTCGCCGACGATCTGGATGGGGTCGCAGTAGCCGGGTTCGAGATCCTCGTCGGGGGTGAGACGGAGCCAGAGCGAGACCGTCGCGCTCCAGTCCTTGTCGTTGTAGCCCAGCACGCCCTCACCGCGGTAGGAGGGGCGGGTCGCGCCTTTTTTCGGGAAATGCAGCGCCCCGCCGAAACGCCCCCCTTCGGCGACGAGGACGACCTCGTCGTTCTCCGGCACGGGGACGAGACCGGCGGAGGTCTTGACCACGGCGGCGGGATCGCCTTTCGAGAAATCGGCGTCGAGACCCTTGTCGAAGGAGGCGTGCAGGACGAGGGAGCGTTTCAAGGCTTCGTCGGCGCGGGCGGGGACGAGGCAGAGCGAGGCGAGCAGGACGGTGGGGAGGAGGCGGGGGTTCATCGGATCGAAATGGGTTGCGGGCATCATGGAGGATGGCGCACCCTTCCCGCAAGCCTTTTTCGGCACGCCCTTGCGCCGCATTTCGGACATCGCGCCTCGACTTCCTGGATGGCGGAGGATAATCTCCCGGCATGAACGCCCCACGACGCTCCCTCGTTTTCGCATTCTTGGGCCTCGCCCTCGCCGCCGGGGGGATCGGCTTTTTCCTCGGGCGTGGCCCCACGTCGGCGACACTCCCTGCGGAGGCGAAGCGCGCCCCCCTCATCGGCATCGCGAGCCTCACCGGGGAGGCCTACGTGCGCGCCGTGCGCGAGGCGGGCGGCATCCCCGTGGTGCTGCCAAACACCGGAGGCAACGCTGAAAAGGTGTCCGAATACCTCGCGCGGCTCGACGGCCTTCTCATGCCCGGCGGGGCCGACATCCCGCCCTCGGAATACGGCGAGGAGCCCCACGAGACCGTCGAACCTCTCGACGGGGACCGCTATCGATTTGAAAAAGCGCTCGTCACCGCTTGGATCGAGGAGACCGACAAACCCCTTCTCGGCATCTGCCTCGGCAGCCAGTGGATCAACGTGGCGACGGGTGGCTCGCTCGTGCAGGACATCCCCTCGGAGCTGGACTCGAACCACCGCGACACGACCCATCCCGTCGCCATCGAACCCGATTCCCGCCTCGCCCGCATCTTCGGCGCGACCGAGTTGGAAGTGAACTCCTTCCACCATCAAGCCGCCGACCGTATCGGCGAAGGGCTGCGCGCCGTCGCCAAGGCACCCGACGGCGTGGTCGAAGCGACCGAGACGACCGACCCCGCCCGCTTCCTCATCGGCGTGCAATGGCATCCCGAGAAAATGGCCGGGGACGAAGCCCAAGCGAAGCTGCTGCGAGCCTTCGTCGAAGCCGCCGCCGAATGAGCGGGGGCTTGCCAAGTCCTCGTGTGGCGGAAGCTCGGTAGGGACGGCTGGCTCAGCCGTCCGGTGGCAGTCGTGTCGCGCGGCTCGGCGGTGATGCCGTCTCCGACCCGCAATCCGTCCAAACCTTTCCGGGATTTCGTATGAGGGGAGCGCTCCCCTCTCAACTCATCCGAACCATGTCCTTGACGAGCTGGCAGTAGAGATAGACCAAGCCGCGCCAGGAATAGCGGAAGGTGCCGGCGGTTTCGCCGGGGCGGATCAGGCCGGAGTCGAGGTTGTGGCGGATCTGTAGCCCGGTCTCCTGCTCGATCAGTCCGGCGAGAGCTTCGGGTTCCTCGGCGACGAAGTCCTCGGCGACGTGGCCGAGGGACTCCAGCCATTCGCGGTGGGAGGCAAGGAGGCAGGCGAAGCTCTCCGCGTCGAGGGTCCGGCGCAGGGTCACCCCGGGTGCGGCTTTCATCGGGCTGCTGAAGGGCAGGTCGGTGGTGCGGTAGGTCGCGCCACACGGATGCCGCGAGGTGAGGGTGATGCTGGCCCAGGACATGCCATCCTGCTCCGTCAGGCAGATGGCGGCCTGTTCGCGGGCGGTGGGGTGGTAGAAGATCCGGTAGAACTGGTGCATCCCGTCCCAGTCCCAGCCGGTGTCGGCGACGTATTCGAAGCCCTCGGCCTCGATCTCGGCGGTGAGCCCGTTCAACTCGGGAAAGCGCGAGACGCCGGGAGGGGCCTCCCGTTCCAAGGCTTTCCCGATGGGCAGGCGCAGGCGGCGGATGCGGGTGAGCAGCTCGACCCAAGGCAGCAGGAACCACAGGAGCAGCCCGCCGAAACCCGCCGCGACGTTGCCGGTGAAGAGATAGAAGGCGAGGAAGGTCGAGGCGAGGATGCCGAGCGCCCCGGCCTTGCGAAGGACGCGGGAGCGGAAGCTCCGCAGGGCGAAGGAGAGCACGAGCACGCCCAGCACGATGAGAAGGTCGGTCATGGGATCGCAAGGAGGCTACGCCGGATTCGCCCGGCGAGAAAGGGGAAATCGCGGCACGGGAGGCGCTGGCCCGGCGACACTCCCCCTCACCGATACTCCAGCCAAGCCGTCGCGGTGGCGGCGGCCTCGCTGCGGAAGCGCACCCAGTAGGCCTGGTAGCCCTCGGGGAAGACGTGCTTCTCCTCCCGTCCCGCAGCCAAGTCGAATTCGCGGTAGACGACCCAGTCGCCCATTCCGGTGAGATCGACCTCGACGGCGATCCTCGTCGCGGCGTCGGCGGAAAGGGTCAATTCCTTCCGGTCGTATCCGGTCATGAGATAGGGGTCGGAGACCTCGCCCGCCTTCACTGGCGCGTCCTTCCACGGGCCGCCCGAGCCGACGGGCTTGCCGAGTTCCCAGAGGTCGTCGATGGCCCCGACCCAAAGCCCGGTCTTGCCGTCACTGCTGCGGATGAGGTGGCGGTTGTCCCCCGCCGCCGCGAGATCGACGCCGGAGACGACGAGAAGGCCGCGGTAGCTGCCATAGTCGGCGAGACGCAGCCCGTGCGTCGCCACGGGCCGGACACGGCTGAATCCTCCGGCGTTCTCGGCGGGCAGTTCGAAAAAGGTGCCGTGGCAGTTGAAGAGGTCGCGCTCGGTGGCGACCTCGCGGCAGAGGCGCTCGCGTCCGAGCGGGCCTTCGGCGTCGTAGGCGGCGGAGCCGCGCGGGAGGCGGTAGCGGCGGCCCGCGTCGTCGAGGTAGAGGACGGAGGCGGCGTCGAGCTCGATCACGCCCTCGCGCGAGGGGATCGCGGCGTGCTCCTCCAGCCAAGCGAGTTCCTCGGCGTTGTCGTCGGGGGTCAGTTCCATCGCTTCGGACAGGGTGTAGAGGCCGAGCGAACCCTGTTCGGTCCGCGCCGCGAAATGGAAGGTGCGCTTGTTTTCGCCACGCGCCCGGATGACGCCGCCGGAGACCGTTCCGGACGGCGCGGACGAGGCGGGGACCAGCCCGGCGAATTTCGCGGGCAGGGCGCTCGCGGCGGGTCGCGCGTCGGCGTCGGCATTGGTGAAGGCGGCGGTCAATCCCTCGACGGCGGCGGAGGGCGAAAGACGCACCCAGACTCCGGGATCGGCGTCCTCGAAGGAGGTCCACACGTATCCGTCCGGCGGCAGGGCGACGGTCCTCAGCGGCTGCCAGTCGCCTTTTCCATCGCGGTCGATCTCGATGGAGACGACCGCCTCGGCCCCACCACTCTGGGCGAGATGCAAGGCGCGGTTTTTCAGCCCGCCGAAGAGGTAGGGATCGGATTTCGCCCCGGCGGCGACGTCCTCGTGCAGCCAAACCGCTCCGCGACCGATGACGGGTCCGATCCGGTCGAGGCGCTGCGGCTCGACGAACCAGAGATTCGACTGCGACTGCGGCGCGGCGATCTCGCCTTTCGCCTTGCGCTTGTTCAGGAATTCGCTGTTCGCGGTGTCGTCGCAACCGAAGACGACGCGGTCCTGCCATTTGCAGAAATCGCCGATCACTTTCAGATAGCTCGAACGCGGGGCGATCCCCGAGGTGTCGGCGAGGGAGAAGCCTTTCGGAAAGCGCCAAAACATCCCATGCATGGTCATGAGGAGGTCGTCGCCCTCGCCGATCTCGCGGATTCGGGGCCACTCGGTGTTCCAGCCGTGGGCGCCGTCGTAGCTGTGGCTCGCCTTGGGCAGGCGGAAGGTGTGCCAGCCGCCGCCATCGCGGAGCATGAGGAGGAGGGACTTCGCGTCCCAGCCGATGCTCCAGATCGGGTCGGTCGCGGGGTTGCCGTTGCCGAAAATGCCGCCGGGGCCGGTCACCTCGGTGAACTGGTTGCGCCGCACGACTTTCCAGTCCCGCCCGTCCCACTCCGCGAGCGCGCCCGAGGGCACGAAGGGATCGCGACGCGCCTCGGGCGAGTTCTCGCCGTTGTTCGCGTAGACGAGCACGCCTTGGCCGGAGTAGAGGCCCTTGCCATGGTAGCCGGGCAGGTCGGCCTTGGGTCCGGGGGTCTTGATTTGCTCGTCGAGGTAGAGGGTGGTGACGGCGAGTGTCTTCACGTCGATCTCGTAGAAGGCCTCCTCCATCGAGGCGCAGTAGATCTTGCCCGCCGGGTCGAGGAGGTGCCGCGCGTTCCCGGTGGGACGCCCGAACATCTGCGCGTAGGGGATCGTGCGGACAGTGCCGTCCTCGCCAATGGCGTAGGGGCCGATGAAGAGCTGGCCGGACTCGCGGTGGACCATGCGGTTCGCCGGGGTGCCGCCGACGGATTCGGACCGCACGGTGAGGACGAGGTCGGGGGAGATCTCGTAGAGCTTGTCCGAAGAGCCGGTGGGCTTGTGCGGCGCGTAGGTGATCGCCCAGAGCCGCCCCGCCCACGGTACGACGGCTCCGGTGCCGCATTCGTGCTCGTCGTTGAAAAAGGAGAGATGCGGGTAGATGCCGCTCCAGGACTCCCCGGCGCGGGAATGGGGGGAAAGGAGGAGGGGCACGGCGGCGAGCGCCGCAAGGGCGGGGGCGAGGGGTTTCATCGGGATGAGGGGATCTGCGATCCATGGAAAGAGTCCCCGATCCGACTTTTTGGACAAGTCCGGATTGGAGCCCCGGAGCCACCCCTTGCGGGAGTGGTGCAGAGGAGTGGAATGGCCGCTTTTCTCTAAATTTCAGAAAATTAGGTCTTGTTTAATTATGGTTTTAATGAAAATTATGGATAATGTTATTCCGAAACCCTCAATCTCTTCCGAAGCTCGACCCCACCCAGCTTCGGAAGGCGACCGCTCCCATCGCCGTCCGCCCGGTGATGCCCGGTGTGCCTCCCGCTCTGGCTGTTTGGAATGGCGACGCCGCGGAGACGATCCGGCAGCTTGAGAGAATCGTGTCCGACTTCACGATCCAATATCCGAGCCACACCCAGCGCATCCCCTTGCCGCAGCCGGGCGAGCACCCTCTGATCGCCTTCGTCCGCTCCATGGCCGCGTCAATGGCCGCGAAGCAGGAGCGGCTCGAGAAGCTGAACCAGGAGATGATCGAGGCGGCGAAGGAGAAGGAGCGCTTTTTCGCGAACATGAGCCACGAGGTGCGCACCCCGATGAACGGCATCTTCGGGATGGTGAACCTGCTCCTCGAAATGGACCTCGACCCCGTGCAGCGCGAGCATCTGGAGACGATCCACAGCTCCAGCGAATCGCTCCTGAACATCCTCGACGACATCCTCGACTACGCGAAGCTCAACGCGAAGGCGATGCCGCTGAAGCCCCGCCCCTTCGAGCTGGAGAGGCTCATCCGCGAAGTCCTCCTCGTCTACAAGGCCAACGCCGACTCGCGCGGCATCCATCTCAGCGCGACGATCTGCGAAAAGCTCCCCGAGACTTTCGTCGCCGACGACCTCCGTCTCAAGCAAGTGCTCTCGAACCTGACCAGCAACGCGATCAAGTTCACCGACGCCGGCGAGGTCTCGGTGACGGTGCAGGGCCATCGCACAGCGGGGCGCCACCAGCTCCTCTTCCGCGTCCTCGATACCGGCATCGGGATCGGCGAGGCGTCCGGCGCGACCCTCTTCGCCCCCTTCCGCCAGATCGACCTGGAGCGCCCCCGCAGCCACAGCGGCACCGGTCTCGGCCTCGCCATCTCGAAGAACGTCGTCGAGTTGATGGGAGGGAGGATCTGGTTCGAAAGCGAACCCGGCGTCGGCACCAGCTTCTTCTTCACCATCGACTGCGAGCCGGCCGGGGAGGAGGAGGCCGACTTCGTCCGCCGCACCGCCCTCCCCTCCCCCGAGGCCGCCGCCGAGCGCGAAGGCGGACGGACCCGCGTTCTCCTCGTCGAGGACAACTACGTTAACCAAAAGGTCGCCCGCCTCACCTTGGAGCAGCTCGGCTGCGACGTCACCCTCGCCTCGGACGGGCGTGAAGCCGTGGACCTCGCCGAGGGTCCCCTGCCCTTCGACCTCATCCTCATGGACGTGAACATGCCCGTGATGGACGGCTTCGCGGCCACCTCCGCGATCCGCCGCCTCGACCACCGCAACGCCTCGGCCCCCATCGTCGCGATGACGGGCATGGTCTTCGACGAGGACCGCGAGCGCTGCTTCGCCGTCGGGATGAACGACGTCATCGCGAAGCCCTTCTCCCTCCAAGACTTGCGCCGCCGCCTCACCGATCTCCAAGCCGGGGCCGGACGCGAGGAGGTCGCGCTGGTCTCGTGAGGCCCTGCGGCGTTCACTCCCGCCGCCACCCCGCGATCTCGCCGAGGGAAAACCCGAGGTCGAGGGAGCCGTCGAGCGCCGCCGCCCGCTCGCGCAATTCCTCCACGCCCGGAGCGGGGCCGTCGCGTGTGGCGATCACGACGAGATTTCCAGTCCCCGGCACCGGGAACGACGCCGTGCCGGGAAACACCGCCCGGATCGCCGCGAGATCCTCCGGCGTGCCCGGATCGGCCCCGATCAGATTGAACGCGACGACCCCGCCGGGCGCGAGATGCTCCCGCAGGGTCGCGAGAAAGTCCCGCGTCTTCAGCCGCGCCGTCCTCTCCCCGAGCTCCGGCGCACGAAGGAAGGCGTCCAGATAGATCGCATCGAACGCGCCGTGGCCGGAGCGGAAGAACTCGAACGCGTCGGCGGTGTGCAGCCGCGTTCCCGGACCAGGCACGACACCGAAAGCCTCCGTCGCGAGCCGCACCACGACCGGGTCGATCTCCACCGCCTCCACCACCGTTCCGGGGAATTTCTCACGCAGGAAGCGCACCATGCCCCCGCCGCCGAGCCCGACGACCAGGACCCTCTCCTGCGGATGCCGGAAAAGCAGGCTCGCGAAGAGGGCTCGCGTGTAGCCGAGCCGCAAGGTGCCCGGAGCGGCGAGATCGAGGGACGACTGGCATTGCTCCGCCCCGTCCTCGTCGACGAAGAGCAGGCTGCGCACCGTGCCCCGCCCGCGCACGCGGATGTGGGAGAAGGCGGATCGCTCCTCGTGGAGGACCGGGCCGTAGCGGGTCTCCACCGAGGGGGAGGCAAACCGCCACGAGAAGTGGACGACGCCACCGATGAGCAGCGAGAGGAGGAGGGCGAGAGGGAGGGGTTTCACGGCGGACCCCCAGCATAGGCACCGCTCCCCTTCGCGGCAAGCGTTCGCCCCCTCCACAGGCTTGCGGGGACACGGGCTTTCGTTACCGCTGTTTGCGGTCCATTCCAGCAAAAATGACGGGTGGGCGTGGAAGAACGCGCCAGCGCTGTAGCCAGCCTCACTGAGGCCGGATCGGACCTCCAAACGACGTTCGACCGAGGTCGATGCCCCCGGCTACAGATCCAGCGTCGGACCATCTTCGGACGCTTCGATGGACGTCCGTCCCCCTGCTCACTGCACGAACGGACTCGCGACGAAGGCGTCGAAAGCCTCTCTCATCGCCTCGACGGATTTCGTCGGGCCGGTGAGCTTGAGGAAGACGGCGCCCTGCTCGCTCGGAAGGATGGCGGCGAGCATGGTGGTGTCCGGCTTGGGGGTCTTCGGGCCGCCGGAGAAGGGCCCGGCTCCGGCCATGGTGTCCAGGAAGGTGCCCTTGGCAGTGAGCAGGGTCACCTTTTTCCCGCCCATCTCCTTCTCCTCGACCTTCGATTCGGGTGCGCCCTCGAACTGGCCGAGCCAGCGGTCGATGTTCGCCTGGATGCCGCCACCGCCTCCGGCGCCGAAGAAGAAGATGACGAGTTCGATATCCTCGAGGCTCTCGTCCTCGTGATCGTAGAGGAACTGCCCGGCGCGCATCGAGCTGGCGGCCTGCTGGCGGACCCAAGGCTTGCCGTAGGTGAAGGTGAATTCGCTGACCTTGATGCTGTCCTCCTCGGCGCGGAGCGAGGCGGAGGGGCTGAGCAGCAGGGCGGCGGCGAGAAGGGCGAGGGTGGCTTTCATGGCGTGGACCATAGACGAGGGCGGGGGCGGATTCAATGCCGGATCGCGGGTGCCGACAAGCGACCGTCAACGGGCCACCTCGCGCCGCGCCACCTCCTTCGCGATGCCCTCCACCGCCTTCGGCATCGACGTTTTCATCCCCGCCTTCACGATCACCTGGGGGGCGAAGAGGCCCGCGTCGATGTGCAGCGCGTAGACCACGAGGCAGGTTCCAGGCATGGGGCCGTCGAAGATCCACCAGGCACCCTCGACATCTTTCAACTCCCCTCCGGCGTACGTGAAGTCGGCTCGCGTCATCGGCTGGAGAACGTGGCGGAGGCGGTAGCGGTAGGAGCCCTTCGGCCCGCCCACGCGGGTGCGCTGCTCCACGAGGATCTCGTTGCCTTGGCTCTCCAGAACTTTCGATTCGAGGACGCCGTCGAGAAAATCGGCGGCCTTCTCCTTGTCGTGGATCGTCTCCCAGATCGTCTCGCGGCTCCCCCGGATGAGCCGGGCCACGGTCACGAAACGCGCGTCCCTCGTGGAGGCGGTCTCGTCGGGCCGATGGTCGAGGACGAGGCATTCGCCCGCCGCGAGGCGCTTCGATTTCGCTTCCCCGAAGGCGGGAGGCGCGTCCGCCCCTGCGAACGCACGCGAAAGGGCGAGGGAGGAAAGGAGCAGGAACGGGAGGAAGGGGCGCATCGACACTTCTCCCACTCTTGCCCCGAGCGGAGGCTTTCGTCGAGATCATTTCCCGCCGGGATCGCGATTCCGTTGACGCGGCCGCCGCCACGTCGGAAATTCCACGTTCTTTCCCGCCATGGACAAAGCCCGTCTCGTCGCCGCGCTCGTCGCGGAACTCCGCCGCCGCTACGACCGCGCCATCGCCGCCCTCTCCGGCGCGCACGAGGCCGCTACTGGCGCGGACACAAAGGCGGAGAACAAATACGACACCCGCGGCTTGGAGGCCTCCTACCTCGCCGCGGGCCAGGCTGGGCAAGCCGACGATCTGCTGCGTGCGATCCACGCGGTCGAGAGCTTCGACTTCCCCGAGTTCGACCTCGACGATCCCATCGCCCCCGGTGCTCTCGTCGAGACGGAGCAGGAAGGGGAAATCCGGCATTACCTCCTCTCTCCAGCCGGGGGCGGCATCGTCCTCGACGACGGGCAGGGCGGGAGCGTCACCGTGCTCGGTCCCGCCTCACCCCTGGCGGAGAGGCTGACGGGGCGGAAATCGGGGGACATCCTCGCCGATCCCGGGATTTTCGTGTTGGAGGTGTTTTGAGCGACGGACCTCAATTCAGCCAAAAATTGTCCGGCTCGTCCGCGACGAGCTTGTGCCAAGGGCCCAGCCCGCGCAGGAGATCCTTCCAGAGGTGGTCGGTGCTGCCGAGGTCGATCACGGCTCTCTCGGGCCGATGGGTGATCCAAGCCTTCCTCTCCAACTCGTCCTCAAGCTGCCCGCCCGTCCAGCCCGAATAGCCGACGAAGGCGCGGATCTGGAAGCCCTCCATCTGGTGCATCACCGCCTCCTGCGCCGAGAGATGGGTCACGTATTGGAGCCGGTCCTCGCCCTCGGACCAGCCCAACGCGGAGAAGGCGAGGTGCTCCGTGCTCATGGGGCCGCCCATGAAGACCGGCGTGGCGGCGAGCCGTTTGTGAACGTCTCCCGGCAGGATGTCCCTGTCGAGGAGATCGCCGACGCGCTTGCCGATGGGGCGGTTGAGGATGTAGCCGAAGGCCCCTTGCTTCAAGCTGTGCTCGGTGAGGAGGAGAACGCTGCGGAAGAAAGTCGGCTCGCGCAGGCTCGGATCGGCGAGGATGAGGCTGCCCTTGAGCGATTCGTTCTCTGGTCCGTCCGGTGGCATCGGCAGGGGCGCGTCCGCGCCCGTGAAACGAGCCTCGGACAAAAGTTGCGGGTTGGCAACCGGGAAGCGACGGTGTTCACTGCCCGACCATGGAAGAACTGATCGAAGCCACTATCGAGGGAGAGCTCCCGCCCGAACGCATCACCGGGCCGGACGGAGCTGTCGCCGCCTTGCTCGACCCGTCGATCGCGCCGGGGTGGAAGGGGGCCTTCCTCTCCGCCCTCACCGACCGGGGGGAGACTCCGGCCGAGATCGGGGCCTTCGCCTCCGCCTTCCTGGAGCGCGCCGTCGCGCCCTCCCTCGACCGCGACGCCGTCGGCAGACCCCTCCTCGACGTCTGCGGCACCGGCGGCGACAAGCTGGGCCTCTTCAACGTCTCGACCGGAGCCGTCTTCGTCCTCGCCGCCTGCGGCGTCGCGGTGGTGAAGCACGGCAACCGCGGCATCACCTCGCCGAGCGGGGGCGCGGACGTGCTGGAGGCCCTCGGCGTCCGCATCGACCTGCCACCGCAGGATTTCGGGCGCTGCCTCGCCGAGGTCGGGGCGGGCTTCCTCTTCGCCCCGCTCTACCATCCCGCTTTCAAAATCGTGGCCCCCATCCGCAAGCATCTCGCGGAGTGGGGAAAGCGCACCGTCTTCAACCTCCTCGGCCCACTCCTCAATCCGGCGAGGCCCGAATACCAACTGATCGGCGTCTTCGATCCGGCGGTCGGTCCGGCCTTCGCGAGGATCCTGCCACAACTCGGTCGCGAGTCGGCCTGGGTCGTGCATGGCCGCACTGAGGATGGCCTCGGCATGGACGAGATCTCCACCCTCGGCCCCACGACGATGTGGAAAACGTCGTCACCCGACCCTGTCGAGTCCACCATCGAACCCTCTTCCCTCGGTTTCGCCCCGGCGACGACGGGGGATCTGGCAGGCGGTGGCGCGGCGGAGAACGCGACCGTTCTCACCGCGATCCTTGAGGGTGCCGAGCGTGGCCCGAAACGCGACATCGTCGTCCTCAACGCCGCCGCCGGGCTCGTCGTCGCGGGAATCGCCGCGGACTTGCCCGAGGGGATCGCCCGCGCCGGGGAGGCGCTCGATTCCGGAGCCGCCCTCGCCGTGCTGGAGCGCTGGCGGAATTTCGTTTGACCCTGACCCGATGTCCAAGCGCGTTCTCATCTTCCTTGCCCTCGGCGCCTTTCTCCTGCCCTTCGTCGCGGGCGGGGTGCTGCTCTTCCTCTACCCCGAATACAATCCCTTCGTCGATCCGGTCTACACGGACACGATTCCCGAGACCCGACCGAAGCACCCCGACCGCCGTTTGCTGGAGCGCCATGCGGGACGGCCCATCGCCGACATCCTCGCGGCGGCGAAGGCGGAACGCGAGGCCGCGGCCGCGAAAGACCCGGCCCTCGCCCTGCCCGTCCCTCCGGACCCGCCCGCGATCCTCGCGATGCTGCCCGACGCACCGCTGCCTTTCCCGGCGGACGCCGCGCCGCGCGACGAAGCGGGCTTGAAAGCCTTCGTCACCAGCCAAAAGCAGGGGGGCGAGGCCGGGCTCGCGACGCCGGAGGAGCGTTGGCAGTTCAACCTCGCCCTCGCCGCCCTCGGGGTGAAGCCGGAGAGCGTGCCCGAGGCGATCCGTCTCGACACGCGGCCCGCGCCGGAGAACGACACCTTCCCGGTGCGCCTCCTCCCCCGATCCGTCGAATTGACGGGGCCGCTCGCCCTCGGCGACTTCGACGGGGAGGACGGGGCCGAGATCGTCGCGGCGGGTGGCTCGGCGTTGTTCAAAGTCGGCGACGACGGCACGCCCGCCGCCCTCGACGGGCTGGAGGGCGTGGAGCCCGGCCACTCGCTGTGGCCCGCCGATTTCGATCACGACGGGCATCTCGACCTGTTCCTCGCGAGGGGCGGGGGGCTGCCCGACTCACTGCTAAGGAACGAAGGCGGGGGGCGCTTCGCCGACGAAACGGTGGCCCTCGGGCTGCTCGCCTTCGGCGACACCACGGCGGCGGTCTGGCTCGACTACGACCAGGACGGACGGCTCGACCTGCTCGCGGGCTATCGCGACCGCCCCCTCGAACTGTATCGCCAGACGGCGGAGGGCGGCTTCCAACCCGTCGCCTGGGATTTGAAGCTCTGGGTGCCTCGCGGGATCGTCGCCCTCGCCGCCGCCGATGTGGACGGGGACGGTTTCCCCGACCTCCTCCTCGCCCGGGAGGACGGGCGGGCCAGGCTTCTCCTCTCGCGCCCGGCTGGCGCGTGGAGCGACTGGCGCTTCGAGGAGGTGGCGGGCGAATTCGGTTTCGCCTCCGGCACCCCGGTCTCCGCCGCGAGGTTCTTCGACTGCGACAACGACGCCCGGCCCGACCTGATCCTCGCCACCGCCCTGTCCGGGGGTGAGGAGGGGGCGCTACGCTTGCTCCTCAACGCGGGCGAGGGCGGTTTCGCCGACGCGACCGAGGCCGCGGGCTTGGAAATCCGGGAGGGCGTGCGTTCCCTCGGTGTCGCCGACCTCGACCTCGATGGCTACGAGGATCTCCTCCTCGGCACGGGGCCGCTCGTCCCGGACCGGGTCTTCGCCAACCAGGGTGGCACCGGCTTCCGCGAGGTCACGGTGGCGGCGCAGGGCGGTTGGCTCGGCGAGACCACTGCCTGGGCCACCGCCGATCTCGGAGGCAATGGCGGCGTCGATCTCTTCGCGGTGAAGCGCGACGGGCGGGTCCGCTGGCTTGAGGCGACCGGGTCAGAGGATCGCTGGCTGCGCGTCGCGGCACCGGGCCAGCCCGCCGGCACGCGCCTCGTCGTGTCCGTGCGAGACGGGGACTGGGTGGTGCACACCTTCCAGCGCCGCTTCGGCGAGGAGCCGGTCTTGACCCTCGGCCTCGGCGCAGGGGAGATCGTCGAGCGCCTCGAAATCTACGACGCGACCGGGGCCGGGCCGCTCAAGGCCATGGAGAAAATCGAGCCGAACCAGCGCATCGTCGTCGAGCTGCCACAAGGCCCCGCGAAGCGCGACGTCGTCCCGATGGCCGAGCCGGCGGAGGAGCAGTGAACGATCCGCCTCCCGCAAATTCGGATTTCGAGCTTCGGGTTTCGGATTTCACTCGTGCCTCAGCGCCTCCACCGGATTCATCCCGGCGGCGCGGAAGGCGGGGTAGATGCCGAAGAGAACGCCCGTGACCACCGAGATGGTGAAGGCGAGGGCGGGCGCCCAGAATTGGATGATCGTCACCATGTTGGCGAAGTGGGTGATGAGGAGCGGGATGGCGAGACCGAGGGCGACGCCGAGCAGCCCCCCCGCCCCGGAGAGCATCACGGTCTCGACGAGGAACTGGACGACGATATCCTTGCGCTTCGCCCCGAGGGCGCGGCGGATGCCGATCTCGCGGGTGCGCTCGGTCACGGTCGCGAGCATGATGTTCATGATCCCGATGCCGCCGACGAGCAGCGAGACCGAGGCGATGGCGCCGAGCAGGACCGACATCACGCGCGTCGTTTCCGCCGCCGAGTCGGCGGCGGCGGCCAGGTTGCGNNGATGCCGCCGACGAGCAGGGAGATCGCGGCGATGGAGCCGAGCACGATGTTGAAGATCTGCTTGGTGCGCTCGGCGCGGCGGAGCAGGTCGAGGGGCACGACCATGGCGTAGTCGCCCTGCTTGTGGTTGCGGGCGAGGATGTGCCGGATCGCCTCGGCGGCGGCCATGACCCGGTCGGGATCGTCGATGCGCACGGTGACTTCGTGGAACTGCACCTTCTCCGCCTCGAAGCTCCCGGAACGGTATTTGAAGATCACCTCGCCGAAATGGTCCGAGAGCGTGCTGATGGGGACCATCATCTCCATGGCCTCGCTCGTGTCCGACTTGCCGTCCCCCTCCCCGGATCCGGCGGCGGCGGGGTCGTCCTGGATCACGCCGATGACGCGGAAGTAGCTGTTCTGGATGCGCACGGTGTCGCCGAGGGGCTCGGTGAGGGGGAAAAGATGGCGGGCGAGGCTCTTCGAGAGGACGCAGACGGGGATGCGCCCGCTCATCTCCAGTTCGGTGAAGTAGCGACCGCGGAGGATGGAGCGGTTCCGCATCTCGGGGAACCAAGGGACCGTGCCGAGGGTGGTCCCGTCGACGCTGCGGGCCTCGTTCCAGATGAAATCCTTGATCACGCGCGAGGGCACGGTGACGGACACGCCGGGCACGGTCGCCTGGATCTGCGAAAGGTCGCGGTAGGTGATGCCATACTCCAGGATGAGGGAGCGCTCCTGCTCCCCGGCGGTGGTCTTGTTGGTCGGCTTCACCGAACGGAGGATGACGTTCTCGCTGCCGAGCTCCTTGATCTGCTGCTGCGCCTCGTGGCTGGCCCCTTCGCCGATGGCGAGCATGGCGATGACGGAGCACACCCCGAAAACGATGCCCATCGCGGTGAGGAGGGAGCGCAGCCGGTGCATCCAGAGGCTCTTCAGGCCGAGGATGACGGCCCGCTTCAGCCGGAAGGGCGACAGCCCGCGCAGCGTCGCGAGAGGATTCATCGTCCCGGCGCCCCTCCTCGGCTGTCGTAGGCGACGGCGCCGTCCTTGAGGCGGATGGTCCGCGAGGTGCGGTCCGCCATGCCCTCGTCGTGGGTGATGAGGACGAGGGTCTTCCCGTCGGCGTTGAGCTGGTCGAAGATCCCGAGGATGTCGCCGCCGGACTTGGAGTCGAGGTTTCCGGTGGCCTCGTCGGCGAGGATCACGGCGNNGTTGGAGAGGGCGCGGGCGATGGCGACGCGCTGCTGCTGCCCGCCGGAGAGTTCGGTGGGGCGGTGGTCGAGGCGTTTGCCGAGACCGACCCGGTGGGCGAGTTCGATCGCGATCTCGCGCCCCTCCTTCTCGGGCACGCCCTGGTAGTAGAGCGGCACCTCGATGTTCTCCACGACGGTGAGCTGCTGGATGAGGTTGTAGCTCTGGAAGATGAAACCGAGCTTCTTCCCCCGCACCCGCGAGAGCTCGTCGTCAGGGAGCTTCGAGACGTCGATCCCGTCGAGGAGGTATTGCCCCACGGTGGGCTGGTCGAGGCAGCCGAGGATGTTCAGCAGGGTCGATTTCCCGCATCCCGACGGGCCGAGGATGGAGATGTAATCGCCGGGAAGGATCGCCAGATCGATGCCCTGGAGGGCCTTCACGAGGGTGTCGCCCATCCAGTAGTGTTTCTCGACACCCCGGAGCTCGATGACCGGGAGGAGGGAGGACGGGGATGCCTCCTCGGGGGCGGGGGGAGCTGCCAAGGATCGTTCAAACCTTATCATCGGGGGCGGGTTCGCCGACCTCTTCCGTCGAGGCGGTCTTCTTCGATTCCCCGCCCTGCGGGGGCCGCGTTCCCTCCTCCGTCTTCCGCTTCGCGACGCGGGATTTGTCGACTTTGTCGGGGTCGTAGTCGTCCGGCATCTTGAGGAGCACCAGATCGCCCTCGCCGATGCCCTTCTTCAACTCGATGTATTCGTTGTTGTGCGAGCCGATCTCGACGGGACGACGCTCGTAGCCCCCGAGGGTCTTGAGGAAGACGAAGTATTCGCCGTTCTCCACGAAGACCGCCTGGACGGGGACGTAGGTGACGTTCTCCAGCTCGTCCACGATGATCTCGACCTTCGCGCTCATGCCGGGCTTGAGGAACTCGTGCGTGCCCTCGATCTCGACGGTGGCGGGATAGAGCTTCAGCGAGGGGTTGAAACGCGAGGCGTTCGAGTCGGGGAGCACCGCGACCTTGGCGATGCGCCCGACTAGGGTTTTGTCAGGGACGGACTCGGCGGTGATGTAGACTTTCTGGCCGAGCTCGATCTTCTTGATGCTCGACTCGTGGATCTTGACCTCGACCCCGAGCTTCGACATGTCGGGGATGGTGATGATGGGCTGGCCCGTCTTCAGCGTCGCCCCGGCGGTGATGGCGTCGTAGGCCCGCGACGCGTAGTAGTCGCCGCCGGCCCCGCCGTAGGCGACGAGGCCCGTCTGCGAGGCGCGCACGACGCAGCCAGCGAGCTGCTCGGCGAGGTTCTCCCGCTTCTTCAGTTCCAAGTCGTAGCGCCGCTTCACGGAGCGGTATCGGGCGTAGACTTGGGACATCAGGGCGAGCTTCGCCCGCTTCGTGCGGATGAGGGAGAGGAGCGCCTCTTCGTAGCGAGAGAGCATCTTCTCGGCCTCCTTGGGGAATTCGTAGTCGCGGAAAAGCTCCAGTTCGGTCTCGCTGCGTTGCAGGGCGAGACGGGCCTTGTCGAGGCCGACGAGTTCGTTCTCCAAGGTCTGCTTGGTGATGAAGTCGCGCTCGTGGAGGCGCTTGGCGCCCGCGACCGACTCCTCGACCACGGCGAGCTCGGAGGAGGCGACGAGGGCTTCGTCGCGCATCCGGCGGATCTTCTGCTCGGCCTCGCCGTCGCCGAGGAGCTCGTCCTGGAGGAAGGAGCCGAAGTTCACGTTCGCGACGAGGCTGTCATTCGCGACGAGAGCGAAGGAGGCGGCATTCTCCTCGCCTCCCTCCCCTGCCTCGCCGGGCGCGCCGACGGACTTGCTCGACTCGAAGGCTTTGACGACGAGATCGGTCGCCTCCTTCTCGTAGACGGCGAGGGTATCGTTGTCGTAGGGCAGCCCCAGCTTCTTCAAGGTCGTTTCGGCGGCCTGGGAACCCACGAATTTCTGGAAGTCGAGCAGGGCGAAACGCAGGGCCTGGCGCGCCGCCTTGATGCCGCTGAGTGCCTCGCTCTCCTGGATCTCGATGTTCTGCTTCGCCTCGGCGTAGAGGGCGTCGGTCTGCTGGAACTGGACGTCGTGGTCGACGATGGCCTCCTCCAGCTCGGATTGGTCGAGGCGGACGAGCACCTTGCCCTGGGAGACGTCGCCCTCGGTGACGTGGTAGCCTTCCTCGATGATCTCCAGGATCTTGATGCCGCCGGGCAGCTTCACTTCGTTGCGGAACTCAAGGAAGTTCAGCGCCTTGATGTTCCCGCCCTCAAGCACGTCGATGACGAGGTCTCCGCGTTGCGCCTTGGCCATGGGCAGATCGCCCTCGCCCTTGCCCGCCTGCGACGATCCCTTGATGACCAGACCTGCCACGACCAAAGCCGTCAGCACCGAACCCGTAATGATCCACTTTTTCATTCCTTGGGGAGATGTTCCTTGGGAAGCGTTCTCAGGGCGGGCTCGTTTTCAAGCCTCTCCACCCAAGAACCGTCTGGCTTAATATACAGGATCCCCATATCTCTCCAAAGGCGCAACCGCGCTAAGGTGTGATCGACAAGCGCTCCGGTGCGTAGGTTCTGCGCATCGACAAGATCCTCCTGCGCATCGACAAGGTCGCGCGCATCACCGCCGCCGAGGCCTCCGAGTTCCGCGCGCAGCAACTGCTCCTCCAAACGCCGAGCGGCGAGGGCCACGCCCTCCTCCGCGATGCGGAAGCTGAGACGCTCCTGATCCAGAGCGCGCCATGCCTCGTAGATCTCGAGGCGGGCGCGGTCGCGGGCCAGCTCCTCGGCGCGTTTCGCCCTCTCCAGATAGAGGAGGGTGGCACGGTAGATGTTGCGCTCGGCCTTGCGATCGAGAGGCAGGTCGAGATCGAGCGAGGCCGCCCAACGACGGCGGTCCCAGTTGATCCCCGGGGTGCCGTCGCCGGGATCGCTCACCGCATCGTAGTCCAGGGTGACGTCGAGTCCGGGAAGGAGGCCGTTTTTCGCCAGCTTGATGTGCCGCTCGGCGTCGGCGACGAGGTCGGCGGCGGTGGCGAGACCGGGACGCGACACGAGGGAGATCTCGACCGATTGCTCGCGCGTGACCGGGGGTTCCTCGATGCGGAGCTTGCGCAGCTCGCGCTCGTCGAGGATGAGGCGCTCGTCCACCGGGACGCCGAGGGTGATTTTGTATTCGTCGAGCCGGGTCAGGTAAGCCCGGATCGCGTCAATCCAACGGCTCTCGGCGACGAGCTTCGCTTGGCGAAGGCGACCGAGCTGGATCTGGGTACGGCGGTCCTCGCCGGCGAGGGCCTCCTCTCGCGCGACGTTTTTGACGAAGCCTTGGTAGGCGACGTAGTGGTTGCCCATGAGGTCGCGGGCTCGCAACACGCCGTAGTAGTCGCTGGCGAGGCGGACGATGAAGGCGCGACGGTAGTCCGCGAAATCCCGCAAATTGTAGAGCAGCCTGCGCTCCTCCTGAGTCAGGGCCTCCGTCGTAACGAGGGTGCCGGCGCCCTGCAGCAACGGCTGCGCCAGCGTGACGGCGAGGTCGGACTCATTGATGGAGCGGTTCCCCGTCATGATGCGGAGGAAGTCCTGGGTGAAATCGGCGGAGAGCCTCGCCCCGGTGCGGTAGAGCCGGTCGAAGCCCACCCCCCGCGTCCGCGCGAAGGTGTTGGTCGAGACCAGTTTCGTCATGCCCGCCCCCAGCACGGCGGCGCGGGAGTCCGTCGCGCGGGTGAGGGAGCCGCCTCCCCCGAAAATCGGTTCAAGCCGATGCCTCGCCAAGGTGAGGTCGAGGGCAGAAAGGAAAACCCCCTCCTTTCTCGTGAGGTAGTCCCGGCTGTGCCGGATGCCGGTCTCCAAGGCGCGGTCGAGGGTCAGCACCTTCGCCCCTTTCTCGTAGGAGGCGAAGTCGCCCATCACCTCGTCGGATTTGGTGCCCGGGAGCAGCCCGGAGAGGTCCGGCACCCCGGCAGGGGTCAGCTCCACATCGGCGGGATCGACGTTGCCGACCTCCGGCGTCTTCTCGAAGAGCGCGGCATAGGTCTCGCGGTCCGCCCAAGTGCGGTATTGGTCCGGCGTGCAGGAGGGGATGGCCAAGATCGCGGCCAAGGCCGTCGCGAGCCGGCGCACGCAATCCTCCCTCCGGCCTCTTGGCAGGGACAGAGCCTTCGCTGTGGGGTCTTTTCGCATCCTGAGACCCCTCCATCGGGCAGGGAGGGCCACTTCGCAATGACGCCAATGCGTCCTGCCGGATGCCCGCCGGGACGGCAAATGGCGGGAGGATGAACGGTCAAAAGTCCGGAAATCGGCGGTCCCTTTCCCTTTGGACTTGAAGGGGTCTTGGAACGGGCCCCGTAAGCCGGATTCTGTTCGCCCTGGCCGTGTTCGACCGGGACGGACGATCATTTCTCTAATCCCCGCCCCACACGGGACGGGGCCTCCCCGCCGAAGCGGGGTGCGACTAATACCCGGACTCATCCTGCGACCGAAGCCGCGGGGCCGGACCGGCGATCCGTTTGCCCTGTTCTGTCTTGCACCGCATGGGGTTTGTCCTGCCCCCTCGGTTGCCCTCGGGGCGGTGAGCTCTTACCTCGCCTTTTCACCCTTGCCCCCTCGGCCCCGGAGGGCTTCGGAAGGCGGTTTGTTTTCTGCGACACTTTCCGTCGCCCCGCCATTACAGCGGGACGCCCCGGCTTTCACCGGGCATGCTGCCGTGTGGTGTCCGGACTTTCCTCTCCCTCCCGAAGGAGGCAGCGACCGTCTCCGGCCCGTTCCAAGGCGGAGAACCTAACCCCGACGAGGCGCGTGCGCCAGGGGAAGATTCGACGGGCTTTTCGACGCCCGACCGAGGTCACAGGCCCCAACACAAAAAAACCCGCAGGCGTCGGCCGGCGGGTTTCTTCGGGAGGACTCGACAGGGTCGGGTCAGGGAATCACCAGGGTCTGCCCGATGCGGATCGTGTCGCCGCTGAGGCCGTTCGCGCTCTTGATGGCGTTCACCGTGACGCCGTGACGCTGGCTGATGCGGTAGAGGGTGTCTCCGCCCGCGACGGTGTAGGACTTGCTGCCGGAACCAGTGTAGGAGACCGGGGCGCTCGGGCTGCTGTAGCTTGGGGTGTTGTAGGTCGGCACGGAGGGCACGCTCGGCACCGAAGGCCCGGGGATGGAGGCGGGCGGCGTGTAGGTGCTCTCGGTGTAGGACGGGTAGGTGCTCGACGCGGGCGTGCTGGAGTAGTTCGTGGTGGAACCCGACGACCCGTAGTAGGGGTTGTTCTGGTAGGGGTTGGTCGAGGCGACCTTCGGCGAGCTCTTGCACGAGACGGCGAAGAGGGCAAGCCCGAGAGGCAACAGAAGGAAGAAAGATTTCATATCAAGTGGTGTCTGGTCAATAGCTTCTCGTTAATATTAAGGTTTCTGAACAATTTGGCAAGTTATTTTTAAAAATTAATCGGATTTATTTTAATTAACCGGATTTTCCATACGGACGGGCCAAGCGGATTCCGGTCGCTGGGCGACATCGATTTCGCCTTGCGCGGAATCGGAGGGCGCATCATGCTCCGCCCGACATGAGCATCACCCGCGCCCTTCTCTCGGTGTCCGACAAGACCGGACTCGAGGACCTCGCTAAAGGACTCCATCGCCATGGGGTCGAACTCCTCTCCACCGGCGGCACCGCGAAATTCATCGCCGCCCTCGGACTCCCGGTGACGGAGGTCTCGGATTTCACCGGATTCCCCGAGATGCTGGACGGGCGCGTGAAGACTCTGCACCCGAAGGTCCACGGCGGCCTCCTCTACCGCCGCGATTCGGCGGAGCACCGGAAGCAGGCCGAAAAGCACGGCATCCTCCCCATCGACCTCGTTGTCGTGAACCTCTACCCCTTCGAGCAGACCGTGGCGAAGGAGGGCGTGACCCATGAGGAGGCGATCGAGCAGATCGACATCGGCGGCCCGAGCATGTTGCGCTCGGCCGCGAAGAACCACGGTGCCGTCACCGTGGTCGTCGATCCGGCGGACTACCCCGTCGTCCTCACGGAGATGGACCAGCACAAAGGCGCGACGACCTTGAAGACCCGCGAGAGGCTCGCCATCAAAGTCTTCCAGCGCACCTCGGCCTACGACGCGGCCATCGCGGCCCATCTCAACGAGGCGCAGGAGACGGAGGCCTCCTTCTCCCTCAGCCTGCCCCTCAGCCAGGAGCTGCGCTACGGCGAGAACCCGCACCAGGAAGCCTCGCTCTACGGCAGCTTCAACGACCACTTCAAGCAACTCCAAGGCAAGGGGCTGAGCTACACGAACGTGCTCGACATCGCCGCTGCGGGCGAACTGATCCTCGAATTCCGCCGCCCTGCCGTGGCCATCCTGAAGCACACGAACCCCTGCGGCGTCGGGGCCGACGAGAGCGACCTGCGCCTCGCCTGGGAGAAGGCCTTCGAGACGGACCGCCAAGCGCCCTTCGGCGGCGTCATCGTCTGCAACCGCCCCCTCGGCATCGGGCTGGCGCGGGTCATCTCGGAGATCTTCACCGACGTCATCATCGCGCCGGAGTTCGAGAGCGACGCCCGCGCCCTGCTCCAGAAGAAGAAGAACCTGCGGCTCATCCAGATGAACGAGTCCTTCCGCGACACCTTGGAGGACCCCGTCATCCATTCGGCCCCCGGCGGGCTGCTCGTGATGGACCACGACACCCGCGCCCTCGGGCTGGAGGACATCGAGAAAAAAGTGGTGACGCAGCGCCCCCCCACCGCCGAGGAGATCGAGGCGATGCGCTTCGGCTGGCGCATCGTGAAGCATGTGAAGTCCAACGCCATCGTCTTCACCACCAGCGACCGCACCCTCGCCATCGGCGCGGGCCAGATGTCGCGGGTCGACTCCTGCCGCATCGCGACGTGGAAGGCGGAGCAGGCCGGGCTCAGCCTGAAAGGCTCCGTCGTCGCGAGCGACGCCATGTTTCCCTTCCCCGACGGCCTGACCTACGCCCTCGAAGCCGGGGCCACGGCCGCGATCCAGCCGGGCGGCTCGGTGCGCGACGAGGAGGTCATCCAAGCCGCCAACGAGCGCGGAGCCGCGATGGTCTTCACCGGGCACCGGCATTTCCTGCATTGAGGCGGACGACGGCGCGAATGCCCTTCACCGCCGTGATCGTTTCGGATTCCACGGGGACTTTGCCGCTGGCACGGTGAAGGGCCTCGCGAACCTTCCTCATCTGCGGCCATTCGCGTCTGAAAAAGATGAGAAACGCGAATTTCCGCGAATGGAAGAAGGTTTTGAAATCGGTTTGGCGACACATGATTTTATAATTTTCATAAAAATAATAAAATCTATCTTGCGAAATCACTTCCATCCACTTATCATTTCCCTCACACGAACACCCGGGCGTCCGAACAACGCCCATCCCCGTCCCTTTTGGACAGACGACGCTGCGGACCTGAGAACTCCGTGGCCAGCCGAGAAACCTCTGACCCTATGCAGCGAATCGCAGCCATCCTTGCGGCCTGTCTCCTCGCCTCGGTGTCGGTCACCCCGACCGGGGCGGGCCAGTTCGGCACTGGCTTCGCTATCGGGCCGAAAGGCTACCTCGTCACCTGCCACCATGTCGTGCGGAACGCCGAGCGAATCGTGGTCCACATCAAGGGCGGCTACTTGGAGGCCTCCATCGTCGCCCTCGACCCCAGCAACGACCTCGCCATCCTGAAAGTCGAGCAATGGCCGGGTGGCTGGCTCGGACTGGCCCCCTCGTCCGAGATCACCTACGGCTCCGGCGTGCTCGCGGCGGGATTTCCCGACCCCGGCGTGCTCGGGATCAACCCGAAAATCTCCACTGGCATCGTCAACGCCCTCTCCGGGGTGCGCGACGACCCGCGCCACATCCAGATCTCCGCTCCGGTGCAGCCGGGCAACTCGGGAGGGCCGCTGGTGTCCTCCTCGGGCCGGGTCGTCGGAGTCGTCGCGGCGGGACTGAACTCCATCGACCGCATGGCCCACGGCGGCTACCTGCCCCAGACCGTGAACTACGCGGTGAAGACCGACCTTCTCCTCCCCCTGCTGAAAAGCGCCTCCGTGCCGCTCCCGAAATTCGGCTCGCGCACCTCCGACAGCCCGAAGCAGATCGAGCGGACCATCGGGGCCATCGCCCTGATCGAGAGCCTCGGGCGCAGCGAGCGCATCTCCGTTCCCTCCCGCCCCGTCGCGCCCGCCGCCACGGCCCCCGCCGCATCGACGCGTGGACCTTGGGTTTTCCCCGACTCCTCCACCCGCGCCCTTTCCGTCACGGAGGTCCACGCCCTGCCGCGCGAGGGGCTCTGGCGGGCACGAAACGAGATCTACGTCCGCCACGGCTTCATCTTCCCGACCGCCGAAGGCCGACGCTTCGCCGCCCAGTTCGGCCCCCGCTACCGTCCTGCGACCCGTTCGGTCGAGGAGGTGCAGCGCAGGCTCTCCCCGGTCGAGGTCGCGAATCTCCGCCTCATCGCGGGGCATGAGTGAACTTTGCCTCCTACTCCTACTCATCCTCCTACCTCATACTCCACGTTGTCTGGCCCTTCGATTTTGAGTAGGAGCATGAGGATGAGTAAGAGTAGGCGCATTGAGAGGATGAGCAGGAATGCGCGAAAAGTGGACAGTTCCCCGTTCACCGATTACTGATCACCGTCCCCTCAATGCGCCAACTCCTCGTCACCTCCGCCCTGCCCTACGCCAACGGCCACATCCACATCGGCCACCTCGTCGAGTATCTCCAGACCGACATCTGGGTGCGCTTCCAGAAAATGCGGGGACATCGCGCCGTCTACCTCTGCGCCGACGACACCCACGGCGCAGCCATCATGATCCGCGCCCGCGCCGAGGGCCGCAGCGAGGAGGCCCTCATCGCCGAGATGAGCGAGGCGCACCAGCGCGACTTCGCGGGCTTCGGCATCGAGTTCGACCACTACGGCAGCACCAACAGCGAGGCCTGCCGCGCCGTCTGCCATGAGGTCTGGGCCGCCCTGCGGAACGCCGACATGGTCGCGGAGGAGGAGATCGACCAGCTTTTCGACACCGAGCAGGGCACCTTCCTCGCCGACCGCTTCGTGCGCGGCACCTGCCCGAAATGCGGCTCGAAGGACCAGCCCGGCGACAACTGCGGGAGCTGCGGCGCGACCTACAGCCCCGTCGATCTCGTCGATCCCGTGAGCACCCTCTCCGGTTCGCGGCCCGAGATCCGCGGCGCGGCCCACCTCTTCGTCCAGATCGAGAAGCTGCACGCCTTCCTCGACGAATGGACCCAGTCCGGCACCCTGCCGCCGGAAAGCGCGAACTACCTCAAGAACTTCTTCCTCAACGAACCGCTCCGCGACTGGGACATCTCGCGCCCGGCCCCCTACTTCGGCTTCGAGATCCCCGACTCGCCCGGCAACTACTGGTATGTCTGGTTCGACGCGCCCATCGGCTACATCGGCTCGACCGCCGAATGGTGCGGGCGCGAGGGCGAGAGGCTCGACGACTGGTGGCGCAGCGACGCGACCGAGATCCACCACTTCATCGGGAAGGACATCCAGTATTTCCACACCCTCTTCTGGCCCGCCATGCTGAAGACGGCGGGCTTCAGCCTGCCCACGCAGGTCCACATCCACGGCTTCCTCACCGTGGACGGCGAGAAGATGTCGAAGTCGCGCGGCACCTTCATCCGCGCCTCGAAATACCTTGAGCACCTCGACCCCGAATACCTGCGCTACTACTACGCGACCAAGCTCTCCTCCCGCGTCGAGGACCTCGACCTGAACATCGGCGAATTCGTCGCGCGGGTGAACAGCGACCTCGTCGGCAAGGTCGTGAACCTCGCCAGCCGCACCGCCAAGTTCGTCGCCGAGAGCGGCCTGTCACCCGGCTACCCCGGCGACGGCGGCCTCTTCGACCGCTTCGCCGAACGCGGCGAGGAGATCGCCGAAGCCTACGACAAAGGCGACTACGGCAAGGCCATGCGCATGATCATGGAGCTGGCCGATCTCGCCAATCCCTACGTCGAGGAAAAGGCCCCGTGGGAGCTGCGTAAGGACCCGGCCCGGGCCGGGGAATTGCAGGACGCCTGCACCGTCGCCCTCAACCTCTTCCGCACCCTCGTCGTCTACCTCGCCCCCGTCCTGCCCGGACTGGCGAGAAAGGCGGGTGAACTCCTCGGCGAGGAGATCGTCTCGTGGGAACAGGCGAAGCATCCGCTCGTCGGGCGTCCCATCGCGAAGTTCGCCCACATGATGCAGCGAGTCGATCCCGCCAAAATCGAAGCGATGATCGCCGAATCGCGCGAGGAGGCTCCCGAAGCGGCGGAAGACGCCGCAGGTCCGTCGTGGGACGACTCCGGCGAAGCCCTCGCCGCAAACCCCATCGCGCCCCAGATCACCATCGACGACTTTCTCAAGGTCGATCTGCGAGTCGCCCGCATCGTCGCCGCCGACGAAGTGCCCGAGGCGCGCAAGCTCGTCCGACTCACCCTCAGCCTCGGCGGTGAGACACGGAACGTCTTCGCCGGCATCAAGGCCGCCTACGAGCCATCGGCCTTGGTCGGGAGACTCGTCGTGATGGTCGCCAACCTCGCCCCACGCCAGATGAAGTTCGGCCTCAGCGAAGGCATGATCGTCGCGGCGGGTCCGGGCGGGGAGGATATTTTCCTGCTCTCGCCGGATGAGGGGGCTGTGCCGGGGCAGCGGGCGGGGTGAGAAAATCCGAAATCCGAAGCTCGAAATCCGAAAGTCTTCCTCCTTGATACGAGGTCGGGAGCATCCGTTCTCCCTCAATACCCGCTCCGCTGGACCACCTTCCGCAACTCCGTCTGGAAGGCGATGGCCTGTTCCTCGCTGGGACGGAAATCTGGATCGGGCGCGTCGAGTCCGAGGCGTCCGAGTTGATCGAGCCACCAAGAAGCAATCTGCCCGCCGCCGAAGTCGGCCTTGCCGCTGAGGATCGCGCCGGGACGCAGCACTTGGTCCACGGTCAGCTTCACCCCGGCACCGGAAGGATCGTCGCCGTCCTCCGCCTCCCCCGCCTCCGGGAGGGCCTCCTCGTCGTCGGCTTTCTCCGGCTCGGGCTCGGGAGCCGGCTTCAACTCGATCTTGAGATCCTCCAAGAGGAAGCGCGTCTCAAGATAGGTCACACGCAGGTCGAACTCCTCGCGCAGCTTGCTCTGGATCTCGGGGACGCCGTCGCCCGCCTCGGCCCAGGCACGGATGAGGGAGATTTGCTCGTCGGTCAGCGATTTGGCTTTGCTCATGGAAACTTTCGCCATCCCATAGCACATTTCCCGACGCCATGCCACTTCTTGAAACTTCCCCCGACTGGGACGAACTCTACCGCGAAGGCCACACTCCTTGGGACAAAGGCTCCGCCGCCCCTCCACTGCTGGAGTGGATCGCGGCGCATCCCGACCAGATCGGCGGACACATCCTTGTGCCGGGCAGCGGTCCCGGCCACGACGTGCGCGCCCTCGCCGTCCTCCCCGGCGTCGTGAAAGCCGTCGGCCTCGACTTGTCCCCCGTCGCCACCGCCCGCGCCTCGGCGCTTCCCCGCGCGGGGGTCGAACGGCATGTCACAGGCGACCTCTTCGACCTCGCCCCGGAGCATCGCGGCACCTACGACTGGGTCTGGGAGCACACCTGCTTCTGCGCGATCGATCCCGCCAGCCGCGCCGCCTACGTCGAGGCGGTCCACGCCACCCTGAAACCCGGTGGCCAACTCCTCGGAGTCTTCTATCTCGATCCCTACGACGACGAGCACCCGCCCGGCGGAGGACCTCCGCATGGTTGCAACGTGGCGGAGCTGGAGGAACGATTCGCAGGATCGGGACGTTTCAAGATCGAGGAAAGCTACGTGCCAGCCAAGTCCTATCCGGGACGCGAAGGCTTGGAGCGCCTGGTGAGGATGGTGCGGCAGCCCGCGCCGTAACAGGCTGCCTGGAGCACGGCAGCGACCGGCTGTGGCGAGGGCTGGCCGGCTGGTATGCCCTGCGCTGGCATATCGAAGTGATGCACCGTATGCTCAAGACCGACTGCCGGGTGGAGAGCCGGCAGGTGCGCGCGGTCGACAAGCTCAAAGCCTTCATCGCGCTGGATCTGGTGGTGGCGGCGCATCTTCTGGGGCTGGTGCTCCAAGCGCACGTGGCGCCGCAAGCCCCGGCGGACGGTTGGCTGGACCGGGAGGAATGGGAAGCCCTGGCGATGCACGCGGCACGCGGCGGGGCGCCTCCGCAGAGTCTTCCATCGACGGCGGAGACGGTGCGCATGATCACCCGTCTGGGAGGTTTTTTGGGGCGCAAGGGCGACGGTGATCCGGAACCCGAGGTGTTGTGGAGGGACTTAGCCAAACTCCGTACGCTTGACGAAGCCTGGCGAATCTCCAAAACCCAAAGATATAGGTAACGGGCAGGTCATAACGCCACACTCCAAAGCCCCTGCCCTCGACTGGAACCCGATCCGCCCTCACTGAAAGCGGCTACAGGCGCTGGCGCGTCGTTCGGGAGCGAGGCAACAGTCGTCCATCGCCGCAATACCCCAGCCTCAGCCTTTCGCCGCCGCGATGGCGTCTTGCGCTTGGGTCGCGGGGCTGGCCTTGAGGTCTCGCCAGATCACCTTGCCGTCCTTGATGAGGAAGCTCTGGCGGGAGGCGAAGCCCCGGTCGTTCGCAGGCACGCCGAAGGCGGCGATGACTTCGCCTTTCTTGTCGGCGAGAAGAGTGAAGGGAAGTTCGTATTTTTCGGCGAAGGCGAGCTGGTCCTCGACCGTGTCGGCGGAGACGCCGAAGACCTTGATGCCAGCCTTGGTCACTTCCTCGAAGGCGTCGCGGAGGTTGCAGGCCTGCTTGGTGCAGCCGGGGGTGTCGGCTTTAGGGTAGAAATAGACGAGGCTGATGCCGCTGGCGAGTTCCTTGCCGAGATCGACGGGATTGCCCTTCTGATCCACGGTCTGGACTTTGGGGGCGTCGGCCCCGACTTCGAGCGGCTCGGCGAGCAGGGACGAAGCGAGGAAGGGAAGGGCGGTGGCGAGCAAAAGGGAGGGGAGAGTTCTCATGGGGCGTACTGAATCCGGGAAGCCCTACGAAGTAAAGGCCAAAAACGAGGCGGGACGCGATGCTGCCCGGCACCGACATCCGCCGCCTCAGCCGAACATCAGCCAGCAGATCGCGACGGACGAGACGACCCCGGCGAGGTCCGCGACGAGTCCGGCGGCGAGAGCGTGGCGGGTGCGGCGCACCGCGACCGAACCGAAGTAGACGGCGAGCACGTAGAAGGTCGTCTCGGACGATCCGTACATCGTGGCGGCCATGTACTTGATCAGGTCGGGCAGGCTCTCGTTGGCCAGCAGTTCGGCGAGCACGCCCTGGCTGCCGCTGCCGCTCAAGGGCCGCATCAGGGCCATGGGGACGAGCTCGACGGGGAATTTCACCAGTTCGAGGACGGGGCGCAGCAGGTTTTGCAGGAGCATGAGCGCGCCCGAGTTCCGCAGCACGGCGAGGGCCGCGAGCATCGCGACGATGAAAGGCATGATGCGCACCGCCACCGACCAGCCTTCCTTCGCCCCCTCGACGAACTCCTCGTAGACCGGAACGCGCTTCAGCGCCGCGTAGACGAGGAAGAAGACGAGGAGGAAGGGGATCGCCACGACCGACACCGCCGAGACGGTGCGCTGCCAGATCGGCGGCAGACCCGCCTCCGCTTTCGGTTCGGCTTTGACGGGCGTCGCTTCGAGTTGCAGCACCGCCTCGCGCAGACCGATGGCCTCCTGCAAGGCGACGCGCTGCTCCGGGAAGGTCTCCAGATAGACGATCCCCACGAACATCGCGGCGACGAGCGCGAGGAGGACGCGAGCCCTTGTGGAGAGCGAGCGTTTCACGGCATCTTCCTCCACCTTTTTCTCGTCCGCGACCGGGGCCGTTTCCAAACGGTTGAAGATCGGCATCCGCTCGAAGGCCTTCACCGCGAAGATCGCAATCCCCGTGGAGAAGACGCTCGCCAACAAGGTCGTGCCGACGATGGCGTAGGGCTCCGCGACTCCCTGCGCGGCGAGCATCGCCATCGCCGTCGCGGGGATCAGCGTGACCGAGCTGGTGTTGATCGCGAGAAAGGTACACATCGGATTCGTCGCCGTTCCCTTCTCCGGGTTCAGCTCGTCGAGATGCTGCATCGCTTTCAAACCGAGAGGAGTCGCCGCGTTGCCCAGCCCTAGAAAGTTCGCGGCGAAACTCATCACCATCGACCCCATCGCCGGATGCTCCGCCGGCACCTCGGGAAAGAGCCACTTCATCACGGGACGGAAGGCACGGGCAACGAAATCGATCATGCCCGAGGTCTCCGCGAGGCGCATGACCCCGAGCCAGAGCATCATGATCGCGCTGAGCGGGATGACGATACCGACGACGCCCGTCTTCACGATGTCAAACATGCCCTCGACGATCCCGTCCGAGCCAGTCAGCCTTCCCATCAGCGCCGCCACGACGACGCCGACGACGATCATCCCCATCCAGATCCAGTTCAGCATGGGGGAATCTAACGACGCGATCCGGGTCCGGGGCAACCGACTTTTCGACGGCACGACTCCCGATCAAAAACAGCGGTCACCGAGGTCCGCAGAGGATGATGCCCGCCCCCGCGAGACAGACGACCGCGCCAATGATGTCCCAACGGTCGGGCGTGGCCTTCTCGACGATCGCCAGCCACGCCAGCGAGGCGACGATGTAGACGCCGCCGTAGGCCGCATAGGCGCGTCCGGCATGATCGGCCTCGACGCGGGCGAGGAGAAATGCGAAGAGCGCGAGGAAGACCATACCCGGAGCCAGCCACCACGCCGAACGCCCCAAGCGCAGCCAGCCCCAGAAGGCGAAGCAGCCCGCGATCTCGCAGAGCGCCGCAGCGGCGTAGCAGAGCAGGGTCTTCATCGAGGGGGTGGAAACGGCAAGCCGCTCACTCCCCCGCCTTCTGCTCGCGGAGCACCATCTTGCAGAACGTCTCGACGGTGAAGAGCTTCGGGATCTCGGCGGCCTTCAAAGGCGAAGGGAAACGGTCGGCGGGCACCTCGTCGAGGTAGGCCCGCAGCTTCTCGACCCCGGCCTCGGTGACGACGCCGCCCCGCTCGAACTCCTCCTCGCTCAGTTCGCCGCGAGCCTCCTCGATGGCCTTGCCACGGGGGATCTTGACTTTGAACTCGCGCTCGAGGCGGAAGACGATGTCGAGGAAGTCGATCGACTCGGCGGCGAGGTCGTTGATGAGGGAGGAGTCGGGTTTCACGTCCTCCTCGTCGCTGCCGAGGGCGTCCGCGATGATTTCCGCGACCTTCGGATAGATGGCCGCGATTTCCTCTTTGCTGATGTCTGGTTTGCTCATGTCACACAATTACATTTTAAATCCGCCGTCCACGGGCAGAACCTGCCCGGTGATGTAGCCCGACAGGTCGGAGCTGAGGAACCACACCGCCTCGGCGATTTCGGCGGGCAGACCATAGCGCTTCAGGACGACGTTGGAAAGGATTTCGTCGCCCGCGAGGCTGCGCACCTCCTGCGACATCTCGGTCTCGATCACGCCGGGAGCCACGGCGTTGACGCGCAACCCGCGTCGTCCGACCTCGACGGCGAGGGACCGCGTGAAGGCTTCAACCGCGCCCTTGCTCGCGGCGTAGTTGGTCTGGCCACGCCCGCCCTTCGTCGCGGAGACGGAGCTGAGGTTGACGATGCGCCCGTGGCGTTTCGACATCATGTAGGGCACGACGGCGCGGCAGAAATGGAAGACGCCCTCGATGTTCGTTTCGAAGACGGTCTTGAGGTCGTCGTCCTCAAGCAGGGGGAGGAGGTTGTCGCGGATGACCCCGGCGTTGTTTACCAGCACGTCGATGCGGCCAGCGCGCTCGACGAGCCCATCGACGCAGCGGTTCACGGCAGCGCTGTCGCGTCCATCGACCTTCACTGCCGCGATGGTCAGGCCGGGGTTCGCGGACAGGACCTCCTGAGCCGCTGCCTCGTTGCCGAGGTAGGTGAAGGTCACGTCCATCCCCGCCTTGGCGAGGCGCTCGACGATGGCGCGACCGATGCCACGGCTGCCTCCGGTGACAAGGGCGATGCGTCCGGCAAGGCCGTCCTCGATCTGGAAGGTCGGCGCACTCATCCGGAAATCGCGTAGCCCCCGTCAACGAAGAGGGTGTGGCCAGTGACCATACCCGCTTCGGGCAGGCAGAGGAGGTAGACCGCGTCGGCGACCTGCTCGGGGGAGAGGGTCGGTCCCAGCGGGGTGCGCTGCTCGTATTCCGCGAGGAGATGCTCGCGGTTGGGGAAATGCTTGAGGGCATCGGTGTCCACGACTCCGGCGCTGACGCAGTTGACCCGGATGCCGCGCGGCCCCAGTTCCTGCGCGAGGCCGCGGGCGAGGGCTTCGAGGGCGGCCTTGGACGCGCCGATGAAGGTGTAGTTCGGAATGGCTCGCTCCGAGCCGAGGCTCGTCAGGCCGACGATGGACCCGCCCGCGCCCATCAGCGGCACGGCGTTCTGCGCGAGCGTGTTCAGGGCCAGCGCGTTCGTCTCCATGCAGCGGCGGAAATGCTTCAGGCCCATCTCCAGAGCTGGGCGCAGCACCCCGAGGGCGGCGTTGCTGATGACGAAATCGACGCGGTCGAAATGCTTTTTGAATTCCCCGAAGGCCTCCGCCACGCTGTCGGGAGTGCTCACGTCCGCCTGCACCGCGAGCGCCCGGCGGCCCATGGCGCGGATCTCCGAACAGACCGCCTCGGCCTCCTCGTGGCTGTTGTAGTAGAGGATGGCCACGTCGCAGCCGGCCGCCGCCAGCTTCAGCGCCGTGGCACGACCGATCCCCCGGGATCCCCCGGAAATAAAGGCGACTTTGCCAGCAAGCGGTCCAGACATCGAGAAATAACAGTAAAAACAGGAAAAGCCGTCGCCCGGGAAGCGAACCCGGAAACGGCGGGAATCTGCAACCTATCGCTCGGAGCGGGGCGAGTCAAGGGGCAGCGAAAGCACTTGCCCAAGATCAAACTTCCGCTTCCATTCCCCGTCCAGATGAAATCCCAAGGTGCCACCGTCCGTTGTTTCGACCGCCCTCGCCACGTTTCCGCAGGATGGGCCGTTTGGCTGGTGGTGGCCGCCCTCGTCTTGTTGCCGGCCGTTCTCTTCGCCGCCGAAGCCCCTGCCCCTGTCGGCGAAATCTTCCCCCGCGCCCTCTCGAGCTACGACGACCCGGCGGCGGGCGGCATCGTGGACGTCATCAAGGCCCGCGCCACGGCCGATCCCTTCAATGTGGTGGCGACGACGATCTTCCTCCTCGCCGTGCTGCACACCTTCGCCACGGCGAGAATCCGCCACTGGGCCCATGAGGTCGAGCACAGGCATTTGGAGCGGCTCAAGACCCGGCCAAAATCGACCGACCGCGACGGCGACGGGCAACCGGACGAGGTCAGCTTCTGGGGACAGATCCTGCATTTTCTCGGCGAGGTCGAGGCGGTCTTCGGCATCTGGTCGCTCGCGCTCGGCGGGGCCATCATCGGGTTCAAGGGGCTGGACACGGCGGTGGACTACCTCGCCCATACCGTGAACTTCACCGAGCCGATGTTCGTGGTCGTAATCATGGCCCTCGCCTCGACCCGCCCGGTCATGCGCCTCGCCGAGCAAAGCTTGCGCGGAGTCGCCTCGCTCGGCGGCGGGCGGCCCGTGGCGTGGTGGCTCTCGATCCTGACCCTCGGGCCGCTGCTCGGCTCCTTCATCACCGAGCCGGCGGCGATGACCATCTCGGCGCTGCTGCTGGGCAAGCAGTTCTACGAGCTGCGGCCCTCGACGAAACTGATGTACGCCACGCTGGGCCTGCTCTTCGTCAACATCTCCATCGGCGGCACGCTGACGCATTTCGCGGCCCCGCCCGTGCTGATGGTGGCCCACGCCTGGGGCTGGGACATGAAATACATGCTCACCCACTTCGGCTGGCACGCCTTGACCGGCATCGCCCTCTCGACCGCCGTCTACTTCCTCGTCTTCCGGAAGGAGTTGCTCGCCCTGCGCCCCGCTGCCCGGTCCAATGAACGCGACGGAGAGCCGATCCCCGCCTGGGTGACGATCATCCATGTGCTCTTCCTCGCCTTCACCGTCTGGGCCGCGCACCATCCGCCCTTGTTCGTGGGGGCCTTCCTCTTTTTCCTCGCCTTCGCGCAGGCCACGGCGCACCACCAGAGCCGGATCGAGCTGCGCGGACCGCTGCTGGTGGGCTTCTTCCTCGGCGGCCTCGTGATCCACGGCGGTTTGCAGGCTTGGTGGATCCAACCAGTGCTGGGCAGCCTCGGCGAACTGCCCCTGTTTGCGGGCGCGACCCTGCTCACCGCCTTCAATGACAACGCCCTCATCACCTACTTGGCGACCTTGGTGCCCGGTTTCAGCGAGGAACTGAAATACGCCGTGGTCGCCGGGGCCGTGACCGGAGGCGGCCTCACCGTGATCGCTAACGCGCCGAACCCCGCCGGCCAGTCCATCCTCCAGCGTTACTTCCCCGGCGGCGTGTCGCCGCTCGGGCTGCTCCTCGGTGCCCTCGTGCCCACGCTGATCGTGACCTTCTCCTTCCTCGTTTTGTAGGAGAAATCCGAAGTCCGAAGCTCGAAATCCGAAGGCTGAACCGCTGCGCGGGACCGCTGATTGGCACTGATCCTCGCTGATTTTTTCCAAGCCTCGGAAAGATCAGCGGAAATCAGCGAAGATCAGCGGTCGTCTCCCAAAATTTCAGATTTCGAGTTTCGGATTTCGGATTTCAAAAGGGTTTCCCGCCTGTGCCGTCTCCCGATCGTGAGGCTCACGTTCCCGTAACTCTACAGGGAGGGAGCCGCCTGTCGACTTTTGCCTTCCAGCGAAGGCCTGACAGCCGACGACCGGCTAAGCCCCCAAAAACGTATCAACGGTCCGGGCCTGTATTGGATGGGTAAAGGTCGAACACTGCAGGAAAAATCGAAAAGTGGTTTGGGTTAAATTGGGTTGGAGAAAAGGGACAATCACCGGAATTCTACGTTCAAGGCGCGTTTGAGGGAATCCAAAAGTTTCGCGTGGGCCGCTTCAACCTCCGACGCCCCGAGGGTGCGCTCGGGAGCGCGGTAAAGGAGCGAATAGGCCAGCGACTTTTTGTCGGGCGCAAGTTTCGCGCCAGTCGGATCGGTGAACACGTCGAAAAGCTCCGCCGAGATGAGCAGCGGCTCCTCGTAACCCTCGAAGAAGGCCGCCACCTCGCCCGCGGGCAGGTCGCCGGGCACGAGCATGGCCACATCGCGCGAGCTGCCGGGGAACTTGGGCAGGTCGGCGTGGGCGATGTCCCCGGTCGTGGCGGATTGCAGCTTTTTCAAATTCAACTCCGCGACGAGGACGGGCGCGTCGAGGTCGAGGTCGCGGGCGCGAGCCGGAGGCACGATTCCCGCGAGACCGAGCTTCACCGCTTTCTTGCCCAAACCGATCTCGACGGAGCAGGCGCAGAGCAGCTTGGCGTCGGCAACAGGCACGAAGTTCAAGCCCTCGGGACAGATCGCCTCCAGCACCGCGCGCAAGTCGTGCAGGTCGAGGGCCTTCGGCTTCGGATCGGTCCAGTTGCGCCGGACGCGGGCACCGGTCATGAGCAGGGCGAGGTGCTCGTGCTCGATCTCCTCGCCCTTCGGCGTGGCCACGAAAACGCGGCCCGCTTCGAAAAGGCGCAGGTCGCCGTTCCCGAAACGCACGTTACGCGAGGCCGAGGCGAGCAATCCGGGCACGAGGCCGGGGCGCAGGTGGTCCTGCTCGTCGTTGAGCGGGTTTTTCAAGCGCACCGGATTCATCCCGCGATGGTTCGTCGCGAAATCGTCGGCGAGTTGCGCATCCGAGATCAGTTTCAAGTTCCGCGTCTCGAAGAAGCCGAGGCTGGCAAGCCGATCCTGCAAGGAGCGGAGGAAATCGTAGGACTCGTCCGCCTTCGACGCGGGCGAGAACCAAGCCGTGGTCGCGGAAGGCACGCCATCGAGCCCGTGGACGCGAGCGACTTCCTCGACGAGGTCGATAGGACGCTGCAAGTCGAGCCGGTAGCTCGGGATCTTCCACGCGCCGTCGGCCTTCTCCAATCCCAGCGAAACCAGAATCCCCTCGATCGTCGCGTCGGAAAGATCGGCGCCGATCACGGCGCGGCAATAGTCGTTGTCGAGGGCGACGGGCGGCGGCCCCTCGCCCGGCGAGCCAGCCACGAGCAGTTCGGGATCGGCCTCGCCACCCGCCAGATCGAGGATCAGCTTCGTCGCGAACTCGGAGACACCCGCGACTTGGAGCGGATCGACCCCGCGCTCGAAGCGGTAGCTGGAATCGGAATGCAGACCCAGCCTCCGTGCAGTGCGCCGGATCGCCGAGGGAGCGAAATACGCCGCCTCCAGAAGCACGTCGGTGGTCGTCTCGGTGACGCCGCTGTCCTCCCCGCCCATCACCCCGCCGATAGCCACGGCCTTGTTCGCTTCGGCGATGACGAGGTCGTCCGTTTCGAGAGCGTATTCCTTCCCGTCGAGGGCGAGGAAGGTCTCGCCCGCCCGCGCGTTGCGCACGACGATGCCGCCGTCCAGCTTGGCGAGGTCGAAGGCGTGGAGCGGCTGACCCGTCTCCATGAGCGCGTAGTTGGTGACATCGACGACATTGTTGATGGGGCGCAGGCCGATGGATTCGAGCCGCTGCCGCAGCCACGCGGGCGACTCGCCCACCTTCACCCCGCGAAGGATGCGGGCGGTGTAGCAGGGGCAGGTCGCGGACTCCAGCCGCACCTCCTCCGCCTTGGCCGGGCGCAAGGGAGTCTGCGTTTCGCCGTAGTGGGCACGTCCCTTGAGCGGCTTCTTCGCGAGGGCGGCCAGTTCGCGGGCCACGCCGAGATGGCTGAGGCAGTCGGGGCGGTTCGGGGTGATCTCCAGCTCGAACACGGCGGGATGGATCTCCGACAGCGGCGTGCCTGCTTTCAGATCAGGAGGCAGGATGAGCAGCCCGTCCGCGTCGGCGGCGAGCCCGATCTCCTTCGCCGAGCACATCATGCCCAGCGAATCGACCCCGCGCAGCTTGCCCTCCTTGATCTCGAAAGTCTTGCCGTCCCCCGCGTCGAGGACGCAGCCGGGCAGGGCCAGCGGCACCTTGTCGCCGACTTGGTAGTTCTTCGCCCCGCAGACGATCTGGCGCGGCGTTCCCGAGCCGTCATCGACTTGGCAAACCGACAATTTCTCCGCGTCGGGATGTTTTCCCGAGGAGAGAATTTGCGCGACGACGAGATGGTCCGGCAGCGACTTGACGCCCTCGACCTCGATGCCCGCGAAGGTGAGCAGCTCGTCGAGCCGGGAGATCGAGTATTCCGAGAAATCGACGTGGTCGCCGAGCCATTGGAGGGAGACGTTCATAGGGGCGGGGCTTCGCCCCGGTAAAAGGTGAAAAGTGAAAGGTGAAAGGTCGGGAACCCTTGCAGGGGATGTTTTGGACCACGAATGAACACCAATGGACACGAATCCTGTCGGTCAGACATCGCGTTTCCATGGAAACGGCATTCGTGTGAATTCGTGTTCATTCGTGGTCTAAATCAATGCGGAGAATCCGGGGCGCTCGTCAAGCCGATGCCTCAGCGAAACTGCGTCAAAAACCGAACATCATTCTCAATCAGCAACCGCAAATCCGGAATGCCATACAGAATCATCGCCAGCCGATCCAACCCCATGCCGAAGGCGAAACCCGTCACCTTCTCCGGATCGTAGGCCGCATCGCCACGCTTCCTCCCGACCTCGGCGAAGACGGCGGGATCGACCATGCCGCAGCCGGCGATCTCGATCCACTTCGCGGCGCGGCCCGCGGCCTGGAGCTTCAGATCGACCTCGAAGCTCGGTTCGGTGAAGGGGAAGAAATGCGGGCGGAAACGCACCTCCGTCTTCGATCCGAAAATCTCGCGGAAGAAATACTCCAAGGTTCCCTTGAGATCCGCGAGGGTGACGCGGCGGTCCACGTAGAGCCCCTCAAGTTGGTGGAAGGCGCTGAGATGGGTCGCGTCGATCTCGTCGCGGCGGAAGGCGCTGCCCGGCGCGATGATGCGCACCGGCGTCGTCTCCTTCTCCATCGTGCGAATCTGCACCGAGGAGGTGTGGGTGCGCAGGAGCTTGCCGTTCTCGAAATAGAAAGTGTCGCTCTCGTTCCGCGCCGGGTGGTCGGCGGGCGTGTTGAGGGCGTCGAAGCAATGCCATTCCGTCTCGATCTCCGGCCCTTCGGCGAGGGCGAAGCCCATGCGGCGCAGCACCTTCACCGCCTCGTCGAGCACGAGGCTCAGCGGATGCAGCCCACCCTTCGGCAGAGGCCTCGCCGGCAGAGTCGGGTCGAGATTGGCGAAAGCGGCGGCGTCCTTCTTCGCGATGAGGCCCGCCGCCGTCGCTTCGAGAGCCGAAGTGATGGCCTCGCGGACTTCGTTCAGCTTCTGCCCCACGTCCTTTTTCTGCTCGGCGGGCACGTCGCGCATCCCGGCGGCGGCGGCGGTGAGGCTGCCCTTCTTCCCGAGAAAGGCAATGCGCACCTCCTCCAGCGCGGCCTCGTCGGTGATTCCGGCGATGGCGGCGAGGGCTTCGGTCTGGATGGTGTCGAGCTGGGCGAGCATGGAAGGGCAAAGAGGGTTGGGCCGGAGACTTAACCGGGTCGAGTGGGAAAAGCAAACGGCGGGAATGTTCCGCAACCGCTTCCGGAAAACGAAAAAGCCGGTCGCCCGCAGAGCAAGCGACCGGCTTTCGAAATCGTCTTTTCGTGGATCAGGCGGTCGCTTTGGCCTTGTCTTCGAGGGCGGCCTTGGCTTTCCCGGCGAGGGCGGCGAAGGCGGCTTCGTCCTTGATCGCGAGATCGGAGAGGACCTTGCGGTCGAGTTCGATCCCGGCGGCCTTGAGGCCCTCGATCAATCGGGAGTAGGTCAGGTCGTTCTGCTTCGCGGCGGCGTTGATCCGCTGGATCCAGAGCCCGCGGAAGGTGCGCTTGCGAACCTTGCGGTCGCGGTAGGCCCACTGCTGGGCCTTGTAGACGGCGTCCTTGGCGGTGCGGATCAGTTTGGAACGCGCCGAGCGGAAGCCCTTCGCCTTCATCAGGATGCGCTTGCGGCGCTTGCGGCTTGCGGCCGAGTTGGTTGCACGTGGCATTTGTCGTTTTTCTCCGAGGGGGCTGTTGTTTTCTTTTGATCGGCCGACTCACCCTCTCGTCAGGCGACGGTGGGCGTCTCCGCCGCGCCGCCAGTCGGCTCGATCATGGACCGGATCATCCGGTCCGTGTGGCGAAGAGTCGCTCTCTCCGGCCAACGGGGGGAACCCGTCAACCAAAGGGGAGGTTCATCTTCAGCGCCTTCTCGTCGGCGGGCGAGACCAGAGTGGACTGCCCGAGACGGCGGAGGCGCTTGGAGTTTTTGCGGCGGTTCAGGTGGCGTTTGCCCTGTTTCCGACGCAAAATCCGGCCACTGCCGGTCACCTTGAATCTCTTGGCGACCCCTTTACGTGTTTTGCATTTTCCGGCGATTCTAGCCATAGGGCGGCCACAGTAAACGCCTCGTCAAGTTTTGCAAGGGCTTTCGGGGAATTCCTGCGCCGCCGCCGCTCCTTCGCGCCTCACAATGTTCTGGACAGGTGCCGGGGCGACCCCAAACTGGCGTCGTCAGGGATCGACGGACTTGGCACAAGCACATGAGACACAAGCACATGAGACACAAGCACATGAAGCGGAGAAGCGCATTGCTCACCCTCGCCGGGCTCCCCGCAGCCGGGATGACCTTGCCCGGCCGGGCGGAGTCCCGCGACGCCGGGGAGGATCTGGATGATCCCTACGCGGAGGTCGATTGGGACCGCTGCGCCTTCCTTCATTCGATGTCGCACCAGCATCAAGGGCAATCGGACCGCTCGCGCGACCTGTTCCGCGAGATGGGCTACCGGCATTTCGCCTTCAGCAACTACTACCCCTCGGCCCCTACCCCGCTGCCGGAGGAATACGCGGCGGCGCATCCGGGCCTGATCGGCTCGCCGAACGCCGAACACCACTCCTTTCTGGACAGCTCGCTGCATGGCAACGCCTTGGGCAGCCTGCTTGCCACCGGATACGGAAGCAGCGCCGGGAGCGACGAGCGGAAAGCCGCGCCGCTGGTCCACCGCTTCGAGGGGCTGCGTCCTTTCGACGAGACCCGCCCTTGGCTCGGCGTCTACCGCCTCGACTTGCGGCTGGAGCCGGTGAAGGGCGGGGCGGAGGATGCGACCACCGCCGCGCTCACGGTGGAGGGAGCGACGGAATGCGCTTTCCGCGAGCATTTCCCCGACCGTGGACTCGTCCGCGAGCGTCCGCTGGCCGCAGGCAACCACACGATCTATCTGCGTGCGGGGTCGCCAAGCATCGGCGTCAGGCTGAACTACGACGGAGCCAAGCTCTCCGTGGCCCAGTGCCGCCTGATGCAGGGCACCAACCGCCCATGGCGCGACGTCTTCCGCGCCGCGCTGGACGGGGAGACGGCGGACGGACAGCGCGAGGGCGGCTTGGCTTTCGCCGACGGCGGCGGAATCACCCTGAACCATCCCACGGGCTCCCTCGACCAGTATGCGGAAATGCTGGATTTCGACCCGCGCGTGCTCGGCATCGAGGTCTGGAACCAGTTGACCTCGGGCTTCGGCGCCGCCGGAGGCTTCTACGCGCAGGGGCCGGGGCCGAACCTCCACTTCTATCGGCTCTGGGACGACCTGCTGCGGACGGGACGGCGCTGCTGGGGCTTTTTCGTGAAGGACCACAACACCTACGGACGGGGTCGCAACGTGCTGCTCGTGCCCGCGCCGGACGGCCTGTCGGTGACGGAGCAGGAGGCCGCCGCCCTGCGGGCCTACCGCCGGGGAGCCTTCTTCGGCTCGGTCGCGGCTCTGGCGACGAACGAATCCGGGGAGGTCATGCCGCCCTACGACCGCAGCGATTTCCGCTTCAGCCGCCTCGCGGTGCGGCGGGACGCCGAGGGCCGGCCGGTCGCCATCGAGGCCGCCGTCGCCGGAAACGATCCCGAAAGGCCCCAAGTCCAGATCCGCTTCGTCACCGACGAGGGCGTGGCCGCCGCGGTGGACGGGCCGCAAGCGGAGTTTCCCCTGAAGCGCGACGGAAAAGGACGGCTCGCGCCCGCCTTCGTACGCGTGGAGGCCTTCGCCTACCCCCGCACCCACCGGCGCGGGGAGCCGCTGACGGCGGAGACCTTGCGGAGTCTGAACGTCCACGACATCTCCTTGCTCCACGACCACATGGCCCAACGCGGGCCGAATTTCTTCGGGGGTCCGCAGGAGCTCCGCGCCCCGGTTCCCATCGTCGACATGATCTTCTCGCAGCCCTTTCGACGGGTGTGATACCGAATCTAAAATAGGTTTGGACAATTGCGGAGTGGACCCGGATCGGAGCTGACGGAGGCGGGGCGAGGCGAGCCGTCTTTGGCCGGGAAACGCCCTCCCCTCCCGAAGTCACTCCGCCGTGCTCTGCAGCATGGACGGATCGAGGACGAGGCGGAAGCCGAGGCTGTCGTGGCGATCCGCAGGACTCGCGTAGTCGCGGGACGAAGAAAGCAGATTGACCTCCAGATGGTTGCGCCAAGAACCACCACGGACCGTGCGACGTTCTTGAGCGATGTTAATCCAATCTTCGACCCATTCCCATACGTTCCCGCCCATGTCATGGAGGCCGAAGAGGTTCGGCGCAAAGCTCATCGCCGGCGCTGTCGTCGGAAAACCGTCGTCGTAGCGTGCCAGATAGTCGTCCCCTCCGCTCGGTGCTTTGGCCCGGCGGCTTTGGTCGCTGTAGTTGCCCGCCCCGGCGAGGGGTGGCCAAGCGGTCCCCCACGGATATTCACTCTTCTCCACAGCGCTCAGGCTCTCAGGCGTGTCGTTGCGCGAGCGACGCTCCTTGTTGCCCAACCCTGCCGCGATGCTCCATTCCCAGTCAGTGGGCAGCCGATAAGCCATGCTTCTTTCCTTTTTATTCAGCCATGTGCAGAAGGCTTGGGCGTCCTCCCAGCTCACCCTTACAGCGGGATGGTCCTCGGCCCGCTCGGTGATCACGCAGTTGTCGATGGTCTGGCTGCGCCAAGCGTTGTCGATGCCGGGCTTCTCCGCCGCATAGACGGCGAAGTCCTTGTATCGCGTCTCGTGAACGCAAAAGAGCACATCGGTCCCCTCCACCGGCACGAATTTCATGCCGAGGCTGTTCACGAAAGGCTGCTCCTTGGTGGCCTGCTGCGGGCCGTCGGACTCGTTTCGGGCAGGAATGCCCGCGCTCCCATCTGGCAGCGATTCGCGGAAGGCGAGCACCACCAGCGCCTCCTCCAGCCGCCGCGCCTTGGTCAGTTCGCTCTCCAGCGCTTGCAGGGATTGCGCGAGCTTGCCGTCGAGGTCTGCTTGGAGTTTTCCCCGTTCGATCTCCCACACCCGCCGGATGTCCACCAGCCCGTCGGGGGCGCCGTCGGCGAGGGCGGGCAGCTTGGGCCATGCCCGCACGGACGAGGCCGCGTCCTGCGGCGCTTCGCCAAGGGAGGAGCGCAGGGCCTCGACGCGGACCCTCTCCTCCTTGTAGGCGGTGGCCAAGAGCAGATTGCCCGTGTCGGCGGCGGCGGAGAGGCGGGTCTCCAGTCCGCCCGCATACCGCCCGGCCAAGTCGCCGAGGGCTTGGCGTCGCGCCGCGAAGTAGGAGTCGAGACGCTGCGCGAATTCGGGCGGCAGCGGCATCCCGCGAGAAGCTTCTCCGTCGCTGGTCAATGGAGCGGGAGCGGCCTCCCTCATGGCCTCGCGGAGTTCGCGGTAGATCCTGTCGAGAGCGACGCGCATCTGCCCGGAACGGGTGGTCCATTCGACCTTGAGGCGCTGCTTCTTCACGTCGGCCTTGTCCGCCTCGTTTTCCCGCAGGGCGGCGCGCTGGGACTCCTCGCGGGAGTATTGCGGCCAGCTCATCTGGTAGTTGCGCCGAGCGTCGAGGGCCTGGTTGGAGGTGGCCTTGTTCGCATCGGCTTGGGCGGCCCGGTAGCCGGCCTGGACGCGGGCGATCTCCCGTTGGCCGAGCGCGGCGAGGAGCTTGTCGCAATACTCGAAGGCGAGCTTGTAGGCCCCCAAGCCGGCTTGGGGGGCTTTCCTGCCCTCGTCGACAAGATCTTCGCGCAGCCGGACGAGGTTCTGCCGGATGTCGGCGGGAATGGTTTCGTCGAGAGGGGAGAGCGCCCATTCGGCGGCGTTGGGGCCTTGGGTCTTGACGACTTCGAGGCAGGGCGGGCCGGCCTCGGCCTGGAGGGGGGAAGCCGGGGCGGCTTCGGAGGCGGATGAGCCCGGCGAGATCGCTGGCGGCGCTGGAGAAACCGGTCGTTGTTCGGCGACGGCCGGAGGTTGCTCCTTGGCAGGTTCGATGCGGGCTTGGCTGGCGTCGGCCTGGGCGGCTCCCACGGGAGCGACAGGCGTCGTGGAGGCGGTTCCGTCTGGAGCCGTGGCCGGAGGATCGGGGGTGGTTTCAGCAGACGCAGGAGCCTGCGAAAGGGGCGGCAAGGGCGCGGAAACGGGAGCGCGGACGCTCTCGTCCACCTCCGGGGCAGGGCGCGGCGGCGTGGCGGCGACGCCAAGCTCGTTGCGGGCAGGAGCGCCCGTGCTCCCTTCTCGCAGCACCCACCATCCCGCTAGGGCGGCGGCGACGAGCACCAGCGCTGCGACGGACACGGCGATCATCGACCGGGCCTTGCCCTTGGGACCGGCCTCCCTTTGCTTGGCGACGGCCTCCGCCGGAGGCTCCGCGAGCGGGGTCGTCCGGATGCGATCGACATCCATCCGCAAATCCGCCGCGCTCTGGTAGCGGTCGTCGGGGTGCTCCTGCATCGCCCGGTAGACCACCCCGTCGATGCGCACGTCGAGGGTTCCGACCCGCTCGCTCGGGGCGCGGAAGGCCCCCTGGGGGACGGATCCGGTGAGCATCTCGTAGAACATCACACCGAGGCTGTAGATGTCGGCACGGCGGTCCACTGCGTTCGATCCCTGCCATTGCTCCGGGGCGACGTAGTGCGGCGTCCCCATCGCCATGTCCGTGAGGGTGAGGCCCCCCTCCTCCAAGCCCGCCCCGGCGGAGTCCCCGACCAGCTTGACCAGCCCGAAATCGCCGATCTTCAAGTCCCCTTTGCGGCTGATGAAGATGTTCGTCGGCTTGATGTCGCGATGGACGAAGCCCTCGCCGTGCGCATATTCGAGCGCGTCGCAGATCCGGCTGACCGCGCGGAGCGCCTCCACGGCGTCGAGCCCACCTCCGCGGATGAGATGCCGCAGGTTCGTCCCGTCCACGTATTCCATGACGATGTAGTGGTGCCCTTCGGCGGTCTGGCCGTAGTCGTGGATCTGGACGATGTTCGGGTGGTTGAGCCGTGCCATGGCCATGGCCTCGCGCCGGAAGCGGGCCTCGAACTCCGGCGACGCGCCCAGTTCCGGCGGCAGCAGCTTGACCGCCACGTCGCGATGCAGGGAGAGCTGGACGCCCTGGTAGACCGCCCCCATGCCCCCGCGACCGATCAGGCGGGAGATCGCATACTGCGGCAGCAGCCGGGCGACTTCGCCCGGATCGGGCGGTTGCCAAGTGGTGGGCGGCGTGGGAGAGGGGCTCCCTCCTATCGCCCCCCGCAGCAAGTCGCTCGGCGGATTGCCATGGAAGGGGTCGGGATCGGATGCGGGATCGGGATGGTTCATCGGGTTCAACAGTCTCCTGGGTCAGGTCGGGGATGGCTCGCACATGGGGTGGGATGCGGTGATGATACCTGCCGGGTCAAGGAAGCAATGGTTCGCGCAAGCGAACCCTGTCTCGTCGCCGATCCGACACTCTTCATTCGTGAAAATCGGTGTCCATTCGTGGTCAAAAGATCGAATTCAACCGAGGTGATCGCATCACTCCTTCCGCCGGACCGGATTCGCGGAGATTTGCGGCCATTCGCGTCTGAAAAAGAGGGGAAACGCGAATTTTCGCAAATGGACCGCAAATTGCCGCGAATGGAAGAAGGTTCTGCCATTGGTTCAACTATGTGAGAATGAAGCTGGAGAGCAGCCATCCCTGCCGGGCTTCGCTTGTTTCGTCGAAAGCATGTCTTGAATCACCGCATGGCCTCGCGGAACTGGCGGTAGGCCTGGTCGAGGTGGCCGCGCATCTGCACCGCACGGGTCGCCCATTCGACTTTGAGCCGCTGCTTCTTCACGTCGGCCTTGTCCGCCTCGCTCTCGCGCAGGGCGGCGCGCTGGGACTCCTCTCGGGCGTATTGCGGCCAGCTCATCTGGTGGTTGCGGCGGGCGTCGAGGGCTTGGTTGGAGATGCGTTTGTTCGCGTCGGCCTGGGCGGCGGCGTAGCCTGCGTTCACCCGGGCCAGGTCGCGCTGGTCGAGCGCGGCGAGGAGCTTGTCGCAGTAGTCGGAGGCGAGCTGGTAGGCTTCGGAGCCGGCCTTGGCCCCTTTCGCCCCTTCGTCGAGCAGGTCCTCGCGCAGGAGGGCGAGGTTCTGGCGGATGTCAGTGGGGATGGCCTCGTCCAGCGCCGCGAGCGCCCACTCGGCGGCGTTGGGACCCTGGTCCTTGACGACTTCGATGCGGGGCTGGTTGGGATCGGTCTGCATGGTGGCCGGCATCGGAGCCGGGGGGGCTGGTGTGATCGCGGGAGGTGGCGGGGCGCTGTGGTTTCGTAGTGGAGAACCGATGTGTTGACGATTGCGATGAAAGCCCAGGCCTTGGAACTTCGAGAAGTCGTCGTCAAAGATCATGTACATATTCTTCTTGGTCCCGGGATCGCGGATGCGGAATACATGGGATGTCAGGGGTTCCCACTTCCAGACATTCTTCCCCCAGCTCTTGACGACGCCACCGTCCGGCAGAAAGCGGACGTCGCCGGCGTATTCCTTGAGATCCGCCGGCCAATCCCAAGCCGGGCCGACAATTGTCCGCCTCAAGGTGGATACGTCGCCGGGAATCTGCTGAAACTCCTTGATGCGGATGTTGCGGTACCTTACGGAACCCGCGCGGGTCATTTGGATGCCAATGTGGCCGCTCCTTCGCAAGGTGGCATCCTCCTCCATCTCGTGTCGGTTCACGCAGGCTCCATTGATCTGGACCAGGATGACCGGGCCGATGCATTGGACTTCGAGGGTGTTCCATGCGCCCGGCGGATTCTGGATGGCATTGGAGGAGGTCTGGGAATCCGTCACGGAGCCGGAGGGGTAATCGGCCATGGCCGTCCCCAAGATTTGGATTTCGGGGCCTTGATGCACCCGGCCCATGCTGTCGGCGTCATTGCCGGGGTTTGGAAAGTGCAGGAAAACACCGGAATCCGAGGATGGACCTTCGAGCAGATACTCAAGCCGCAACACAAAGTCTTGAAATGATCCCGCCTCGTACCACCAGCAGCCTTGTTCCTTGGCATTCGGGGGTACGGAGGTGCGCGCCGCGCCTTGTTCCAAGGAGATTTTGCCAGCGCCGCAGGTCGTCCATCCATGTGTGGAGATGCCGTCAAAAAGGCTGGAGAATCCCGGTTCGACCGCCAGGAGCAGCGGGGCGGCGATATTTAGGCTCAGGCAAAAAAGGAAAGTTTTCATGGGGTGGGCGGGTGCGGCGGGAATCATTCGCGGACGGCGGCACGAAACTGGCGGTAGGCTTGGTCGAGGTGAGAGCGCATCCCCTCCGAACGGGTCGCCCATTCGACCTTGAGGCGCTGCCTCTTCACGTCGGCCTTGTTGGCTTCGCTCTCGCGCAGGGCGGCTCGCTGGGACTCCTCGCGGGCGTATTGAGGCCAGCTCATCTGGTGGTTGCGGCGGGCGTCGAGGGCTTGGTTGGAGAATGCCTTGTTCGCGTCGGCTTGGGCGCTTTGGTAGCCGGCCTGGACGCGGGCGATCTCCCGCTGGCCAAGCGCGGCGAGGAGCTTGTCGCAGTAGTCGGAGGCGAGTTGGTAGGCTTCGGGGCTGGCTTTCGCGGACTTTGCCCCTTCGTCGAGCAGGTCCTCGCGCAGGAAGGCGAGGTTCTGGCGGATGTCAGCGGGGATGGCCTCGTCGAGCGGCGCGAGCGCCCATTCCGCGGCGTTGGGCCCTTGGTCCTTGACGACTTCGATGCGGGGCTGGTTGGGATCGGTCTGCATGGTGGCCGGCATCGGGGCCGGGGGGACGATGCCGGTCGACGTGACCTCCGGTGCGGGAGCCGGGGACGCCCCACCCAAGTCCTTGATGCGGATGTTCCTCCAACGCACGGCCCCGGCCTTGTGGTTCTCGATTCCGATGTGGCCCGAGAGCCCTTTGTTGCCGATGAAGGTGGTGACCAGCAGTCCATTGATCGTGACGGAATATCGTTGGCCAATGACGGAGACTTCGATGTCGTTCCACTCTCCGGGCGGGCGGACCCGGGCGGTCTTGGACGGCGCTTGCTGTTTGGCGATCGCGCCGTTCTTCATGTCGGCTCTCCCTCCGTCTCCTCCCGGATGAAGGATGGAGACTTCATATCCCGCCTGGCTGACCATGAAGGGATCGTCGCCGGGGGCGGGGAAACGAAGCCGGATGCCGGAATTGTATTCGGCCTGAACCGGGCTGAACTCCGCTCGCAGAACGAAATCCCCGAAGGTCCGCAGGGAATACCAAGCGACGCCGAAATAGCGCTTCGGCATCAAAGTGGTCCCGACGCCTTCCGCGTCGATCCGGAGGCCTCCGCCGCCACACGGCTTCCAGCCTTCCTGATGGTCCCGGTCCAGCAGGGGGAAGAATCCCGGTTCGGCCGCCAAGGGCTGGCCGGGGACAGTCCGGATGGACGCAGCCTCCCCGTTGCGAGGCTCCGCCTGACCCAGCGCCTCCTTGCGGGCGCCTTGGATGGCGTCATTCCCATTCCAAGTCTCCGTCGCTTGGTATGACGAGATGGAATCGTCAAAAACCACCCGCCGCTCGCCATCCTTCGGGCCGAACACCACTGTGCGGGGTCCCACGATCCTCCAGTCAAAAACCGCAGCGACCCCTTTCGTGCTTTTCTGGACCAGCGTGTAATCGGGCAGAAACCGCATCTCCGCCCCCTCGCCCCAACCCCGTGCCGCCGATCCTGGATTGTTCCACGACCAGACAAAGGCCGTCAACGTGTCTTTGAAGTCGCGAGTTTCATCCGCCCTCGAAATCGGAGCCGCGAGCAGGAAGCAGAGAGCCGGGAGGACGAGCGGGATGAGGATGGTTTTCATGGGGCGGGGGAGCAGGTTTAAAAAGTGGCTCGCATAGCGGGTAGGGATGCAAGGAACCTTTGGATCACTGAAGCACTTTGTCGGCAAAAGGGAGCATGTTTCTCAAAGGCTGGGTCGCGGGCGATGGCCCACCACAAAGCTCTCTTCGCAATCCACCGGAAAGAGTTGCAGGGAATTTGCGAAAAAAATCACCCGCGGTACCCCATCAGCTCGGCCAGCTCGATCTCGATGTTCTCCGGGGTCGGGTCGTCCAAGGTGGCGGCGACCCGGCGACGGATGAGCCGCTGGCATTTTTCCCGCAGGCGGGAGATGTCGCTTTTCAGGGTGCCCTCGGGCCGGGCGAGGCGGGCCGACAGCTCGGCGATACGATGCTCGCTCTCCTGGGTGATGAAGGGGGCGAGGGCGTCGAAGAGGGTGGCTTGGCCGCGATCCGCGTATTCGGCCTTCAGGGTCGCCAGGGCGTTCGCCGCGAGCGTCTCGACCCATTGCCGCTGGTAGGCGATGAAGGGCGTGACGGGATCGACCGGCTCCGCGAGCCTGGCCTGGGCCTCGTCGAGGTCGGCGAACTGGACCACGCGCCCGCCGCCCCGCTTTTGCGCCGCGACGCGACGGTGGCGGTCGACGAGGAAGCTCCGCAGCTTGGTGAGGAGGAAGACCCGCAGCTTCACCCCGGATTCCTCGGCGCCTGCCAAGGCCTCCTTTGCCAAGAGGTGCTCGAAGAAGGCCTGCTTCACATCCTCGGCATCGTCCCAGGCGCAACCCGCGCCCAGGATGTAGGCCATGACGGGACCCTCGTAGGAGCGGCAGATCCGGTCCAAGGCCCGGTCCGCGCCGGCCTCGTGCTTCGCCACCGCCAGCCTGACTAGGGTCCAAGCCGTGGACGGGAACGGGTCTTGGCGGTTCAGGTCGGGGTCGTCCATTCCTTTGAGGGGCTGCGCAGCGCCATTCCTACAGGAGGCGGCCCGCCCTGTCGAACGGATTTCGGCCTCTGCGCGCGGGTGTTGGTGATTCAAGACTTCGGAGGATGCGCCAGCGCTGTAGCCGGTCTCATCGAGGCCGGACCGACTGCTCAAACAACGCCCGACCGGGGTCGATGACCCAGACTACAGATTTCCGCCTTCGATACCCTCATTCGAAATCTCGAAAAGCTCCTGACGATTTCGGATCGGACTCCGGATCGCCCCGAACCATCCGCCAAGGTCGTCAGCAGATTCGACGAAGGTGGGGCGAGGCATCCCTGCCGAGTCGTCTTGGGCCAAGGGACGCCCCACCCGGCTGCCGCCGGATGTCCGGTTCGGCGAGCGACGCCCGGCTCACCTCATGACGACGCGCCTTCCAAAACTTGCGCCTCGATGTCCAAGCCCGCGATCCCGCTCCATGCGGCGATCATCTTCCTGAACCACGGCCCCGGCTTGCCGTCGCCGATGGACGTGGTGTTGATGCGGGTGCAGGGGGTCATGCAATAGGGCGTGGTCGTCAGCCAAGCCTCGTCGGCGTTGACCACGTCGTATGGCTGGAAATCGCGCTCCACGAACTCCATGCCGATCTGCGGCGCAAGCTCTTTCACCGTTTGCAGGCTGATGCCGTGCAGGATGTTGCGCGGCGAGGGCGAGACGATGGTGCGGCCTTTCACGATGACGAAATTCGAACCCGCGCACTCGGTGACGTTCCCGTCGAGGTCGAGCAGCAACGTGATCGCGCGCGGATCGACGGCCTGCGACTGCCTGTCGGCCAGCCACCAATGCAGGCGGCTGCGGTGCTTCATCTTCGGCTCCACGCACTGCGGCGGGATGTGCCGGATCGACGGGGTGACGACGTGCGCCCCCTCCATGAAGAGGTGCCGCCACATCTCGAAGCGCAACGGGAAGCTGTGGATGCAGACCGTGGGCCGCAACGGCCCGGCGGAACCCGCGCTGCCGGCGTAGAGCGAATTCTCGCCCGGCGTCACGAAGATCACGATGCCTAGATCCCCGTCGGGGTCGAGGAACTGGGCGTTCGCCTCTGCCAGCTCGTTCGTCCGCGCAAGCATCTCCTTCGGCCCCAGCGACGGCGCGATGCCGGAGAACTTCAGCGAGCGGTAGAGCCTCGCGACATGCTCCTCGGCGCGAAACGGCCGGTGGCGGAAGGTGCGGGTCATCTCGGTGAGCGTCGCGCCGAGCACGAGGCCGAGATCGTAGATGTTCAGCTTCGCCTGCGAGGCGGGAACGAAGCGGTCGTTCAGATAGACTAGCGGCTCGCTCATGGATTCGGCGCGTCGGGTTTGGACCACAGGATGCGGGCGACGAAGGTCGCGCCCTCGGCGCCGCGTTGGACGGAGTCCTTCATGAACATGCCCTCGGACACGGTGACCCACGACTCGCGCCCGTCGATGCGGGCGCAGCCGAAATTGCCGAGCTCCGCGCCGCGCTCGGGGACGACGACTTTCTCGCTCGCGCGGACGACATGAAGCTTCTCCGGATCGACGCGGGCCATGAAGAGCGGCGCGCGGTGGCGGACGATGTGGTCGTTGTCCGCGCCGCGTCGGGTGTAGACGAGGAAAAGGCCGTCGCGATGCGCCAGCCAGTGCTGCTGGGTGTTGTAGCTGCCCAGCTCCGCGCCGTCGTCGAAGGTCCACGGCTTCGGCTCGGCGAAATGAAGGCCGTCGTCGCCCGCGCTCACGTAGCCTCGCTCGTCATTCCGCAGCGTGAGGTAGTAGCGCCCGCCATGCGCGACCAGCGACGGCTCGTAGAGCCCACGGGCGACATCGAGGCGCAGGACATCGCCGTTCCGCTCGAAGACGAGCGTTTCGCCGTCGAAGCGGCATTCGGCCACGGTCGTGCTGTAGCGGTCCTTGGGGCTTTTGGCGATGTAGAGGGGCACGAGCAGTTTTCCGTCGTCCTTCACCACCCACTGGGCGCAGGCGTTTCGGGCGAAGTCGAACTCCTCGTCCTCCGGCAGCTTCAAGACCCGCCACGGCGTCCACTTCGAAGTTCCCGGGTCGAAGACGGCGTAGACGGTCTGGTGCGAACGCTTCACGTCGTCGAGCTGCTTGCCCGCCGAGCTGTAGCGCACGCGGCAGCCGATGGCGAGGAGCCGGCCCGTCGGCTCGTGCCAGCCCGGCGTCACATCCGCGACGCTGAGCGTCACACCGTCGGCCTGCGGCTGCCAGTCGATCTCCGGCGGCAGGAAGGGGCCGCTCCATGCGCCGTCCACGCCCTCGCGCCGCATGAAATGCAGGCCGGAGTAGTAGTCGGAGACCTTCAGGTGCTTCTGGATCGTCATCACCGCCCCGCCCGGAACCGGCGCGGCCCTCGGATGGAACCAGAGGAACTCGCCGTCGTGATGCTTCATCACCGTTTCGAGCTTCACGGTGAAATCCAAAGGCTCCTCGGCCAAGGAGACGGCGGCGAGCAAGGCGAATGGAAGGGCAATGGCGGCGGATTTGATCATGAATGGAAAATCGATTTTTTTGGCCTCCCTTCTGCGGCGACAGGAGAACGCCATCATCCCGCCACCGACATCGGCAGCACCTCCACCAAGAGATGGGCGCCGGTGGCGTTGGCCCCCGCCACCACTTGGGGGATGCCGTTCAGCACGTCGAGCGACAAGCGGTGCGTGTGACCGGCGAACACGCCGAGCAGGTTGGGCGCGGCGAAGACTTCGCGATGGAACTCCATCGTGGTGTCCGTGTGGCGCTCCCGCCATTTGGGCCGACGTTCGATAGCGAAATTCTTGTCCGCCGCCTCGCCCCAGTCAGGATGCCCGCAACCGAATCCAACCGGCCTGCCGGGAGCGTAGAGAGGAATGTGGACGCAGAGGACCATCGGCTGACCGGAGGCCGCCTGCTGGCGGAAAAACTCAAGCTGCTCCGGCAGGATCTCGTAGGTGGAATTGTCGATGACGAGCACCTTCACCCCGGCCACTTCGAGAGCGGACATCATGGGATCGCGTTTCTCGTAGAGGGGGAGCAGGCGCTTTTCGATCCATGCGGACCTCAACTCGGCCGAGCTTCCCTCCATGCCTTCGTAATGCCAATCGTGGTTCCCGGCAGTGTAGAGCCAAGGGACCCCGGTTTGCTCCAAGCGGGCCATCACCCATTCGATGGCGGCTTCCGAGGGAAAGCTGACAATGTCCCCGGCCAGAACCACGGCGTCCACTCCGGCGCTTTTGGCGGTTTCCAGCGTCTCCTCAAAACACGCCTCCGGGTTCGTCGTGTTCTGGGTGCGGAAATGCTTCGTCTGATTGTAGCCCTTGGCCATGCGACCGCTGAACTCGCGATAAGGCGCTCCGCGATCATCGTCGCGGAAGAGATGGGTGTCGGCCACGAAGAGCAGCTTCACCGGATCGGCGACGGCGGGCGAATGCAGCCGGATGAGGATGTCGTCTTGGGAAAAACCGCCCCGGACGGCACTCCCCTCCCCTTCGGCTTTCCCGGCGGCATCGGAAGCCGTGGCCGCGCCGAGCAGAGGAGCAAGAGCCGTCCCCGCGAGGGTTCCTTGGATCAGGCCGCGACGCGAAAGGGACGATGGAGACTGCTTCGATGGGTCCATGGCGATAGGGAAAGGGCAACTCCTTCCGGCGTCCACTCCCGCGATGGAGGGAACCCGCAGGGATTCCGGCAACTCAGGGCGCGTCCACCATTTCGAGCACGCGTCCGACGAGCAGATCCTCGATCTTCGTCGAGAAGCGGGTTGGCAATCCGAAATAGGTGATGCTCCGGTCCGCCTCGTAGCCTCCCTCGTGCAGGATGCGGACGGAGGGCACGTAGGCGAAGACGTCGTTGCAGTAGCCCGCCACCCAAAGCTGTCGACCCGCCAGCTCGCGCTTGAGGCGCAGCGAGTAGTCCACCACCACCTCGCCCCCCAAGGCCACGAGCGTGAGATCCCCGCCGAAGCGCAGCACCTGCACCGGGCAGGGGTAGCTGGTGGGCAGCGCCTCGCCCCGGTCCAGCATGTCGAGATAGCGCTTGGCGTATCGCTGCGTCGCGGGCTGGTTGTTCTTCGCCAGTTCCTCGTAGCGGGAACGCACCGCCGAATCCTCGAAAGGCAGATCGACCCGGTCGAAAGCCGCCGACACCGGACCGCGCACCGGCATTGTCGACTCCCGCAGCGCGTTCGCCACGGCACCGGCCAGTTCGAGACCGTGCATCCGGGCCAGCAGATGGCTGCCACGGGGATTGGGATTGGAATCGGCCCCGCAACCGGTGATGAACAGAGCCGTCAGGCCGGGATCGGCGCGTTCGAGATAGTCCTGTGCGAACCCCGCCCAATCGCCGCAGACCCGGTAGCTGTCGCCGGCAGTGGTGCAGTGGCAGGCGTAGCCGAAGACCACCGCCTTGCGGCTGCCGTCGGACCGCTCCGCGCAGAGCACCGGCACCTCGTGATCGACCGCGCCGTTGGGATTGACTCCGAAGTTCACCCCTTTCTCGGTGAAGGCCCGGCGGTTGGCCGCGAAACCCGCCTTGCCCCGCCCGAAGCGGAGCGTCACCGGCTCGCGCTCCGCCAAGGCCGCCTTTGCCGCCGCGAAGGACTGGTCGAGGAAATAGCGGGTGTAGCGTTCCGTCGCCTCGGCCTCCTCGCCAACCAAGCCATACATGTCCTCGAGGCATCCGGAGACGACGGGGGCGGTGTGGCTGTGGGAATTGGCGAAAAGGAAGCGCTCCCGGGGGATCGCCAGCTCCCGCTCGATACGCCCGGCCAGTTCGTCGTTGAACCAGCGAGGCGTCCCGATGGTGTCCGCCGTGAGAATCAGGGTCACGGCTCCGGTTTCGTCCTCCAACGCGAGCGCTTTGACGAAGATGCGGTGCTCGACGCCCTCGTGGGCTTTGTCGCGGCTGGCGTAGCCTCCGAGCCGGACCGGCTCCTGCGGCGTGATGTCGGCGCTGGCCGCACCGGCCTTGAAAGCGCCCTCGTCCCCGGCATCGGCGGCGACGAAGACGGGAGCGACGACAGCCAAACCGGCCAAGGAGAGACAGAGGCACAGGGGAAGGAGGATCGGTTTCATCGGCATGTCCCTGTCATGCCATGGATCGCGTCCGAGATCAATCCTCCATGTATCCGCGTCCTCCGGCGGGATTCCCCGGCGGCGGACCTCCACCGCATTCCCGCGCCATCCGGCCAGATTTTTCCTTTTCCCCTAGGCACGGGAGCCGCTAAGCTCTGCGAGTCCCTAAACCTCCCTTTCCCCTTTCCCATGAGCGACGACACCCCGACTCCCGTGACCGACGAAGACCTCATCCCGGACGCGGCGGCCCCGGCAATGGACGCACCGGACTTGGAGGAGGAGATCGCGGGCAAGCTCGCCGAGGCGCGGGACCGGATCGGCAAGGAGCTGCGCAAAGTCATCATCGGGCAGGACGAGGTCGTCGAGCAAATGCTGATCGCCCTGCTCTCCGGCGGCCACTGCCTTGTCACCGGAGCGCCCGGTCTCGCCAAGACCCTGCTTGTGAGCACGCTGGCGAAGGTCTTCGATCTCTCCTTCAACCGCATCCAGTTCACCCCCGACCTGATGCCCTCGGACATCACCGGCACGGAGATCCTCGAGGACACGGCCGAGGGGAAGCGCGAACTCGTCTTCTCGAAAGGGCCGATTTTCGCCAACCTCATCCTCGCCGACGAGATCAACCGCACCCCGCCGAAGACGCAGGCCGCCCTGCTCGAGGCGATGCAGGAGAAGCAGGTCACCGTGGCCGGGACGAGCCTCGCCCTCGACAAACCCTTCTTCGTCCTCGCGACGCAGAACCCCATCGAGATGGAGGGCACCTATCCCCTGCCCGAGGCGCAGCTCGACCGCTTCATGTTCAACATCGTCATCGACTACCTCAGCGAAGACGAGGAGGTCGCCGTCGTCTCGCAGACCACGGGAGCCGGAGCCGAGGAAGTGAAGGCAGTCTTCTCCGGGGCGGACCTCTTGAAATGCCACCAAGTCGTGCGCCGCGTCCCCATCGCCGAGGAGGTCGTGCGCTACGCCGTGCGCCTCGCCGCGAACTCGCGTCCGGGCCAGCCGCATTCGCCCGCCTACGTCAACGAATGGGTCAACTGGGGCGCCGGGACCCGCGCCGGGCAGAGCCTCGTCCTCGGGGCGAAGACGCGGGCGCTCCTCGACGGACGCTCGCATGTGAACTACGACGACATCCGCGCCCTCGCCGCGCCGGTGCTGCGGCACCGCATCCTCACGAACTACCGCGCCGAGGCCGAGGGGATCACGGTGGAGGAGGTGATCAAGAAGCTGGTCGAGATCACGGCGGAACGCTGAACGGAGGTGAAGGTGGAACGTCCCGCGCCAGTCCTGCACCCACTTGGAAAAATCAGCGTAAATCAGCGCCAATCAGCGGTCCCAAAACCTCAGCGATCCACCCATGCCCTCCCTCGCCTTCCTCGATCCCGCCGCGCTGATGCGGGTGAAGTCGCTCGAACTCCGGGCGCGCATGGTGATGGAGGGCTTCTGGAAGGGGCTGCACCGCTCGCCCTACCACGGCTTCTCCGTCGAGTTCAGCGAATACCGGCCCTACGTCCGCGGCGACGACCCGCGCTTCCTCGACTGGAAGGTGATGGCCCGCACCGACCGCGCCTATCTGAAAAAGTTCGAGGACGAGACGAACCTCCGCGCCCACCTCCTCCTCGACCGCAGCCGCTCCATGACCTACGGCTCGGGCGGCTACACGAAGGCCGACTACTCCGCGACCCTCGCCGCGACCTTCGCGTACTTCCTGATGGGCCAGCAGGACGCGGTGGGGCTGACCACCTTCGACCGGGGCATCGACAGCCACCTGCCCGCGCGGAACCGTCCGGGGCAGTTGCGGCAGATCCTCCTCCAGCTCGAAAAGGCCCCCGCCGGGGAGAGCACCGACCTTGGCGCGGCGATGAAGGGCCTGCACGAACTGATCCGCAAACGCAGCTTCATCGTCCTCCTCTCCGACCTCCTCGCTCCCATCGACGATTTGGAGAGGCAGATCGGCTATTTCGCGGCGGCGCGGCACGAGATCGCCGTCTTCCAGTTCCTCGACCCGCGCGAGCTCGACTTCGATTTCGACAAGGCGACCCATTTCCGGGACAAGGAGAGCGGACGCGATCTCTTCGTCGATCCCGCGACGGCCAAAGCCGGCTATCTCGGACGGCTCAATTCCCATCTCGAGGCGATCCGCAAGCTCTGCGCCAAAAACGCCGCCACCTACCGCCTCGTCCCCACGAACGAGCCGCTTGAGCAGGTGCTTTTCGAGTTCGTGAATCTTCGGCGAGGGTGATCCAAGACTTTCCGTGCCCCGGAAAGCCTGTAGCCACGCTCAGTGAGCGCGGATCGAACGACCAAACGACGCCCGACCGAGGTCGATGATCTCGGCTACAGATGCCGCCCTGCAAACGCGTCCCAGCCTGACATTACGTCAAACCCGGCAGAAACACGAAGGTCCCGAAAGACCCCGGCACATGGAAATCCGGCAGTTCCGTGCCGGGATGGATCCAACTGATCCAATCCTGCACGACGCCGTCGGGACCGTGGGAGAACTCGGCGCGATAGATCCCGGCGGTCATGCGGTCTCCTGACAAACACCCCAAATCGCGCAGCACGGCGATGGGGATGCGGCCCTCGACGAGATAGCCGCCTTCGAGGAACTCGCCGGAGAACTGGAGGCCGGGAAAGCGCCAAGAGTCGTCGAAACGGCGGTGGAAAATGGCCTCGTAGTCGTAGACCCCGCCGCGCGGGTCCATCTCCGCCCCGTAGTAGGGCGTGCTCAAATCGGGCGAAGTGGCGAAAAACAGCTCGACGCGATCCGACCCGAGCACGGCCTCGTCGGGATCTGAGGAAGGATCGAGGACAAGGTCGTCGTCCTCCACCTCGAAACGGAAGGCGAAGGTCTCCCCGTTCCAAACGGCGGAGAAGGCGGTCCAAGGCGCGGGACGGTCGAGCCAAGGGAACTGGAAGTCCTCCAGCAGCTCGCCCTCGCCGGGGTCGAGGGAGGGGGAAAAGCGGACGGTGTAGGTTTTCATGGTAGCGAAGTTCGTAGGATAGGGTTGCGGAGGCGACCTCCACGGGTCTGGATTTGCGGAAATTCGCGGAGATTTGCGCCCATTCGCGTCAAAAAAGAAATGAGGAACGCGAATGGCCGCCAATGAAACGCGAATCACCGCGAATGAAGAAGGAAGAGGACATGGCAAGCAGTTCCCGCAAGTTCCGCCACGCTAGAAGAGTCCCGGCACCTGATCAAGCCCGGTGATCACGGCATCGGCGATCTCCGTCGCCTCCTGCTCCGACACACCACCAAGACGAAGACTGCGGGCGTCGCCGGCGAAGAGGCCCGTGCGGAAACCGGCCTCCCGCGCGGGGAGGACATCCTTTTGCAGGTCGTTCCCCAGATAAAACACCTCTTCAGGCGCGATTCCGAGGGCGGCGGCCCGTTCGCGGAGCAGGGCGAAAAGGCGCGGCGATGGCTTGCCCTCCCCTTCCTCGAAGGAGAACACCCGCAAGCCCGGATGGAAGCCGAGACCGTCGAGGCTTGCACCGAACAAACCCTCCATCACCGGAAGGGTGTAGAACTGCGCGTTCGAGACGATGCCGAGGACGAAGCCCGCCCCTCGCAGCGCGGCGAGAGCCTCCGCCGCGTACGGCATGGGCCAGACGGGGTTGACTCCGCATTCGTGGCGCAGGACGAGGGTTTCGATCTCTTCGCGGGATTTCGCGGGTCGGCCCGTCGCCGCCAGCGCCTCGGCCCAGACGCCGCGGATCTCGACTTCGGGATGGGCGGCGCCTTGCGACCGGAGGCGATCCTGATGCGCCCTGACGGTTTCCTGCAAGACCCGCTCGAATCCGGGAAGGCCTTCGGGATCGCGCTCCCGCTCGTGCGAACCGCCTCCGGCGTCGGAGACGAGCAAGGTGCCGTAGAGGTCGAAGACGACGGTGCGGATTCCGTCGAAACGCGGAAGTTTCGGCACCATTCCCGTGTCCGCGACCGGGAGCGGGCGCATCGTCGCACGGACGTGGGCGGCGTGGTCGCTCATCCGTTGCGGGGGTTGGGTAGCGAAGTTCGTGAGAACTTCGGCGAAGGTCGCTTGGCACGCCGAACGGGAGAAATTCTTACGAATTTCTCTACAAGGCCGACTCGATCCTCCCTCCTCATCCGTTGCGAAGCAAATTGAGCCGGGCCGGATTCAAAAACTGCGCCAGCACCTTCCGCGTCGGGAGATGGCCGACCTTGCCGACGGGTCCGAGCAGGACGCGGTCGTAAACCTCGTCGAGGCGTTTGCCGTAGTTCTCCAGACTGTAGACCCGCCGGATCAGCTCGCGGCGATCCGCGATCTCGCGCTCGGTGTAGAGGGCGAGCGGGGGGATGGCGATCTGGTCGAGCAGGGTGGGATCGGCCCGCAGTTTGCGCAGGATGGCCATCTGGAAAGGCTCGCCGAGGACGCCGAAGTCGATGCGCCCTTTGTGAATCCACGCCTTCAAGGTCTGCTTCACGGCGGAACGCGGCAGGGGGCTGTCATAGGCGAGGTAGCTGCGCCGCAGCATGGACTCGATGGCGGCGGCGAGCTCGGTCTGGTCGAGCCAATCGACGGGCACGTCGATGCGGCGGTAGAGGTTGTCGAGACTAATGCCGTTGGCTTCGAAGTCGCGGGTGATCTCGGGCAGGTCGCGCCCCATCACCGGCTTGCCCACTATCCAAGGTTCGAGGTAGGCGAGGCCGAAGCCCTCGGCGATGCTCGTGGTGACGATGAAGTCGGACCACCCCAGCAAATCGAAAAAGGGATGGCCGCCCTCGTCGGCGAGGCCCAGCCGGACGGGCAGCTCCAGCTCCTCGGCGAGGCGGCCCCATTCGTCGTGCATCTCCTGCCACTCGGGGTTCTCGGGCCTCATGCTCGTCGCGAAATCGACGCGGTCGCCGTAGATGAGGGCGAGAAGGAGGATCTCGCCGACGTTCTTCCGACGGATGCCGCGCGTCGGGTAGAAGGCGAAGAGCTTCCCCTGCGAGAAAGGGCGGTCCTGCGGACTCGTCTTCACGGCGAGGTCGGGGATGGCGTTGGGAATGACGTGCAGGTTCGCCGCCGGGATGCCCGCGGCGCGGAGGAAGTCGTGGTCGCGGCGATTGATCGTGGCGTAGTGGATCTGCTTCGCGGTCGGGTAGAGGGTCTCCTCGAAATTCGCCTGCGAGTCGAAGAAGGATCGCTGGCTGGTGTAGTTGCCGGGGCGGCCGTCCTCGGAGAAATCGTGGATTTGCAGGACGACGCGCTCGCCCTGCGAGGCGAGTTCGCGGACGACGCTGGGAAGGAGGACGTTCTTCGCGAGGGTGGGGTTGTGGAAATGCCAGAGGTCGGGAGGATCGCCGAGGGCCTCGGTCGCCTCCTTTCTCATCTGCTCGGCGAGGCTCTCGGCGACGACCGTGCTGCCGGTGCGGCGGTAGTTCAACGCGGGAACGATGCGGACGCCGTCCGTTTTCGCCCCCGGCATCGGCGCCTCCCCGGTGAGCACCGCGACGGCGTCGCCCTTGGCCGAGAGCACCTCGCGGGCGGACTCGATCACCCGCGTGACTCCGCCCCGGCGGAGGTGGTAGTGGACCATCGCCACTCTTCTCTTCGTCCTATCTGCCATGGCGTTCTCTGTATTCGGGCAAGGTAATCATCGGGGGGCGTTCCTCCTCCAGAATCTCGCGGGTGATCTGCTCGTGGCGGTGCCCCTCGGCTTGGAACTGGCGGAAGAGCCCGTGCAGCTCGGGCAGGTCCTTCACCATGCCGTAGTCGCGGAGGCGCTTCACGAAAGTCTGCAGGATGCCGAAGGCCATGCGCCCGAGGTCGCGGGTCGGCTGGTTGCGGTGGACGCGGTTGTCGAGGTCGGTCTGCGCGAAGGCGTCGAGGCCGCCCGTCCGGTAGAGGTCGATGAGGTGCGAGGTCTCGACCCCGTAGCCGACGGGGAAGGGAAGCTGCTCCAGCACCTCGCGACGCACCGCGTATTCGCCCGAGAGCGGCTGGATCAAGGCGGTCAGCTCGGGGAAGAACATGGAGAAGAGCGGCCGCACGAGGATCTCGGTGACGCGCCCGCCGCCGGAGGGGCGCAGGTCGTCGGAGACGGCGAGGGGGCGGTCGTAAAAGGCCTTCACATACTGGATCTCGGGCCGGTAGATGAGCGGGGCGACTAGGGCGCTGGCGAACTTCGCGTGGATGTTCTTGATGTCGGCATCGACGTAGCAGAGGATGTCGCCGCGGAGCTGGTGGATCGCCTTCCAGAGGTTCTCGCCCTTGCCCGGTTTCGATCCGTATTGCGGCAGGATCTCGGAGGAAAGGTAGGTGTCAGCCCCGAAGCTCTCCGCGATCTCAAGGGTGCGGTCGGTCGAGCCCGAGTCGATCACGGCGATCTCGTCGAGGAGAGGGTAGCGGTCCATGAGCTCGCTCTTGAAGACGATGATCTCCTTCCCGATGGTCTTCTCCTCGTTCAGCGTGGGGATGCAGAGGCTGATCGTCAGCCCGGCTTCGCGCTTCGCCCGCACGAGCTCCTGCATGTCCCAGAATTCGCTGTGATGGAAGGTGTTCGTCTCCAGCCAGCGGGAGATGCGTTGGTCAAGGTCGGGCATTAGTGGGTTTGTCAGGAGGGTTCGCTCGCGGAGTCGAGGGTGTCGAGGAACTGGAGCATCGCGACGATCTGGGCGAGACCGTCGAAGATCGGCTCCAGCCGGATCGTCTCCTCGGGGGAGTGGCGATTCTCCCCTTTCGTGATCCCGAGCGTCAATGCCGGAATGCCGTGATCGAGGAGCAGGGCCAGTTCGGAGACGCTGGGGACGACGTGTGAATCGATCCCGAGCAGGGCGAGGGTTTCTCGCGCTTTTTTCACGAGCGGGTGGCTCGCGCCGAGGTTGCCGGGGCGGCGGTGGGCGATCATCTCAAGGTGGACCTCGATCCCCTCCCCCTCCCTTTCCTCAGCGGCGGCGACGAGTGCGGCGATCTCCTCCTCGACCCGGGCGACGCGTCCAGCCTTGTGGCTGCGGATTTCGAAACGCACCACGCCGCCGCGCGGCGGCACGCTGTGGCCCGATCCGGCCTCGACCGAACCGACGAGAATGCGTGTCTCGGGTTCCTCGCGACCGTGGATGTCGAGCAGGGAGCGGACCAAGGCGGCCAAGGTCGCGACCACACCGGATTCCGCTCCCTCGCCTGTCGTGGAGACCGTGATCTCGCCGCGGGCCATGCCGAGGCTGGCATAGCTGAGGCGTTCCAAGTCGATGCCTTCGAGGCAGAGCGCCGCGTCGATGGGCTGGCCCGAGTTTTCGAGGAAGAAGCGCATCCCGGCGAGGTCGCCTCGCCCGAAGCTGCGCGTCGTGCCGAGGAGGACGAGGTTCGCGTCCAACTCCACGTCGAGCTCTTCCAAAATCAGGGGCAGGGTCGCGAGGGCCGCGACGCCGAGTCCGTTGTCGGCGAGGCCGCGCCCGCTCATCTGACCGACGCCGACGGAGACGGTGTGGTCGTCACCCTCCGACCAGATTTTATCGACATGGGCGACGACTAGGAGAGTGCGCCCGCCCGTCCGGCCCGGCAGCACGCCCGCGATGTTCCCGGCTTGGTCGAGGGAGAGGTGGGCGAGGCCCGACTCGGTGAAGCGGTCGCTGAGGAAGCGGGTGATGCGCCATTCCCCGCCCGTCGGCGCGGGGATCTCCCCGGCCATGACGATGTTCGCGAAGAGAATCTCGCGCAGACGGCGGAGCTTCTCCCGGTGCGACAGAGCGGCCTCGCCGGGCCGCGCTTTGGCGGTGCCTTTGCGCATGAAACGGAATGCGGGAAACCTAGGAGCCGGAGCCTCGCCGGACAAGCGCGAAAGGACGAAATCGCGCAGGCGGTGCATACAATCGGGAGGGGTGGACCGCTGATTGGCGCGGATCTGCGCCGATTTTCTGGAAGGCGTTGGGATTTTTCAAAATCCGGTGATAAACTGCTTTCATGATCACCATCGAGTCTACCGAAGACGAAGTGCTCGTATCCATCCCGCGCGGTGAGGTGGATCCTGTGCGACTGGAGCAACTGCTGCGCCCTTTCCTCCTCGAAGCCGCCCTGTCGGGAAGCCGTCTCCGCGACGAGGAGGCCGAAGCGATGGCCGAGGAGATGAAGGAGTCTTGGTGGCGTGAAAACCGGAGTCGTTTCCTGCCCGGTGAATTCCCCGAATCCGAGTGAACGAACGGATGCGGGTGGTCGTCGATGCCAACATCGCTTTCCGGGCGATGTCCAAAGGACGGGGGGACTTGCGATCCCGGTTGCAATCCGATGATCGCATCACGTTCTTCGCCCCCTATTTTGTGCTCGTGGAATTGTTCAAACACAAAGAACGCATCCAAGAGCGATCCTCGTTGCCTGAAAACGAAATCCTTTCGGCTCTCCACAGTTTATGTGAAAGCCTGACCTTCATTCGCGAGGCATCCATTCCCGTCGGCACTTGGATGGAAGCTTGGCGTCTCACCCGCGAAGTCGATCCGAAAGACACACCCTACGTCGCTCTCACACTCCACCTCAGTGCGAAACTCTGGACCCACGATGCGGAGTTGAAAGCGGGGTTGCTGTCGAAAGGCTTCGACTCGTTCTGGTAGCCACCCTACCCACCCGCCCGCAGAATCCCCGCCGCCTTGTGCAGGGTCTCCTCCCATTCCTTCGCGGGCACGGAGTCGGCGACGATGCCGGCCCCGACGTGGAAATGCAGCGTCTCGCCCTCGGCGACGAGGGTGCGGATGGCGATGTTGAAGCGGCTCTCGCCATTGAAGCCAAAACCGCCGACCGCCCCGGTGTAGAGGCCGCGCGGGCAGGGCTCCAGCTCGGCGATGATCTCGCGGGCACGCTTTTTCGGCGCTCCGGTGATGCTGCCTCCGGGGAAGCAGGCCCGCAGGGCGGAGACGTGGTCGACTTCGCGGCGCAACACACCCTCCACGGTCGAGACGAGGTGGAAGACTTGGGCGTAGCGCTCCAGCTTCAGCAGTTCGGTGGCGGCGACGGTCCCGTATTCGCAGACCTGCCCGAGGTCATTGCGCTCCAAGTCGGTGATCATGACAAGCTCGGCGATCTCCTTTGCCGAAGTGATCAGGTCGTAGGCGGAACGCTCGTCCTGCTCGGGATCGCGGAAACGGGGGCGCGTACCCTTGATCGGACGCGTGCGGATGGCGCGTCCGCCCATGCGGAGGAACTCCTCGGGCGAAGAGGAGAGCACCGCCCTCCCGCCGAGGGCGACGTAGGCGGAGAAAGGCGCGGGCGAGATGTCGCGCAAGCTCCGGTAGAGAGCGAAGAGATCGAGCGCGGCGGGCCTCGATGCGGTGAAACGGTGGGAGAGGTTCACTTGGTAGATGTCCCCGGCGGCGATGTAGTCGAGGGCGCGTCGCACGATGGCGCAGAACTCCTCCTTCCCCATCCCGTCCTCGAAGCGGAGCGAACAAGGCGCGACGGACGCGGTGGGGCGGCGTTGCGAGAGGAGCGAACCGACACCGGTCCAAAGGCCGAGGCGGTGGTCATGGAGGAGGAACTCACGGTATTCGCCGAAGACGAAGCGCCCCTCGTAATCGACCGTCCCGTAGAGTCCCGCACCGGGGAAGCCGAGGTCGGGAGTGGATTCGTCCGGCGTGCGGCCTCGCGCGAGGAGGTCGCGCAGCGTCGCAAAATCGGCTTCGTCGAACAGGTCGCCCTTCACCACGCGGCAGGGTCTGGCGGCGATCAGGGAGAAGCGGGACGCGTCGCCATTCGTATAGCCTTCCTCCGCCGAGGACGAATCGAGAAAGAGGAAGCCGGGCAGATGGCTCAGCTCCGCCGCGAGCTGCGCTGGGGAGACGCCTTCCAAACTCGCGAGGAGTCCCGCCTGCATTCCTCAGAGCTGCTCGTAGGGGATGGAGAAGGTGTCGCCCTCCTCAAGGTTGCCGCTGCGCAGCCCCTTCATGAACCAGCGCATGCGCTGCTCGGAGGTGCCATGGGTGAAGCCGTCGGGCACGACGCGGCCCTGCGTCTGTTTTTGCAACCGGTCGTCACCAATGGCGTTGGCCGCGTTCATCGCCTCCTCGATGTCGCCTTCCTCGAGGATCTGCCATTTCCGCTCCGCGTGGTGCGCCCAGACCCCGGCGAGGAAGTCGGCCTGCAATTCGAGACGCACGGAGAGCCGGTTGTATTCCGCCGTGGGGACGCGCCCGCGCTGCTTGTGGACCTTGTCGGTCAGGCCGAGGAGGTTCTGGACGTGGTGCCCCACCTCGTGCGCGAGGACGTAGGCGTAGGCGAAGTCGCCCCCGGCGCGGAAACGCTGCCTCATCTCCTCGAAGAAGGAAGTGTCGAGGTAGACGGTGCGGTCGTAGGGCAGGTAGAAGGGTCCTGTCGCGGCCGTGGCGACACCGCCGGGATAGTGCGTCTGCCCGGAAAACAGGACGAGCCGCGCAGGTTCGTAGCGGCGGCCGCTCTGCGCGAAAATGGCGCTCCAGACCTCCTCGGTGTCGGCCTTGAGGGTGCGGACGAAAGCCCCGACCTCGTCGTCCGGATCGGCCGGGGCGGAGGGAGCGTCGACCTGGACCTGCCCGCCTCCCGTCTGGCTCTCGACTTGATTCATCATGTCGATGAGCTGCGTCGGGTCCGCGTTGAAGAAATAGGCAAGTGCTAGGATGAGCACGAGCGTACCGCAACCTCCCCCGAGGGCGACAGGACGGCCCGCGCTCGCGATCATACCGCCGCCGCCACGGCGGTCCTCCACATTGGTGCTCTGACGTCGGCCTTTCCAGCGCATGGCGAAATCGGGGTTGAAGGGTTCGAGGGACGATAGAGCGGCCAAGCCCGCAGGAAAAGCGGCAAAGCGCTTTCGCGATGGAAAAATCGCCGAGGCTGTTCACCCGTGGCGCGCGCCTTCCCAAGCCAGCAGCATCCGCTTCCTGCTCACGCCCCAGCGGTAGCCCGAGACCGCGCCCGTCTCGCGGATGACGCGGTGGCAGGGGATGAGGAAGGCCACGGGATTCGCCCCCACCGCCGTGCCCACCGCCCGCGCCGCGCCGGGGCGTCCGATGGCCTCGGCGAGGCGTCCGTAGGTCGAGAGCGTCCCCGGCGGGATCGCGAGCAGCGCCCGCCACACCCGCAACTGGAAGGCCGAGCCGCGCAACCAAGCGCGCAGAGGTGCCACATCTCCCCGATCGGTTCGCGGCGCAAAGAGCGAGCCGATCCGTTCCGCCACGAAGCCGTCGTCGCGCGTCCATTCCGCCCGCGACCAAGTCGCGCGGACGGCGGCGGGGTCGATTTCCTCTTCATCGAGAAAGGAGAGCAGGCAAATCCCCCGCTCCGATTCGCCCAAGGCGCAGCGTCCGAAGGGCGACCCGGCCACGCCCCAACGGATCGCCATGCCTGCGCCGCCGCTCTTGACCTCGCCCGGCGTCGCCGCCTCCAAGGAGACGCAGAGATCGTGAAGCCGCCCCGGCCCGGAGAGCCCCGCCTCCGTCGCCGCGTCGAAGACGGAGGCCCCCCGCGCGAGCCGCTCCTTCGCGTCGGCGAGGGTCAGGCATTGCACGAAGTCCTTCGGCGTCACCCCCGTCCAGCGAACGAACTCGCGATGGAAATGCGATTCCCCGAGACCCGCGAACGCCGCCATCTCGGCAAGGGTCGGCTGCGACGGGGCGTGCTCGTCGAGCCAGCGGAGGATGCGCTCCATGCGGGCGTAGGAAGTCATGCCGCGACGGTAGGCGGGAAAAAGGCGCGGGCCACCCGGTTCTTGCGGGGACTTTCACCCAAATCCGCCCTTGCCCGCCGAATCCGCCCCGGTATATCCTCGCCCATGCCCGGACAGCCCCCCTCCCTCGACCCCACCCTCTGCCGCACGAGACAAGACCGTCTCCGCTCCTACCTCGCCTCGAACGAACTCGATGGCGCCGTCTTCTTCGATCGGCACTACGTTCACTCGCTCATCGGATACTGGCACGGGCAGCCGCTCACGCCAACCGCCCTGCTCGTGAAAACAGATGGCGGCAGCGTCCTCGTCACCCACGACGAATCGCCGCAGGCCCCCGCCGCCGGGGAGGTCGCCGCCTACGTGCCGAACGACTTCTGCACCCTGCGCCCGAACCTCAGCGCCGAGGTCGCCGCCGTGCTGAACCCCTTCCTCAAAGGCCTGAAACGCGTCGGCACGGAGCAGCAGACGCCCGCCGCCCTGATCGAGGGACCGGCCTGCCGCGACTTCTCCACCGACTACCAATACCTGCGCCGCCGCAAGGACGCCGACGAAGTCGCGGCCCTCGAATTCACCATCCGCATCGCCGACGAGGTCTACGCCGCAGCGAAACGGCTCCTCGCCCCCGGTCTCGAAGAAACCGTGCTGATGGCCGCCTTGCTCGACACCGCGACCCGCGAGGCGGGCGAGTTCCTCTCCGGCTGGGGACAGGATTTCCAAGCGGGCGCCCCCGGAGGCTTCGCCCGCCGCCGCCCCGTCGAGGCCGGCGAACTGATGCCCCTCGACATCGGCGTCGGCGTGCGCGGCTATCGCAGCGACCTCTGCCGCACCTTCGCCGTCAATGGCCAGCCCACCGACGAGCAAGCCGCCGCCCATGCCCGCGTCATCGAGGTCATGAAATCCGGCGAGACCCTGCTGAAACCCGGCCAATCCTGCCGCGCCTTCTTCGAGACCGTCGCCGCCGAACTCGACGGTTGGAACGGCTACCGCTTCTTCCACCACGCCGGGCACGGCATCGGGCTCGACGCCCACGAGGTGCCGCGCCTGAATCCGGCTTGGGACGACACCTTGGAGGAGGGCGACGTCGTCGCCTTCGAACCCGGCCTCTACAGCGAATCGCTGCGAGCGGGAATCCGGCTGGAAAACAACTACCTCATCACCGCCGATGGCTTCCGCCAACTCTCGCATTTCCCGCTCGACCTCGCCTGAGGCCGCCCTTATCCTCCCCACCCCATGTCCACCGAACCCGTCCTCCTCGCCGGCTCCTGGCGCGACTCGGAAAAGACCGGCTTCTTCCAGTCCGCGAATCCCGCCACCGGCAAGCTCCTGCCCGCCCACTACCCGGTCAGCTCCTGGGCCGATTGCGAAACCGCCCTCGCCGCCGCCCAAGCGGCCTTCGCGGAAATGCGCACGATGCCGGGCGAAACCCTCGCCGCCTTTCTGGAAAGCTACGCCGCGAAGATCGAGGAACGCGCCGCCGAACTCGTCGCCATGGCCCATCTCGAAACGGCCCTGCCCAAATCCCCGCGCCTCGCCGACGTCGAGCTGCCCCGCACCACCGCCCAGCTTCGTCAGGCCGCCCACGCCGCCCGCCACGAAACCTGGCGCCAGCCCGTCATCGACCAGGCCAGCAACATCCGCTCCTGCTACGGCGCGATCGGGCCGGTCTGCGTCTTCGGACCGAACAACTTCCCCTTCGCCTTCGGCAGCGCCTCGGGCGGGGACTTCGCCGCCGCCATCGCCGCGGGCAATCCCGTGATCGCCAAGGCGAACTCCTCCCACCCCGGCACAACGAAGCTCTTCGCCGAGGCCGCCCACGAGGCCGCGCTCGAAACCGGGCTGCCCGCCGGCGCCGTCCAGCTCCTCTACCGCACCAGCCATTCCATCGGCGAGCAGCTCGTCACCGACGACCGCGTCGGCGCGACCGGATACACCGGGAGCCGCTCCGCCGGGCTCGCCCTGAAACGCGCCGCCGACGCCGCCGGCAAACCGATCTACCTCGAACTCTCCAGCGTGAACCCCGTCGTCCTCCTCCCCGCCGTGCTGGAGGAAAAGGGCGAGGCCCTCGCCGCCGAGTTCACGACGAGCTGCCTCATGGGTGCGGGCCAGTTCTGCACCAATCCGGGCCTCGTCCTGCTCCTCGCGGGCGAGACGACGGAGCGTTTCATCGCCGATCTCGCGAAGCGCTTCCGCGAAGCCCCCGTCGGCACCCTGCTCTCCGAATCCGTGCGCAAGTCGCTCCACGAGAGCCACCGCATCCTCACCGGAGCGGGCGCGGAGGTGCTCTGCGGCACCGGACCCGGCGACGGCGCGGGCTGCTGCGTGGCGAACACCCTGCTGCGCGTCTCCGGAGCCGCCTTCCTCGGCGATCCCGAGACGATGCAGACCGAGGCCTTCGGAAACTCCTCGCTGATCGTCGTGGCCGCCACCCTCGACGAAGCCGCCAAGGTCCTGGAAAAGCTCGAGGGCAATCTCACCGGCGCCACCTACTCCGCCGAAAGCGGGGCCGACGACGCGGCACACGACCGTCTCGAACCCATTCTGAGGCAGAAGGTCGGTCGTCTCCTCAACGACAAGATGCCCACCGGCGTCGCCGTCTCCCCCGCCATGAACCACGGTGGCCCCTACCCCGCCACCGGCCATCCCGGCTTCACCGCCGTCGGTCTCCCCGCCTCCATCCTGCGCTTCGCCGTGCTGCAATGCTACGACAATGTCAGGCCCCACCGCCTCCCCCGAATCCTGCGCGACGACTATGAGGGTTCCGCGCAGAGATGGGTAGAAGGACGTTGGAGCTGAAACCTCTTACTCTGACTCCCTACTCTTACNNGTAAGAGTAGGGAGTCAGAGTAAGGAGGTGAGAAACCCATGACTCCCGACCCGTGACCCACAACCCCAAATGCAAACCCGCCCCGTCACCCCCTCCGACCTCGCCCGCTCCGTCATCGCCGTGCCCCCGCTGGCTCGCGACGCCGACCTGAAATTCCACCGGACCGAAAACGAGAAGATCATCCGCCACATCGAAGCCGGAGGCGTGGACATCCTCCTCTACGGCGGCAACGCCAACTTCTACCACCTCGCCCCGAGCGAATACGAGTCCATCCTCGACGAACTCGCCGACCTTGCCGCGCCGGAAACCCTCGTCATCCCCTCCGCCGGACCGGCCTACGGGGTTATGATGGACCAAGCCGATCTCCTCAAGAGCACCGCCTTCCCCACCGTGATGGTCCTGCCGCATCAGGGCCTGACCACCTCCGAAGGCGTCGTGAAAGGACTCAGCCGCTTCGCCGAGAAGATCGGACGCCCCATCGTCCTCTATATCAAATACGGCGACTACATCGCCGTCGAGGGAGCCAAGGAACTCGTCGACGCCGGACTCGTCTCCTGGATCAAATACGCCATCGTCCGCGAGAACCCCGCCGACGACCCCTACCTCGCCCGCCTCGTCGACGCCGTCGATCCGAAAATCATCGTCAGCGGCATCGGCGAACAGCCCGTCATCGACCACCTCGTCGGCTTCAAAGTGAACGGCTTCACCGCCGGCTGCGTTTGCGTCCGCCCCGATCTCAGCGACCGCCTCCTCAAAGCCGTGCAGGCGGGCGACTTGGAGCTGGCGCGGAAGATCCAAGCCCTCTTCAAACCGCTTGAGGACTTGCGCAACGGCATCAACCCCGTCCGCGTCCTCCACGAAGCCGTCCGCCTCGCCGGCATCGCCGACACCGGCCCCGCCCTGCCGCTCTTGAGCGGGCTGACGCCGGAGCAGGAGGCGCAGGTGGAGGAGGCCGCGAAGGCACTGCTCGCCGCCTCGCTCTGAAACGGCGCGGAGGGGCCTTTCCGCTCCGTTTCGCTCCCTCGCCAGTTCGGCATTTTGTGCTTTTCGCGCTTTTTCGCGGCCAAATTTCCCGATGGTTGGCTCTTGGGCGCGGCAGACCTCCTAGTCTAGCAAAGCAGAGTCAATCCCCGCACCTTCGTCCGGTGGATCATCGTCGATCTCTCCTGCAATGGCGAGAAGCCTCGCGGCGTATCCCCGCAGGAACCTCCGATAAGCGGCCGAACGCCCGCATCGGATGCCGAAACGCGAATAGAGCGGCACCATGATGGCCGCAACGCCACCAGCTGCGCCAAGCAACATGCCCGAGGCCATGACAAGCATGAAAGTGATGAAGGCTGGATGCGTGCGCTGGGGCGGATTGCCCAATGCCGTATCCAAAACCGAGGAACCCCAAATCGCCACGCACAATCCAGCGGCGGCGAAGATGCCGAGGAACATCGAGACGGTCACCCCGATAAGGCCGACAACGGAAATGATGGGCTTAATCATGGTGATCGAGAAGTCATTAGGCTGGTTCCGTTTTACGCTTATTTGTCTCGCCCATAAATCCTAACTTTGGCCTCCTCGAATGAAATGAGTTTCGCTTCCCCGATGGGCTGAAACCTTTCGGGTATCTCCATATCCCCTGGATCTCGAACCCAACCGACGAAGGTCCTTTTCTCGTCGAAGTAGTATCTGGGGGATGACGAAGGAATCGAAATCACCCCATAATCGGAGGGGCTTCCCGTAAATTCCATCAACGTTCCGTCGCGTGCATCAAACACTCGAACAAGTCCTTCGCGCGAAAGCTTGTCCGCGAATTCATCGAAATGCCTTGCGCCCCCCGGCGAAACATGTCGATGATACATCACTTCTGAAAAGCCGAAACATGAAATCACGAGAAGCACAACAACGATTTCCATGATTCGAGATCGCGTGAGTTTCATTTCTTCATCAAACACTGATAATCGCCCACCTTCCTGTCGTCAGCCGAGCTTCCCCGCCTCGACAGACTCCCCTCAGAAAACCGGATTTCCCCCTACCGGTCAAGACTTATCGCCTCTTCGTCCCGCCCTTCGGGACTTCGGATTTCGATTTTCCCCGCTATCCCCTCAACACCCGCACATGGCTTTCCACGGCTTGGGCGAGTCCGCGCTGATTGTAGCCGCCTTCGAGGACGGAGACGAGACGGCCTCCGGCGTGGGTGTCGGCGAGTTCGAGGAGAAACTCGGTCAGGGTGGCGAAGTCCTCGTCGGTCAGGGTGAAGTGGCCGAGGGGATCGCCGAGGCGGCTGTCGAAGCCTGCCGAGAGGAGGACGAGGTCGGGCTTGTAGTCGCGCATCCGGTCCGCGAAGGGGCCGCGAAAGATGTCGCCGATCTCCTTCATCCCCGATCCGGCGGGCAGGGGGGCGTTGAGGGTGGTGTGGCGTCCGGCTCCGTTCCCGGTCTCGTCTTTCGATCCGGTGCCGGGATACCAAGGGGACTGGTGGGTCGAGAAGAAGAAGACGCCGCCATCCTCGTAGAAGATGTCCTGGGTGCCGTTGCCGTGGTGGACGTCCCAATCGACGATGGCGACGCGTTCGACGCCGTGCTTTTTCCGGGCGTGGCGGGCGGCGATGGCGACGTTGTTGAAGAGGCAGAAGCCCATGCCCCGGTCGGGGGTGGCGTGGTGGCCGGGCGGACGCACCGCGCAGAAGGCGTTCGCGCATTTTCCCTCGAAGACGGCATCGACGGCGTTCAGCACGCCTCCGGCGGCGGCGCGGGCGACGCGCAAGGAATGCGGCCCGTAGCTCGTGTCGCCAGTGCTGAGCTGGCCGTGGCCGCCAGTGACCTCGGCGAGGACGGTGCGCAGGTAGCGGTCGCTGTGGGCGAGGAGGATCTCGTCGTCGGTGGCCTCGCGTCCCTCGATCTTGCCGCATTCCGCAGCGAGGCCGGAGGCTTCGAGCCGGTCGAGGATGGCGAAGATGCGCCCAGGGGCCTCGGGATGGTGGTCGCCGGGGTCGTGCTCGGTGAAGCCGCGGTCGAGGAGGAGGGAGGTTCGGGTCATGGGTCACGGGTCACGGGTGATGGTCCACGAGTGGATTTTCGGAAGAGGGCGGACCAAACCATGCCCGCGCCGCCGACGATGAAGACGCAAGGGAACCAGAGGGTGTAGAGGGCGGCCTTCGAATCCTTTTTCAACACGACGAGTTCGGGCGCGTCGGGATCGAGATGGCAGACCGTCTCCGTACCGACGGGGTATTGATCGAGCCGGCGCTTGAGCTTGCGCGGATCGCCCGCCTCGGTGGGAAGGCGCTTGTAGCGTTCGCCGACGTAGTCGTGGCCGCGCCACTGGTAGCGGTAGGCGATCCGCAGGACGTATTTCGGCAGACCGCGCTGGTTGAACTGGGTGTCGTCGATGGAGATGGACTCGATGCGGCAGGGCGCCTCGACCCAGCCGTCCATCCGCGCGGCGCGGAGGTAGGCGTTCCACAGGTAGGTGACGAAAATCCAGCCCACGCCGACGAGGAGCAGGCCCACCACGATTTTCCAAAGACGTCCGGCGAGGTTGCGGGGAGGCGGGGATGGGATGGGCTCGTTTTTCACGTCGCAGAATGGTCGGACATGCGTAGCTTAGCGCATGAGCGAATTATCCCAACAGATTACCGAGGACATGAAGACGGCGATGCGCGACAAGAACACCGTCGCCCTGAACACGATCCGCATGCTGCGGTCCTCGATCAAGAACGCCGCCATCGAGAAGGGCGGAGCCGACGCCGAGCTGACCGACCCCGAGGTCGTCGCCGTGATCCGCCGCGAGGTGAAGAAGCGCCAAGACGCCATCGAGCAATACACCGCCGGGGGACGCCCCGAGCTGGCCGAGCAGGAGGAGGCGGAGATCGCGGTGCTGCAAGGCTACCTGCCCGAGCCGCTGGGCGAGGCCGAACTGGCCGCGATCATCGACGCCGCCATCGCCGAGACCGGGGCGACCTCGCGCAAGGAGATGGGCGCGGTGATGAAGCTGGTGCAGGAGCGCACCGCCGGACGCGCCGACGGCAAAGCCCTCTCGCAAGCGGTAATGGCGAAGCTGGGGTGAATTCCTCCGCTTTTCCTTTCATTCATATGCTTTCGCGCCTTGTTCGCGGAAATCCGCGTTTCCCTTCTTTTTTGAACGCGAATTGGCGCGAATGGCCGCAAATCTCCGCAAATCCATGCCGATGAAGGCGTTTTCATGACCACCCGTATGAAGGTCTCGGCCATCCTCGTCGCTGCCGGGAGCAGCCGCCGCATGGGCTTCGACAAGCTCGCGGCCGATCTCGCGGGCGAGAGCGTGCTGGTGCGTTCGCTCCTCGCTTTCGCGGCTTGCCCGGAAGTCGCGGAAATCCGTGTGGTGACGACGCCAAGGAAGATCGCCGAAACGACGGCAGCGGCGCAGCGCCTCGGTGTCTCGAAATTCGTCGAGGCCATCCCCGGCGGGGCGGAGCGCCATCTCTCGGTCCACGCCGGGCTGGAACGGGTCGATGCGGCCTGCGATCTCGTCGCGGTCCACGACGCGGCCCGCCCGCTGGTGACCCCGGCGGCGATCGCCCGCTGCGCCGCCGTCGCGGCGGAGCACGGGGCCGCCACCCTCGCCCATCGCATCGCCGACACCCTGAAGCGAGGCAACGCCGACGGCGAAGTCGCCGGGGCGGTCTCGCGCGAGGACCTCTGGGCGATGGAGACGCCGCAGATTTTCTCCGCCGCCCTGCTGCGCGAAGCCTACGCCGCCGTGCTCGCGAAAGGCGAAACGGTGACGGACGAAGTCTCCGCCGTCGCCGGGATCGGCCATGTCGTGAAGCTGGTGGAGAACTCCGAGCCGAATTTCAAGATCACCGTCCCCGGCGACCTCGCCGTGGCGGCAGCGATGTTGGAGGCGGCGTCTCGCCACTCCAGTGAACGGTGAACGAAGGATGGAGGCGCTGTCGTCGGGGTCGGACAACCAAGGCCACCTGCTTGGATTGGATTCGCCCTTCCATGAGAAAGCCGGAGTCATAGGCCATCGAATAGCGATCCTACAGCCGAAGCAATTCCTTTGACCGCAAGCCCTGCAACTTCCGCCGCATCCATCACATCCATGGAATCCAGTATTCTCGACAAAGTTCTTCGCACGCCAAAAATGCCGAAAAACATCATCGAAATCGAGAAAATCAATAATGTGATACCATAACCACCCGAATCGCTCGTGAAACAATAATAACTTGTGATAGAGGCAATCACTCCGACGGCGAAAAATCCAATCCGAAGCGGATTGGGAAGAATCTGAACTTTGATGTTCCGTAGTTCAGCCTCGCTGAGCACATGCCCTTCTTTGATGGAGGCGCGGATACCAGCCTTTTGGATTCTCTTGGCCAGCCGCTCAGATTTCCGATCCATGTGGAATGTGATTTTCGCCGAACCAACCAATCCGGCAACCCGTCACGCCACATACTCCGCCCACGAGCCCGAGGTCTCCCACACTTTCACCGAGACGACGCGGACGCTCTCACGGAGGGGGAAGCCGGGAAGCTCCTTGGCCCGGTAGTTCGAGAGCGAGTCGGAGAGATGCCGGAAGAGGTCGCGGGCGAGGACCTCGGTGGTGGGATCCTCCGAGTCGTAGCCGACGACGCGGTCGCCGTAGCGGGCCTTGAACTCGGCGTAGGCGGGATCGGCGGTGTTCATGCAGAGGGCATGGTCGTAGCGTTCGAGCCAGCCGGCGAGGGAGAGCTTCAGCACCTTGAAATCGCAGACCATTTCGCGTTCGTCGAGTTCGTCGGCTTCGAGGACGCATTCCACCTTGCGCGAGTGGCCGTGGGGAAAGCGGCACTTGTCGGGATGCTTGCTCAGCATGTGACCGTTTTCGATCTCGAAGATTCTGCAGACGCGGTAGGGCATGGGAACGGGGGAAAAAGAAACCCCTTCGCACGAGCCGCGCCGAACGCAAGCCGGGATCGACCGCCCCCGGCATTCGCCCCCATCTGCCATCCGCCCGACCGGCGGCACCCCCGTCACTCCAGCCGCTCAAGCTGACCGATCCCGTATTGCATCAACTGCTGGTTGACGAGGCGGGAGACGCGGTCGTCGACGTAGATCACCATCGGGTAGTCGTCGAACTCGATGGTGTGGAGCCCGTCCGCGGGCACGGCGGCGAAGGCGTCGGCGAGATCCCGGATGTTCTTGATGAAGGCCCCGTTCACCTTGGTCACTACGACGGAGCTGACCGCCTCGTAGCCGAGGGTGCTGGGGGTCTTGAGGACGTTGCTGAGGAAGACGAGCTTCTCGCGGCCCTCCTCCTCGTAGGGTTGCGGGTCGGCGTTGGCGTAGACGAGGTTGAAGGGGGCGCGGTTCGTCCAGTCCTCGCCCCAGCTTTCGAGGTAGGGCAGGGTCAGTTCCTGGAAGATCAGCCCGCCGAAGATGAGGTATTTCGGCCCCCGGTCGAACATGTAGGGGTCGATGAGGAAGTCCTCGGGGCGCTTGCGGACGAGGCTCACGTCGAGGCTGAGAGGCTCCCCGTCGCGGATCAGCTCGAATTTCACCGTGTCCCCCGCCTTGGCCGCGCCGCGGACGAGGTGGGAGAAGCTGAGCTTTCCGTATTCGGGATGGTCGTAGTTGCCGCGCGAGTCGATGGCTTGGCCGTCGATGGAGAGGACGACGTCGCCCGGCTTCATCCCGGCGAGGTCGGCGGAGCTGCCTTTGCTGACTTCGCGGACGAAGATGCCGCCCTCCCGTCCATCGATTCCGGTGAACTCCCGCAGGGTCTCATCGAGAGTCGGGGCGAGGGAGATGCCGAGGTTGGGGAAGCCCTCGTAGGTCCCGTCGGCGAGGTCGGCGAGGAACGCCTTGATGATGGGGGCGGGCAGGACGCTGGCGGTCTGCTCCTTCGAGGAGTAGCTGAGGAGCATCCCGACGAGCTTGCCGCCCTTCACCACCGGAAGGGTGAAGCTGTTGGTCCTCGCCTGGAGCGAGCCCTTCACCTGGTAGAGGAGGAAGACGGAGCCGGGGATGAAGTAGCGCCCCACATCGACGCGCAGCACCTCGACCTCGGTGGAGACGCCGTCCCCGTTGTCCTCGACCTGCCAGACTTCGGCGGTCTCCCCCGGGGCGAGCGACTCGTCGAGGGCGAGGGGCTCGATGCCGTCGAAGACCTTGGTGTCCTGATCGACAGGCTCCAGCACGGCGAGGTTCGCCTCGTAGTCGATCCCAGCGATGCGGGCGGTGGCGCGGGCGCCGCTGGAGGGGTGCTCCAGTTCGAGGAAGGTCGAGTTCACGCACATCTCGGCGGTGATGAGGACGCGCCCGCCTTCGAGCATGGCGCCGAGGCCGCGTCGGGGGGTGGGGGCGCCCTTCTCCCAAGGGCGGAGGAAGCTGTAGCTCTGCAAGGTCGCGTTGACGCGGACGATGGATTTCTCGGGGGTCGATTTCTGCGCCGCCGCAGGCAGGGCGAAGGCGAGGACGGCGAGGCAGAGGGAAAGGGGGCGCAGTGAGGACATCGCGGAACAGGGTTCGGTCTGAGGGGAAAGAGGGTCGGGTCAGGCGGCTTTCTTCGCGGGGGCGGCGTCCTCCGCTGGCGTTTCGGATTCTTCGTCGGGTTCCGGGGCCGGTTTCTCCCCGGGCGCGTCCGCGTCGGCGGGCGCCTCGCCTTCGGTCTGGATCAGCCCCTCCAGTTCGAGGATCTCGGGCCGCTCGATGAAATGGTCGAAGGCGACGTTGTATTGCGCCATGATGCGGGCGTGGGCGGTCCCGGCGTCCTTGCGTTTCAGGACGAGGGGGCGTTTCTCCCCGACGAGGCGGACGACGTGGAAATCCTCGCGCCCCTCCTCGTGGAAGTCGCCGTGGAAGGCGTCATAGACATCTTGGAGCAGGGTGATCTTCTTCCCGTTGATCGAATCGACGACGAGGTGCTTGAAGGCTTGGATGTGCGTGTTCGTCGCGTCGGGCAGCACCTCTGTCAGGACGATGACCTCGGGACGCTCGCGATAGATCTCGTGCTTGCTGTAGAAGCCGTAGTAGTAGCGGGTGCGTAGGTCGGTGATGTTGTGCGCGGAGAGGCTGCTGCGGTCGAGCGGCTGGAACTGCAAGCCCGCGTAGAGCACGAAATTCGGCTGGCGATCATACTGCACGGACTGGATGAGGTAGGGGATGAACCGTTTCAAGGTCACCGTGACCTCCTCGCGGCGGTTGTCGCGCCAGATTTCAAGGGCTACGGTGTCGCCGGCGAATTTCCGCTCGATGATCTCGTTCAGATCGACCCGTTCGCCTTCGATCTCGATGAAGCCGTCCGAGGCGACGGGATGTCCGTCGATGGAAAGGAGCACGTCCTTCGTCTTCAGAACGCCCCCGCCCGAGCCGGCCGAGTCCGCCTGCGCGACCATCACTCCGATGCCGTCGTTCGGTAGGCCGAGGGCGCGGCGCTGGGCGGGGTTCAGCAGGTTGAGGAAGCTGGTCGCGAGATCGACGTAGCGGTCGTAGACGCCGTCCTCCACGTCCTTGAGGAAACGGGAGATCACCGGCACGGGGATCATGTAGCCGGTGCTCTGCGCGACGTCGCCGCTGTAGCCTTGGAAGGCGACGCCGACGACCTGGTTGTTCTGCAGGACCGGGCCGCCCGAGTTCCCCGGGTTGATCGCCGCGTCGATCTGGATGGAGAGGTGGTTGTCCACTCCGGAGTGGCTGTAGCCGCGGAAGTCGATACGCGAGACGACCCCGCGCGTCACCGAGATGCGGTCGCCGCCGATGGGGTAGCCCACCGCGATGACCGTGGTGTTCAGCTTCGGAATGCCGCCGATGAGGAGGGGACGGACGCCTTTGAACGCGGCTTCGAAGTCCGCCTCCGACTCCAGTTCCAGCAGGGCGAGGTCGCAGTCGTGGGCCACGTTGACGACGCGGGCCTTGTAGGGCTGGGGCTGGCTGACCGTCTTGATGTAGATGAGGCGATTGTCGCTGACGACGTGGGCGTTGGTGAGGAAGCGATTCGGCCCCACGAGGAAGCCCGTGCCGTTGCCGCTGCCCATGCCGCCCACGTTCCAAGGGACGCGGTAGTTCGGCTGCTTCGTGTCGACCTCGACCCGGACGATGGCGTCGAGCTCGATCTCGGAAATGTCGGTCTGGACCGACTCCGGCGGCGGCACCTCAAGCGCGGGCGTCTCTTCGACCGGTGCCGCCGGCGCGGGCGGAGGGAGGAGGCGCGGGCCGGTCAAAGGCCCCTGCTGCTGGGCGGAAAGGGGGAACGGAAGGAGCACGGCGGAACCGAGAAGGCAGGACGCCGCCGGGGCGAGAAAACGGGCAGGTTTCATGAAGGCGGGCAAAGTGTAGAGTTTCAGGGGGGAAAGTCAATTCCAGCCGGAAGCCGGGAATCTGGAAACAGGGGGCCGGGCCGGAAAGGAAAGGCCTCCCGCAGGCTCCCCGGATGGGGTAAGGTGCGGCGTTTCCCGGTTCCCCCGCTCTCTGGCAATGACCTTTCCCAGCTCGCTCGAACTCATGGCCGTGGTCGTCTCCGCGGTCTATGGCGTCCTCCTCGCGTCAAGGAAGGGCATGGACGTGATCGGCGTGTTCACCGTGGCCTTCGCGACCGCCTTCGGCGGCGGCACGCTGCGCGACCTCTTCCTCGACCGCAATCCTCTGTTCTGGATCAAGAACGCCCACTACCCGGTGATCGTCTTCGGCATCGCGATCCTTTCGGGGCTGATCGTGAGGCACATCGGGCGCATCCGCCCGCTCCTGCCGCTGCCTGATGCGCTCGGCATGGCCCTGTTCACCCTCACCGGTACAGCCTACGCGATGGAGGCGGGCACGAGCGCCTTCGTCGCGGTGATCCTAGGGGTCATCACCGGCACCTTCGGCGGCGTGCTCGCCGACCTCCTCTGCAACCAGATCCCGACTCTTTTCGTCCCCAGCCCGCTGAACGCGACCTGCGCCTTCGCCGGGGCCTGGGTCTACCTCGGGATGCTCCACTTCGCCGCTCCGGAGCGCTACGCCCTCGTCGCCGGGCTGGCGATGATCGTGGGCCTGCGCCTCGCCGCGATCCGGTGGAACTGGACTTTTCCGGCGGTGCGAGAGGCGAAAGAGGGAGGGTCGCCTCCGGGTTAACCAGCCACCGCTTGGGTATTCGCCGCCTCGACGGAAGTGATCGTCAGCAGCGGAATCCACGCGATCTCCTCTTTCTCCTTGCATTCAAAATTCACGACGAGGGTCGTTTTTTTCGCCGTGAAGGCGACGAAGTCACGATGCGGAACCTCATAGACATCGCCCGCAACCGTCTTGATGCGGAAGGGTCCGTTCGTTTCGATGACCTTCTCGATGATGGTCGCGTTCATAGGGGCATTGTACCCCGGCAGCTTCCGAAAACAAATCTTTGAACTCCTTGTTCCCGATGCGTGCGGGATGGGCGCGGCTTTCACACCAATGGGATCACATTCACGCCGCGCAACCCGAAGAGCGGGGCGGCAGCGAGGAAATGGCGATCATTGGAATGGACTTCCGTGAAGCCATGCTCGGCGGCGCAGGCGAGGTGGAGGGCGTCGGCAGCACGGATGTTGGTGGAGGCGGGAGCGTTGGAGAGGACGCTTTCGAGGCGCGTCATGACCGCTTCAGCGAGCGGAAGAAAATGGACGAGGCCATTCCGGCAGTCTTCCTGGAACTGCTTGGCGAGGCTGGCGAGCTGTTCCGGCGTGTCGGCTCCTTCACGGCGTTTCCGCAAGAGGATGGATGCGAATTCCGCCCGACCGTGCCACGCGACAGCCACCGGACGGTTGGCTTGGGCAAGCGCGGCTTTCACCGCCTCGTGTCCCGGTTCGGCGGAATAGATTCTGAAAAGGTAGGTGCTGTCAAAGTAGAGCATCTTCGCGGGAGGACCGATCTTCGGAGATGATGACGGTGGAGTCCGTCCCTCCCGAGAAGGCCCCGGCTTTCAGGGCGGCTTCGTAGTCCGGCCTCAGCTTGCGGTTCGCCCAGTAGGAGACTTCCGCCTCGCCGACCTTGGCAGGCGGATCGAGTTCCTTCTCCAGCGAGGTGAGCACCAGATCCTTCAGCGTCCGTCCCGTCTCGACGGCGCGGATTTTCGCCCTTTTGTAGAGCGCCTCCGGGATGTCGATGGTGGTTTTCATGGGATCAGGATACGGGAATATGGCTTCCCGTCAAGACGGGGAGCGTTCCGCAGTCAATCGAATGTCCAGACGGCACCAGTGGCTAACGTTTTAAAGATACCAGCCTGATAGAGGGCGGCAGTCGATTGTAAGAAGACTAGCGAAGTTCGAGGAAGGCATCAGCTCGGAACGTTATCAGGCTTGGTATCCTCGCCGTGTTCGGCTTCGGGAGTCCGTCCGTCTTGTTCGTCAATCTCCAAGTCCACACGAATAATCTGAGTCACAAGGAATGGCGTGGCCGTTGCGCTCTCGACCCAATCAGGATTGATTCGAAACAGTGGAGTCTCCTCAATGAAGCGCAAACCGTCGGGATCAATCGGGAAGCCGTGAACCGCCTCCTCGGATACGCTATCGATCCAAATTAGCGGGCGTCGCCCGTTCTTATAAACGAACTGGATAAGCACTTGTGGGCTAGTTCTCAACTAGGGCGTGTTAATGTAAATCAAGGCATCCGCGACGAGAGCGAAGTGGACAAAGGCGGTGAACATCTCGTCCAATTTCTCGAAGCTCGAGAAGATGCGCCGGAACGCCTTCAATCTCAGCGGGTCGGATTCCCCGCTGCTTGCAGCGAGTAAACTTTTTCGCGGATCGATCCTTCGATCTGCGCCGGGCCAATACCCCGCGGCTTGCCGCGGGGATGCTTTATTCTGCGGAAGAGCCGCTCCACCTCGTTGCGTCGCTTGTAGAGTTCACGGTCGTAGTCCCAAGGGTTGAGACGGTCCGCCTTGGGGGGCCACCGGCTCCAGCCCCAAGCCGAGCACCAGCTGGCGCGTCTCGTTGCCCTCGTACGCCTTGTCCATCACGACCGACTTGAGTTGCGGGGGGCGGGCCTCCTTCCAGCCTTCGAGGAGCTTGCGCCCTTCGGGTCCGTCCGCGGCCTGTCCCGGCGAGAGCGAGAAACGGAGGGCCGTCCGCTCATTTGCGGCAACCAGATGAATCTTGGTTGTGAGTCCTCCGCGGGAACGTCCGATGGATTGCGGCCCGTTTTTTTTAACGCCTCCGCGCCATCGGGATGGACCTTCACCGGGGTGCTGTCCAGCGAGCAGACCTCCACCTTGATCTGGACGAGCCGCATGGTCTGCATGGCCTCGAACACCCGCGCCAGCACCCCCTGCCTGGCCCAGCCGCGCATCCTCGCATAGACCGTGTGCCAGTGGCCGAACTCCTTGGGCAGCCTCCGCCACTTGGCCCCGTTCTCCGCGATGTAGAGGATGGCGTTGAGCACTTGGAGGTTGCTGTAGGTCAAGCTGCCCCGGTGCTTGGGAAAACAGTGCGCGATGCGCTCGTAGTGAGCTTCGGTTAATTGCATCGCATCCTATAGCACACGGGCCAATCATCGCAAGATTTTACATTAACACACCCTAGTTGAGCGAGATCCCGAATATTCATGATTTTTTTCTCAGTCGAACTTCGCAAACCCTCACACATTGAAGCGGAACTCCACCACGTCGCCGTCCTTCATCACATACTCCTTGCCCTCGATGCGGAGCTTGCCGGCATCACGGGCCTTGGCGCAGGAGCCGAGGGCGACGAGATCGTCGTAATGCACCACCTCGGCGGCGATGAAGCCGCGCTCGAAGTCGCCGTGGATGACTCCGGCGGCACCGGGGGCCTTCGTCCCTTCCGTGATCGTCCAAGCTCGGGTCTCCTTCTCCCCGGTGGTCAGGTAGGTGCGCAGGCCGAGCAGGTGATAGACGGCGCGGATCAGGGCGGAGACGCCCGAGTCCTTCACCCCCATGTCGGCGAGGAATTCGGCGGCCTCCTCGGGGGAGAGGTCGATCATCTCCTCCTCGATGCGGGCGGAAATGACGACGGCCTCGGCCCCGAAGGTGGAAGCGGCGTAGTCGCGTACTTTTTTCACCATAGGATGGCTGTCGGGATCGGCGGTGGCAGCCCCAAGCTCGTCCTCGGAGACGTTGCAGGCGAAGATCGTGCGCTTCGAGGAGAGGAGGAAGAACTCCCGCAGCGTCTTCTTCTCCTCGTCGGAGAGGGGCAGAGTCAGGGCCGGGAGCCCTTGGTCGAGGTGGGGCATGAGCTTGTCGATCAGCTCGACCTCGCGCTTCGACTCGGCGTCCCCCGTCTTCGCCTTCTTCTCGCGGGAGGCGCGGCGCTTCTCCAGCGTGGCCATGTCGGCGAGGATCAGTTCGGCGTTGATGATCTCGATGTCGCGCAGGGGATCGACCGAGCCGAGTTCGTGGATGATGTCGTCGTTCTCGAAACAGCGCACCACCTGGACGATGGCGTCGACCTCGCGGATGTTGGCGAGGAATTTGTTGCCGAGGCCCGCCCCGGTCGAGGCCCCCTCGACGAGACCGGCGATATCGACGAACTCGATGGCCGCGGGAATCAGCTTCGTGGAGCCGCTGAGCTTGCTGAGCACCGCGAGCCGGTCATCCGGCACGGTGACGACGCCGACGTTCGGGTCGATGGTGCAAAAAGGGTAGTTCGCCGCCTCCGCCTTGCGGGTGCGGGTGACGGCGTTGAAGAGGGTGGATTTGCCCACGTTGGGGAGTCCGACGATGCCTGCCTGTAACATGATGCGCGGAGTGTAGCACGGATCGCGCGGGCGGCAGGGGAAAGTTGGGGCCAGGGGCGATGCGGTTCAGTCGACATTTTTGCGAGGCGGAGGGGAAGCGGGTTGACAGGATGAGCGCCGATCCGATAAGCTGAAACCCATGAGAAAACGACTCTCCCGGCTCCGGTGGTTCCAAGCGTTGGCCATGCTCTCGGTCTCGGGGATGCCTCTGGCGGTCTCCGGCGGCGAGGTTCCAGAGGAAGTCAGCTCCCAGTGGAAGTTCGATCCGAAACAAGTGTCCCTGCGTTGGGATTCCGAAGGGAAGACGCTCACGTTCCAGCAAGGCGTCAAGAAGGTGATCATCCGAGGCCCCGGCGATCTCTATAGTCTGCCCTACCGGGTGGCCTTCGAATCCGGCATGGCGGAATCCGCCGTCCTGCTGATCCTCTCCGACGGCAATCCGACCCATATCACCGGCAAAATCATCGACCAAAACGAGACGGCGAATCCCCAAGTCCACGTCATCAATCCGGCGGGGATAATGGTGGGGGCGTGGCTCGATCCATCCCTTTAGAGCGCCTCTCCGCTACCTTCGTCCCATCGCCAGAGCTCAGCCAATCTCGCGGCTTCTCGATCCAGTTCGTCGCCGGGTGACGTGTCCATGAAGAACGCCCATTCCCCGAGCTGCTTGAGCGATCCCTCGAAGAGCACCTTCTGGCCGGCCTCGCTCTCGACGGACGGACGGGCGAGCTCGAAAAGCGATTTTCGCAGGGCGGAGCCAGCGGGCACCTCGGTCTGGGCGTGCGACTGGGGGAGGCACAGGAGGGTGGCGGCGATGGCGGCAAGCACGGCGAGAATGCCCGCGCCGGATCTGGAGCGAAGGCGACGATGCGAGGAAGGGACGGATTTCATGGCGTCATAGATGTTTTTTCTTCGGGAAAGGGTCAAGATCGATTTCCGCACGCCTCCAAGTTTCTGGCATCTCCTGTAGATAAGGTCAGGCAAGCGCTATTTTGCGAAAGTTTCCGCGAAGGGAGTCTGGTGCTTGAGGACGCCGTAGGCGATGCGCAGGATGCGGTGCATGGTGGCCCCGAGGGCGACCATCTTGGGCTTGCCGCGTTCGACGAGCTGCGCGTATCCGCGCCGCAGGGGGTTGTCTCGCTTGACCACGTTGAGGGCGGCCATGCAGAGCTGGGCGCGCAGCGCGAGGAAATGGAGCAGCTCCAGGGCGTAGGGTCCTGTGGCCTCCACGCCGAAGCGCGCGGCGAGGGCGTCGTTGCGCGCGACCAGGCGAGGAAGGCCTCGAAGCCCTCCCCGGCGTTGGCGAAGGCCTTGGCGGCCTTGCGCCCGCCGGGGTGGAGGACGCAGGCCTCGAAGGAGTCCTTGGCAATGTCGATGCCGAGGCAGACGGGGGTGGGGTGGATGGGATCGGGCATGAGGGGTGGATGTGCCGGGGTTGTGGTTGGGTTGGGTGGTTGCGATGCGGCCGTCGAGTTCGAGCTTGTCTTGGGGCTTCCAATCCGTAGAGTGTGCCCTTGATAAGGTGCGGCTTCTGAAGAGGCTGGCGATCAGGGCCGGGGGTCCCATCTACGAACGGGATGGAACTCCCTCGCCGAGGTGCGGTTTACCCCCGGCCCTGTCGCAACCTTGCGCTTGGGCCGTCGCAAGCGGCGGCTCGATTGAGTCAAGCGCAGGGAAAGATAAGAGACAAGCCGAGGTCACTGACCCCGGTCGAGCGTCGTTTGGACATGCGGTCCGCGCTCACTGAGCGCGGCTACAGCGCTGGCACGTCCTTACGCGCGCCTACTGCTTCGTCAGCACCGCTCCGCCGAGGAGAATCATCTCCGGGCTGCTGGCGCCCGACGAGGTCGGGATGTAGTAGAGGCTCGTCTGCCGGGTGCCCGCGCTGCCGCTGAAGGTGATGCGGGTGCCGGAGACCTGGTAGCTGCCGGCGTCGCCGGACGAGCTGCCCGCCGTCACGTCGCTGGCGCTCGTGCTGGTCACCACGACGCCGGCGGCGTCGGTCTGGTAGCGGTCGCCGGAGAAGGTGTAGGTCGTGCTGACGCTCGCCCCGGCGACGGAGGAGCCACCGTAGAAGGAGCCGTCGAGGCTCGCTCCGCTGGCCAGGGGCAGCACGGGAGCATGGGCGGCGGAGAGGAAGTCGAAACCGCCTGCGCCGTCGGGCTTCAGCGGCCCGGTCTGCTCGCTGCCGTCGCCCCAGCGGATCGTCAGCGTGCCGCCGGAGACGGAGTAGGTGCCGACGTTGCGGGGCTGGGCCGCCGCGAAGCTCGCGAAGTCGAAGCGCTCCAAGTCTCCTTCGGGATTGTAGGCCACCTGGCCGTTCCTGAAGAGCAGGATGGTGTTGCTCAGGTAGCCGCCGGAAACACGGAGCGCAGATAGATGCCGCTGGGCAGCGGATCGGCGGCGGAGCATGAGGTCAGCGAGAGTCCGGCGGCGAGGAGGACGACCGGCACGAGGGATTTGAGGGAAAGCGATTTCATTGGTTCGAGGAAGACGGCTGGTGGTAGTGATTGGCCGGAACGAACCTGAGGCCGGGAATGCGCTTCCCGCGCCTGTTCGCCCCTCCGGCGGTGAGCCTAGTTCGCGTATCATACCAAATTAACAAAGGGGCTTATGTAGCGTGAAGAGGACAAATTCCATGCCAACGCCGCATCATCCCACCGCCGCCGTACGCAAAAGTCTGACCAAACTCGCGGACATTCGCGACGCCCACTGCCCATGGCGGTGGTGGCCGACCGCGCCTTCACCTCGCGCTCCACGTTGCAGCGGATCGAGGAGGGAGATTCCTCGGTGGGCATGGGCATCGATGCGACCGTGCTTCATGGCGCTGGGATTGCTGGAAGGAGTGGCCAACTGGCGGACCTGTCGGTCGATGAGGTCGGGTGGACCGTGGTCGACAGATCGCTGCTACAGCGGGTCCGTCTGAAATCTCCAAAAGGCTGAGGAAGCCTCTGGCAAGCGGGGTGCCAAGTCGACTGACTGGGAGGGATTGACTCCGCTCGCTCCGAATCGAACAGCGTTCTCATCCTGATCCCAAAATCCAGCCCGACCCCACGCTTTGCGCAGGGTCGGGCTTGGATGGCGGACAGGGTGGGATTCGAACCCACGGTAGAGTTACCCCTACACACGCTTTCCAAGCGTGCTCCTTAGACCACTCAGACACCTGTCCTTTTTCCGGGATTCCGGCGGGAGGGAAAAGATGGAGGCTTCCCCCGCTTTCGCAAGGGAAAAGAGGGCGTCCGGGATTCACCCCATCGCCTCCACGAACACCTGCCCGGCCGCCTCCGCGCCGAGCCGCAGCCGCTTCCCGCCGCTCCGCGACACTTCGAGAACCCCGGCGGCGCGGTCGGGATGGGAAAGGTCGATCTCCTCCCCGATGCGAAGGCCTTTTTCGTTCAGCCAGCCCAGCAGGGCGGAATCCCCGTCGGAGACCCGCACCACCCGGTAGCGGCCCGCGTCCGCCTCTCCGAGAGGCACGGCGCGGTCCTTCGCCACGATCCCGCGCCGATCGGGGATGGGATCGCCGTGGGGATCGTGCGTGGGGTTGCCCAGCATCTCGTCGATGCGGTCGAGGAGCCGATCAGAAATGACGTGCTCCAAGATCTCCGCCTCCTCGTGGACCTCGGACCAGTCCAGCCCCATCGCCTCGACGAGGAACAACTCGATGAGCCGGTGACGCCGAACCACCTTCATCGCCTCGACCACGCCGCGCGGCTTCAGGGAGAGGCCGCGACGCGGCTCATAGGCGACGAGTCCTCGCTCCTTGAGATGGCGCATCATGATCGTGACCGTGCCCGGCGTCACCTCCAGCTCCCGCGCGATCTCGCCGACCGTGGTGCTTCCCCTCCCCTCGCCTTGGAGGTGGAGGATGGCCTTCAGGTAGTTCTCGACGGTGCTGGACGGCATGTCCCGATCTTAGCCCTATTTCTCGACCCCTGCAAGTTTTTATCTTGTTTAATCAAATAAACTATCTACAATCCATCAATCAACCCTGTTGAACCGTCCGATGAACATACGTCTTCTCCCCGCCTTGCTGGCCGCCGCCTTGCTCCTTCCTTCCTGCTCCGAAAAACCTGCCGCGAAGGACGGCCCCTACCGTGTCGCCGCCACCGTCGGCATGATCGCCGACATCGTTCGCGAAGTCGCCGGACCCCTCGCCGAGGTCGAGGCCATCATCGGCGAAGGAGTCGATCCGCACCTTTACAAGCCGACTGCGGCGGACGTGAAAGCCCTGCAATCGGCGGACCTCGTCTTCTACAACGGCCTCCTCCTCGAAGGCAAGATGACCGATGTCCTCGTTCGCCTCGCCGGATCGGGCAAGCGCGTCCACGCCGTGACCGAAGCCGTGCTGGAGGAACCGGGCTACGTCCTCGCCGACGAAGAGGACCACGACGACCCCCATGTCTGGATGGATGTGAAAGGCTGGATCGCCGCCACCACTGTCGTCGAAAAGGCCCTCGCCGCTTACGATCCGGAGAACGCCGCCACCTATGCCGCCAACGCCAACGCCTACCGCGAGCAACTCGCCAAGCTCGACGACTACGCGAGGTCGTCCATCGCCTCCATCCCCGAGGCGCAGCGCGTTCTCGTCACCGCCCACGACGCCTTCCAATACCTCTCCCGCGCCTACGGCATCGAGGTGCGCGGCATTCAAGGCATGAGCACCGAATCCGAGGCCGGGGTGAAGGACATCGAGAACCTCGTCGCCTTCCTCGTCGAGCGGAAAATCCCCGCCGTCTTCGTCGAGAGTTCCGTCTCCGACAAGAACGTGAAAGCCCTCCTCGAAGGGGCCGCCGCCAAAGGCCATAACGTCGTCATCGGGGGCGAACTTTTCTCCGACGCGATGGGACCCGCCAACACCTACGAAGGCACCTATGTCGGCATGATCGACCACAACGCCACCACCATCGCCCGCGCCCTCGGAGGAAACGCGCCGGAGAAGGGTTTCCAAGGGAAGCTTTCCCACCCATGACTCGTGACCCATGACTCGTGACCCATGACCCTTGACTCGTGATGCACACCGAATCCCTCAGCGGCCAAGCGGTTTTCCCTGCCAAACACACCGAACCGCGGCCCGAACACCCTCCGGAGATCCCCCTCGCGATCCACGACCTCACCGTCGCCTACCATCGCAAGCCCGTCCTCTGGGACATCGAACTGAACATCCCCGAGGGCAAGCTTGTCGGCATCGTCGGCCCCAACGGCGCAGGCAAGAGCACCCTCTTGAAGGCCTGCCTCGACCTCGTCCCCCGCACCTCCGGATGGGCGCACATCTACGGCGCACCCTACCGCAAGGCGCGGCACCGCGTCGCCTACGTGCCCCAGCGCGAGAGCGTCGATTGGGACTTCCCCGTGAACGCCCTCGACGTCGTCGCCATGGGCGCCTACCGCCGCCTCGGCTGGTTCCGCCGCGTCACCAAGGCGGAGGCGGCGCGGGCCATGGAGGCGCTGGAGCAAGTCGGCATCGCCCACCTCGCCCAGCGCCAGATCAGCCAGCTCTCCGGCGGGCAGCAGCAGCGCGTCTTCCTCGCCCGCGCCCTGATGCAGGACGCCGACCTCTACCTGATGGACGAACCTTTCGCCGCCGTCGACGCCGCGACCGAGCAGGCTATCGTCGAACTCCTCCGCCGCCTCTCCGGCGAGGGTAAGACCTGCCTCGTCGTCCATCACGACCTCGCCACGGTCACGACCTACTTCGACTGGATCGTCCTCATCAACATGCGCATCGTCGCAGCGGGACCGACCGCCGAGACCTTCACCCGCGAGAACTTGCAGAAGACCTACGGCGGCAAGCTGAACCTCCTCGAAAAAGCCGCCGAGGCGCTGCGCTCCACCCCTCGTTGACCTTTCGCCGACCATGCCGGACTTCTCCGACATCCTCGAAGTGCTGCTGCTGCGGAACTACAACACCCGCCTCGTCGTCCTCGGCACCACCCTCCTCGGTATCGCGGCGGGGCTGATCGGCTCCTTTCTCCTCCTGCGGAAACGCTCCCTCATGGGCGACGCCCTCTCCCACGCGACCCTGCCCGGCATCGCCATCGCCTTCGCCATCATGGTCTCGCTGGGCGGCAGCGGGAAGTCGCTACCCGGTCTCCTCCTCGGCGCGACCCTCTCGGGCGTGGCCGGCATCGCCACGATGCTCCTGATCCGCAACACGACGCGGCTGCGCGACGACGTGGCCATGGGCTTCGTGCTCTCCGTCTTCTTCGGCGTCGGCGTGGCCAGCCTGCGCATGGTCCAGAGCCTGCCGGGGGCGAGCGCGGCGGGGCTGGAGTCCTTCATCTACGGCAAGACCGCCTCCATGGTGCAGTCGGATTTCCTCCTCATCGCCCTCGTCGCGGGGGCCGCCTCGCTCGTCTCGCTGCTGTTCTTGAAAGAGTTCCTCCTCCTCTGTTTCGACGACGGCTACGCCGCTTCGCAGGGCTGGCCGACGCTCTTCCTCGACGTGCTCCTCCTCGGCCTCGTCACCGCCGTGACCGTGATCGGGCTGCAAGCCGTCGGACTCATCCTCGTGATCGCCTTCCTCATCACCCCGCCGACGGCGGCGCGCTTCTGGACGCAGCGGCTCCTGCCCATGCTCCTCATCTCCGCCCTCATCGGCGGGGTCAGCGGCTGGCTCGGGGCCTCCCTCAGCGCCCTCACCCCGCAACTGCCCGCCGGGGCTGTCATCGTCCTCGTCGCGGCGGCGCTCTTCCTCGTGAGCATGCTCTTCGCGCCCGAGCGAGGCGTCCTCCCCCGCCTCCTCAACCAGGCCCGCCTCCGCCGCAAGGTGGACCGCCAGCATTTCCTCCGCGCCGCCTACGAGATCCTCGAAGCCCAAGCCGGGAAATCCGAAACCTCCGGGGACGGCCCGGTGCGCAACGTCTCCTTCCCCACCGAAGTCCTCCTCGAAAAACGCGCTTGGTCGTCCCGGCAGCTCCGCCGCATCCTCCGCATCGCCCGCCACGAGGACCACCTCGAAAGCGCCCCGACCGGACGCCTCCGCCTTTCCGAACCCGGTTTCGGCGAAGCCGCCCGCGTCACCCGCAATCACCGGCTCTGGGAGACCTACCTCATCCAATACGCCGACATCGCCCCGAGCCATGTGGATCGCGACGCCGACATGGTCGAGCACATCCTCGGAGCCGAACTCGTCCGCGAACTCGAGGCGAAGCTCTCCGGCGAACTCCCCGGCCACGCCGTCCCGCCCAGCCCCCACCCCCTGCCCTCCGCATGAACTGGACCGCCTTCGACACCTGGATCGTCGTCACCGGGGCCCTCTGCGCCGTGGCCTGCGCCCTGCCCGGCTGCTTCCTCGTGCTGCGAAAAATGAGCATGATGGGCGACGCCATCAGCCACGCCGTCCTCCCCGGACTCGCCATCGCCTTTCTCGTCACCGGGACGCGGGCGAGCGTGCCCATGTTCGTCGGAGCGGCCGTCGCGGGACTGCTCACCGCGCTCTTCACGCAGTGGATCATGCGCTTCGGCAACGTCGATCGCGGCGCGGCCATGGGCATCGTCTTCACGACTCTTTTCGCCATCGGACTCCTCCTCATCCGCCGCGCCGCCGACCATGTCGATCTCGATCCCGACTGCGTTCTCTACGGAGCCATCGAGCTGACGCCGCTCGACACCCTCGGGATCGGCGGTCTCGACATCCCCCGCGCCGCCCTCGTCAACGGGGCCGTTCTCCTCGTGAACCTGGCCTTCATCGCCGCGCTCTACAAGGAGCTCAAGCTGAGCGCCTTCGACCCCGACCTCGCCGGGACCCTCGGCTTCTCCCCGCAGTTCCTCCACTACCTCCTCATGACCCTCGTCGCGGTCACGACCGTCGCGGCCTTCGAGTCGGTCGGCAGCATCATCGTCATCGCCATGCTCATCGTGCCGCCGGCCACGGCCCTGCTCCTGACCCGCCGACTCCTCCCCATGCTCGGGATCGCCGCCACCGCCGCCGTCCTCGCCGCCGCGACCGGGCATCTCGCCGCCCTCGTCGTGCCCGGCTGGTTCGGCTTCCAGAGCACGACCTCCTCCGGCATGATGGCCTTCGCCTCGGGTCTGCTCTTCCTCCTCGCTTGGCTCTTCGGCCCCGAGCAAGGCGTCGTGGCCCGCTGGCTGCGCCGGGGCCCGGTCGAGCCGGAACCCCTTTCACAAACTCAAACCAAAACCACATGAAACCAACTTTCCTCCTCCTCCCCGCCTGCGCCCTCGTGGCCCTCGTTGCGCAGGCCGGAGAACCGCTTCCCCCGTCCACGGAATCGTCGTCGCGATACACCCTCTTCAACCCCACCCCCCGCGAGCAATGGCGCGATCTCTCTCCCGACCGTCCCGACACCACCGAGAGTCCCATCACCGTGGACGCAGGCGCATGGGTCGTCGAGACGAGCTACTTCGACTGGCGGCGCGAAGGCCGCGACGACACCTACACGGTGATGGCGACGAACCTGAAAGTCGGCCTCACCGACCGCATCGACCTGCAAGCCGTCTTTGACGCCTACACTTGGGAGAAGCCCGCTGGCGGCGGAGGGGCCAAGGGCTTCGGCGACGTGACCCTGCGGCTGAAATACAACGTCTGGGGCAACGATGGCGGTCCCACCGGCTTTGCCCTCTTTCCCTTCGTGAAAATCCCCACCGGCACGGGCCTGAGCAACGGCGAAGTCGAGGGCGGCCTCATCCTTCCCTTCTCCCTCGACCTCGCCGAGGGGATCGGACTCGGACTGATGGCCGAATTCGACGCGGTCCACGACGGCATCGGCGGCTACGACATCGAGTTCGTCCACTCCGCCGTGCTCGGCTTCGACCTCACCGAACGGCTCGGCGTCTTCACCGAATACGTCGGCATCTCCGGTTCCTCGCCCTATCAAGCCTACTTCTCGACTGGCATGACTTTGGCCATCAGCGAGGATCTCGTGCTGGACGCGGGCGTGCAGGTCGGGCTGAACGACGCGGCGGAGGACATCGGGGTGTTCGGCGGGTTCACGCGGCGGTTTTGAGGGGGAAGCGTTACGAGCATCGCCCAACGATCAAGGTCAGCCGACCGCTGGGGCGGGGGCTGGCGTCGATCGCGGAGGACGGGTTGGAGTTGCGGAAAGCATGGAAAACAAAGCGGCCCCAGCGGTTGGCTGCACCGCTTTGTCCGCTTTGTTTTAGGTCATAGATGTTGGTGGTGATTAGCAACCATGCCAGAAGTCATACACATACCATTATTGTTGATTGTCCAACTTTGTTTCGCGTCCGTCGCGCTGGACTTGCTGAGCCTTATCAAAACTTTCGATGAGGGCTTTGTAAGGCGGAACGATGTAGTCCACCATCGCTTGAGCAAAATCCCAAGCATCTGGACGGTTCCAAGTAGCCATGAGTTCAGCCAAAACCGCATAAGTGTCCACTGGATAGGCCCCAGCTTGCGTTACGCGGGCAAGGGTAATATCTGTTGCCATGGGTGACCAGTTGCCAGAGGCATCTATCACACAGAACACCTTGTAGTTCTCGGTGAGTGCGCTCAGCGTTGGAAAAGCCATGCAGACGCTGGTGAGGGTGCCTGCAATGATCAGCGTCTTGCGACCTGTCTTTTCGATTGCCTCGACCCACGCAGGGTTGTGCCAAGCGTTGATCTGTCCGGTGCGTGGTATATAAACGCAGTCAGGATTGAGATCATGGATTTCTGGGATAAGCGGGCCGTTGGGGCCGTCTGGGACAGAGGCGGTAGAAAAGGTCGGTATCTTTGCCAAATAAGAGATGCGCGAAAGACAGGCCGCGTGTCGGCGAAGCACAGGCTGGTCAATGTCACGCACGAGCTGGAAAAGTCCACTCTGGTGGTCGATGAGGCACATGACGGCATCATCGGGGTCGATCATGGTTTGTGGGATTGGTGTATTACTCATATTATTGTGTAGTTTGTTGGTTTGGTGTTGGTATGGAATCTATTTTTTAGCGAACGTCAGGGCGCAGGCGACGGCGAAGCCGTTGCCTGTCGACCCTTGCTCTCTCAGGTGATTCCGTTGCAAGGGGTTCTATTCATGTGGCTCTCTGGTGGAGACTTGCGGTCCGGAATCGTGGGAAACACTTCGAGACCGGCGGATGAGCGAGATCACACCGTAACAAACGGCGACCCACACGAAAGCCAGAATGCCACGAGAAATCGGAACAACTTCGGCAAGAGTCAAAATGAAAGCGCAAAGGATCCAGGCGAGAATGAAGATCGCTGCTGGATGTGTCTGGCTACCTAAAAATCGCGTTCCTCCAAGAATTAGTGCGATTGGCGCAAGCGCCGCGACTGCGATGTAGAAGAAATCCATTTTTTTGAGAGAACGTCCGTGGTCAGCCACCGCCTGCGGCGGCGCGACTCCTGCTGTAGCGAAGCGGAAGCAGGAGGCGTGACGCTGTAGGCGGTTGGCTGCACCACATGGTTCGGTTTATAGTTTTAATCGGGATTCATTATTCTGAAGATAAATCCAATTGCCGAGACGCTGAACTGGGTTTGTGGCTTGCCGTGGGTTGTATCTCTGAGCGAAAATAAAAGTGTGATCGAAGTTTCCGTAGGATGCCTCGACATATATTGAATCTGTTCTTTCCCCATCTATAGTGATGAAGCCATCGTAAGCAAAGGCAAATGCAGACGTTGAATCTGTATATCCTTTAATCCGATCTCGGGCCAATGCAATAGACTCGTCAATCGAATCGGCCATAATCGTAGCCACTTCCCCTCGGCTGCCTTCCGTGATAATGAAGGGAACAAGGATTTCTCCTGTGTCCACACATTCTATGGCTAGATCAATAGCCTTCTGCACAAGATCATAAAGGGGCTCGGGCGAGGGGGTCATATTTTACCGAACAGTGATATTAGCCCACTTTCATATCGGCGGCCATCAACCGGTCGCCGCCAAGCGGGCATCCTAAAGAAAACCGTTTTTTCCACATGGCGTCAATGATTTCAGCCTCTTTCGGGTCTTTTTTCATGCCGCAGTTGAGTTCCCTTAGAGCCTGTTCTGAACTTTAG